>NZ_JAJFNK010000018.1 GCF_021739485.1 Alicyclobacillus tolerans
CACCTCTCGGAACTTATTTGAGGCTATTATCTCTCCTCAAAACCTACCCGGCGAGGTGTTCTACATTTGACGCTTACGTTTAATCAGTCTAAAGAACTATGAAAGAAAACGGCGGGCATCCTTTTATGAGTTCAGAAGATCCGGGTGATTCAGATGGCTCATGGAGCAATTGTGTAAGTGGATATACGTCCATAATTCGAATTATTTCCTATCCAAATGAAGAAGAGGAACATTCATCATCCACAAGAAGGAGTTCCCGTGTAAGAAATGCAACCACACCGTATTCCGGAATGTTGATCACACAGAAATCACCCACTATGCGTTGTACAATCCCACGTGAACCCAGTAATTTGCCCGGTTTATACGCCTGTGGTCCAACGACCACCGACTGGCCTACTACAAACGGATTCATGACTTCTTCACCTCCCTGCGTTCTTCCATAGAGGCCCCGTTCCACGTTTTGACAGAGCCTCTATGGAAGAATATCGAAAGCGAAAATCAATCAAGTACTATCCCTTCACCACTGCGGTAGCGGCCATGATCCACCAAAGGACGCCTAAGAACAAGACCATGGCCACAAGTAGAGACCACCCGTCCCTGTGTCTCCGTATCCAATTCACTTTTGTTTCATCTCCTCACGGTACTCCTGAATGTCCCTTTCCGCCCACCGCATGATAACACTGAGAAGTACTACTACAACCACGAAGACAACAGTATATAGCCACGTCCATGTCGAGACCATGTTGTTAAAAAAAGATCCCATCGCCAGACGCCTACTAAAGAGAGAGCAAGAAATGACAGCGCCGCGAGGATGGGGTGGTTTTTAAATCTTGGCAGCATCTTGGCTCACCCCGGATGAAGAGACTTTATAATTTTCAACCTCCATTGGATCCACCGCGTAGACCAATTTATAAAGTCGGAGGTATTTGGGTATGGAACGCAAGCCTGGAACGAGCGGAAACAGTACCACGAAGAACAAAGCAATTAACCCGTTCCAGAAAATAAATCCAAGTCCATTTGAGCCACCCGGCAACTCCACGTGCGCAATCGCAGGAACGATGAGGTACCAAGGTCCGACAAAGAAGCCGCGCTCCTTAATCATCCCCCACTGATCGTCCGTCAACCCGTTTTTTATAGCTGTATTGAGTAAATATGGCCGATCATATAACCAGATATTCGTATACTGATAAACGTTACTTGGACTAATTCCTTGAAAATACGTCTCCAAATATCCATTTTGAGCGAGCTTCAATATGGACTGAGCCATCACCGGGACTGGGCCAAAATTCCCCGTCAGCGAGTCAATTTTCGTCAAGGAAGGTACGGGCGTGGTACCCATGCCTCCTCCACCCATCCCGTTCATCCCTACGGTCTTTTGAATCGCTTTGTCGTAGTTCATCGCCCACTGCTGTTGTTGACTTGTATTGGCGGCCAGAAATTGTTGTAACGCGCTTTGTTCGCTTGGAGACAATGCCCACGAGGCACTTTTCAATGGGGCGATCACGAGCCGTTTGGCCGGGTTACTCATCCCATATTCATGCGTATTGGTATAAGAGGCCGAGGTTCCGTCCAACTCTTGTGCCACGCCCCAAATGGTCCCTCCTGGCTGCATGGTTGATACTTTTTGGATAGTTGCCTGTGGCCAATCCGGAGACCCAACCGCAAAGCCAAGAATCACGATCACAGCAACAACTAACAGGCCTACAATGGGATACCGCCAAAAGCAATGTGTGACAATACTAAATCTTCTTGTAGAAGTTGTACTTTGTTCCTTTGCCATGTCCTTCACCTCCCTACAATGGCCGTGCAATGCCTTGTAATTTCACTAAGGTTACATGTACGCCAATCAGCACCACGAGAACAAACGGGATCAGCGCGACATGAATGATGAGGGCGGATGTGAAATTTTCTGGCGAAATGAGCCGTAGAAAAGGGACCGTAAACAACATGTCGTCCGAATGCATCGAAACAAACTGCGATTCCCAATCCCCCCGTGCCAGTAATCCAAATAAATTTTCACCAAGAGATAGAAAGAAGGTGACAAATCCAATCGCGTAGTTCACCCAACGTTTTCCGCGATACGCGCCTGTCAGCCAAACGCGGATAATGTGGAGGAAAAGAAAAAAGAAAAACGCTTGCGCGGACCAGTAATGCATAGACTTCGTAACAAGCCCAGCCTTCGTCCCGATCCACCAAGTCGGTCCGAAAAAGGTCAAAACCAAACCTGTAAGAATCAAAAGAAGAAAAGAAAAGAAGGTGAGTCCCCCCATACAATACCAATACGATTCTGCATAGGAAGGTGCGGTTTTACCAAACATCCGGTTAAATGGGGGGAGGTAGGCGAAGCTTTCCAAGAAAGCCCGCCAAAAGCCACGTTTCCGTCGACGTTCCCCAAATCGGAACGGTTCACTTGCGTGGTGTGCAAAATAATCGTCTTCTGTCGACACAATCCGTCACCTCACTCAACCATAGTAGAGCGGTGTCATTTCGGGTTCGGCTCACCGTTGTTTCTCCGGCATAACACGAACTGTCCGCCCCATCCATCGTTTAAATACCACAACCTTTTTTAACGTGGCTCCTTACAACTGGAAATTCGAATATGCAGTTCAGAATGAAATCGGATGCATCCCTAAACCATCTTCGCGGGTCCTTCCTATCCTCCTTTACGATGTATACTATACCCCGGGTAGGGTATATAAACTATGGACCGAAGGAACTATATTTTCCGGAAGGTATTGACTAGTACAGATGCGCTAGTACGCGACCTGGGTTACTAGCTCATCCGGCTGTACCTTTTGTTCGAATCCTTTCTTTAACTTTCTGCATCATTTCTTCTCATTTATCTCGTAAGCTCCAACAAAGTCGTTATGATCTTCTTCGATGAATTCGAGGACGACCTACTCCATGCTCCGGGAAAGGAGAGCTTTTAGGAACGTGAGTCAAACGTTGAGTACGATTGTTATCGCTCTGATTTGCCCCCAGATGATGATTTTTATGATGAGAGGGATGCACGGTCAGTCGAATTCTTACTTCATGCATCGTTCCTCCACGAAGAGATTCGCTTCCAGAGAGGAAGAATTTCAGGAGTTGAGGGAATGCCTCATCGATTTACACGAAGCACAATATGACCAGTTGTCCTCAGAACCTCGACGGTAAACTCACGAATCCAGTTCCTCAAACATTTCCTCGCCTCATCTCCTGCATTCGAACAAGTAGAACATTTCCGTAATTATGGAAGAATGGTACAACCCATCCACCCGGAAAGTCCACTGAAATGACCAAGAGCTGTCCGTCTCGGTCATTTACTTTTATTGACTATTTCGCACTTTGCATCCAGATTGTGCTTTGAATTCCGCACCATGTGGTGGATTCCCCCCGTAAAAAGCTGATTTTGAAATTCCAAATATTTTTCCCAACAATCCACAAACTTTCTCCACATTCCAGAGCTAAAGTAAAGACGCATAAAAACAACGGAGGGATTTGTATGAAATGGCGTAGTATCCTCATTCCCACCCTGTTGATTGGCCCGGGTGTCGGCGGATTCACCGTATCGCAAGCATTTGCGAAAAGTATATCGCAAGCTTTTCCCTATAACGATGCGAAAGCAAACACAACTTCCAGTGCCAGGTCGACGGACCCCCTCGGCTGCACCATGGAGCAACCACCGTTCTGTAAGCATGAGTTCAGGATTGATGCTGAATGGAGGTTCTATGGCATTCGATCACCCTTCCCAAAGTGGTTCATATGACATGATGAGCCGGAGTTTTGGAGGGAACGCGCAAAATAGCAGGAGCGGTATGGAAGCGTCCATGATGAATTAGTTCTATGGTTCGATGAAAACATCCCACTGCCCACCAGGATTAAGGAACACGTCACAGAGGGAGGTGACCATTTCTCTCGTGCCACGACAGGATGTTTGACAATTGTTGGTGAATCGCAAGGGCACACAGCAAGGGTGGGTCCGTGAACACGACCCATTTTGCTTTATATGGAAGAAAGGACAGACGTAGCAGACTCTCAGGAAAGGAGTAGACCAGAGTATGAGTGCTCAAACGTACGTAGAGATCGTCTTGTGGGGGGTGATTGTTTGGGGGACATTGTATTTTTTGCACCAGATGCTTCCTCGTGCTACGATCAAAGGAATTCAGCAAGCTGTTTTCCTGGGCAAGAAACACGCGTAGCATCCGCCGAAACTGGTAGGCGAAACGCATGGTCAATAAGTCTCGTTTCATGTTGAGATTTCCATGAAAAATGAAGGAGTGAAGGAGATGTTTCATTACACTGCACAAACCAACAAGTCGATAGACCAAGTGGTCCATGATTTAGAACAGAGTCTCAAGAATCGAAAATTCGGGATTCTCTGGTCCTTGGATATCCCTGCGACCCTTCAATCAAAGGGTGTCGAGTATACGAAACCCTATCGAATTTTGGAAGTCTGTAATCCGGTGCAAGCCAAGGAAGTGCTGAGCGAAGCCGACGAGGTCGGGTACTTCCTTCCTTGTAAGATCGCGATTTATGAAGATGGTGGTGTCACGAAAATCGGTCTGCCGAAGCCAACCGTCTTAATGGATCTGATAAATCGTCCATCTCTCCAACCGATTGCGGCCGAGGTGGAAAAAGCCTTAGTGGACGCAGTGAATGAAGTGGTGTAATACCTCCTCGAAGTGTATCCACCAAATACGTACGTAAGGGATCGGGACTTCTTTTCCGGTCCTTTGTCGTTTAACCTCCAAAAGGTCCTGCTCCATTTCGTCCGTCTCCATAATTTCCACACAATCTTGAGTATGATGGGAGTGTACGGCCCTTCCACAATTGTGACACGATCGTGAATTTGGATGTGATGTGATGAAAACGCAGAAACGGCAAATCCTCCTGGCTTCGGTGATGGGCGGGCTGCTTTTGGTCTTAATGTCTTGGATCACAGTACGTTATATGATCCACTCCAAAGTGGCCAAGGTTGGCGATGTCGCACCGAATATACAGACGACCACCGTCTCCGGTCAGCCGTTTGCTCTGAATTCCTTACGAGGAGAAACCGTTTTTCTCAATTTCTTTACACCCTGGTGTCCTCCTTGCATTCAGGAAACACCCGACCTGATTTCATTTGCCAAGCAATATGGAAACAAGGTCCACGTGGTTCTCATCGATCGCGGAGACGGATCGCTTTTGGTCTCGAACTACGTCAAGCAGTACCATCTCTCAACAAGCATCACCGTACTACTCAATACCCAAGATGTTTGGTCACAGCCATACGGGGTCACTGGGCAACCGGAGACATTCCTGATTCGTCCGAAAGGCACGATCGCATACCATTTGATTGGCCCACTCACAGAACCGCAAATGGTTCGACTCGCACAGTTAAGTGGAATGAAGAAGTAACAGATACAGATTGGAGTGATGACATGGGATCCCATCCCACTTTGTGGCTCGCGTTTGCAGCAGGCTTTCTATCCTTTATTTCACCGTGCGTGCTCCCACTTTACCCGTCCTACATCTCCTATATCTCCGGGGTCACGTTTGCGGATGGTGAGAGCCAGACCCTGGGTCACCGCATGAAGGCACTGGCACATACTTTTTTCTTCGTACTCGGATTTGCCATCATTTTCTTTGCCTTGGGTATGTCCGCCACGTTACTGGGACAAGTCTTTATCGACTATCGCGATGTCATTCGCGTCGTGGGTGGCATCATCGTGATCGTCATGGGTTTGACCCTTACAGGACTCGTCAAACTCAAATGGCTGATGATGGAGCGCAAATGGGAGTACCGGGGTAAAAAAGCAGGATACATCACCTCTGTGCTCATTGGCATCAGTTTTGCGGCCGGGTGGACCCCTTGTATTGGTCCCATCCTGGCTTCAGTCCTGGTTTTGACAGCCACGCAGTCGACCTTTGGCGTAGCCTTGATTCTTGCCTACATTGTCGGCTTCGCCATTCCGTTTTTTATTCTTGCCTTTACGATGAGTTCCGTGCGAAAACTGGCGCGCTATGGAGCCATCTTATCCAAAATCGGTGGATACCTCATGATTTTTATGGGGTTCCTGCTTGCCACCAACATGATGTCGAAAATCACCATCTGGTTAATCCAATTATACGGTGGATTCACCGGATTTTAAGGTACGAGGAGGAATTGTTGTGAAGAAAATTCAGAAATGGTCGTTTCTCGGACTGGGAGTTTTGCTCCTGTTTGGGGCGGTTTTCTTTGTCACCTTGAAAAATCCCTCTCAAGCGAGTGTAGCCGTCTCACCAGAAGTAGGTTATCGCGTCCCTTCCTTCACATTGGCGACCTACCCGGGAAATAGCTCTGTAAACGTGACCCCGGACACTCACAGACCGATGCTCATCAACTTTTGGGCTTCGTGGTGCCCCCCTTGTCAGGCCGAAGCTCCGGATTTGGAAAAAGCCTATAAAAAGTATGGACAACAGGTCGAATTTGTAGGGGTCAATTTAACGATGCAAGATTCTTTACCCAATGTCCAGAACTTTCTCAGCAAATATGGGATCACGTATACGACCGCTTTAGATAAGACGGGTGGGGTAGCCTCTGAGTACAAAGTGGTGGCCATACCTACTTCCATCTTTGTCAACCGTTCCGGGGTCATCGTGGACCGCTATACGGGTGCGATTCCGCCTCAGTACCTGGATTCCGACCTGCAAAGGATTGAACAGTAATGAACGTCGTTTTGATTGCCCAAACCCTTCTCCAGAGACTGCCGCCGGTATTCATCGCAGGTTTCGTCGGAGCAATCGTGACGCGCGTTTATCTGCAATTTCTGAAAGAGCCATCCTTACGGCGTTTTCTTTCGGACCAATTATGGGGCAGCCTGATTGTGTTCGTGCTGGTCACGCGCTTCTCTGGACTGATACTCCATCCAAGCATCCTGGTTAGGCCCAATTTTTACACCTTATTTGGCGCTTCTGCGGCCAGCGGAGTCGCTTTGGGTGTCCTCGCCGTGATCGTGTATCTCCTGTTCTCCTTGGGTAAAGCAAACCACTTGGATCGCTTCCAGAGGTCGATGTGGATCGCTCGCATGAGTTTGGTGGTCAGTGTCGTGTTTTACCTGTACCAATTCTTCCTGGACCTGCCGCCATTTTGGGTGGAAGATCTCCTGCGCTTAGCCTTGTCTTTCCTGATTCTCGTCATACTACACACCAAGTGGACCTTTCATCTCAGTCACCGTTTGTGGGGTGCACTGGCTGGGTTCTGGCTCCTGACGTCATTGATGGTGCCCCACGTAAACCGAATCGGGCCGCTGGACCTAGGACAATGGACGGCTGTGCTCATCGTGCTCACTGCCATCGGGCTGGAGGCCCTGAAGGATTTTCGGAGACCCAATAACCCTACAGCTCAGACATCCGATCGATTGGACCGTGATAATGAGGAGTGAGAATGTATGAAAACCATGGTGTCATGGATACTTAGCTTGTCCCTTCTGGTGACAGGATGTGGGACAGTAGTCCCCCACAACTCCACAGGAGGCCCAACAACCGCGTCAAATTCAGCAAACGGAGCCTCAATTGGACAAGCCAACCCGCTTCCCGCCACACCAGAGAGTCCACTCGTGGGTCATCCAGCTCCGAACTTTGACCTCAAAACATTAAATGAACAGTCCTCGGTATCCCTCCGCGACCTGTTAGGTAAGCAGCCCATCCTGATCAACGCGTGGGCCTCTTGGTGCCCTCCTTGCCAGCAGGAAACTCCAGACCTGGTCACGATGTCCAAGAAATATGCTGGCAAAATTCAATTCGTGGGCGTGAACATGACCAGTGACCATGACAGTGCGACGGCAGCTAAAGCCTTTGTCCATCAGTATGGGGTAACCTATCCAACCTTGCTCGATCTCCAAGGGAGTTTCTCAAAAGACTATCAAATCATCGGCTACCCCACCACGTTCATCCTAGAACCTAATGGAACGGTTCAGAACGTGCATGTGGGTTTATTGACGCGGTCGCAAATGGAATCTCTGATTACCAACGCCCTGAAATCCAGAAAAACAACACCATAAAAGCCTAAGTTGCCTGTGTGACATGACGAAGAAATAAATGTATGAATCCTCCGTTGCGAGTCGGAACAACGGGGGATTTCAAAGCATGATATCACGTGACTTTTCCCACACCCTCTTACTTTCCTCAAACAATCCACAAACTTTCTCCATACTTCGGATCTAAAGTAAGGACGTCACCAAGAAACGGAGGGATGTCCTGAAATATACCATGCCATAAGACCAGAAAGTGATCTCATACCAGGAGGCTGTTTATGATGAAAGCGAAACTCGGTAAACTCGGTATCGCCGCAGGCATAGGAACGGCTGTCATCGCAGTCGGGGCGATGACTCTCCCCGCCTTCGCAGCCACGACTCCCAATTCAAACGAATCATGGTTAGCTAAGATGCAATCCTTCATGTCCCAAACGTTTACTCCTCAGCAGCGCCAACAATTTATGAGTTCTTCCGCGATGCAGGAGCTACACAACTCTTCTGCCATGCAGCGGGATATGCAACAACACGATTTTGGCAAAATGGAATCTCTCATGAACTCTGACCAACAACTCAAACAACAAATTGGCGCAGAAAATGTAGCCAAGATGAACCAAATGATGGGGCAACTTCAAGGGCTGTATCAATCCGGAAAATGAATTCCTAACCGCAAAAAATATCCCCCCTCAGATCGTCAAGAAACGGCACCGATGGTGGCCGTTTCTTGACATCCTGGGTACATGGTTCATGGACCACCATCCTGGGACCAATCTCCCCTGAATTCCAGCAAACATGAATTCACTTAGTAACCATTTAGTAACCATCCATGATGATGGGCGTACCTACATGCACAAGCGTGAGGGGTTGATTCGTATCAGGACGTACCGCAATCTGTAAATTCATTTTCGAGTCTCCGGTCAACAGGTAGGTCTCAAGTTTCGGACAATAGGCAGAAATACTTGCGAACCCGTCCGTTAGGACCCCTTCAACAGGTCTAGCCTTCACAGACCCTAATACTTGGGCTACGAGATCCTTTGTTTCGGCATCCGTCAACATCATGGGAATTATTCCCTTCGTATGTACACTGAGTCGTCCCACAGAACCGATTCCTGCCGCCACACTGTCCACCTCGGTCATGACCTGAGCCAAATCTATGGGTCTGTCAGCATCGTATCGGACTCGAATAAGGAGGATCGTTGAATTTCCCATACCTTGTGGATTTCTACGCAGTAAAACAGAAATTCGTAGACCATCCGCACGCCTTCCAACAATCCTCCCAAATCCGCCTCCTGTATCCCTCGATTCGACAATAGCGTTCTCTGTGCTTTTCAATTCAAAAGCCAATCTCTGCACGACCCATACCGGCCGAAAGAAAGAGAGTGAACGGTCCGTACCCTCGTTGATCTCAGCATAATAATGAATCTGGAACCCAGTGCTTTTTGCCTGCATGGCGGACAAGCTCATGTGGAGAATCGTGGCTTGTTGTCTCAACAAACTTTTACGGGCTTGGATCCTCGTGTACATGCGTACTTTCCTAAACAAGTCAATCGGAGATGTTTGTTCTCGATAACCTATGGCAAAGCCGCTCAATTCATTTCCCCGCTTCCATCATCCCGTCGAATTCTCTCGTTCGTCCACGCAACCTATGTACTCTAGCATGGCCAACAAGTAGAATTTGTAAACCTTGTGTGACGTGGATTTTTGCGGTGATGACAAAGTTTATCTTTCAGATGGAGGGGCAAGACTTCTAGTAGACCTACTAGAAGGAGCGATCTAAAGTGAGGTTCGATCGGCTAATCCTACTGCTCATAGCGGTATTGTCCATTGTGGGCATCAAGAAGGCGTTCTTTTACTCTCCACTCAAGGATGAGTCGTTGTTTCACAATCTTGCAACACCCCAAGAGGCTCCGATCCCTAAGGAAGCGTTACGACTGCGCGTCATTGCAAATAGCAATAGCGCAAGCGATCAAACATTAAAGCTACAGGTGCGCAATGCGATCGTTTCAAAAGTCGGACAGTTACTTGCGGGTGCCAAGACTCCGGCGCAAGCCAAGGCAATTCTCACCCAAGAAACGCCGGTTCTCCAGCAAGTGGCCATAGATGTTGCACGCGAACATGGCGTCAAGTATCCCGTACAAACGGAGTTCGCCAAAGTGGCGTTCCCCACCAAAGTCTATGGAAATCAGGTCTATCCAGCGGGTGATTACGAAGCCTTACGAATTGTTCTGGGCGCTGGGAAGGGCGAGAACTGGTGGTGTGTCATCTATCCGCCCCTGTGCTTCATCGACATTGCCGAGGGAGATGCCATTCCCAATACGAAAGGTTTTCCGGATACGCCACCACTGGAGACCATCGACGTAGCGAACGCCAACGGGGCACCGACAAAAGTCCAAGTTCGAATGTTGTCTTTGGATATCGGAGAAGAAATCTGGCACGCATTAAAAAATCTCGTTTAAGTTTGCAAGTACGAAATTTTCCGTTTGCTTGCCAAGGTCAGGCACGGGTCCAATACAAAGAGATTCATGGAACCGCCGGTGAATTCTTTCGAGGCCAATAAACGGTAAAGGTACTCCCTTGATTGATTTGACTTTCTACCTCGACCGTGGCTCCCGACAAACTGGCTAATCGCTTCACGATGGCTAAGCCCAACCCCGATCCTCCTGTTCTTCGGTTCCTCGATTTATCCACTCGATAAAAGCGCTCAAAAATGTTGTCCAGTTCCGCTTTCGGGATTCCGATTCCCGTATCCCGAATCCGGACAAATGAACCCTGTAAGTTCTCTCCTGTCGTTACCTCAATCAGGCCTCCTGTCGGGGTATATTTGACGGCATTGTCGAGTAGGTTCCATAATATTTGATAGACATCATCGGGATTCGCATCGATCCAAAGCGGATGTCCTGCTGTCTTCACCTGGAGTGTCAACTCCGCCGCCACGCAACGAGGTTCGAAAAAATGAACAAGACTCGCCGTCATGTCATTGACTTCTACTTTTGTCGCAGGCTTCGCCTCCAACATATCCGCTTTGTACAGGGTTTCCACCCCAGATACCAAAGATTCAAAACGCTCGACTTCCTCCAAACAGCTGTGTAATCGCTCGCGACTGGGTTCCCATACGCCGTCCAAAAACGCTTCAATATGGGATTTTAACGTCGTCAGCGGGGTTCTCAATTCGTGCGCGATGTCTTGCGTCAAATGTTTACGCAGCTTTTCCTGGTTGTTGAGTTGTTGTGCGAGGTAATTCATCGTCTTTGCCAGTAAGGACAACTCATCCCGTCCATGAGTTGGAACGGTCACTTGCCACTGACCGTGTGCGATTTGCGTCGCCAATTCCTGCATCTGCAGGATTCTCTTCGTGAATAACTTGGATAACACCACGGCAATTAACATGGTGATGGCAACAAAACTGGTCAATGTCCAAATTAAACTCTGCTTTAGTGCCTGGTCAAAATGGAATTGGATGGACTGGGACATCACCGGCGATAGACTGTTGACCGGTTGGCAGACCAGCACCCGTAAATGCCGGGAGACCTCGACTTGCAAAATAAGGGTTAAAAGGACCAACAAGCTAATACTGAAGAGAGAAAAGGCTAACAGCAATTTCCCGCGAATTTTCATTCCTCATCACCTTCAAATCGATACCCGACCCCATAGACGGTCTGAATATACACGGGGCGACGAGCATCGTCTTCGATTTTGGCTCGAAGGTTCTTAATATGTCCATCGATGACCCGACTGTCCCCTCGAAAATCAAGACCAAACGCCTTGTGAATCAGTTCCTCGCGATTAAAGACGCGCTTCGGATGGCGAGTGAAGACCATCAGGAGTTTGTACTCCGTCACCGTCAAATCTACTTTTTGCCCATCCTTAAGAACCATCTGTCTCTGTGCATCCACCACCAAATCACCATTGCGATACACGAGTCGCTCGGCTAGGGGTTCATTCTCCTGGGTGCGGCGCAGAATCACTCCGACACGCGCAACCACTTCCTTGACGCTAAACGGCTTGGTCACATAATCATCGGCGCCAATTCGCAAGCCGCGCAGGCGGTCTGCCTCGGCATGTTTCGCCGTGAGCATTAAGATCGGAACGGAGGACTTTGCCCGAATTTCTAGACAGACTTCCTCGCCAGACAAGTCTGGCAACATGAGGTCTAAAATGACCAGAGACAGTCCACCTTGCTCTACGGCCTGTAAGACTTCACGACCTGTATGGGCGGTCGCCACCTGATATCCTTCTTTCTCCAAATACCCTGACAAAACTTCGACAATTTTGGGTTCATCATCGGCGACCAAAATGGTATAGGGTTTCTTCATAATTCCCCCACATTTCCTTGGTACAATGCCCCCACACGACTCGTGGGGTTGTCTATCTTCATAGACTGTACCATACCCCGCTTCATACGTGATACAAATGAAGGAGAGTGAAACCTTGAAACTGACCGCGAAAACTTATGCTTACATGGGCGTGGCTCTCGTCGCGGCGGCTGGATTCGGCATGGTTTGGTAGACACATAACCCGACTCGTATTTCAACGCCTTTGGCAAAGACCTTCGGGACCGATGGTACCTTAAAACCCGTCAGCACCTTAGTTGCATCCTGCACGGACACCCAGTCGTGCGATACACCCTTGTCGCAGAGTCCAAGACACTCCATCTGGGGCAAGGAAAAACCGTCCAAGCCCTGACCTTCAATGGCAGCGCGCCTGGGCCAACTCTCCGTACAGCAAGGAAATGTCGTGGAGGTTACCGTGAACAATAAATTGAGTATCCCCATTACGGTGCACTGGCACGGGATTGATGTCCCCAGCGCGGAAGATGGAGTCCCGGGACTAACGCAAAACCCCATCTCACCAGGGGAACCTTGGTCTATCACTTCATCGCCAACGACCCCGGAACCTACTGGTATCACTCTCATGTGAACAGTGTTCAGGAAATCGGAGCCGGATTGTTTGGAGGGGTCGTGGTCAAACCGAATCATCCCGCCAACCCTCTGCCAAACCGCGACGATACAATCCTACTGCATGAATGGTCGAACCTTGTCCCAGGGACAAGAGAATGGCATGAGTGGCATGAGTGGCATGAATGGGATGAATATGGGGAACATGAACATGTCTAAACCTTCCTTAAGAACCACAGGCCTTCAGGTGACCAGGATGGATCGGGAAGCACTAAGTGAGATGACGAGCGCCTACGACGCGTTTACGGTCAACCAGACTGCGAATGGAACCAGGCTGTTTCGGGCAAATCCCGGAGACCTCGTACGCCTTCGGTTGGTGAACGCCGACAATATGACCCACTTGATGACTCTCGTCGGCACCTCGTTCAAAGTCGAAGTTTTGGATGGCCACGACCTGTCTCACCCTACGTGGATTCAAAATCAGTTGCTTCCCATCGGGGCCGCACAGCGTTATGATGTTGAATTCAAGATGCCAGCCAGTGGCCAAGTCCAGCTCGTGAGCGCAGACCCTTCGGCCACCGAACGGATGGAACTACAAACCACCATTGGGCAGTCGAGCAATCTCTCTCCCATGGACAGGGCCAAAGACTTGCAGAACGAACCTTGGTTTGATTTCACACACTACGGAAGACCAACCACAAGTAAGAATTCGACCTTCACACTCGGACAACACTATGACAAGACGTTTGCGATGAACCTTGGGGTGGGTATGAACCAAAGTGGGATGGTCTACACCATCAATGGAAAGGCATTTCCGAACACATCCCCGTTTGTCGTCTAAAACGGAGATACGGTGAAGGTGCACATTGAAAACGACACCAACTTCATTCACCCGATGCACTTACACGGAACCCGTTTTCAGGTTTTAAGTCGGGATAGGGTCCCTGTCACGGGGAGTCCGGGCTATCTCGATACCATTGAAGTGTTGCCTGGAGAATCCTACGATATTGCATTAAAGGCCAAGAATCCGGGATTGTGGATGTTTCACTGTCGTGACCTGCACCATGCCGCAGCAGGTATGGATACCCTTCTCCAATACTCAGGAATTACGGATCCCTACAATATCAAGGATATGTCCGAACAACCACGGAAAAGGGGGGCAAAAAAGCCCCCCTACATCTTACGCGGTCGTAGGTTTGCGAATATGCGGGCTATGTTTGGTGCGATACTGGTCGTCTAGGACCGACCTCATCCGCTGATACTCTTCCACAGTGATTTCCCCTCGTGCCAACCGTTCATTGAGTACATCAATCGGAGAACTTTTCCTTTCCTCGACGGGCATAGGGAAGGGAATGTCCATCGGCATGTGATGCCCAAAGTGACCCCGGCTATGTCCACCACACATATTCCTTACCTCCGTTTCCGGCCTCAGGAGGCCGATTCATTGGATTCCGATTGCAATTCCTGTTTCAGTTTCGCCATGGCATCGTCGACTTCCGACTTTAATTCCGCTTTTTTGAGTTGATCCATTTCATACGACAGTGAGGACGTCATCGCGGTGTACGAAGCTTGAGCTTCGGCTTCTCGGCGTTCCACCTTCGTTTCCATGCGATCGAATTTCGACAGCGGATCATCCTTGTTGAAGCCGGTAACAGCGTCCGCAGCATCCTTTTGTGCCACAGCGCGGCGATTTCGTCGAACTAGATCATCCCGACGTTCTTTCGCCTCTGCCAGCTTCTGCTCCAAGAGTTGGTATTGTTCCTTCATCTGTGCAGAGGTCTGTTCGGCATCCACCCGTTCAGATTGTAATTGTTCCAAACGCTTTTTTTCCTTCTGCTCGGATTCGAGCGCTTTCTGTGCTAGGTCCTCGCGATTTTGCTGCAGAGCCAATTTCGCTTTGCTATGCCAATCTGCAATGGTCGCCTCACAAGTCCGTATACGATCCGTGACGAGAATTCGCTCGGCTTCAAAGCGATTCACTTCTACAGAAAACTGCCGGAGATTCTCAGTGGCATCGTCAATATACAAATTCAGACTCTTTTCCGGATCCTCGGCCTTGCTGATAAGGTCATTGAGATTCGCTCGGACGAGGTCCTTGAGACGCGATACCAGAGACATGTTACTCCTTCCTTTCGGTGAAAGAGGTAGGCTGGGATTCAACCTTCACGAACACTGTAAACAAAATATGTGTAGAAATTGTGCAGAATTAGGTCTTCGGTTAATCTTCACAATAATGTCGGGAATCCGCCCGACCAAACGCAGATTCGGTAATAAACCGTCCCGGTGCGCCATCTTCCCCGTAATCCCAGACGAAGACATGCCCAGTAGGAATGGAGCGACCAATGACCTCAACGGGACCACGAATGACCTTGTATACCGGCTGAAACGGACAACAGTACCAGTAACCGTCTTCTTCAATTTGACCTGTCGCTGCGAGTTCGTCGACCGTACTCTCATACTCCCGTTCGACGTCGGTGACCGTATGTTTGACCCATAATTCGGCCAAATCCACTTGAGCCTGCGCATACTCCCCGGAATTGCGAATCTCTCGAAGTGCGATGCGCGAAGTCACCTTGAACAAATCGCGCGAATCGAGCCTACTTTGCCCTCTTCCTCTACCTTGACGGGACTGGCTCAGTAAAGAAGGGTCTTCCAGTGCCTGAGCAATCAAGAAATAGGCGGCCAAGGCCGACCCATATTGTTCTTCCGCTTCCTCATGACTCTGAGGAGACACCCGTTGTCCACCGACAATCGAACCCACAATGGCGTCACCGGATTGTCGGCGCGTCCGAGCCTCTTCATACAAAAGGATCACCTCTTTATACGGGTCCGCCTTCGTACGGACAACCACCATCTTGTCGTTCACGAGATTTTCCATCTCATCTGCGGCGCGGCGCAACCCCGCCAAATGTTCGATGGGGCATGCTCCGCGTGTCTCTGCCCGAGTCCCGAGCAGAATCGGCACGTTGATTTTGGCACTCCCAGCAAAAGACGCCTCTTGCCTCGCCGCAATCAAAAGATCCGGGATACGCCCGTACCAAACCTCCGCTTGCTCATGGGTCACGTTTGAGACGGGTTTCGACGGATGCTGGTCACTTGGAAATGCATCCCGCAACAAGGCGTCGCTCATCACTTGTAGACTTTTGGCGGCACGCAGCAAGACCCGTGCGCGAACATTCGAGGTCTCGGCAAGTTCCACTTCGACCGCAAACACCTGTTCGCCTAGTCTTTTATAACCGGCTAAATGTTCAGGGGTGCACATTCGCTGGCCGGAGAACACCTCCCGAAATCGATCAAACAGAGCCATCTTTTTACACCTCTTTTAGACACTTGGGATAGATCCCGTTTGCTGTATTATAGCGCACGACAAGCAACACGAGTGGACGATGCCTCGGGCCATCCTTCGCCACTGACAACCCTCCCTTGTCCTTCAGCAAAGCGAATGCCTATTTTCAGCTTACACTGCAGTTATGGAGAAAGTTTGTGTAACACGGGGTTTGCCCTCATATCTGTGAGCTTACAAACCTTTCGTGTTGGACGGGTCAAAATATCCTTCGTGAATGGCGATCTCCCGAGCTTCCTCGCGTGAGTGAACTCGTAATTTTCTTCGGATGTTACAAATGTGAAAATTCACCGTGGAATGGCGAATACCAAGAATCTGTGCAATCTGCAGATCGGATGAATTTCGTGCCAACAACCTTAAGACCTCCACCTCACGAGGGTCAGGTGAATGGATGTGACAGGAACCTTCGATTTCCATCTACCTTGTTTCGCAATCCAGTCCACGCTCACAAGGTCAGAAAACACGAACTCGCGAGACACGAGCGGCGCGGGTCCAGGTTCCAGCGTTTTCGCGACTTCACTCTGATGAGGGTACCCCGATGGCGCCAAGGCGAACCGATGGCTCCAGGTATTTATCCGACGCCGAGACGATAAAAATCCGGGTATCCGGATGGACAGTCCGGAGTCTGAGGAGCATCCCCACCCCTCCTGCTTCCGGAGCGTCCATATTGAACATCTCGATATTCGGTTGATACATATTCAGCGTTCGCAGGACGTCGTCGGCGCTTCCCGAGATGTAAAATACCTCAGCTCTGTGCCTCCGGACAAAAACATTTGGAGATTTCGAGAAGCCCACCATAAGAATTTGATGCCGTGGATATATCGAGCATTGGCAAACCCTCCTTGAGTCGGTTCACAAAAATCCCGGGCATCGTCGTGGCAAGAACCATGCTTCCTCCCCAAGTCGCATGCGTGAACGCGTATATTTGCCAGGTGGATACAAAGGTAAAGATCCATGACCCGAGACTGGTGGCCATGGAGGTCAACCACAGCCACCGATAATCCGGCAATCGAAAAAGTGCCTGAAACCTTGCTGCGTATGTTTTCATGGAGTTTCCCAGCTCTACGACTTTCAAGCCGAAGATCACATCGATCGCGTTCGAAATCGTCGGTGATGCGCGAATCTAGAGAGCCTTCCTATGAATTCTAGACTTTCCTATAAACTGTCCCTTATTTTTCGATACTCTTCTTCCGTAATCTCCCCTCGTGCATATCGTTCCGCTGCGATTTCCTTGGCAGTACGAGAAGAATGATCGGAATTGTCTCTACGAGTCATTGAACGAACCAAATACACCACGAAATAAACGACTCCAATTAAGATCAGAATTTGAAAAACCCACCCTAGAATCCCCATGCCATAGCCACCGCCGTAACCGAAACCGCCAAAACCCATCATCTGACACTCCTCCTTGTCATGTACCACTTAAATACCGACGTTAACTTCCTTTACAGACGCTTCGAGATCGAAGACCCACAGTATGGACACGTATGCCACGTAGAATGAATACGATGATGACAGTGTTCGCATTTTTTCCCTTGAGATTTCACGACTGCCACAAAAATCACGATGATGCCAACGACCAATGCACCGATAAAAACAGTAAATGTCAGCATCCCAAGGACCATCGCGAAATTCATGCCCGTTGCCATCCCCATCATGGGACCTTGGTTCATACCTGTAGCAGCCAGATATAAGAGTAACGCTCCGACGACGACACTCACCGTAGCTACAATCCATCCCGGTATTTTCATTTGAATCCCCTCTTTCGTACTCGAAGCTACGTGAGTTTCATCTATCGTGTCCTCGCCGGAACTGTCGCCCATGCGACTCGTTGCGCGGTCATCAAATCGCCATTTGTGAGCGTGCTACCGATCTTTCTTCCAAGTTTTCGATGACCTCAAGGATCGCTAATGTATCTACACCAAATTGCTGCAGTTTAATGGCTACCCTTTCGTACTTGACGTTCCCGCTTATTGCACGCTGCAGTCGATCACTCAACTCACCTTGAGGATCTTTGGCTTCGGATTTCGCCATTTGTCAAACCTTCCTTCCTTCTCTCAAGATTTGAACTACCCCACTTGAGGGTTAGCCGACAATGATTTTGCCATACATCCCCTTCACGGCATGACCTGGGTATTCACAAATATAGTTAAACGTTCCCGCTTGACTGGCGGTGAAAGTCGTTGTCGCAACAGGATACACACCCTTACTTGCAGCGGGAATCGGGTGGATGAACGCTCCGGGATAGACGCCGCCCTGCATCATAGACATGACCCCGTACGGCGGTTGGGCCGACGTCACTTCAATTCCGTGTGGCATACCCGTATCCTCGTTCACTAATTCCAACGTGACACGCGCTCCCTTTTGAACATGCAGGGTGGGATTCACCAACCCGCCCATCACAAACTTCTCGTCCGGTCCCGAACTGCTGTTGTCCATGGCTCCACCAAATGCGACAATTTTAACCGTTTGTCCGGAGTAGGTAATGGTGTTGTTGATTTTGTCAATGGTCGCGTTTTTGAGCGACGATTGCATCTCCTGATTGGCGTCTGATGGATTGACGGTTTTCACCTGACCAAAGAACTGACTCATCATCGATCCCATCGTACTGGTCCAGTTCCCTTGACTACCGCCGGTTTCTCCAAACGCCTGACCCATCATACCCGACCAACCACTTTGGGACGGGTTGCCGGAACCCACCGAACCTCCACCCGATGCAAATCCGGCATCCATCATACTGGCAAACCCGTTATTGCCCCAAGAAGTCGTCGAGGTTGAGGTGGGTACAGTGTTTGAAGTAGGCGTTATGTTCGCATTGCTTTGAGCAAAGACTTGGGACACGGTCAGCCCTCCAACACCGACTCCAATGAGCAAAGTGGGAATGAGAATGGTACGCTTTTTCATGGATATCCCTCCGTTTCCTTGGTACGTACTTACCGTAGACCCGGAGTGTGAAGAAAGTGTGTGGATTGTTTGCGTAAATGGTGAGGTTGTTGCATTTTTTGAACGCGTAGACAGACATGATCGAAGTGCAGAGTTGGGATTCAACGACGGATAAAGCGAACCTCTGAAAAATCACTTGCCCGAATGGTCTGTGTTCTGTTGTTTCACTTGGCGAAAAACGTCGTTTTTTATGCGCGCAATACTGCGTAGCCATTTCAGAATAGTACCCTTACGTCAGCGAGGAGTTAACGCCTGAACACTTGCATCGTGAAACCATTGTCAACTCATATGCGTCGAACGACAAGGGGTGGTCATGTGAAAAAATTATTCTTATCTGTCTTGGTTTCCTCGCTTTTGATCGTTGGTTGTGGGAGTGTTACGTCACCGATGTCAACAGGTAGTTCTCACCTTCCTCAAGCTTCCGTTACGATTGGTCGTCTGGAAATTCAAACCGTTATTAATGGATATCAGTGGACAAAGACTAGTACTTCATCCGTGGCTCAAGGGACGGTTGCTGATGCAGCGTCTGACCCGGCAAAAGGACTCCAAAAGTACGAGGTATCGGGTGGTGAAAAGGCGAAGCTGTCTTTTGAACAGAAACCCCAAACGGTGCAATTGATCATGTGGGAGAACGGCAGGCAAATTTCTAAAACAAACTTAAATGGAGATTCGTTTGCCCTCTCGCATCAACCAGGTGACTACACGTACGAAGTTACGGGAGATTGGGGTAGCGACTATGTGAACTATGATTTTGAAGTGAGAGTTCATTAATTTTCGTAACGAACGGGCAGATACACACATCGGAGTTTTTTGGAGTATTGGACAGAGACGCACAATGAGATTCGCTTCACAACAGAATACAATATATAGAGGTGGTGACCCTGGTGTCCTTTTGTTTACTATGTTGTGGGTCCTGACAATGCTGTTGGTCTTGTTTTCAATGATCGGTTTGCTAGCGTTGTTATACGAACTCCTGCAGTCGTTAGTTTGTGTATCGCAATCATCTTATCAGTATTCAAGAAACGAAATAATTCTTGGATATGGATTGCGACATGTGTCATAGGCATCCCGATGTCCCTTAGTGCAGTTTATCCGTTGGCGACAGCACATGGTTCTTCAGCCTCATCGTCTTCGCAATCAGCCAACAAAAATTGAAGCCAACACCTGGATTGAATGGGGCTTTAACTATACAAGAGAGCGAATCCGAATCAATGTTAAGATTAATGGATCCCTGAGAACGCGTTTTTCTCATTTATGCTTACAACTCACACCAGATGTGGAGGTGGAATCACGGAGTGAATTATGCCCGACGCAAGGTCTCCCGCATCAAAAAAATCACAACGAGTCCGGATAACATCACCAGCATGGCCAAGACGCCAAAAACTTGACGTAATCCGAAAAAATCGGCCCCAAATCCAAGCAAAATGCCCCCAATGGCGTATCCACCGTCTCTCCACATACGATACACGCCAAGGGCCGAACTTCTCCATCCAGGATGAGCGGCATCCCCAACAGCGGACAGAAGAACCGGGTAAATAAATGCGGTCCCCATCCCCATGAGAAACGCAGAAAGGATCCACAACCAAAGAGAATGAGTGAACAAGATAAGCGCGACGCCTAAGCCATTTACCCATTGGCCGAGGGCAATCGGTAACTTACGACCTACTCGGTCACTCCATGCACCCGACACCAGTTGCAGCACTCCCCACGTGGTGGCATAGATACTCCCAACGAGACCGATGGTCGCAATCGAAAAGTGTTCCTCCGCCATCAGAATCGGAACCAATCCCCATACTGCCGTATCACTCAACTTGTTGATCAGTCCCGCTTGGCTACAGCTAAAGAGCGTTCGATCGCGAAAGCTTACCTTGGCCACGACTTGTTTTAGGGTCAACTTCTCCTCAAGAAATGCGTTCTGACTGGAGGGCTTGGACAACGAGGCCTCCAGTTTCGCGTACGGAAGCGTCTCTCGAATCAGGAACCATGCCATAAAAAGTCCGAGAACCGCGACCGCTTCTCCGAACCAAAACGGAACCGGGCGAGGTCCAAACCGACTCGCCAAATAACCTGTGAAAGCACTGGTCAGAGCCACACCAATGTACCCAGAAAACTCGTTGATCCCAAGAGCTAATCCACGTTTTTGAGGTCCCACCAGGTCCATCTTACTACTCACCGTCATCGACCAGGCAAACCCCTGATTGGCCCCCAGCAGAAGATTTGCAACCACAATCCAAGCCCAGTTTGGAGCGTAGATGACCAGAAGTGGAACCGGAAGTCCGAGAAACCACCCCAGAATCAAAACCGGTTTTCTTCCCCAGTGGTCGGCCAATTTTCCAGCCACGAGGTTCAATGCCCCTTTGACCACGCCAAACGAAACAATAAAAGAAAGCAACAGCGACAGCGAAGCAAGATGAAAGGTCTGTTTTCCCAACATCGGGAGTACCGTTCTTTCCAACCCCACCATCGTTCCGACAAACGCATTGTTTACGGCCAAAAGAACAAATTGACCCAAATTGGGCCTTAGACCCAAGACCAACTGCCTTTCCTTCATGCTGTTTCACCTTCCTCAAAAATGCAGTGGGGAACGAAAGCCGTTCCCCGAGCCATGAATCTCGTCATTCCATCGCAGGTTTTTCATGAATGTTTCCAAGGTTGTAGGCTCGGATCAAATCAAAGTTCTTAGGTTTGTTGGGTAAGTCTGCGAGCATGAATCGAACAAATTCTTCTTTTGTTCTGGGTTGCAAGGCCGGGTTAAAGTGACGTTCAAATCCAATGGTGGAAACGACCTTTCCACTCAAGGCACGCCCTCAGGTGGAACCAGAAAAAGCACCAGGGTAAACCTCCAAGTAATCCGGCAAGGCCAGCATCCGGTCGAAGATGCTGTGATAGAGATCGTTCGCCCCATCTTCCACCACCAAATCTGGACGCCCAATGTCTCCAATCATTAGGGTGTGTCCCGTGAGGACAAACCACGGATCGAGGCCTCGGCGATGATCAGTGACCAGCAAGCTCATGTGTTCTGGCGTATGACCTGGGGTATGCATCACCTCAATGACCGTGTTGCCAAGAATAATTTGTTCCCCATCTTCCACGGGCGTGAACGCATAGGTGGCTGGAGCTTGCGCATAAAGAGCCAGCTTCGCCCCGGTACGCCGGGCCAGTTCCCGCGCACCGGATATGTGATCCGCATGCACATGCGTATCCAGGACATATTGAATATCTAGACCCGCACGCTCCGCTTCTTGCATGTAGAAATCCGCATCTTCGATAGGATCGACGACCGCCCCCATGGCTTTCCCGGTACATCCAAACAAATAAGATACCGCCACCGGGTTCATGTATAGATATTGGCGAAAAAACATTAGGAACTCCCTCCTTTGACTTCACGGAACTCTAAAATCAGTGGGATGCCAGAACGGCATCTCCTTACGCAAACTTGGTCACCAGTGTTTCACGAAGCAAAACGGTGACAACCAGACTCGGTCCGATGGCCAACCAACCCACAATCTGCATCGACATGACAGTTCCCAACTAATCGGCGAGAACGCCCGAAACCAGTGCACCCACTGCATACCCGAAATCTCGTCAACGGTCCACACCCAAAGCAGACGCTCGTCACTCGGGTTCCGACAGGTCGGACACGGCAGCCGCTGAGTGAGATACACAATCACCGTTCCCGCGCCTAAGAAAAAGGTACCAATGAACCATGGAGTGAAACCGCTCGATGATTCGCAAAAATGATCCATCCCCCGTACGTGGCAAACATCACGAGAAAAGTCAAGGGTAAGCCAATCATCCATCCCGCGACTAAGAGTCGCTCGCGCCCCATGACATCTGCAATTTGCCCAGCGAATCGGTTCGATATCGCCTTCACCACGCCGAAACTGCCGATACAGGCGATGGCTGCACTGGCTCCGGCGAGACCAAAGTCTTGTTTGGCCACCAGAGGCAAAACGGTTCGTTCGAGACCGACCCTACCTCCGACGAACAAGTTCACCACCACGAGCAGTGTGATTTGAGCAGCATTAGACTCGAAGAGGATTTCGTGTATCCACCTATATCTCCCCTTTCACATCCTGTGTCTGCATTTTAATTCGCGATGTTTGCTCGTACCAGGTGTGGACTCCCCCAGCCAGGTATCTTGTCGAAAATCCCATGGCAGCAAGCTTGGCGGTACCGGCCAAGCCCCGGTATACCCCGGCACAAAAAACCACGTGCGGTTGATTTGAGTCCAAGACAGAAGGAGCCGCCTCCAATTCGGATAGAGGCAGACTCACGGAACCCGGAATATGCCGCTTTTGCCATTCTTCCAGAGTTCGGACATCCACCAACCGGAATTCGTCATGGTCCTGCAAGACCTCATCGAGAATGATCGCGGTGATCTTCGTCACTGGATAGTTCTTTTCCATCCATTCGTGGATCTGCACAGTTCCCACCACATTCCCACCTACGGCGTCGATGGCGAATAGTACGACTCCTGGAATGTCATGGATTACAGGAATCAGCACCACGGGACCCGGCTTGGGCCATATTTTTTTGAGATTGGTCAAAAAGTCCGGTTCATCTTGGGGTAAATTCATAGCCCCCTCGATAGAGCCTTTCATGAATTCGGACACAGGGCGCAGGTCTAACAATTCCAGATTGGCATGTTTCTCACGTATACTCTTTAGTTCATCTGCAGAAATTGTTCTTAACATGTTTTTTCGGCCTCCGTGCTTTGAAGTGAGTCAATCCAGCTATTGACCGCATGAAGTGCGTCCGGATTACAAAAGTAGTAATGCCAAGGCCCACGTTGCTGATGGCCGACCAATCCCGCTTGACGCAGCAAAGCTAGGTGTCTTGAAATGGTGGATTGCGGTACGTCCAAAATGGACGTCAGATCTTGAACACAGATTCCATCTACCGCTTCTCCGTCGAGCGTGCAAAAATATTGCTTCTGACTTAACGTTTCCAACAAAGAGCGTCTCAATGGATCTGCGAGAGCTTTAAACGCGAGGTCCAAGTCGACCACGTTACGCAAACGCGTTTGGATGGTTGGTCCCATAAGCATTCCCCTTTCCACGAGCTTCAAATTTATAAATCCATAAATGCGGATATGCTGATTATTAGATGTTTATACTTTGCTTCAACGTTGGAAATTTGTCAAGATGAAAACACACAATGGAAGCCTATAATGAACTTATAGAATAATTTTTCACTGCGAGGGGAAATCAATATGGCTTTGTTTGACGCGAAGGCGGAAACGTACGATGATTTTTGTAGGACGCCACTGGGTCATTTCATCGATATGGTGGAACACGATATTCTAGGCAAAGTGGCGCAACCTCGTTCAGGGGAAATCGCAGTGGACCTTGGCTGCGGAACGGGGGCATACTCCGTCTGGTTACAGGAGCAGGGTTTGTCCGTCACTGGAGTTGACCTCTCCGAAAAGATGCTCGCAGTAGCTCGTCGTAAAGCATCCGACCGAGTCCAGTTCATCCGGGCCGATTTATCGCATCTACCCTTTCCCTCTGGACAGTTTGATTTCGCCATTTGCAATGTGACGCTGGAGTTTGTCCAAGACCCCACAGCCGTTTTGAAAGAAGGTATACGAGTTCTAAAACCCGGAGGTCGACTTGTGGTGGGACTGATTGCAAAGCTCGGTCCATGGGCCGTGAAGTATTCGAAACGGGGTCGGGAAGCCCCAACCAGCGCTTATCATAGCGCAAGATTCTTTTCTTATGATGACATCAAACAGATTGGACCGAATCCTCCCTACGAGGTCCAATTCGGGCTGTACGTGTCTCCCGACGAGTTCAAAGATAAAAATTCTGCATGGGCCTTGGAAAAACAACGTAATCCAACTCAACAGGAACCTGGAGCTGGATTTATGGTGGTCCGCTGGAACAAAGATTAGATGGCCCATCCTCCAATGGCAGTCTCTGTTGTCCCAACCAGGATATCATCGGTCGTCGTTTCACCCTCATTTGTATGTAATACCCACAATCTAGAACATCACGGATCACGAAACGCCATAATGCTTACCTTTTTTTCAGTTCCCAGAGAACGACATGGAAATATCGGGATAGCCTCATCAAGTTCCGGCTACCCCACCCCCGTGATACTCCGAAATGATCGTTGAACATTTTCCTTATTCATCTGTCTGGTTTCAACCTGCGCAGCATGAAAGCTTGGATACATCCTTATCGAACGTCAAGGCAGTCAATTTGAGACCTTCCGCCATGGTGAGGTAAGGGGCTAAGGTCCCACGGAGGTCTTCAATGGTTAGATCAAATTTGATGGCGAGTACCGCTGCGTAAATCACGTCCCCAGCATTTTCCGCCACAATATGGGCACCAAGGATTTTTCGGGTCCTTGCATCTGCAACCAATTTGAACACTCCAGTTGTCTCTCGGTTTACAAGGGCGCGTGGAAGTGTATCTAGGGGTAATACAGAACAAACTACTTCGTATCCTTGTGCCTTGGCCTGTGCCTCCGTCAGACCGACCGTTGCAATGCATGGGTTGGTAAAGGTAACGCCCGGTACAACCCTTAAGTCACGTTTCTGGTTGGCACCACCCACCGCATTCTCTGCAACGACCCATCCTTCATGTGCCGCGACATAAACAAACTGTGGCCCCATTGTCACATCCCCAGCTGCGTAAATTCGAGGGTTGGATGTTCGAAGATATTCGTCAACGAGTACCTCCCCATGTGCTCCGAGTTTTACGTTGGCCGCTTCGAGATGAAGTGCGTTTGTGTTCGGCTGACGTCCCGTGGCAATGAGTAGTTGTTCGGCCTCGATCACCTGTTCCTCTCCATCGACTGTCACATAAACTCGTTTCGTACTACCGTCTTGTTCGATTTTGTGAAACGTGGCTCCTGTGACCACTTGAATCCGTTGCTCTGTCAACGCTTGCGTCACAGTCTCCGAAATCTCTGGATCGGAGTTTTTGAGCAGCCGGGTACTACGCTGCATCAGGGTGACTTCGGCCCCGAGATTGTGAAAGAATTGTCCCAATTCCATGGCGATATAGCCAGAACCAATGACTGCGAGGCGCTTTGGGATGTCCTGAAGCTCAAGAGCTGTGGTACTGGTGAGATAATCCACGTCATGTAAGCCTGAAATATCCGGGATGGCAGGTGAGGCTCCGCTTGCAATGAGGAAGTTCTTAGCCGTAATTCTACGACTTCCGACTTCAATTGTTTTCTCGTCGACGAATCTGGCTTCGCCGGAAATCAGTTCAAAACCATATTCGTCAATCAAGTCAACGTATTTCTGCTGCCGTAACTTGGCTACCAACTCGTCTTTCTGTGCGACAAGTGCTGATAAGTTCGCCGAACCGATGGACGTCTGTAGACCTGGAAACGGATTCTTTTTGGCCAGGTGATAAATCTCTCCGGCTCGGAGCAGGGCTTTCGAAGGTACACAGCCGATATTCACGCACGTACCGCCAATCGTGCCTCGTTCCACCATGGCCACTTTCGCTTCATACGAAACGGCCTGGATGGCAGCTGAGAAGGCGGCACTGCCGGACCCGAAAATGACCAGGTCGTAATCTGCAAAGTCGTCCAGACTGGCAGGTTGTGGAGTCGAAGAGGTTTCTTCAGAGAGAATCTCAATTCCTATAGGGTGATACCCAGCATCTCGCACACTCTGAAACAAAGTATCGAGGGCAAGGGTCGTTGGTGCCCCAAAAACAGCTTGATGTTTTTGGAAATCCGCGCTCACATCGCGGGCGCCCGCCGATTTCAACCCGTGCTCGACATGGCGTTCACAACTCGTACATGTCATTCCTTCAATTTTCATGCGATAGTTTGTCAAGATGATCTCTCCTTAGTTCGATAAAAATGGGAACCAGTATACAACCAAGTAAATCCCTGTTGCCAGCGTAATGAGGCCACTCAGCCTTCCCATCCAGCGTGCTCCGGAGCGTACCCATTTCATTACGACCTGTTGGGACAGGGTTGCTCCTATCGAAATTGCCGTCACGACAAATCCCATACCGAGGGCGTAGAGAACAAAATCCCATAGTCCCTTTTCGAATCCACCTGCGTGGAAGGACGAGAGTACCAATATTGCAAATAGGGGTAAGGTGCATCCCAAGGAACCGAGGGCATACAGGATGCCATAGAGTAAAAAGGAGACCTTTGAACCCTTATGTAAATCTCGGTTGCCCCCAAGATGAAAAGCACGAAGATTCTTCCCAAACATCATTAAAATGCCCATCAATGTGAAAAAGACCCCTACAAAAAAGGCAATCCAAGCAATCGCCTGTCCAAGAACGTCCGCAAACACCATCGAAACGAGACCGACAAGCGTGAAAATCAACAAAAATCCTGCGGTCATGAGTAGTCCCGCCCATAGGCCATCTACCGAACGCCGTTTTTCTCCTCCGAGTAGGTACACTACATACGAAGGCAGCATCGCGACTCCGCACGGATTAAAGGCCGCAAGGACTCCCGCCGTCAACACTAAAGGGAGACCGTTCATGAAGATAACTCCTTTTCGATGGTTGTTGCAGACGGAGCAATCCCCTTATAAATCACCTTGTTGTGAAAAAGAATGACCACCGTATCCAAGTAGGAAATCTGGTATTTCTGAATCAGCGACTCATTCTTGTCGATGACATGCGGCCAGGTTGCGCCCGTCTGCTTCATAAACGTTTCTAACTCCGATGGGGTATCTTGGGGTTGCACATCCACAGAGATCACATCCGCGTGAATGTGTGGAAGATTCTTGGCAAGGTTCATTTCACCTGTGACACAAGAGGAACATCCGAGTGCCATGAAATACAGCAGCGTCTTTTGATTGGGATGAATAACTACCGGTTTCCCCGTAATGGACGTCAATTTAAAATCGCTTTGGGATGTCCCTGCCACACTAGGGGTGGGTGTTTTGGGTTGAGTCGATTGCGCAACAGGCGCACCACAGCCCGTTACAAGTACAACCAAAGCCGTGGCTAAAAGCCCAAATCGAAACTTACGCAAACGACTCCCTCCTTACATTCGCGTACAACTGCGGATTCGCTCCGCATTGTCCGCCACAATGGATTTTGCCAGTTCCATCAGGGTTCGAACGCGTTCATCCGAAACTCGATAAATGACCCGCTTGCCGTCCTGCCGAGACGACACGTATCCGCACCACTTTAAACAGGCTAAATGATTGGAAACTTGTCCTTGGGAAATCCCAAGTAGTTCAACCAATTCTCCGACACTGCGTTCTCCATCCAAGAGAATTTCCGTGATCTTATACCGAATTGCATTGGACAATCCGTGAAAGAACTTCGCGTAAAGTTCTGTTTGGAGATTCTCATCCTCCGAGAGGAAAAGTTGCAAGATGGATCACCCTTTCTGATCTCGCGTCGAAGGCGTACAGCACTCATCCTGACACGCACTCTTTTTGCGGAGATTCGATCGTACAAGAAAAAATATCCCAGCACCAACGACAACCATTCCAATGATCCAATCTTTCATGCCGATTAAAAATGCTCCAGCAGCGGTTAATCCAACTCCAATCAGTATGGCCGGTAAAGCACAACACGCGACCAATAGAAAGGTGGGTACACCCAGGGCTAACCAAGTTCCGAGACTGCTCTGCCTTTCTTGCGATGCTTTCACTGGACATCACTCCTCACTTGATATATTTTTATATTTGAATATGAATATGTCAATACTCCCTAATGAGCTTATGGATAACTTTCAAATCGAGGAATCGTTAATATGGATTTGTTGGGCGTGAAAGCGAAAACCTACGATAATTTTTTACAGGACGTCATTGGGTCATTTCATCGATGTGGTGGAGCACGAAATTTCGGGTCTTCGGATTATCGTGTTGAAACCAACTTAGGTGCACATTATTAGAAGATCGGACCATCGTGTTGGTCTCGCCTCTTCGGATTGGTACAGTACGCTTGTTACACATACCGCATAAAAGGATCTCCGGGCCTTTGTTGAAATGGAAGTCGTGTGGGATAGTGAAAACACCTGTATAATGATGAAAAGGAGGTCGTAGGTATGCTTCAATGTAATTCACCGGAAGAATTGTCCAAAATGGTTGAACAATCGCAGGGGCTAACTCAACTTTTATATAGAGGTAAATTGGTGACTTTAATCGCTTCGGATGACGTTCAGAATGAAGAAACGGAAAAAAGCTATTTGCAAGCACAGGCAGACATTGCAGCAGACCCTTCTTTAAGAGAACAGACCGAGGAAGCGAGAAAGAATTTTGATGAAGGCCGATTCTATACGACCGATCAAGCGATTGACCTGATTAAACGTGGGACTTTGCCAAAATGAAAGTAGCTTGGGATGCAAAAGCCATTAAAGCACGACTATGGAAAAACTCCAGGGTGACATTGCAAGTGGCCAAATTGAAATGTTTATGCGCTGAAGCGTGGAATAGAAATTATCCGGGTTTGAAAGTGAACCGGGGCCTACCCCAATTAATGAGATGTACTCCAAAGGTACACTTATTGTATGACTTTGTCGTCCGGTCTCAGCGTTGCCGTTTGGCTTCATGCATTTGCTGACAACTGCGGCGAGAAGTGTTCCGTTTGGCGTTTGCGACCCAATTGAAATTCTGTGACTCATACTGAAGAAGAAACGGCTCGCTGAAATGCCAGCGGTTCGTCACTATCCACGCTTCAGACAGGGAGTAGCATTTCCCATGCCAAATCTAGTTTCGCCCTTTGTCCCTCTCGTTTTCAGGTTTTGTCAGATGGTGTAGGACCAAGGATACTCGATTCCGTTACTGCATGCGGCTTGCAACGCCACATTGACCCTATCGCCTGTGAAAACCCAGTCAGGAAACGGTGAGTGTGAGATTTTGACGCAACATACGGTTATTTATAAAATTTTCCTGCATGACTGCTTCGAGGGAACCCTCCTTTATCTGTTAAGTAAGTGCAGTTTTCGGAATGTCAAATCAGTCCTTAACTTCGTGGCGCACCAACAACTGCATAATTCATGATTGCCAACTCTTTTGGCGAAGGATTCATGGTCCTTTCTGGGATCTTCAGTTGGTAATGAATGGCTGGGTCTCCCCTTGTTATGCGCATCTCGGTAGTTTACCGAATCATGAATCAAGGCAACACAATTAATTCCATTAATCCGTTTACACCCTCAGACAGACACCAATAGACTCTGTCATAGACCGGCAAGCCAAATGGACCGTTTTAGCCACTGTGGCAAAAAGAGGTCCGCACGATCCCTGGTCCATTCAACCCGGGGGGCGACGTCGTCAAGAAGCCCCCTCTCACCCGTAAAACGGTATCGAACTGTCCGCCGTGGAATCTGAGCCTTCTTTCGCCATACGACCTCCAGCACGGAGTCTAAGACGTAGAGTTCAATGAAGGGGTCCTTGATTACCCATCGGATTCTGGAAAATGGATTGGGTCCTTCGGTTAGCTCATTGTCCCACCCGTCACTGATGAGAGCTGTATCAACATCGAGAAGTGGCCGGTTCTTTGAAAACGCGTAGACCATGGAGTTGTGGCACCAAGGGCGCATGAAGGTATAGGTTCCACTCACAAGAGCAAAGAAGTCGGTCTTATCAATGTACTCACGAAGTACCTTGTTACGATTCCGAGAAGGGATATCTCGGACGTTCAGTGGAATGTATTGATAATTTTTAAGTATTGGGGTTGAGATGCCAGCCCTTACCTTTTCGCGCGCAAGCGTATCTAAGTCGTCCGTGTCATAAGGAAACAGTATAACCACAAATACCACTCCAGATTGTGGACCCAGAGAAGGCCGACCGTAACTTACTGACAGACATCATATGCAGGCAGGGAACGAAACGTTCAACTGATGTCGATAATTACTCTAACTTCCAATCGACTTCCTGTTTTGCCGACTAGAACTATGGGATTCACATGCAGAGTGGTTCATGGACCCATCAGATTCGATGTGGCAATGTAGCCGTAAGTGCCAAATTTCGATCGTCGCATGAAACCAACCTACTCACTTTAGGGGGGAAGTCTATATACTATATGGAGGACCGGACGGTACGCGCTACAGTGGACAACTGAGCAACAGTATCAGGAACCGTGTATCAAGCCGAGCGAAGCCCTGGCTAAATCCTCCACGAGACGTTCATGGGTGAATACGTTTGTTGCCGCTACTTCTGTTCGAACGAAAAACAACCTGGACAACGAAAGCGATGCCAGGTACATCGAGCAAATTAGGTGACAAGACTGACGATCACGCGGACTCATAGTGCGCAATGGTTGGCATACAGCATCACCGGAACGGATGCCACAAATTAACAGTGGATGAACATGAATGACACAGTCCTTAGCCGCCGGGGTAGTAATGTTGGCGACAGAGGATGATTCCTTTTTCCATATTACGCCAACGTGATAGAGCGGTGATTTGAATGCAAAGAAACACGAGACATTCTAAAAAGGAAAGCCTAATCCTAGGTGTAAGAAATGGAGTAACTGCCATTGCTGTGATCGGCGTCGGAATTCTCGCAGGATATGGATTATCGGATTTGCGTCCTAGCTGGGAATGGACTCAAGAACAGTACGAAGAGCAGCGGGCCAAAGACGCGAACGGTTCGTCATGACGAAGCGGCGAAAAAATACGGGTCGGAAACGGGTCTTACGGAATCAGCGGATTCTCGGTTTTGGAGTGCGTGACATGGAGCGTATCATCGCGCTCGGTTTGGTCCTCGGGTATCTGGATGTCGGTGTTATTGGGGTAGGAAGTGAAGAGTTTACTTTCACAGTCCGTGGGCCACTGTTATGGCGATTAACTTCCGGAATTCCACCGTATCTTTCCAAGCCGAGTAAAGGACCCGTTGCCCAGGCGTACCTCCGAATTGAAGCTCTACTTGCTTATCTACTGTTCGTCGGAGAAGCATATCTCCTTGAGGCAAGCTCTGGGGCTTCAACCATGGTATTCACCATAGGGTCTAAGTGGTTGCGATTTTCGGCCATACAGCGTCTTCTAGAAGACGATTCAGTGTCTTTTCGCCACCGTACGGCCATCTTGATGCTGCTTAACCTCGCCATAGGAGTCGGACTCATTTTTCGTAAATTTCCGTTCGTATTAACGGCCGTAGGTATTAACAGGTATCTCGAATTGAGATTCTACACCTCGGCGGCACCACTTCAACGAACAAGAAGACTGACTCCAAGTTTGCTAACCTTGCCACGCATGTCCGCCAAGTTGCATTGGATCGAAGTTATCATTGGCGGCATGTTGGTTGTGCAACAGGCTAAGGTCGATAGTGTGCTAGTGGAACGCGGAGGACTAGTCGGTTTTAGCATTGCAGCTGATACCTTCCGCCTTCACGTTCTTCCAGATATCATTCAAAGGCTGGTGCAACAAGCTCAGGAGATCCAGGATAAAGCAAGGAAATGAACCCTCATTAGTTCAGTCTTCTTCTGTCTTGGGATTTCAGGTCTCCGCGCGAGTATTTTTCGATGGATTCAAGCGGCTGCTTAGTGGACTGGGCAGTTGTAGGGAATAAAGACACCACCGGAACTGGATCATTATTGTGTTTCTATATTGCGAGCGTTATTGTTTATGTGCAATTACCCTAAACATAAAGAAAAAATCGTTGGCTTCTCTAATTTGTTTGCACGCTCATGGTCATAGTCGTATGGCTGAGGAACTTAAAGCACGGCTTCAGAGGTAGACAGAAGTGACTCAAATTCCAAAGCGACGCGAGGCTGATGAGGCGAATTCCATCGAGTTGTACGCAGTTTTCAACAAGTACTATGTTTGGTTAGTTAGACGCCGTCAAAAGAAACACACCGATGATTCGACTTCCGTCATGAACTATACTTTTCATCACGACCTGGTGGCATACCTGCCAACAGATTCCTTAATGGCAATTACGATGTCCGGTCACCCACATACATTCGAGACTACTTGAAAACTATCTGCCTTATGAACGTTGGCGAGAGGTGCCACTCTGAGGCGACTAGGTGTATGTTGAATCGACGGTCAGTTTCAATCGCCAAGCCAAGATGTTTTTCAGGAAACTAGAAGCTTGACTATTGGTTCAGTGCGCACATTGGACAGGTGGGGCATTCACTCATGAACACACAGATTCTAATCCTTATGGCAACGGTACGGAGCCTTTCATGCGAGAGAACAGACCTCGTTGTCGCGAAAGGAGTATTTGTCATTTTAAGCACGACTGACATATCCACATAAACTGTCAGCGCAGAGACTAAGTTCCCATTAACGTGCCCCATTCTAGAATTTAGCGGGATCCTGCATACGCATTCAGGGGCGAAACGAGTACACTCATTTCTGCTACTGGGATGACGGCGCTCGGTGTCCCAAACTAACAGTTGCATGCGGACAAGAAATTCAGCTATCGGAAGGCAGGGAATGTACAATCTGTGGTTTCGTAAATCTGTCCGGGCGAGGAGCCAATGTCATCAATCTGGCCTTCAACGAAAATATAATATGTCGCTCTGGGTTGGCAACCACGTCACGATTGGGCAACGGGGTAAGGTCGGAACCAATCAAGACCGAACTTGATTATCGAATGGCAAAGTCCGTTAATAATGCGATTCGTAACTTAGACACAACGGTACAGTCAGATTGCTCCCCGATGATGTATGTGCTGGTGATAGATACGCTTTAGGTCACTTTCAAGAAGGGCTTCAACATCGTGGGGTTTGCCTACTTTCTTCTCGACGGTAACGGGGGCATCAAGAGATTGTTGGCCGATTTAGAAGGATGACCCTTCCAAGAGAACCGGGTTACCGAACCGATCCGGTACAGGGTGGTTAAGTCATCCAACTGACGCTTGCGAGCCAGTGCCTTTTCCACGAAGGTGCGGGAAAAGCCCCATGGACGCTAGCCATAAGGCTTCGGGCCGGTTACAGAGGCAACAGTCATGTCGTGAGCAACGTGTGGGAGCAACTGATGCATTACCGAGGATTGTTCTCGCCAGATCTGTTTCCCAAATAGTACGGTGCCCCAGGTCCATACGTCCTATTGAGATAGCCAAACATTGCGTACCAAAACAGCAACCCTGATCCTACTACGATGAGGCCCCTCGAAATCGCCCACGTTTTACGTGAATCCTCCATCGCCATCACCTGTACCATTGTATGTATGGGATACGCACATGCGTAACGGACAGAATATTCATAAACGGATTTTTCCACTGCGCGTTTTGCGTGGTGAGATCAAGTCACCAGCCGCAAATTTGTCGAGACCTTCCGCAAGCCCACCTCTGCGGATCAATAATCCGTGGCTCTGCGTCGGTTTGGATGATTGGCCGTGCCTGAAAGTCGTTGACATCCACAGCTTGACTACTACTGTTTACCTGCATGTTAGGGACGACTCGCCGATTGCGTCTCATATCATGGTCACCTTTTCCCGCGCGTCGCATGAAATGTATCCTCCTGTCAATGTGGCCGTGTGAGGTTCATGCCCTTTTGCCGTCGTTCCCTCCCGCTATCACGGTGTGGTTGGTAGTCGCTTTTCTCATAAACATCCACACAATATTAAAACCGACGAATCCTATTGCAAAGCGATGCGCGAAACGTACGGACTTTGGAATATCGTCTGGCATCCTAATCATCCTTTCACGATATAGTCACAAATGTCTTTCCCACCTTAGGTGGTAATGCTATGAAGAGCACGGCATGTGCACCGTACATCGGCATGAAACCGTTGTACCAACGGCAAATCCGTTAATTGCTCGACAAGCTGACCTCTCGCGGCCTGGAGGAGCCAATTCGACACCGCTGCGAACGATGTATCAGCACGGTCGACTCACATCCTTGTCGGAAGGGCACGGAGTCGTCCCTCTGTAGTTTTTCATACCTGGGAACCGCTTGAAGCCAATGGCTTGGACGATCCGACGTGTCTCTGTCAAGAATCTTCCGCTTCTGTACCGATTTTCTTATTTTTCTGTTGTTGTGTCCATTTCCACCCGGGTTTAGGGTTTAACATGGCGTATCCTGCAAGAACTCCTACACCAATCAATGCCACTATACCTGTAGTATCCCGTATAACTCGAACAAGTTTTCCCTCCTTGTGCTTCACAGTACTCTTTTGCATTCAAATCACCGGCCCATTAGGTTCGCATAAAGAAGAAGAAGAAATACAACGCGACTGCAGTTACGGCTAGAATTAGGTCGTGACTGATACCTCGTTTGGTTGTGGTGTCCTCCATTTTCCTTCTACCTCCAATTCCTGGCGCCAACTAACTAAAAATCTGGCTTGACACGTATTCTGGAATTTGCTAAATGACGAATCACACGCCTTACGTGTCCCCTTCGTTGTCATGATCCCGTCTGCCCATGGCCAGAAACATCCCGTACACTGCCAAGAGTGTAACAATGATGACAGCATCATGAAAAACGTATCTTGGGTTTCTCTCAGCTTGATAAATGGATTCTTGACGCTGTTCTTCGAGTGTCATTTGTCGCTTTGAAGTCGCCATCGTTAAGTCCCTCCCATATAGCATATGGAATAACTGGCAAAATGATTAGGTTGGTTTCATGGCGGGGCAAAAATGGGTAATTGTAACCGACCACGCGACATATTTCTCCATATATTTAGCTTAAGGAGGCCACCCATCATGTTGAAAGAGCCACTTCTCGACACCTCTCCGGTCGTCGTGAAAGCAAGAGCAGCATTTGGAGTACTTGCGGCGCTTGGTTTCATGACTATCACCGCAAACGTGTTTTGGCGAAGAATGCGAAAGGGAAGGGACGTAGATGCAGAATGAGTAAAAAGCATTCGAAATGGACAGACGTCGCTGTACTTCTCCTGTTCTTTGGTGGACAGCCGCTGCTCTACAAATTGGGTCAAGTGAATCGTCCGATTGTGAAAAAAACTATCTCTCATAGGAAATGACGCAACCACCCGATGCATGAAGCATCTGGCTTAAGGGGGCGCAGTTCTGCTTCCGACTTGCTTCGTTCCTACCTGCTCATGCTGCAGGTCAGAGAACCATCGATTACAGAGTGGGTCAATGAATTGCATCGCTGCCTACTCAAAGTACAACCATGGTGCGGAGAGAACAGCCCCATTTTACGAACATAAAATACCTTTTTCTCAATTAGAATGTCGTGGTATCTGAGTTATTCTTCTCGGATTTCTCTAGCATGGCCATAAACTCAGCCTCATTGTCACCTAATATCCGCTGTTGACCGACCGACAACATCTCTAAAAATTTCTCGGCATCGCCCAAATCATCTAAGGTATATTGTTCCAGCATTTTACGATATGTAGATCGTAAAATTGACGTCAACGCCCCTAGCAATCCGCCACACATCGCATACAACACTTGCGGCAAACCTGTTTCGTAATTACCAATTCCAAGAGATACGGGTGGTCCAATTTGATTTTCAATACTGGTAAGGAGAGAACAGAATAGTTCATCACACTTGTCAAATCTCCGCAGTTCAACTCTCGGAAACCGTCTAAAATATTGAAAACTAAGTCTGGTTAACTCCTTAGTTTCAGGTGTCCCAACGAGAACCACGGACACATTAGCCTGATTTGAGATATGTTTGAATGCCTCCATGGCTTCAGTTTTTTTCACATAACGTGACCCCATGACATAATTCACTTCATCAAGAATCAAGATTTCCGTTTTAAGTTCTGAAAGAAGACTTAGCGCCTGACGTTTAACATCCCCCACTCGTATACCAGCATACTGTGGTGCACCTAATGCTCGGACTATGTGTTGGTAAAACTCTACCATGGTAAATGGGTCAGGCAATTCGACATAAACCACGGGTTTCACATCAATTTCGGTACCATCCTCCTCAATTTGAGTAAATGGAGGATTGTCCTCAGCATACCTCTTTACAATACGGCTTTTTCCAACGCCAGATTCACCAACAATAAAGAGATGCTGCGGGTCATGACGATAACTACCCAGACTCGGATCAGGACGCAAACCTGTTAGCATGTCATAAAAATCTTGATACATTGGATGCTTCACATTCAACTCCTCTACTCGACGCCGCAATTCAATTTTGGTTGTTGCTACGCTCATTTGTCCATCTCCCTTATTTTCCGCTCCCGAGCCGCTGACTTTGCAGCTTCAATCAAGTCTTGGATCGATGGTTTATAAGTTGGAGGCTTCTTACCGAGTGCCCCTTCAATAGATACTGGCACATTCATACGTGCCACCTTTTGGCGTATTTTCCGTCCTGATTTGTACTTATCGCGGAGAAACTCTCGCAACTCTGCTTTAGCCTCAACCACTTTATTGGTGCCTGGAATGCCGGCTCTTTTTTCTTTGGACTCTGCCTTCATTATTTTTCTCAGTTCTTTCCACGTGTACCAATTAACTCCTTCTAACTCTTCAGAAACTGGTCTCACAGCGGGAAGCCGGATGTATTCACTTGTACCCGGGGGTTGGATATAGATATGCGAGATGTCGTCAATATCATATTTAATTCGGTACTTTGTCGCGCTACTTTCAATGAGATAGGCCAGTCGGTCGAGCCTATATAATACATTGTTCAAGCGAATGCCATCACGAGTATATGGCTTATTCATGACCGGCAACAATTCAATATGGTAGTCAGCTTCCTGGTCTGGTGCAATAAAATCTGGATACCCAATCTTCCCGAGGCCTTCAAGATACCTGACAATGGGGGTATCGGAATCGAGTGGTAATCCTTTATGCGGTGACATATGATAAATGTCCACAATGTATCTTACGAGTAATGTTCGAACATCTGATAACGTCAGTGAAGCTGCCGCATCCGGGTCGTACTCACCTAGATCGACTGGGTTGCTTTTCCGGGTTCCGTCAAGTTGGTGAATCAGTCCTGTGTTGAGCGTTCCAAAGAGTCGTTCAATTGTCCCTCCAAACCGTGGTGTCTTAACTGGGCGATAGCGGACATTGGACTTTAATGTCTCTGTGATCATACGCTTTACTGCCGCATTGCGAAATTCTGGTCCATTGTCCATATAAATAATACTTGGAATACCAAAGACATCCCAGTCATTCGATGTCCCATATTTCTCTCTAGCCCGTTTGAAGAATATACCTTGTTCGATAGCTTTACGCACAACATTTGCTGATGGTGCCTCAAACGAGACATATAGGCACCACACCATACGACTAAATACGTCGATACCTAACGTAATCCACGGACGCCCGACCACATGCCCGGTAGTTTCATCAATAACGTCAAGATCTAGCTGGGTATGGTCAATCTCAACAATGTGTAGAGGATACTGTGCTTCCTCGTTGGAAAAGCCTCTGGCCACCGGATCATAACCCTCTGCTGCCTTATTTCCATCCCGTAATCGAACACGAACTTCCGAAGGGATTCTCCCTAATATTTTCCTAACAGTATTTTCATTGGGAGGGTCTATCCCCACTTTGTAACAGTGGGTCACAATAGACTCATAAATAGACTGCTTCGACCTTCGTTTCAAAGAAAGGAACTCTCTCTCAATGACCTCTTTGAAGATTGGGAAATATTGCTTATTCAATCGGACATTAATATGACACAAAACCAAGTCAGGTTTTTTAGGATGACAGATCTCAATAGTATGATTGTCTTTTCGATAAAGATAACCATCACCGTGCTTGCCTAACAACCCTTCTTCGCCACGATGTGCCAACTCAATCTCCGCGTTGCGGTAAGCAGATAAATACCTTTTGATGCTCCTTGTAGTGGTCCCTCGTGGGACTATTCCGTACTCGTCTGGGACAGCATACTTCCGCGAAATTCGCTCCAGAAGTTTCCCTTTCGTCAAATCCTCTAGTCTCTCCGTCTCATGGATGAATTCCTTGTAGTGAGACATGAACTCATAGCTTGCTCGTATATCACCCTGTTTTACGCGTTCGAAGACAATCAATGGCCTAATCATGTCGAATCTGCGAGATACTTCTTGTCGCTGTTCGTCTGTTAAGGCATCTAAGACAGCTTCATAGTGAGTTTCTTCACGTTCGATCTCTTTTATCATTGACTTACTAGGTCGAAAGGATGGATTACTTACCAATTCTGAAAAGGTTACAGTCAACACTTCCCCGTTCCCTTGAGAACGCATGATAGACACATGTGGGGCATCAATGGATAGAACTATATAAGTTTTTCCGTAAAAGACGAGTTCCGAGTTAACTTTGAGTTGGTTGAGGACCATGTCCTATTCCCCCCAGGTCAGGTAATGGGTATATACGCTTTGTTCAGAACGAATCATCACTTCGCTAAATTGGTTAAGTTCCTCGTTGATGTCGATTGCAAACGTACAGTTTGCAATCAAATGATAGATAATCGGCAGAACCTGAAGCGGATGCATATTTCCCTGAAAGCCTCTAGCCAACTCGTGGATTTTTGAACTGTGCAAAAACGTGAGTCGGGAAATCAGTTCAGGAATAAGCGCATCAAATCCCTTCCGTGGTTTAAGAAATCCCATGAGAAACTTCGCATTCCGCGCCACGACCACTGGAATCGATTTCGGATATACAACACTATACTGCCAGCCTTTTTCAAACGCGTAGATCTTGCAATATTCATCCACTATTTGTTTGGCGTTAGACACTTCGGTCGTTGATTCTTTGACTTGAAATAGATGGGGCACATGATGTTCGCGAAAAACAAGTACATCTGAAACATGGGGCCAGAAACTAGGTTTACCATGTGTATTCGTTCCCGGAATAGGAACTTCGACAGGCTGGACGTAGTACCTAACCGTTTGTGGGTCAAGCTCTAAAAGCGAATAAAACAAATACTCACCAAGTGATTCGTATTCCACCTCCCTAAGCATCTTTGGGCTGTAGTACGCACCAATGACGTGTGGTCGTTTTTGACTCCCCCTGTTACTGACTTTTCGCTTCGGTACATACAGTGTATCTTCTTGCTCCCAAGAACGATTTGTCCAGCTCATCGAACCCCTCCGTGTATATTGCATACGTGAAAGGACAATACTTGTTACCAACATGCTTGCCGAAAATATTGTGTTGCATACGTTGTTCTACAAATTGTTCCAATTCCCTCCTTAACATTCTGAAATAGAGAAAATCCCGTAACGGCGGGATTTTCACCATTACGGGACGTGATTTTTGGGACAAGTGTTATTACCATTTGGGGACAATATTAATTACCATTTGGGACATTCGTAATTACCGACCACAAATACCAACAACAATCCCTACAACCTACTCGACTGTAACCGACTTGGCGAGGTTCCGAGGCTTATCGACGTCATTTCCGCGCGCCACTGCCGCGTAGTACGCTAACAGTTGCAGTGGGATGACGGCTGCAATGGGAGCAAGCAACGGGAGCGTCGCGGGCAGATAAATGACTTCGTCCACCGATTTTTCGAGCTCTTCGTCCCCTACCCATGCCATGCCCAACACAAAGGCGTCGCGCGCTTTCACTTCTTTAATGTTGCTCACGGTCTTCTCGTATAACTCGGGTTGAGTGGCCAAAGCGATGACGGGTACTCCTTCGGTAATCAGCGCTAAGGTTCCGTGTTTGAGCTCGCCCGCAGCGTAAGCCTCGGCATGAATGTAGGAAATTTCTTTCAGCTTCAGCGCCCCTTCCATCGCTACGGAATAGTCTAAGCTCCGTCCGATGAAAAACGTGTCAGCCGCACCCTTATAGGTCTGTGCAAATTCCTCGATTTGGGGTGCAGTGTCGAGCACCTGCTCGGCGACTTGCGGCAGGTTGCCCAGTGCCGAGATGATCTCTTTCAGTTTATCCGGCTCTTGCGTTTCCCGTTCCTGCGCAAAATACGCAGCGAGGAGGTACAACGCAATGAGTTGGGTCGTGTAAGCCTTCGTCGACGCGACCGCAATTTCAGGCCCCGCCCAAGTGATGATGACGTCGTCCGCCTCGCGGGCAACCGAGCTTCCGACGACGTTCGTGATCGCCAAAACACGGCGTCCTCTGGCCTTGGCTTCGCGAAGCCCAGCCAAGGTGTCGGCAGTTTCTCCGGACTGGCTGATCACGATGACGAGCGTGTTTTCCGTCTGAATGGGATCGCGGTAGCGATACTCTGACCCAATCTCCACTTCGACCGGAATGCGCGCAAGCTTTTCGATGACCGCCTTGCCGACCAGACCTGCATGCCACGATGTGCCGCAAGCGACAATCTGAATGCGGTCAACAGCCTTTGTGTAGGACTTCGACCAGGTCAACTCCGAAAGCACAACACGCCTTCCGTCTTCGGACAGCCGCCCAGTTAGGGTGTCCCGAATGGCTTTGGGCTGTTCGTGGATCTCTTTTAGCATGAAGTGTGGATAACCGCCGCGTTCGGCCGAAACGGCATCCCAAGTGACCTGGTAGACGTCCTTGTGCACGGGTGTTCCTTCGAGACTAAAACACTCAACGCCGTTCTGCCTGACCACGGCCATCTCGCCGTCGTCGAGCACATAGACGTCTCTCGTATATTCCAAGATAGCCGGGATGTCGGAAGCGACAAAGTTTTCATGCTCTCCCAATCCGATAATCAAAGGACTGGATTTACGCAAGGCAATGAGCATATCTGGATGGTCCTTCGACAGCACGACCAATGCGTAAGCACCGCGAATGTGTTTGGCCACGTTGACCATCGTAGAGAACAAGTCTCCGTTATAGAGGTCCTCTATCAGGTGAGCGACAACTTCCGTGTCGGTTTCGGATTCAAATTGGTGACCTTTGGCAGTCAATTCGTCGCGCAAAGTCAGGTAGTTTTCTACAATCCCATTGTGAACAATAGCAAATCGCCCGCTGCAGTCTTGGTGCGGATGGGCATTTTCGTCGGACGGACGGCCGTGCGTAGCCCAGCGAGTGTGTCCGATCCCGATGGTCCCTGTGGCTGGCTCCGTCACCAGCTTATCTTCGAGATTCGCCATGCGGCCGAGCGACTTACTGATGCGAATCGTCTTATGGTCCAGTGTTGCGATGCCAGCAGAGTCGTATCCTCTGTACTCTAGTTTACGCAGTCCTTCCAAAACAACGTCCTGAACCTTACGGGCCCCAATGTAGCCGACAATTCCACACATGTCGTCCGTTAATCCTCCTCATTGACCTGCTCGCTCCTGTTTCTCAGGTCACCCTGAAGTTTTCGAGCTTTGCTTGCGGCGCGGTCATGCACCGGGAGGCACCCGCCGAATGGTTCGCCAACCTCCTCCGCGTCAACTGGCGTGCTTGCAAATACAGCAACGCACTGGGTTCTGAGAAAAATCCGCTCAAACCCGGCCAGTCCAGGCGCTTCAACGGCACAGGTGTACAGATTCACCTATGCTGTCCATTGCTGTCCATTGCTGTTCACTCTTGTCACGGCGCGTCATAGCTGTTCATAGCTGTCATCGTTGATTATTCGCTATGACCCGTTGACAAAAGGACAAAAAACGGTGGTTAGGTTTCATTCCCCGCCGGACACTCCCCCTTTCGCAGAGTCAGGTTCAAAGTTTCAGGCCCCAAGTTCTTCCTCGACGACCCGAACAATCGCGTGGACACAGCTTTGCAGCACTTGTTCATCGGGCCCCTCGGCCATGACGCGGACAATCGGTTCCGTTCCCGATTCCCGAACGAGAACTCTCCCACTGCTTCCCAAAACAGATTTGCCTTGAGCCAACGCTTCCTGAATCCGAGGATTCGCCCGCCAGGCCTCTTTATCGCGAACTCGAACGTTTTCCAGGATTTGCGGATAACGCTGCATGACCTTTGCAAGCTCTGACAGCGGCTGACCGGTCTCTACTAGAATATTCGTCAGTTGCAAGGCGGTTAAAATCCCGTCTCCTGTGGTCGTGTGGTTGAGGAAAATGATGTGTCCCGACTGTTCTCCGCCGAGCACGTGGCGACCTCTTCTCATGGCTTCCATGACGTACCTGTCGCCTACGGCGGTGCGTTCCACTTCAATTCCGAGGTTCTCCATCGCTTTCACGAACCCTAGGTTACTCATGACGGTGGCCACGACTGTGTCATTGTCGAGTTCACCCCGTTCGTGCAGCGATTTTGCACAAATCGCCATTACGAAATCTCCGTCGATAATGTTGCCTTGAGAATCCACCGCAATGAGGCGGTCCGCGTCTCCGTCAAACGCCAAACCGAGGTCTGCTCCGTGTTTGATCACGGCAGCTTGCACGGTGCCTGGATGTGTCGAGCCGCATCCGACGTTGATGTTTATGCCATCGGGTTCGGAGTTTAAGACCGTGAGTTTGGCGCCCAATTTTCGAAACACGTCCGGTGCGATGTTTGAAGCCGCTCCGTTCGCGCAATCCAGTACAATATGCAGCCGTTCAAACGAATGGTTCACGGTAGACATCAGAAATTCCTGATACAGCTTCACGAGCGGTTCGTCCGACACTCGGCCCACTTGGGCGCCCACGGGACGCGGGAGACGGTCCTCCGGCTCGTTTAAAACCTGCTCTATTTCGTCCTCGACGTCGTCTAGGAGCTTAAACCCATCACCGCCAAAAAACTTGATCCCGTTATCCTCCACGGGGTTGTGAGACGCTGAAATCATCACTCCGGCTGCAGATTCAATCTTCCGGGTAACGTACGCCACCCCAGGTGTGCTGATGACACCCAACCGCACGACGTCAACGCCCATCGACAACACTCCGCTAATCAGTGCTGCTTCCAGCATGTCACTGGATATCCGGGTGTCTTTGCCAATGACAATCCGCGCTTCAGCCGATTCCTTATGCTTTGTCAAGACGTATGCGCCAGCCCGTCCCAGGCGAAATGCGAGTTCCGGAGTCAGTTCCGTGTTAGCAATTCCGCGCACCCCATCGGTTCCAAACAATCGGGCCAAAATCATTCTCTCCCTTCAAGAACTCAATCATTTTGCCACATATCCGGATATTGGACAATGGTTAACATTGTTCAGCCCGCTATTTGACTTGCACCGGTACGTTTTGTTGGGAGATGTTTGATACCTCCACCCAGTTTGGCAAGGAAACAGTCAGCGGAGCCGCAGAGTCTGCAGCTTTTAACCCACTCGCATCAATATATACGGAAATGGCGCTGGGGGTTAACGCATCGACAATGTTTTTTGGGCCTGTCACGGTCAAGTCCACTGTAGACGGGCCTGTTAACGTCACCTGTCCGCCGGGCGGGATGTTCTTAATCCGAATCGGCACTTGCGTAAACAGTTTCGATGCAGCGGGTTGCACGTCGATGGACACGGACACCTTCTGCGGGCTCGCGTTCGTAACTCCCGGGGTGAGCGGCACCTTAACCCGTTCCACCTTGGAGGCGTTTAACCCAGTCACGTCGATAGGCAGGTTCAGGTTCACGGGCCCAGAAAGGCCGTTCGTCTTGCCGTAGAGCGTGACAGATTCTGGGTTGACCGAAAAACCTGCGACGGCATAGCCCTGAGCGGGCGTACCGACAATTTGAGGTTGCAACACGGCGTCCATTTTGGAAACGTTGACGGGGACTGTCACCCTGACCTGAGCAGGGTCCACCGTCACTCCCGGCACAGGTTTACCCGCACTGTTCACGGCATTTAGTGTAACGCTGCCACTTACGCTCTTCGTCGCTCCTTGAATGGACAACGAAGCCTGAACTTCGGCGACTTGGCTTACAGCTCCCTGAAGTCCATGTACGGTGACTGTGGGAGTGTCTACCGTTGGAGACTGTGCTACAAAACCTGCAGCAGGCTCACCCGCAATCTTGACGTCCACTTGCTTCTGGACAGTCACCTTTTGAGCCAAGACCACCGCCACAGAACTCGGATCCACGGTATATGGCACATTGGGCATGTTGATCGCGGCCAACGGCACAATGTGACGCCCCGGTGTGAGCCCGGTCGCTTTGGCCACTACCGTCACTCCCAGCATTTGAGCCGTTAAGGTCGCCAAATTCAGACCTTGGCCGCTGACGATAACCACCGCCGTGGAATTGTCCATTGACGAAACAACCATGCCTGGAGAAGTTTGCACGTGAATCGGCACTGGGAATTGCTTCTCGTAAGTTCCCGGAGTCGTCCCCCCTGAATTGGGCGCATTGACCATTAGCCACAGAATGCAACTCATGACGAGTGCCACAATGCGCAAGATGGCATTGTTATGTAACCAACGATCCATCATCTTAGGACTCCGCCTTCCTTGTGAAAATGTTCAAGGCGTTTGTCCGCTTTGTAATCACTAAAGACTGAAGCAGTTCCAACAAGGCGCTTTCACTTAAGTTTACAGACAGTACGCCGTCCACCGCTACGGATACCTGTCCCGTTTCTTCGGAGACCACGACGGCTACCGCGTCCGATTGTTCGGTAACCCCGACAGCCGCCCGGTGCCGGGTGCCCAATTTCTTGTCTAGGTCGCGGTTTTCGGTCAAAGGCAAAAAACAGCCTGCGGCGACGATGTGATTCCGGCGCAAAATCACGGCTCCGTCGTGAAGAGGTGTATTCGGTATGAAGGTGTTGATGAGCAGTTCGGTGCTCACCATCCCATCAATCAACGTTCCGGTTTCAATGTATTCGGTCAAACCTGTACCGCGCTCGACAACCATCAAGGCTCCAATCCGGTTCCTGGACAGCACCTGGGTCGCCTTGACAACTTCCGCGATTAAATACTCCAGGTCTTCATTTCCGGCGCTGGTAAACGAGATCGAAAAAAAGCCTCCGCGTCCAAGCTGTTCCAGCGCCCTTCTGAGCTCGGGCTGGAAAACAACTGGAATGGCGATTAGGCCAATCGTAATAATTTTGTTGAGCAACCAGTTCAATGCTGTGAGATGCAATACGTTGCTGAGGGCTGTCGCAATGAGAATCACGATGACGCCCTTTAACAATTGGACGGCGCGCGTGCCGCGGATCAACAGCAAAAACCGGTACAAGACGAACGCTACGATTAAAATGTCTATGGCATTCCAAATACTGAACTTCTTGAGGACGTCGATCCATGTGTTCATTGTTTTCCACCCAATTCGAACCAACCTTGCAGGTTATTCTTCATCATTGTTCCCTACATGTACACCTTCGTCAAGTGGCACACTGCGGTGGAATCCAGAATTCCCTGTATTTTGAACCCACGGTATACTCTAACATTCCGGACTGCCTCAGGACTTCACTGCGATCGTGGACCTCAACGTCCCGACCTCAGTTTGGCAACCCTGACATTGGAACTTCGCGTGCCTCCAGTGGAGCGTTGATACGCTCGGAGAAAGATCTGCGCAATGGCTTCGTGGCCTTTGTCGTTAGGATGGATAGGGTTCCCGATAATTCGCATGTCCGTCATCTTGCCTCGCTTGTAACCGTCAATGAATTGCCCCTCGCGGCGTACAAAGTGTTTCGCGATATCGGCCAGAGGGAGTTTTTCCCGTTGGGCAACGGAGCGAATCGATTGGTTGATCACGTCCAAATAGCGCTCCACCATCACAGACTTCGGAAATGGATTGTACAAAGTGCCCAAGACAATCGTACATTTGGGACCGCGCACCAGGTCAATCAGTTCTTCCAGGTTGTCCCGCAATTTGTCCGCTACCTTAAAAATACGGGTGGTGCCGCCATCGAGGAGCCAAGGAGCGTGACGCAGCACGTCGTTCCCTCCGACCATAATGGTAATCAACCGAGCTTCCGCCCATATGACATCCGGAACCTTGCGGCTCTCTTTCAACAGTTGTTTAGAGGTCCAACCGGGTTTTGCGTGCAAAAACAAGTTGACTGGTTGTTTTCTGGACAGAGACGATTGAATTCGGTTAACATAACGCGCATTCTCATCCTCGGCTGAATAGCCGTACGTAATCGAATCCCCTAATGCCGCGTAGAGCATATCGCCTGCCTCGCCTCCATCCGAATCTCGTTCTCGGGGATGTAGCCCGTGTAGTAAAGTATTACAGCGAATGGTCTGATGTGACGCCGAATACCCAGCCACTCATCCGCTACGCAGAAAACCAGCTGCCCCGCCGCCTGCAAAAGAGGAGGCGGGGAGAACGCGGGGCCCACCCTGAGCACAAATCTGTTCCCAATCAACATGGGACAAATCTAGTCCTTACAAAATTGTACTAAAGAACCGTCTTGCCAAACAGGGATTCCACGAGTTCGACTGCCATTTTACCAGTTTGGTTGTGTTCGTCCAGAATCGGATTGACCTCCACGACATCGACCGACAAAATTTTGCGGGATTGCGACAAAAGTTCCATCGCCAGATGCCCTTCACGGTACGTAACTCCTCCGTTGACCGGAGTCCCAACCCCTGGTGCAAACATGGGATCCAAGGCATCCAGGTCCAGACTGAGATGGATTCCATCGGTACCATCCCCAGCAATTCGAATGGCTTCCTCCATCACGGGCCCCATTCCGGTTTGGTCGATTTCGGCCATCGTATATACCTTAATTCCGGATTTTTTAATTAAATCCGCTTCGTGCCGATCCACCGACCGGGCTCCCACGAGCACAACGCGTTTCGGGTCCACTTTCGGGGCAAATCCCCCTAGGTTGACCAAGTCCGTATGTCCAAGTCCCAGACTGGCGGCCAGCGGCATGCCGTGGATGTTTCCAGAGGGAGTCGTCTCATCCGTATTCATATCCCCGTGAGCGTCAAACCAAATCAGTCCAAAGTTCGAATGAACCGACGCCACTGCAGCAACGCTGCCTATAGAAATACTGTGGTCTCCTCCCAGTACGATGGGGACCTGTTTTGCCGATAGAACTTCGCGAACCATCTTATACAAAGCGTGGCTCACCCGCGTGACCTCAGGCAGGTACTTTAAGCGCTGATCCGTAACATTGTGCATTTCCAGCGTGGGGACTGGGATGTTCCCTAGGTCTGCCACGTCGTGTCCGAGGCCTTCCAACCTTTCTTTGAGACCTGCGTACCGGATGGCGCTAGGGCCCATGTCCACCCCGCGTCGCCCTTGACCCAGATCGGATGGTGCGCCAATAATCCTGAGTTCGCTCATATCAAACCTCTCCTTCCTGCATTCACCTTCTTAAGGTATCTGATGCATCAGAAGGTTATCCTGCGATCCCAGACAAGTGAATGAGCAAGGGAGTTACGGCGCTCTCAATCGTCGCCGCAATGATAAGCAGGCCCACCAAAACTGGAAACCAGCGAACAGCCCGGCGAAACTCCAAACGGAACGAAGGGCCGTTCCCCTGAAGTCTGGTTTGTGAAGCAGCACCACCAGGGCGAAACAATCCCATCACGGACCGAAAGACACTGTGAATTGCTGCGAAACCCAGCTGGATCCCTAGGGCACTTCCGAGCAGTAGTGCAGGCACTTCAAAGATGCCGTGCGGCAACAAAGCGTACACGATGACCTTCCAAGCCGGCACGTGCGATTGGGTCACAACCATGTGAACCACAAACCCCATTAACAACCCATTCAGCCAAATGGTAATTGCCGGGAATATACCTGCAAAAACCCCAAGCAGAATCATAAACACAACGGCAAGTAAATTGTGCCAAAAAATCGTAATTAGTGTCGATATCACGCTCTGATTCTGGCGGATGTTCAACGCAATGTTCTTCAATTGTTCAATGGCTGGTTGAATCTCCCCAGAAAAATGGCCGGACCAGAAATAGCCTGCCAGACAACCTATAGCGAGCAAGAGTACAGCGACAAAGAAAAACCAAAGTAAACTGTTTTCACGTCGGTTGTAGTCACCCGTTTGGCGTTTCGCTGCCCACATGACTGTTTACCACACCTCCTTCGACTCGTCCATCGCGCTTGAAACATTTCCTGTCCTTAAAATTGTATAGGTCTTGTCCTCGGCGCATACACTTTGCTCAGATCGGAAAGGAGGCCTCCCGATGCAGGATGTGAAAAGAATTTTTACGCTGACTGCCGTCATCGCCTTATTTATGGCGGTGTTGTTCGCTGTGTCCGGACGGAGTCAAGTGTTTGCTGCTGAGAAAAAGCCAGCCGCCATTTACAAAGTAGATACGGACAAAAAGGTCGTCGCCCTGACTTTTGACATTTCCTGGGGTAACAAGGTCCCCGAACCCGTGTTGGAAGTGTTGAAAACCAAACACGTTGAGAAGGCGACCTTCTTCTTGAGTGGACCGTGGACACTCAGACACCCAGAGGTCGCAAAGCAAATCAAATCCATGGGCTACGAGATCGGCAGTCACGGCAACCTTCACAAAGACTTCTCCAACTACCCGGACAATTGGATTCGGGAACAGACCGCATTGGCGTCGAAAGCCATCAAACAGGTTACTGGAGTCACCCCAAAACTCATCCGGACTCCAAATGGAGATTTCAATCCAAGAGTGCTGAAGTGTCTAAACGGCATGGGTTACAAGGTCATTCAGTGGAACACCGACTCTTTGGACTGGAAAAACCCCGGTACGTCTGCGATTGTCGGGAGAGTACTCAATCGCGCAGTACCAGGAGACATCATTTTGATGCACGCGAGCGATTCATCCAAGCAAATCGTGGACGCTTTACCCCAAATCGTGGACGGCTTGCGTGCTAAAGGCTACAAATTTGCTACCGTATCCGAACTTCTGAACCAGGCATCTGTACAAAGTAAACTTCAATAAAAAACCACAAAGTGAAGGACTAGAAATTGCTGCGGACGATGGGCTAGGACTGCGTCGCTCCATCCCGTTTCGCTTCCTTGCGTTTTTCGCGAGGTGAGTGGTCGGTGTTTCCGGAGGCGGGTGCGTCTGGGCCCATCTCTTGGCGCTTTAGGCCGAAACTGCCTGCATCCGGACTCAGCAGTTTCCCGAAAATCAAGATCATATATACGTTGCACGCCATCATGACAATCCCCGTTTGATTGACGATGGGGCCCGTTTGAGAGCGAATGACAAGCAGCCAATCTACGACCGTAAATACATACAAGTAAAATACGGTCGGCACAAAACTGCCTTTGCCGGACAGACGACGCTTGAAGCCTGCGGCGATTAGAGCGACGACAAACGGCCACAAGCCCTGAATCAGGAACGTCGCGTACGGCGGGTGGTTTGCAGGATGGCGAACAGCATCAATGTGATAGCGGTACCACAGCATATCGTACAGCACCAATGCTGTGATAATGACTTGCATCCAGCGCCAAACTCGGCGGGGCAGGGTACTGCGGGCAATAAAGTTAAGCGTCAGGTAGGCCCAAAACCCCATGAGGCTCGTCGTCGCCAGAAAGGCACCGGATACGAATGCCACAAACCACGGCAGGTGGAGCCACAAGCCTGTCGCGATGGTAATGATACCCATCAGCCCACCAAGAATAACGGTGCTGGCCAGCAGGAATACAAACTGGTTCAATCTCATGATGACGTTCGCCTCCACCCGTACATCATACCGTAGACGAGTTTTATGCACAAACTCGGCCCCCTCCAACATCTTGGCACATTCGCATAAGTGCATGGGCAAAAACGCATACTGAAGCCAGATGAGCACCGTAAAAATGGGGGGTCGAGTGTGAAAAAACTGAGCAAAGTCTGGCCAACCGCACTCGTCGTGTTGTTGGTCACCGGATGCGGTGGAGGAACAAAGATGGGCGCGGATGTCAGTGGAGCGACGCAACCAGACTATACCGCGACGAAACAGATGGTTGTGGACATTCTGCACTCACCCGAAGGGAAATCTGCAGTGGAGGCAATCCTGAATGACCCTTCCGTAAAGCAACAAATGGCTGTCAATGAGACAGATATTGCAAAAGCGGTAGAAAAGAACCTCGAAACGCAAAAGAACCAATCATTCCTAGCTCAACAGGTTAAGGATCCCCAATTTGTGAGTGCGTTTGCAAAAGCGGCACAACCTGAGCTCACGCAAATCAACAAACAGTTAATGAAAGACCCTCAGTATCAGAAAGACATGTTGATATTGCTCAAATCGCCGGAGTTTACGAAAAACCTGCAGGACCTCATGCAAACGCCCGAGTTCCGCGGTCAGATCATGAAAGTCATGACAGAGGCGCTGCAGAACCCGAGTTTTCGGATGCAGTTTGAAGATGCCCTCAAACAAGCTGTAGCGCAGTCCATGCAAAACGCCGGCAGCCAAAAGCAGCAAAGCAGTGGCGGACAAGGCGGAGGTGGGGACAGCGGAGGAAACAGTTCCGGCGGAGGCAGCGGAGGGGACAGCGGTTGATGCGTCCTAAATGCATCATGTCCCCGCTTTCGCTGAGGAAAACGGGGACATGAGCTTAACTTTTGGGTTTGTTTGGACCGACCTTGTACCCAAGCCGAAGAAAATCCGGGGTTCGTACGAAAAGCACCTTATTCATGGAACGGCAAGTATATTTACTTCGCCGCGACTTTGCCCAATAGACCGATACGCTTGGAAACCTCTTTGGCTAAATCAGCGAACACTTCAGCTTGGCGCGTGCCGTCCTTGAACAAAGCCGTTGTCTCCAGCGCAGCGATGGGCACCTGAGCCAAGACCGATGTGCGCAATCCTCTTGCCACTTCTTCGCCGCCGCCACGGCCGAACAAATAGGTCTTGTCTCCGCAGTTTCCGCATTCAAAGTAAGCCATGTTTTCAACGACGCCCACGACTTCGTGGTTCGTGCGAAGACCCATGAGTCCTGCGCGAATGGCCACCTCTGCAGCATTCATTTGAGGTGTGGTGACGATAAGCTCTTTGCTTTTGGGCAACAGTTGGTGAACGTCCAGAGCCACATCCCCTGTGCCGGGTGGCAAGTCGAGCAAAACGACGTCGAGATCGCCCCAATGAACCTCTCCAAAGAAGTTGCGCAGCATCTTCCCGAGCATGGGTCCACGCCAAACGACCGGATTGTTTTCAGGAACGAAAAAGTGCATAGAGATGAGTTTAACCCCATCCACTTCAATAGGCATAATCAAGTCGTCAATGACGGTAGGCTTGCGTTCTCTGACCCCAAAAATACTTGGGATGCTGAAGCCGTAAATATCTGCGTCGATAATACCCACGCGAAGCCCTTGCTTCGCCATTGCGCGAGCCAAATTGGCTGTGACAGTCGATTTGCCGACTCCGCCTTTTCCTGAAGCAATCGCCAAAAACACTACGTCCGTATCCGGCTTTAACAGCGCCGGAGTGCTTCGCTCTTCCGGTTTTCCGCGGAGCTTTTGCGTAAACTGTGCACGTTGCTCGTCGTTCATGCTGCCGATTTTTACGTCGACGGTTTTGACGCCTTCGAGCGACAACAGTTTCTCCGTAACAGCCTGTTCGATGGTGTTGCGCAGTGGGCAACCCGAAATGGTCAACAGAACCTCGACGCTGATATGAGAGTCTTGTATGACAAGGTTTTTTACCATATCCAGTTCGACAATGCTTTTATGGACCTCGGGATCTTCGACATCCCGGAGAACTTCTAAAACCTGTTCTTTACTTACCACGGCTCGTCGCCCCCTTACATTGCGAATCTCAATGAAAATGATTCGTGTCCAGTGTACAACACTTTTATGGAACGCGCTACAATTGGGCCGCTACTGCGTTCGGCTTTGGGAACCAACCGTGACATTTTCGTAAACAGCTCCACCTGGTCGGGACCACATGACGAAAAAATCCGTTGGAGGCTTGCTCGTGCCCGTAAACCACAAGGAGCTATGACCAGTCAGGTGGAAGGTGTCCTCGTGCAACGGAGCCAGGAGGTTTTTGGGGGGCGGATTGTTACCCACATACAGGATGGGCAGGCGGTGGTAACTCGCGTTGAATAACTCGAGGCGTGAGTAACTGTTTGCGCTGGTATTGGTCAACCTGTAGACCGGTTTGCCATACCAGTCCAGCTGTGTGGGTTGAATGACGAGCGAAGGGTCACTCACTTCTGTCCCGCCGACAGGCGGATGGCTCAAGGAGGTTTGTAAGCCGGAATTCGGAGGGGACGAGGATGCACTGTTTCGCTGAATCACCGTCCAGATTGCCGCTGCCGCCAGCAATGCAGCACCCGCCAACACGGGTCGGGAGAACCCGGTATTCATGGCAGCACCCTCTTCCGTTTAGTCGTGGACCGCGGTCTAGTCTTGTCCCTCAGAGGCGTTCGACTGTGACGGAGCTTGCCTGTCCTCTTTGGGAGGTGGCGAACCGTCTCGGCTCTTTGCGCCATCGGGTTCCACAGGTTCATTCTCCTGATTAGCAAAGTACTGCAAAATCGCCGTGTGCATCGAAAAGGCCACTTGGTTTTGGTACTTCGGGTTGATGAGGTATGCAGCTTCGTTGGGATTTGACAAAAAACCGATTTCAGCGAGAACCGCAGGTCCCTTAATCCTCTTTAACAGATAGAGCGTGCTCATGTCGTCGGGGGCACGATTCGTCGGGAGCAGGTGATCGCGAAAGTTCTGCTGCATGGTCTCGGCAAGGTCCTTGGCTTCGTCGTTCCCCTTCATGTAAATCATTTGTGCTCCATGCCAAGCTGGTGAAGGGACCGCATTGCAGTGTATGCTGATAAAAGCGTCCGGATGCTTGCCGCGTACAAATCTTGTCCGGTTTCTCAAGTCTCCTTGATGTCGGCGTCGTTGTGCCCTGTCTCTGTCGGTTGCCAAGTCTGTATCTACGGTGCGAGTGAGGTATACCACTGCTCCGGATTCACGCAAGTACAAGGCGAGCTTGTGGGCCACAGCGAGGGTAATGTCCTTTTCCTTCACCCCATTCGCACTCGTTGCACCGCCGTCGGGCCCTCCGTGACCGGCATCCACCACAATCACACGTCCGACCAGGCCTGGTTCACCAGATACGGCGGCTTGGACAGGGTCGCACCAAAAGCCCGATACCAATATGAAGGATAACCCAAGCACGGCAAGGGTCTGTCTGTGCAGATTCGGAAAGGTTCGCGTTTTCGCTCTCAAAGCCGGCACCACCTCACGTTGTCGTTCAAACCTTTGCTCCTAATTTGAGCCAGGCGGAAACAATCATGCGTGGAAGTTTTCACCGGTTCACTTCTGCCGACACGGGAAGGCTTTGGTTGGCGTACCTGGCATACCAGGCCATTTGACCTTCCAGTCCTCTGTTCAGCAAACTCACACCATGCGAGGTCTTAACGTTCATCTCAAAACGCAAAAAGGGCCGCCGGGAGGCATCGCGTAGATGCGTCTCCAGGGCAGCCCCAGGGTACGTAAGATTCGATTTAGCGCTTGGAGAACTGTGGAGCGCGGCGAGCAGCTTTAAGACCGTACTTTTTACGTTCTTTCATGCGCGCATCGCGGGTCAGCAATCCAGCCTTTTTCAGTGCCGAACGCAGTTCCGGGTCCACCTTCAAAAGCGCGCGGGCGATTCCGTGGCGGATCGCTCCAGCCTGTCCGGAAATGCCTCCGCCATAGACATTGGCATGGACGTCGTAACGTCCCATCGTCTCTGTCAGTAACAGTGGTTGCTTCACAATCAGTTTCAGTGTTTCCAGTCCGAAGTAGTCATTCATATCGCGGCGATTGATGACAATCTTTCCGTCTCCAGGCAGCAAACGCACGCGAGCAACGGAATGCTTACGACGGCCTGTACCCCAATATTGTAGCTGTGCCAAGGGTTAGTCCTCCTCCGTTAGTTACTCGCTGATTCGTAAGGAATCGGCTGCTGGGCTTGATGTGGATGATTCTCTCCGGCATACACCTTCAACTTGGTCAATTGCTGACGACCGAGTGTAGTATGCGGCAGCATCCCTTTAACCGCTGTGTAAAGAATTCGTTCCGGATGAGCCTGTAAAACGTCAATGGCGCGGTCAGAGCGCAGTCCGCCGGGATAGCCGGAATGGCGATAATACATCTTCTTGTGCAGCTTGTCGCCTGTGAACACCACTTTTTCCGCATTGACCACAACGACGAAATCGCCGGTGTCCACGTGGGGTGTAAACTCAGGTTTATGCTTACCGCGCAGGATGCTCGCTATTTCCGTAGCCAGACGGCCTACTCGCTTACCCGCTGCGTCAATTACATACCATTTGCGTTCCACGGCGTTGGGCTTTGCCATGTACGTCGTTCGCATTGGAGTCCCTCCTAAAATCAAACACACTTCACGGTATGTTTAACCACCTGTAACGGGGGGCAGTGGGTAAAACACACTAGTTTATAGTTTAGTACAGCGCAGGCTTCGGGTCAAGAACTTTCGTACTCGACCCGCCACAGGGTCAATCCGTGGGCCGGTGCAGTTCGACCGGCCAGGCGGCGATCGCGCCCCGCTAAGATGTGCGGCACGTCTTCGTCCGCGATCCGGTGCTCCCCAACGTCCACGAGCGTCCCTGCAACAATGCGCACCATATTCTGAAGAAAACCGTTTCCGGTGCAGTATAAGTCGAGATAGGTTTCCCGGCTTGTCAGTTTCAGTTCCCAGATGGTCCTGCGTTTGTCTTGCACAGGGGTTGATGCAGCACAAAAGCTGGTGAAATCGTGATGTCCAATCAGGTGTTTCGCAGCGCGTTCCATGGCTGCCGTATCGAGCGATACAGGCAAGTGCCAAGCATACCGGTTCGTGAATACGTCTGCTACGCGGGCCTGTTGCAACGTATACCTGTATGTTTTGGCCTGGGCAGAAAACCGGGCATGAAAGCCTTCGTCCACCTCACAGGCCTCCACACACACGATGTCGTTGGGCAAAGCCCTGCGAAGCAAGTACGGAAACCGCTCTACAGGCGGCCCTGCGCCCATCTCGAAGTGCACCACCTGCGCCCGCGCGTGCACACCGGCATCCGTACGTCCAGAACCGAACACTTCCACGGGATAGCCCAGAACTCGCTCAAGCACCGTCTCAAGTGTGCCTTGAACGGTGCGCAGGCTTTGCTGCCGGGCAAATCCGTGGAAGTCCGTTCCATCGTATGCGACAACCAGCTTTACTTTAGGCATTGCAATCACCGCCCTGCGCCTCGCCACAGGCACGTGCCTCATGGCGGGCAGTGGATCGGATGGAGTCGTCCGGGCGCCTTATCATTTAGCCTAGACGCGAGGAGGCTGCGTGCTCCTATTTATTGGACCAACTCGATAATCACCATCGGTGCTGCGTCGCCGCGGCGCGGACCGAGTTTCAAGATGCGAGTGTATCCACCTTGACGCTCCTTGTAACGCGGGCCAATTTCGCTGAACAGTTTTTGAATGGCGTCCTGATCGGCGTTCTCGACCGTTTCCTTGCGGACATACGAAGCAACTTGACGGCGGGCGTGCAAGTCGCCGCGTTTTGCCAAGGTAATCATATGGTCAGCAATGGAACGCAGTTCCTTCGCTTTCGCCTCAGTGGTTTCGATTTTTTCATACAGGAACAAGTCGGTCACTAAGCTGCGGAACAGGGCTTTACGAGCGCTGCTCGTGCGTCCCAGTTTGCGGTATGGCATCCAATTCCCCTCCTCTGTTTCTTGATGTGAAGGTTCTTTGCGGGCGGTTCCTGGGTTGGGTGCCAAGCCCAGTGCCGCGCCCTTTGCAGGCTAGTCTTCCTGACGAAGCGACAGGCCAAGGCTCTCGAGTTTTTCCACGACCTCTTCCAGAGACTTACGCCCGAGGTTGCGCACCTTCATCATTTCCTCTTCGGTTCTCGAACACAGTTCGCCAACGCTGTTAATCCCCGCGCGTTTCAAACAGTTGTACGAACGCACTGACAAGTCAAGTTCCTCAATGGGCATATCCAGCGTGCGATCGGTGGAAGCCTCTTCTTTTTCGACCATGATGTCCGTGTCCTTGCCGCGGTCCGTAAGGCCAACAAAAAGTACCAGGTGGTCCGTTAGAATCTTAGCTCCGACACTCACGGCTTCTTCCGGAGTCACGCTGCCGTCGGTCCATACCTCGAGGGTGAGTTTGTCATAGTCCGTCACTTGTCCTACGCGCGTGTTTTCCACTGAGAAGTTCACCTTGGTGATGGGAGAATAGATGGAATCAATCGGAATAATCCCGATTTCCTGCTCACCTGTCTTGTTTTTGTCGGCAGAGACGTAGCCGCGGCCTCTCCCTGCCCGCAATTCCATGTACAGGCGCGCCCCCTCTGCGAGGGTGGCAATGTGAAGTTCCGGATTGATGATATCGACGTCCGAGTCGGCCCGGATGTCTCCAGCTGTGATGTCTCCCTTGTTCTCCGCGTCGATGACAAGAACCTTTTCTTCATCGGAGTGTATCTTCAGCGAGAGCCGCTTGAGATTGAGGATGATTTGCGTCGTGTCTTCGACGACTCCGGGAATCGTAGAAAACTCGTGCAACACGCCTTCAATCTTAACTGCCCGGACAGCCGCCCCGGGAATCGACGAGAGCAAAATGCGCCTCAGCGAGTTCCCGAAAGTGGTGCCATAGCCGCGCTCGAGTGGCTCCACCACAAACTTCCCGTAGTCTTCACCACGCTCTACAACCTCAATCTTCGGCTTCTCAATTTCGATCATCCGTAACCCTCCTCCTCGACCACTAAGGACCGGCATGCATCAAGGCTTATTGTGTGGGCCGGATTAGCGCGAGTAATGCTCGACAATCATTTGTTCGGCCACAGGTACGTCGATTTCATCGCGTGCCGGGACACGGATTACCTTGCCGCTAAAGCTCGCTAAGTCCAGTTCCATCCAAGGCACCACCGTCTTGCCCTGTGCGGCTTCAACGAGGTCCTTGATGCGGCTGACTTGCTGGCTCTTTTCACGGATCGAAATCACGTCGCCCGGTTTCACCAAATACGAGGGAATATCGACGCGGCGGCCATTCACGGTGAAGTGGCCGTGGCGTACCAGTTGCCTTGCTTCAGGCCTGGAAGCGGCAAACCCTAACCGGTAGACCACATTGTCCAGACGGCTTTCGAGGATCTGCAACAGATTCTCGCCGGTAACTCCTTGACGCCGCGCTGCATCCTCATAGTAACTGCCAAACTGCTTTTCTAGAACACCATAGAAACGGCGTGCTTTCTGCTTTTCGCGAAGTTGCAGACCGTATTCCGAATTTCGACGACGACCTTGACCGTGTTGGCCGGGTGCAAAAGGACGTTTGTCGATCGCGCACTTCGCAGTAAAGCAGCGTTCGCCCTTCAAATACAACTTGACGCCTTCGCGCCGGCATAGACGGCAAACGGGTCCGGTATATCTTGCCATTCTAGTGTTGACACCTCCAATTCTTTCTATACCCAAAGTGAGTAAATCGTCCGCAAACGACATACACTATTGTTTTGCCAATCCCGCGGGATCCTCTAAGCCGAGCTTGGCTTAGACCTTCTCCGGGTTTCGAGAGCAATTATACGCGGCGCCGTTTTGGCGGGCGGCAGCCGTTGTGAGGAATCGGAGTCACGTCGCGAATCCCGCTGATCTCAAGTCCTGCGGCCTGCAGCGAGCGAATTGCCGCTTCACGGCCAGCCCCTGGTCCTTTGACTGACACCTCGACGCTTTTCATACCATGCTCCATCGCGGTCCGCGCAGCCGCTTCAGCAGCCATCTGTGCGGCAAACGGAGTACTTTTGCGAGATCCCTTAAAACCGACATTCCCAGCACTCGACCAGGAGATGGCGTTGCCCGCCGTGTCGGTAATAGAAACAATGGTATTGTTAAAGGTCGACTTGATGTGAGCCACACCGGTATCTACGTTTTTGCGATCACGGCGCTTGGTCCTTACTGCAGTGCCGCCTTTACGCTGGGTACCTTTTGCCATTTCTCAAGCCTCCTTATTTCTTCTTGCCTGCAACCGTGCGCCGTGGGCCCTTACGGGTGCGCGCATTGGTCTTGGTCCGCTGTCCGCGAACCGGCAGGCCGCGACGGTGACGCATCCCGCGATAGGAGCCGATTTCAACCAGTCGCTTGATGTTCAAGGCGATTTCACGACGGAGGTCGCCCTCGACCTTTACCGTCTTATCGATATAGTCGCGAAGACGAATGACTTCATCCTCTGTCAGGTCACGCACACGCGTGTCCGGGTTCACACCGGTCTCCGCGAGAATCTTGCTTGCAGTCGTACGCCCAATGCCGAAAATGTAGGTTAGGCCAATTTCAACGCGCTTGTCACGCGGCAAGTCTACGCCAGCAATACGAGCCATGCAGCCCATCCACCTCCAAAATCCAAATTGATCTATATGAAACACGCGGTTGCGAACCAAACCATGTGGTCAGCCGCGCCGCAAACCGCGAGATGACCTCTTCCGAGATAACCTCATTTGTGCCAATACACTCGCGCAAAGGCCCCTTTCGATTGTCAAACCCCAGGGGCGTGCGAGTTTAGCCTTGGCGCTGCTTGTGTTTTGGGTTCTCACAGATGACCATGACATTCCCTTTGCGGCGAATCACCTTGCATTTTTCGCACATGGGTTTTACAGATGGCCGTACTTTCACGGGACACCCTCCTCACTCCCGGTATATTACCGGATTTTCGTTGTTTCGGCCAGCATCATTTACTTGTACCGATAGGTAATTCTACCACGGCTCAAGTCGTAGGGGGACAACTCCACCGTGACCCGGTCCCCAGGCAAAATCTTGATATAGTGCATCCGGATCTTCCCTGAGACGTGGGCCAGCACCTTGTGACCATTTTGGAGTTCCACCCGGAACATGGCATTCGGCAACGGTTCAATCACAGTGCCTTCGACCTCAATGACGTCATCCTTCGCCATACGGCAATCCCCCTTCCTGACTTCCTTCATCGGTTTTTTCACCGTGCAGCAGTTCGAATTGGTGCATCGCGTAGCGCAGTTTCGCATTCGTGACTCTGCCTTCGCGAGCCACCGCATCAGCCACATCCTGGGAGGCCTGCTGCATTTTTCGCAGATGCAACACGTTTTTCTTCTTTGGATTCTCCGCCTTGCGTTTGTCTCCGTCCGCAATCAACACGTAGCGGTCGGCCGCGTGGCCAATCACTACAGCGAATGCACCGCGGTCACGCCCGCGAAGAATCTCGACGATTTGCCCGACTTCAGGCAGTTCAAAAGTCCTCGACATCCCCTTAACCCTCGAGCGACATCAAAACGCGGCGAACCTCTTCGTACACATCTTCCACCGGACGCTCCCCGTCGACTTGCGTCAACAATTTGCGATCGCGGTAGTAGTCGACCAACGGCGCCGTTTGCGCGTACTGCTCAAGCCGCGTCTTTACAGCATCGGGCGTATCGTCCGACCGCTGATACAGCTCTCCTCCGCACTTGTCGCAGACCCCTTCCACTTTGGGCGGCTGGAATACGACGTGGTACGTGGCACCGCACGACCGGCAGATGCGCCTTCCCGTCAACCGCGCCATGAGCACGTTCTCGGGAACGTGGATGTAGAGAACCCGGTTCAACGGACGTCCCAGTCGGTTAAGCAGTTCATCCAGCGCCTGCGCCTGGGGCAATGTCCGTGGAAAGCCGTCGAGCAAGAAACCGTTCTTTGCATCGCCTTGACTGAGCCGCTCTTGCACCACGCGGATCGTGAGTTCGTCTGGGACCAACCGGCCACTGTCCAGATACTGCTTGACTTCCAGCCCGACAGGCGTCTTTTGAGCAATCGCAGCGCGAAACATGTCGCCTGTAGAAATGTGCGGAATGTGAAACTCCTCTACGATTCGAGACGCCTGAGTGCCCTTTCCGGCTCCGGGCAGACCTAAAAGCATAATCTGCATCGCCAAAATCCTCCCCAAAACGAATGATTAACGAATAAACCCGCGGTAGTGACGTTGTAAAAGCTGGCCCTCCATCTGCTGCATCGTCTGCAATGCCACGCCGACGATAATCAGCAACGATGTCCCGCCAAGGTAAACCGAATTCAGATTCATCCCGGAAAGCAGAAGGAACGGCAACACCGAGATGACACCAAGGAAAAGGGATCCAAACACCGTGATCCGGTTTACGACACGGACGATGTACTCCTCCGTGTCCTGACCTGGCCGCACACCCGGAATATACCCTGCATGCTTTTGCAGTTGCTCAGCGAGCTGTTCCGGATTGATCTGCACATGTGTATAGAAGAACGTAAACACAATAATCAGCAGAACCTCGGCAACCACATACCAGGCCGAGTTGGGATAGAGGTACCGCAATACAGCCTCAGCCCAGACGTGTTTGGCAAAGTAAGTCGCAATCGTATAGGGAACCATCAACAGCGACACTGCAAAAATAACCGGAATGACGCCAGCCGCATTCACCTTGAGCGGAATGTGCGTCTGCTGACCACTGTATACCGTTCTTCCAACCACGCGTTTTGCGTATTGCACTGGAATCTTTCGCTCCGCCTGCTGCACATACACAATCACTGCAAACAGTGCGACGATTCCCGCCAACAACAGCAGTACCTTCAAGACGTTCAGGAACAGTTGATCCGGATGGGCGTAGAACCAGGATTGGTAAATCTCCTGCCCCATCTGGCCGAACCTGGAGATGATGCTGACAAAAATGATGATGGAGATGCCGTTTCCGATACCTTTTTCGGTGATCATCTCGCCAAACCACATCAAGAGGGTATCCCCTGCTGTCAGTGCAATCACGATGACAGCGTACGACCACCAGTCGTGAACGTAAAGCACTCCTTCGCGCGCAAAGGTAAACGTCAACCCCGACGCCTGAATCACTCCAAGCGTGACCGTCATGTAACGCGTGATTTGCGTCAACCTTTGCCGTCCCGACTCGCCTTCCTTCTGCCACTCCTCGAACCTCGCAATCACCCCAGACTGAAGCAACTGAACGATAATCGAGGCGGTAATGTAAGGCGTGACACTCATGGCAAAAATCGAAAACCGATAGAAAGCCCCGCCAGAGAACATGTTGAGCAGGTTAAACAGGGCGTTCTGCCCGCTGTTGCTAAGTGCGGCCGTGTTCATGCCAGGTACCGGAAAGTACGTGCCAATCCGGTACACTGCAATCACAAACAACGTGAACAAAATTCGCTTCCTGAGGTGTTTCAATCGCCACAAGTTCGCGATGGTCCCGAGCATTAAATCACCTCGGCTGTGCCGCCAGCCGCTTCAATCTTCTGCTTGGCTGCGCCCGAAAACGCATTGGCTTGAACCGTCAGTTTGACGGAAACGTCACCTACAGCCAACACCTTGATGCCGTCTTTGGCGTCGCGGACTATCCGCGTTTCCATCAACAGTTCAGGGGTCACGACGGTGCCTTCTGCAAACTGATTCAATTGCTCCAGGTTGACCACAGCAAACTCTTTGCGAAAGCGCGCGTTGGTAAATCCGCGCTTTGGCAAACGCCGGAACAGCGGAGTCTGACCACCTTCAAAACCAGGGCGAACACCGCCGCCGGAGCGAGCCCACTGTCCTTTGTGACCTCTCGTGGACGTCTTGCCCATCCCCGAACTCGTTCCCCGTCCAACGCGTTTTCGCGCGTGGCGCGAGCCTTCATTGGCCTTCAGCTCATGGATCTGCACTCTTCGCACCTCCTTCGTGTTTACTCGCCCTCGACGTTCTCGACTTTAACCAAATGCTGAATTCTTGCCACCATGCCGCGAATGATCGGCGTATCTTCACGCACCACAGTTTGCTGCAACTTGCGAAGCCCTAAAGCAAACGCGGTATTGCGTTGGTTTTCCGGACGGCCAATGGTGCTGTGTACAAGCGTGATCGCCAGTTTGTTCGCCATTGTATAAGCCTCCTCAACCAAAGATTTCTTCTACGGACTTACCGCGCAAACGCGCGACCTCTTCGGCCCGTTTCAGCTGTTGTAAAGCGTTTAGTGTGGCGTGAACCATGTTAATCGGGTTATTCGACCCGAGCGATTTCGTCGCGATGTCCTTAATTCCGGCCGCTTCCAATACGGCACGCACAGGACCGCCGGCAATCACGCCGCTTCCCTCTGGGGCCGGCTTCAGAAGAACCTGGCCGGCTCCGAAGTGTCCAAGTGCTTCATGCGGAATCGAAGTCTTTCTCATGGGAACCTGAAGCAGGCTCTTTTTGGCATCCTCAATACCTTTGCGAATGGCCTCCGGAACTTCGCCCGCTTTTCCAAGTCCGGCACCGACGTGTCCATTGCCGTCACCGACCACGACGAGTGCGGAAAAAGAAAAACGGCGTCCGCCCTTTACGACCTTCGCAACGCGGTTGACCGAGACCACTTTCTCGGACAACTCCAGTTGATTCGGATCTATACGCACTGTAACACTCCTCCCTGGTTAGAATTGCAGTCCGGCTTCGCGCGCGGCTTCAGCCAGCGCCTGCACCCGACCGTGATACAAATAGCCGCCGCGATCGAAAACAACCGAAGACAAGCCCTTTTCCAATGCACGCTTGGCAATGAGCTCTCCGACTTTGCGGGCCGCCTCAACGCTGCCGCCGTTCGAAATGTCCCCGCGCAGCTCCTTGTCCTGAGTCGACGCCGCGACAACCGTGTTCCCACTGATGTCGTCGATAACCTGTGCATAGATGTGTTTATTGGAACGGAACACATTCAAGCGAGGGCGCACTGCCGTACCGCTCACGCGCTGACGAACGCGCATATGCCTGCGTTGCCGCGAGACGTTCCGATTCTCCTTGGTAATCATCCCGGTGTCACTCCTTTCTTATCCGGCCTTCTTACTTCTTACCTGTCTTGCCGACCTTGCGTCGAACGACTTCGTTCTCGTACTTGATGCCCTTGCCTTTATACGGTTCAGGTTCGCGAAGCGCACGCACATTCGCGGCGTATTCCCCAACCAATTCCTTGTCGATACCGTGGACGATGAGTTTCGTCGGCGCAGGGACTTCCACTTCGATTCCCGCGACTTTCGGCAGTTCGACGGGGTGAGAGTAGCCCAACGACAACGTTATTTTGTCGCCAGCTTTTGCAGCGCGGTAACCGACGCCAACCAGGTCAAGGCCCTTCGTAAAGCCCTGCGTTACACCCTGCACCATGTTCGCCACGACGGAACGCGTGGTGCCATGGAGGCTGCGGTGCAGCTTGTTGTCACTCGGCCGTTCCACAAGAAGCTCCTGACCGTTCACGACCACTTTCATATCGGGGTGCAGATTGCGCGACAAGGATCCTTTTGGACCTTTCACCGTGATGTGCGCGTTGTCGAGCATCACCTCTACACCCGCTGGAATTTCAATTGGCTTGCGACCAATTCGGGACATCCATTACACCTCCTGTCTCTTTGGCGACCTTACCAAACGTAGCAGACAACTTCTCCGCCGACTCCTTGTTTCCGTGCCTCTTTATCCGTCATCACACCTTGAGACGTGGAAAGAATCGCAACGCCCAAGCCGCCCAGCACGCGCGGCAGATTCTCGTGGCCTGCGTAAACCCGCATGCCCGGCTTGCTAATCCGCTTCAATCCAGTAATGACGCGTTCTTGAGCCTTGCCGTATTTCAGAAACAGGCGAATGACGCCTTGCTTGTCGTCTTCAATAAACTCAGCGTCGCGAATGAAGCCCTCGCGCTTGAGGATTTGGGCAATTGCCCGTTTCATCTTCGACGATGGAATTTCCACCTTCTCGTGGCCGACCAGGTTTGCGTTCCGAATGCGGGTCAGCATATCCGCGATTGGGTCTGTCATCATAACTTAGGAAACCTCCTTCCCTTGGGGCCGTATTACCAGCTCGCCTTTTTCACGCCCGGCAACTGACCCTTGTAAGCCAAGTTGCGGAAACAAATCCGACAGATACCGAACTTGCGCAGCACTGAGTGCGGCCGGCCGCAGATGCGGCAACGCGTATATGCCCGCGTACTGTATTTCGGTGGCCGCTGTGCCTTAATCACCATGGACTTTTTCGCCACGTCGCTACCTCCCACCGATTAGATTCGGGATTTTAGTGCCGAAACGGCATTCCCATTTGCGCCAGCAACTCGCGCGCTTCTTCGTCCGTGTTGGCTGTCGTTACGACAACCACTTCCATTCCGCGGACCTTGTCGACCTTATCGTAATCAATCTCAGGGAAAATCAGCTGCTCGCGAAGACCCAGCGTGTAGTTCCCGCGGCCGTCGAAGGCTTTCGGGGATACGCCCCGGAAGTCGCGGACACGCGGCAGGGCAACGTTCATCAACTTGTCGAGGAAGTAATACATGCGCTCACCGCGCAGCGTCACTTTCACTCCGATGGGCATCCCCTGGCGGACACGGAACTGCGCGATGGACTTCTTCGCACGAGTCACGACAGGCTTTTGACCGCTGATAATGGTCAAATCGCCCAGCGCCGCGTCAATGACTTTTGGGTTTTGCGTCGCTTCACCCAAGCCCATGTTGATAACGACTTTTGCCACGCGAGGAATCTGCATGACCGATTTATAGTTAAACTTCTTCATCATTTCCGACGCCACTTGCTCCTGGTACTTCTCTTGCAAACGGTTCACGTGTGACCCTCCTTTCACCTGGCTACTAGTCGATTACTTCGCCAGACTTTTTCGCGTAACGGACCTTCGTCCCGTCCTCAAGAAACTTATGGCCAATTCGAGTGGGCTTTCCGGTCTTCGGGTCGGCCATCTGTACATTGGAAACGTGAATAGGCGCTTCCTTTTCGATGATGCCGCCTTCCGGGTGCTGCGCACTTGGTTTGGTGTGGCGCTTAACAATGTTCACGCCTTCTACAATCACGCGTCCTTCATCCGGGAATACCTTCAGGATGCGTCCGCTCTTGGTCTTGTCCTTGCCAGCCGTCACGACCACTTTGTCGCCCTTTTTCAGGTCTAATTTCGCCATCTTCTGCACCTCCTCGGCTTCCCCAGGCTTAGAGAACTTCCGGTGCCAGGGAGATAATCTTCATGAAATCGCGCTCGCGCAATTCGCGCGCTACTGGGCCAAAAATACGGGTACCGCGAGGGCTTTTGTCTTCGCGAATGATGACTGCGGCGTTTTCGTCGAACCGGATGTACGATCCGTCCGGCCTGCGCAGTCCGCGTACCGAACGCACCACGACAGCCTTCACGACGTCGCCTTTCTTGACAACGCCCCCGGGTGTTGCGCTCTTCACAGAAGCCACAATAATATCTCCAACGTTTGCCGTCTTGCGGTTTGATCCGCCCAATACACGGAAACACATAATCTCTTTGGCCCCAGTATTGTCAGCCACAGCCAGTCTCGTTTGTGGTTGAATCACCGTGCTGCCTCCTTCCGTCCCGAAACGTTAAATTACAACAGCCTTTTCAACGACCTCAACCAACCGCCAACGCTTCTCTTTGCTCAGTGGACGAGTTTCCATAATGCGTACGGTATCGCCCATCTTGGCTTCGTTGTTTTCGTCATGCGCCTTGAACTTCTTGGTGCGGCGAACGGTCTTGCCGTACAGCGGATGCTTCACGCTCTCTTCAACCGCCACAACAATTGTCTTATCCATCTTGTCGCTGACTACCTTGCCCATACGGACCTTGCGATAGTTCCGTTCCAAAGAGTTGACCTCCCTTCATTCCTCGTTGTCCGAATTAACCGATGCCCAATTCCCGCTGCGCCAGAATCGTTTTCGCACGTGCAATATCCTTGCGCACTTGACGGATGCGCATGGGGTTTTCGAGCTGACCGGTAGCAAGCTGGAATCGGAGATTGAACAACTCGTCTTTCAACTGGTCAATGCGCCCCTCAATCTCTGCGCTCGACAAGCCCCGCAGTTCACTAGCTTTCATCAGCCTCACCACCCACTTCGTCACGATGTACAAACTTCGTCTTGATTGGCAGCTTGTGAGCGGCCAGGCGCATCGCTTCGCGAGCGATTTCCTCGCTCACACCGTCCATTTCAAACAAAATGCGACCGGGTTTCACAACGGCTACCCACTTTTCCGGAGATCCCTTACCACTACCCATTCGGGTCTCGGCAGGCTTTTGCGTCACCGGTTTGCTCGGGAAAATCTTAATCCACACCTTACCACCGCGGCGAATGTAGCGCGTCATTGCAATACGAGCTGCTTCGATTTGGCGGTTTGTAATCCAAGCAGGTTCTAAAGCCTGCAGTCCGTACTGACCAAAAGTCACTTCGTTGCCACCTTTGGAAGCACCCGTCATACGGCCACGGTGCTCCTTGCGGTGTTTAACGCGTTTTGGCATCAACATGATTAGTTGCCTCCTTCCTGAACGCCTTTCCGGGCTCTTTGCGGCAGCACCTCACCACGGTAAATCCACACCTTCACGCCGATCCGGCCATACGTGGTGTGCGCTTCAGCCAACGCATAGTCGATGTCTGCGCGCAGCGTGTGAAGAGGAACCGTACCTTCTGAATAACCCTCGGTGCGCGCGATCTCAGCTCCGCCGAGGCGTCCCGAAACCTGTACGCGGATTCCCTTTGCTCCAGAGCGAAGCGACCGTTGAATCGCTTGCTTCATGGCGCGTCGGAACGATACGCGGCGTGCGAGTTGTCCGGCAATATTCTCTGCCACCAGTTGAGCAGACAAGTCCGGAGTCTTGATTTCAGAAATCGAGATGTGTACCCGCTTGCCGGTCAGAGCGTTCAGTTGGTTTCTCAGAGCGTCTACTTCCGTGCCGCCCTTGCCAATGACCATGCCGGGTTTCGCGGTGTTGACTACGATATTGATGCGGTTGGCAGCGCGTTCGATATCCACCGAAGAGACTGCTGCATCCTTCAACCGACGGAACACGAACTCGCGAATGCGAAGGTCTTCGTGCAACAGATCCTGGTAGTCCTTTTTGTTTGCAAACCACTTGGATTCCCAATCTCGGATGATGCCGATTCTCATGCCTACGGGATTAACCTTTTGACCCATGCAGCCTTATCCCTCCTTTTTCTCCGCCACGACGACGGTGATATGGCTGGTGCGCTTCATGATGCTGTACGCCCGTCCTTGGGCTCTTGGATGGAACCGTTTCAAAGTCGGCCCCGGATCGACATAAACTTCTTTGATATACAAGCGGTCGACGTCCATGTTGTGGTTGTTCTCGGCGTTTGCCACTGCAGAACGCACCACTTTTTCCACGACGGGCGAACCCGCTTTGGGAGTGAATTTCAGAATCGCCAGGGCTTCGCCAATCCGCTTCCCGCGAATCAGGTCCACCACGAGGCGAACTTTGCGCGGCGCAATGCGGATGTACTTCGCCCGTGCGCGCGTCTCTGTCGCTTCCATGCTTTGACCTCCTTTGGGTAACCCGGGTTAGCGCGACCGCGAGGCCTTCTCGTCGCCCGCATGTCCCTTAAACGTACGTGTCGGTACAAACTCTCCGAGTTTGTGACCCACCATGTCTTCCGATACATACACAGGCACGTGTTTGCGTCCATCGTGCACTCCAAATGTATGTCCAACAAACTGCGGGAAGATGGTCGAACGGCGAGACCACGTCTTAATGACGCGTTTCTGTCCCGAAGCGTTCATCGCCTCAACCTTCTTCATCACGTGTTCGTCACAGAACGGTCCTTTTTTCAGTGAACGTCCCACTTGGCATTGCCTCCTTCCATCGTACTCGGTGTCGCAGGGCTGTTAAACCGACCAGCTTCCATGCCGCGTTCCGGCAGGTCATCTGAAGCCGCAGTCGGCGCCACCCTGCTACGCCGTTACTTTTGTTTGCGACGGCGTACGATGTACTTGTCGCTCGGATGATTCTTCTTCCGCGTTTTCTTACCCAAGGTCGGTTTGCCCCAGGGAGACATCGGAGATTTGCGGCCAACTGGCGCGCGACCTTCACCACCGCCATGAGGGTGATCCACCGGGTTCATAACGACACCGCGGACCGTCGGACGGCGACCCATCCAGCGCGAGCGACCAGCCTTGCCGATGTTGATGTTCTCGTGGTCCAAGTTCCCGACCTGACCCACGGTTGCCCGGCACTCCAAACGGATCAAACGAACTTCACCTGACGCCAGGCGAATGTGCGCGTACTCCCCTTCTTTGGCCATCAGCTGAGCCGAAGCACCTGCAGCGCGCGCCAACTGAGCGCCCTTGCCTGGCTTGAGTTCGAGGTTGTGCACCACAGTACCCACAGGGATGTTCGCCAACGGCAATGCGTTTCCGGGGCGAATGTCCGCAGTTGGACCTGACATCACCGTGTCGCCAACCTTCATTCCATTGACCGCTACGATGTAGCGCTTTTCCCCATCCGCATAGTTCAGAAGTGCAATGCGGGCGGAACGGTTCGGATCGTATTCGATGGTGGCAACCTTAGCCGGAATGCCATCCTTATTGCGCTTGAAGTCGATGATGCGATATTGACGCTTGTGTCCGCCGCCTTGGTGACGAACTGTGATCTTCCCCTGGTGATTGCGGCCCGCCCTTTTCGATAAAGGCGCCAGCAGGGACTTCTCAGGTTTGTCGGTCGTAATCTCTTCGAAAGAAGACACCGACATGAACCTGCGACCAGGAGAGGTCGGACGATATTTCTTAACACCCACCGCCTAAACCTCCTTCTCGTTGATTGCAGCCTCTGTTCCGATTATGCCCCTTCGAAGATCTCGATGGGCTTGGAGTCCGCTGTCAACTTCACAATAGCTTTCTTGCGAGCCGAGGTATAACCCACGTTCTTGCCCACGCGCTTTTTCTTGCCCGGGACGTTCATGGTGTTGACCTGAGCCACCTTGACACCAAAAACCTTCTCAACAGCCTGGCGAATTTCCGTCTTGTTTGCGCGACGGTCGACTTCGAAGACGTACTTGCCTTCTTCCATCAACTCCGTCGAACGCTCCGTAATAATCGGACGTTTAATCAGGTCGCGAGGATCCATTATGCGAACACCTCCTGAACCTTTTCCACAGCGTCCTTCGTCAACACAACGTGATCGTGACGCAACAAGTCGTACACGTTCACGCCATTGGCATCGACGTACTTGATTCCCTGCAAGTTACGAGCAGACAACGACACTGTTTCGTTTTTATCCGCGTCGACAATCAACGCTTTGCTCATATCCAGCTTCTTAAGCAACTGGACCATGTGTTTCGTCTTGACTTCTGGAAGGTCGAGCTTATCCAGCACCACAACGCGCCCTTCGCCGACTTTCGAAGAAAGAGCACTGTACAGAGCCAACCGACGAACCTTCTTCGGAAGGCGGTACTTGTACGAACGGACCACAGGACCAAAAACCACACCGCCGCCCTTCCATTGAGGAGCGCGAATGCTGCCTTGCCGTGCGCGGCCCGTACCTTTTTGGCGCCACGGTTTACGGCCGCCGCCAGCAACTTCGGACCGGCCTTTCACTTTGTGGGTGCCTTGACGTTGACCTGCAAGGTACATCAAGACGACTTCGTGCATCAGATCCGGACGAACCGCGGCCCCAAAGACGCGCTCGTCGAGCTCCATCTCGCCAACTTGTTCGCCGTTCATGTTAACAATCGAAACTTTAGGCATGCGTCTGTCTGCCTCCTTCCCTCAGTTATTTACCCGCCTTAATCGCAGAGCGGATGGCTACAAAAGAATGCTTTGGCCCAGGAACCGCACCTTTGATCAAAAGCAGATTACGTTCCGTGTCAACGCGGACAACTTCAAGGTTTTGAACCGTGACGCGCTCTCCACCCATGCGACCAGCCATGCTCTGACCCTTGAACACGCGGTTTGCAGCAATGGAACCCAAAGAGCCAACGCCCCGGTGATACTTCGAACCGTGTGCCATCGGGCCGCGGTGTTGGTTGTGCCGCTTGACCGGGCCAGCGTACCCCTTACCTTTCGACGTGCCGATGACATCCACAACTTCTCCAGCCGCGAAAACATCTGCGTTCACTTGCTGCCCAACTTCGTACGTTCCGAGTTCCACGCCGCGAAACTCACGGACAAACCGTTTGGCTGCCGTGTTCGCCTTCTGCGCGTGGCCCTGTTCCGCTTTATTGGCACGATTCGGTTTCTGGTCGGCAAAGCCAAGCTGAACCGCCTCGTAGCCGTCAGTCGCCTGCTCCTTTTTCTGCAGAACGACACAAGGACCGGCTTCTATAACAGTCACGGGAATCACATTCCCGTCCTCTGAAAAGACCTGAGTCATCCCCAGTTTCCGTCCCAAGATGCCTTTCATACGCGCACCTCCTTGACTTAAATCGTAAATTGCACTCCAAATACGTTTATATCGTCGTTTCCGCCAAATGTTTGACCGAAATTTGACCCGCTCCTCAGAGCGTTTACAGCAAGCCGCCCGAACCTCCCTGGGTTCTATGACAACTTACCCTGGCATTTCACGGTTGCCCTTCAAGGCAGTTTACAGTTTGATCTCAATATCAACACCTGACGGCAATTCCAACCGCATCAGTGAATCGACTGTTTGCGGCGTCGGTGTCAGAATGTCAATCAACCGCTTGTGGGTGCGCATCTCGAACTGCTCGCGCGAGTCCTTGTACTTATGCGGTGCCCGCAAGATCGTGTACACTTCTTTTTCCGTCGGAAGCGGAATCGGACCGGACACTCGTGCGCCCGAACGTTTTGCCGTGTCCACAATTTTCTCTGCGGACTGGTCTAGAATCTCGTGGTCATACGCCTTCAACCGAATGCGAATCTTCTGCTGTGCCATATGTTTCCCTCCTTCGTCGCCCAATTTGTGGACATACTCCGCGGAAATTTACCTCATTGGTGCCCCATATGGCCATGGACACATAAGCAACCTTCCGCCTCATCGCTGTCAGAGACCAACATTCGACATTATACTAGACACTCGCATAGAAAACAAGAACTCATGCATAATTTTCTCCGCGACGCATATTTCCCGGTGTTACACTTCGGTGAAAACGAGCTCTACGTAAACCCATTGCAGAGTCGAGCTCGGACCTCGGAGTTCCCGGGACGAGTGCCTTACTCAATATCCCTGCGCACCTTAAAAAGAAAGGCGAAGCTGAGCTTCGCCCTTCTACCGATATCTTACGCCTTTTGACTCTTAGTCTAGAAGCGACAGACCCTGAACTTACTTGGCAATCTGACTCACGACGCCAGCGCCGACGGTCCGGCCGCCCTCGCGAATAGCGAACCGCGTGCCCTCTTCAAGCGCGATCGGAGCAATCAGTTCGACATCCATCGTCACGTTGTCGCCAGGCATCACCATTTCCGTGCCTTCCGGAAGCTCGACCACACCGGTGACGTCCGTTGTGCGAAAGTAAAACTGCGGGCGGTAGCCCTGGAAGAACGGCGTATGACGGCCGCCTTCTTCTTTCGTCAAAACGTACACTTCTGCTTTGAACTTCGTGTGCGGCTTAATGGAACCCGGTTTGACCAACACTTGGCCGCGCTCTACGTCTTTGCGCTCAATACCACGGAGCAAAGCGCCGATGTTGTCGCCTGCTTGTGCTTGGTCGAGCAGCTTACGGAACATCTCAATTCCGGTTGCAACCGTCTTACGGCTATCTTCGTGCAAGCCGACGATCTCGACTTCGTCGCCAACCTTTAACGCACCGCGTTCCACACGGCCGGTTGCCACTGTGCCGCGGCCCGTGATGGTGAACACGTCTTCGACAGGCATCAAGAACGGCTTGTCAACATCGCGTTCCGGCGTCGGGATGTAGCTGTCAACAGCGTCCATCAACTCTTCGATCTTCGTAACATACGATGCGTCGCCTTCCAGAGCTTTCAGCGCAGAACCGCGGATGACCGGGATGTCGTCGCCAGGGAATTCGTACTCGCTGAGGAGTTCGCGAACTTCCATCTCGACCAATTCCAGCAGCTCTTCGTCGTCGACCATATCGCACTTGTTGAGGAAAACAACGATGTACGGTACGCCGACCTGACGAGCCAGCAGGATGTGCTCGCGGGTTTGAGGCATCGGACCGTCAGCGGCAGAAACCACCAGGATGGCTCCGTCCATCTGAGCGGCACCGGTGATCATGTTCTTCACGTAGTCAGCATGCCCCGGGCAGTCGACGTGCGCGTAGTGGCGGTTGTCGGTCTCGTACTCGACGTGAGCCGTGTTGATGGTAATACCGCGTTCGCGCTCTTCGGGAGCCTTGTCGATCTCGTCGTACTTTTGCGCTTGAGCCTTGCCCTTGGAAGCCTGGACACTCGTAATCGCAGCAGTCAACGTGGTCTTGCCGTGGTCAACGTGACCAATGGTGCCAACGTTTACGTGCGGTTTAGAACGGTCAAATTTTGCCTTTCCCATGTTTGATTCACTCCTTGTCCTTATTCGCCTTTGTTCTTGGCGATAATTTCTTGTGCAATGCTCTTCGGAACTTCGTCGTACGAATGGAACTCCATGGAGTACGTGCCGCGTCCCTGGGTCCGGGAGCGGAGGCTTGTCGAGTAGCCGAACATTTCAGCCAACGGGACAAAACCGCGAATGACTTGAGCGTTGCCACGGGCTTCCATGCCCTCGATGCGACCCCGGCGGGAGTTGATGTCTCCCATGATGTCGCCCATGTACTCTTCCGGAACGGTCACTTCTACCTTCATAATCGGTTCGAGAATGACCGGTCCAGCCTTTTGAGCACCCGCTTTTAAAGCCATGGAGCCGGCGATCTTAAATGCCATTTCCGAAGAGTCGACTTCGTGGTACGACCCATCGTAAATGGTCGCCTTGACGTCGATCATCGGGTAGCCGGCAATGACGCCGTTTTGCAGAGCTTCCTGAATACCCTCGTCAACCGCAGGAACGTACTCTCTCGGAACCACACCGCCGACGATTTTGTTTTCGAACACGTACCCTTGTCCGCGCTCCAACGGTTCCAGGATGATTTTAACGTGACCATACTGACCACGTCCACCAGATTGGCGAACGAATTTGCCTTCCTGGTCCACCCGCTGCGTGATGGTTTCCTTGTACGCAACCTGCGGACGGCCCACGTTACACTCAACCTTGAACTCGCGTTGCAAACGGTCCACGATAATCTCCAAGTGCAATTCGCCCATGCCTTGGATGATGGTCTGTCCGGTTTCTGTGTCGGTATGAGTCCGGAAGGTCGGGTCCTCTTCCGTCAGCTTGCCGAGCGCAATGCCGAGCTTGTCTTGGTCGGCTTTGGTTTTCGGCTCAATCGCAACGGAGATAACCGGATCCGGAAACTCCATGGACTCCAGAATGACAACGCTCTTTTCGTCGCACAGCGTATCCCCTGTGCCCGTGTCTTTCAGGCCTACAGCCGCAGCGATATCGCCGGCGTAGACCATTTCGATTTCCTCCCGGTGGTTCGCGTGCATTTGCACAATCCGGCCAACGCGCTCGCGTTTGCCCCGAGTGGAGTTCAGCACGTACGACCCGCTGGCGAGCGTCCCCGAATACACGCGGATGAAGGCCAGCTTTCCGACGAACGGATCGGTCATAATCTTAAACGCTAAGGCCGAAAACGGCTCTTCGTCCGAAGAATGCCGCTCAATGGCATCGCCCTCAGCGGTGACGCCTTTGATTGCCGGAACATCGGTCGGCGCAGGCAGGTACTCCACTACAGCGTCGAGCATCGGCTGCACGCCCTTGTTGCGGTACGAAGAACCACACAACACAGGGAACAGTTGAACCGAGCAGGTGCCTTTGCGAAGAGCGGCTTTAATTTCCGGAACCGTAATCTCTTCGCCTTCGAGGTATTTGACCATGAGGTCCTCGTCGACTTCGGCAACGGCCTCGAGCAGCTTCGTCCGGTACTCTTCGGTAATGGCCTTCATGTCTTCCGGAATCTCACGGCTCTCAGACGTTGTGCCAAGGTCGTCGGTGTACACCACTGCGTGGTTTTCCACCAAGTCAATGAGCCCGACAAACTGGTCTTCGGCACCGATGGGCAACTGAATCGGCACAGCGTTTGCTCCCAAACGGTCGTGCATCTGCCTGACGCACTCGAGGAAGTCTGCGCCGATGATGTCCATCTTGTTCACGTACGCAAGGCGCGGCACGTGATACTTGTCGGCCTGACGCCATACCGTCTCAGACTGCGGCTCAACTCCGCCCTTGGCATCAAAGACGCCAACCGCGCCGTCGAGGACCCGCAAAGACCGCTCGACCTCAACGGTGAAGTCCACGTGGCCGGGAGTGTCAATGATGTTGATGCGGTGTCCCTTCCATTGCGCTGTGGTAGCCGCTGAGGTGATGGTAATGCCGCGTTCTTGTTCCTGAACCATCCAGTCCATAGTAGCTGCGCCGTCGTGCACTTCACCAATTTTGTGAACGCGCCCTGTGTAGAACAGGATCCGTTCCGTCGTGGTGGTTTTACCGGCATCGATGTGCGCGATAATGCCTATGTTCCGGGTTTTTTCAAGCGGAAATGGACGCGCCAAGGAACACCCTCCTTCCTGTCATCTTGTGGGTTTCGACATAGCTGGAAAGACTAACGACTACCAACGGTAGTGAGCAAACGCCTTATTGGCTTCCGCCATGCGGTGCGTGTCGTCTTTCTTCTTGACAGCTCCGCCAGTGTTGTTTGCCGCATCGAGCAACTCGCCGGCGAGTTTATCCACCATGGACTTCTCACCGCGCAAACGGGCGTAGTTGACTAACCAACGAAGCCCCAAAGTAATCCGACGGTCATTGCGCACCTCAATCGGCACTTGGTAGTTCGAACCGCCGACGCGGCGAGCTTTGACTTCAAGAACCGGCATGATGTTGCGCATTGCCTCTTCAAACACTTCCATCGGATCCTTGTTCGTGCGTTCACGAACACTGTCAAACGCAGAATACACTATCTTCTGCGACGTGCCTCGCTTGCCATCGAGCATCACTTTGTTGATGAGGCGTGTCACCATCTTGTTCCCGTAAATCGGATCCGGCATCACGTCGCGTTTTGGCACTGGGCCTTTTCTCGGCAAGAGGACCCCTCCTTCCCAATCCATTCAAGTCGTTTTCACCGGTACGCCAAGCGGCCATCCGGAGTTATTGCTGCGTTCACAAGCCGGCAAGCAGTGCTTCCATCGCCGACCGGGAACGCCGATTCACGCCGTCGGACACAGCCGATTAGGCTTTTTTCTTGGCGCGTTTTGCACCGTATTTCGAACGAGCCTGCTGGCGGTCCTTGACACCCGCCGTATCCAAAGCGCCACGGACAATGTGGTAGCGTACGCCAGGCAAGTCCTTGACACGTCCACCGCGGACCAAGACCACGGAGTGCTCCTGAAGGTTATGTCCGATTCCGGGGATGTACGCCGTTACTTCGATCCCGTTGGTTAAACGGACACGAGCGTATTTACGCAGGGCCGAGTTCGGCTTCTTCGGAGTCATCGTGCCCACACGAGTGCACACGCCTCTTTTTTGAGGAGACGGAAGGTCCGTTTGTTCCTTTTCAAAGCTGTTATAGCCTTTTTGCAGCGCCGGAGCCGTAGATTTCTTTTCAAGCGCTTTGCGCCCTTTGCGGACCAATTGATTGATCGTCGGCATCACTGCACCTCCTTCCAAAATTCGCGGATTGAACAGCGTTTCTTCACAGGTTTTTCATTGTAGATTCAAAGGAATTCAAATCCACAGAGCCTGGTGTTCCGCGTTGAGCAAAAGAAAAAGCCAAGATTTCATCGCAGCTGCCAGAGTGGGTGGTTCTACTCCTCGAGCACTGCCGCAGTCGCTGCTCCGACCTCAATGCCGCATGCCTTGCCGAGCTGCTTCATGGTTTCAACCCATTCTATCGGAACGCCCTTTTCATCAGCTAACGCAACAATGGGATTGACTACCCGGCGCTCCGCGTCCTTCGCTACAAACACCTGCTTGACTCTGGCATGAGCGTTTGCCTGCATGAGAACTTTGGTCGTCTGGTTTGTCCCAATGGTGCGCCTCTTCGCCAGGCGTATGCGATCGAGAGACATCGCAAAAGCCTCCCCCAGATTTAACACCATGCCTAAGGCACACTCGAGCATTTTATCACCCGGCGAACCGGGCTGTCAACTAAACTGTGGTTCTTTTAGCTAGAAGCCAGCCCGGTGCCCAGTACACGAGAGAGCGAGTACCTTATTCGGGAACGGAGACCGCAGAGGCCTCGACGGTTTCCCCAGCGGTGCCCTCTTCGCCTTCGTCCACGACTTCGATGTTGCGATAGCGCGACATTCCGGTTCCCGCCGGGATGAGCTTGCCGATAATGACGTTCTCCTTGAGGCCGAGCAGTTGGTCCACTTTGCCCTTGATGGCAGCTTCCGTGAGTACGCGGGTCGTTTCCTGGAACGACGCTGCCGACAAGAACGAATCGGTTTCCAGTGACGCCTTCGTGATGCCCAACAGTGCAGGCCGCGCGACAGCGGGTTCTTGGCCGCGCACCAACACAGCGCGATTGGCCTGTTCGTAATCGAACAAGTCGACGTACGTCCCGGGAAGCAAATCGGTGTCGCCGGCGTCGAGAATGCGCACTTTGCGCAACATCTGGCGGACCATGACCTCGACGTGCTTGTCGTTGATGTCGACGCCCTGCAGGCGGTAAACGCGCTGCACTTCGCGCAACAGGTAGTTCTGAACTCCCTGCAGCCCCTTGACCCGGAGCATCTCCTTCGGATCGACGGAGCCCTCCGTCAGTTCATCGCCAGCTTCCACCTTCTGATTCACAGAAACGCGGATTCGGGAACCATACGGGATTGCGTAGACCTTCGTCTCGCTCTCTCCAGTAACTTCCACTTCGCGCTTGTCCTTGGCCTCGCGAATGTCCGTGACGACCCCGTCAAACTCTGTGATGACGGCCTGGCCCTTAGGATTGCGCGCTTCGAACAACTCTTGAATTCTCGGCAAACCTTGCGTGATGTCGTCGCCGGCGACGCCGCCCGTATGGAACGTGCGCATCGTCAGCTGAGTTCCGGGTTCACCGATGGACTGTGCCGCGATGATACCGACAGCCTCGCCAATTTCCACCATCTTGCCGGTTGCCAGATTTCTGCCGTAACAATTGATGCAAACTCCGTGCCGTGTCCGGCAAGTCAACACCGAGCGGATGGTCACTTCCTTGATCCCCGCATCGAGAATGGCCTGCGTGATCTCTTCGTCAATCAGCTGGTTCTTGGAGACCAGTTTCTCTCCCGTCTCCGGATGAATGACGTCCTGGAAGGCGATGCGGCCCTCCAATCGATCGCGAAGGTCTTCGATGATTTCTCGACCGTCGCGAATCTCGATGACTTTTGTGCCTTTGTCCGTTCCACAGTCGATCTCACGCACAATGGTGTCCTGCGCCACATCGACGAGGCGGCGCGTCAGGTAACCCGAGTCGGCGGTTCTCAAAGCGGTATCCGCCAGACCTTTGCGAGCTCCGTGCGTCGAGATAAAGTACTCCAACACCGTCAAGCCCTCGCGGAAGTTGGACTTAATCGGCAGCTCGATGATCCGCCCTGCTGGATTCGCCATCAAACCGCGCATGCCAGCGAGCTGCGTGATCTGCGACTGGCTGCCGCGAGCTCCAGAGGTGGCCATCATGTAGATTGGATTGAACTGATCCATGCTGTCCATCAGCGTTTGCGACAGTTCTTCCTTTGCACCGCTCCAGATTTGACTGAAAGAAATGTACTTTTCTTCTTCCGTAATCAAACCCCTGCGGTACTGTTGCACGAGTTTGTGGTCCTTGGCTTCAGCCTCGTTGATGATGTTCGCCTTTTCCTCTGGCACCACAATATCCGCAACCGAAATGGTGATTCCTGCACGAGTCGAATAGTTGAAGCCAAGGCGCTTGACCCGGTCCAAAATTTCCGACGTGGTCGTCGTCCCATAACGGCGGAAGCATTCGCCCAAGATATTTCCCAGGTCCTTCTTAATGATGGCCTTCGGAATCGGACGCGCCTCGATTTGGCCTTTCACGTCGACGCCCTTGTCGAACATAAACGTCTCGTCCGGAGCGCCCTCCAGCAAATTGGCCTTGGCACCTGAGTTCAGGTACGGGAAGTCTGCCGGGAACACCGAGTTCAAAATCAATTTGCCCGGAGTCGTGATCAACATGGCTTCCGCCTGTTCCGGCGTGAACGAAGCCTTCCCGATCGACCGAGCCGGAATGGCAATCCTGGAATGCAGGGTCACAGCGCCCGCTTGATAGGCGAGCATCACTTCGTCGGGATCCGCGAACACGTGTCCTTCACCCGGAGCACCTTGCTTTTCAACCGTCAAGTAGTACGGACCGAGCACCATGTCCTGCGTCGGAGTGACGACAGGCTTGCCGTCTTTCGGATTGAGAATGTTATGGGCCGCCAGCATTAACATCCTGGCTTCCGCTTGCGCTTCAGCAGACAGAGGCACGTGAACGGCCATTTGGTCGCCGTCAAAGTCCGCGTTGTACGCCGTACACACCAACGGGTGGAGCTTAATGGCGCGCCCTTCGACCAGCGTTGGCTCGAACGCCTGAATGCCCAAACGGTGCAGCGTTGGCGCGCGGTTCAACAGCACCGGGTGCTCCTTAATCACGTCTTCGACGACGTCCCATACCTCCGGGGACACCCGTTCGACCTTGCGCTTGGCGCTCTTGATGTTGTGCGCCAAACCGCGGGCGACTAATTCCTTCATGACAAACGGCTTGAACAGTTCCAAAGCCATCTCTTTGGGCAACCCGCACTGGAACATCCGCAGTTCCGGACCGACGACGATAACGGATCGGCCGGAGTAGTCGACGCGCTTGCCTAACAGGTTCTGGCGGAAACGCCCCTGCTTGCCTTTGAGCATGTGCGACAAGGACTTCAGCGGGCGGTTGCCTGGTCCCGTTACAGGGCGTCCGCGACGACCATTGTCAATCAGTGCGTCGACCGCTTCTTGAAGCATCCGCTTTTCGTTTTGCACGATGATGTCTGGGGCGCCCAAGTCGAGCAAGCGCTTCAGGCGGTTATTCCGGTTGATCACGCGGCGATACAAGTCGTTCAGGTCGGACGTTGCGAAGCGTCCTCCGTCGAGCTGCACCATTGGGCGCAGGTCCGGCGGAATTACAGGCAGCGCCTCGAGGATCATCCAGCTCGGATGGTTCCCAGAAGACCGGAACGCTTCTAGGACCTCAAGGCGTTTGATCGCTCGGTTGCGGCGCTGGCCTTGGGCTGTCCGCAATTCCTCTTTCAGCACTTCGACTTCTTTGTCGAGGTTGATGTCAAGCAGCAACTTCTTAATCGACTCCGCGCCCATTCCTGCTTCGAACGCATAGCCGTACTTCTCGCGGTAGGAACGGTACTCTTTTTCGCTCAACAACTGCTTTTTCTCCAGCGGCGTATCGCCGGGGTCGGTCACGACGTAAGAAGCAAAGTAGATGACTTCTTCCAACGCCCGCGGCGACATGTCGAGGACCAAGCCCATCCGACTGGGAATTCCTTTGAAGTACCAGATGTGCGATACAGGCGCTGCCAGTTCGATGTGTCCCATCCGCTCGCGGCGAACTTTCGAACGCGTCACTTCGACGCCGCACCGGTCACATACGACACCCTTGTGGCGAACCCTCTTGTACTTTCCGCAATGGCACTCCCAGTCCCGCACTGGACCAAAGATCTTCTCGCAGAATAAACCTTCCTTTTCCGGCCGCAGGGTTCGGTAATTGATGGTCTCCGGCTTTTTCACTTCGCCGTGGGACCAAGACCGAATCTTCTCCGGTGAGGCGAGCCCAATCTTCATGAATTCGAAGTTGTTCACATCTAACATCGAGTGCCCCCCTGTTCGGATAACCTGAGATGCTTACTCTCCTACTTCGTGCATCTCGAGGTTGAGGTTAAGCTTTTCGCCCGTGTCCTCGTCGTCGTCGCTTTCCCGGATGACGATTTCCTGTTCGTCTTCGCTCAGGATTTTTACGTCCATGCCGAGGCTTTGCAATTCCTTAATCAACACCTTAAACGACTCCGGCACACCCGGTTCCGGGACGTTTTCGCCCTTGACAATGGCCTCGTAGGTCTTCACCCGGCCGACCACGTCATCGGACTTCACCGTAAGAATTTCCTGCAGCGTATAGGCCGCGCCGTAAGCTTCCAGAGCCCAAACTTCCATCTCGCCGAAGCGTTGGCCGCCGAACTGCGCCTTGCCGCCCAAAGGCTGCTGCGTGACCAAAGAGTACGGTCCTGTGGAACGGGCGTGAATCTTGTCGTCCACCAAGTGATGCAGTTTGAGCATATATACGTATCCAACCGTCACCCGGTTGTCAAACGCTTCTCCAGACCTTCCATCGTACAGAACGTGCTTGCCGTCCGGCGAATAACCTGCCTCTTCGAGCGTGGAAAACACGTCTTCGGCGCGAGCGCCGTCAAAAACCGGAGTCGCAATGCGAAGCCCGAGGGCTTTCGCCGCCATCCCCAAGTGGGTTTCCAACACCTGCCCGATGTTCATGCGGGAAGGCACACCCAACGGATTGAGCACGATCTCAACGGGAGTTCCGTCCTCCAAAAACGGCATATCCTCTTCTGGAAGGATACGGGCCACAACACCCTTGTTTCCATGGCGTCCAGCCATTTTGTCGCCTTCGGAGATCTTGCGCTTTTGCGCAATGTAGACGCGCACCAACTGGTTGACGCCAGCTGGCAGTTCGTCTCCGTTCTCGCGTGTAAACACCTTCACGTCGACTACAATGCCAGCGCCGCCGTGAGGTACCCGCAAAGACGTATCCCGCACTTCGCGCGCCTTCTCGCCAAAGATGGCGTGCAGCAGGCGTTCCTCAGCTGTCAGTTCGGTGACGCCCTTCGGCGTGACCTTCCCGACCAGGATATCTCCTGCGCGGATCTCCGCGCCGATGCGGATGATGCCGCGTTCGTCGAGGTTCTTCAGCGCTTCTTCACCGACGTTCGGGATGTCCCGGGTGATTTCCTCCGGCCCGAGCTTGGTATCGCGCGCTTCTAACTCGTATTCTTCAATGTGAATCGAAGTGTAGATGTCCTCTTTGACAACTTTCTCCGACAGCAAGATAGCGTCTTCGTAGTTGTACCCTTCCCAGGTCATAAACGCGACAAGGACGTTGCGGCCCAAGGCGAGCTCGCCGGTGTCTGTCGCAGGTCCGTCAGCCAGGACGTCGCCCGGATGAACCACCTGCCCCGCGCGCACAATCGGACGCTGGTTAATGCAGGTGTTCTGGTTGGAACGGGAGTATTTAATGAGCCGGTACTTGTCGAGGTCTCCCTTGACAAGCTGTCCGTCCACTTCCTGCTGGTGGCGCACCCAAATTTCCTTGGCCGTCACCCGCTCGACAACCCCCGTGCGCTTGGCGACCACGCAAACCCCCGAGTCGCGAGCAGCGCGGTACTCCATGCCCGTGCCGACGTAAGGGGCATCCGGCACCAGCAAAGGCACCGCCTGACGCTGCATGTTCGAACCCATTAAGGCGCGGTTGGCGTCGTCGTTTTCCAAAAACGGAATCAACGCGGTAGCGACAGAAACAACCTGTTTGGGCGATACGTCCATGTAGTCAACGCGATCGCGAGGAACCGTCAAGACTTCATCGCGGTAGCGGGCGACGACCTCTTCTTCCGCCAGGTGCTGATCGTCTGTCAGTTTCGCGTTGGCCTGAGCCACGATGTAGTTGTCTTCTTCGTCCGCGGTCAGATAATCGATGTGCTCCGTAACCACGCCCGTATCTGGGTCCACGCGGCGGTACGGCGTTTCGATGAATCCATATTCGTTGATGCGCGCGTACGAAGACAGCGAGTTAATCAACCCAATGTTCAGACCTTCAGGGGTCTCGATGGGGCACATACGTCCATAGTGAGAAGGATGGACGTCGCGCACTTCGAACCCGGCGCGTTCACGCGTCAAACCGCCAGGGCCAAGAGCGGACAACCGGCGCTTGTGCGTCAATTCCGCAAGCGGATTGGTCTGGTCCATAAACTGCGACAACTGGCTGGAACCGAAAAACTCTTTAATAGCCGCGATGACCGGGCGAATATTGATTAAGGCCTGCGGCGTGATGGAGTTGGCGTCTTGAATCGACATGCGCTCGCGAACGACGCGTTCCATTCTCGACAAGCCAATCCGGAATTGGTTTTGCAGCAATTCCCCGACAGACCTCAGACGGCGGTTGCCCAAGTGGTCGATGTCGTCCGTGGTGCCAACGCCGTGGAGCAAGTCAAAGAAGTAGCTGACGGCCGAAAGAATGTCGGCAGGCAGGATGTGCTTGACCGACCGATCGACACCGCCGTTGCCAATCACGTGGAGCACTTTGCCGTCTTCCGTTGGGCTGAAGATCTTGACCATCTGCATTTCGACGACGTCGTCTTCCAACAACTCAGCGGTCGCCCGAACCGAAAAACGGCCGACATTGCCTTCGAGTGCCGGAATGATTTTGTCGAGGAGACGGCGGTCGACCATCTGACCAGCCTCGGCGACAATTTCCCCGGTGTCGGCATTCACCAAAGTCTCCGCCAAGCGCTGATTCAGCAAACGGTTTTTGATATGAAGCTTTTTATTGATCTTGTAACGACCGACGTTCGCGAGGTCGTAGCGCTTCGGGTCAAAAAACCGAGACGCCAACAGCGCCCGCGCGTTTTCCACAGTCGGGGGTTCACCCGGACGGAGGCGTTCGTAAATCTCAATGAGCGCGCGTTCGGTTGAATCCGTCGTATCTTTGTCGAGCGTGTTGCGGAGGTAGTCGTCTTCGCCAATCAAGTTGATGATGTCCTGATCGGAACCCAACCCTAAAGAGCGCAAAAGAACCGTGATGGGAAGCTTGCGCGTGCGGTCGATCCGGACGTACACCACATCTTTGGCATCGGTTTCGAATTCCAGCCAGGCGCCGCGGTTCGGAATTACCGTCGCGGCATAGGTGCGCTTGCCATTTTTGTCGAGCTTGCTGTTAAAATAGACACTGGGGGACCGGACAAGCTGGCTGACAATGACGCGTTCGGCGCCGTTGATAATAAACGTTCCGGTTTCCGTCATGAGCGGAAAGTCGCCCATGAAGACTTCTTGCTCTTTGACTTCGCCCGTCTCTTTGTTGATGAGACGAACCTTGACGCGGAGCGGAGCCGCGTATGTAACATCCCGCTCTTTCGACTCTTCGACGTCGTACTTTGGTTCTCCGAGACTATAGTCGATAAACTCCAGCACAAGGTTCCCAGTAAAGTCCTGAATCGGAGAAATGTCCGCAAACATCTCCCGGAGTCCTTCACGCAAAAACCATTCGTAGGACTTCTGCTGAATCTCAATCAAGTTTGGCAGATCCAGCACTTCTTGAATGCGTGAATAGGACCGCCGTTCACGCCATCCATACTTGACCATGTGTCCCTGCAAATCTGTCACCCCTTATGCCGAATTCATAAGCATACCTAAACAAACAAAAATAAAATGAGGTTGCATGGAACCACATTTTTTAACGGGGATGCTGTATTCACCTATAACCAAGTGACCTGATTTTTATTCATTCGCGGCAGGACACCCGTCCATTCAAAATTAGTCTGCATTCACTAACTATATCACATCACTTTATTTATGTCAAACAGCCTTTTTCGTTTTCACGCGGGTTTTTCAAATTTTTCTTCTTGAAGCTTTACGCTGGCTTCTCTTCGATGCATTTTCGTTACCGAGCTGTCAAAACAGATTCACGGCAGCGATAGACGAAATACCCACCGTCTTTGGCGGCCACCTCTACAGACTCGAACAGTTCCATGAGTTTGGACTGCGCACTTTTTGCCCCTTGCTTCTTTTGAATCACAACCCAAAGCTCACCGCGTGCGCGCAGGTGTCTGGCCGCTTCCTCAAACAACCGGTAGACCACGGCCTTTCCAGCGCGAATCGGGGGGTTCAAAAACACGGCATCAGCCCGAAGATCCGGAATGGCGGCAAATCCGTCACTTTGCAGCACGGTCGCGCGATTCCCAAGAGGCGCCGTGTTTTGCCGCGCCAACTCCACAGCCCGTTCGTTGACATCCACCAGTGTCCACCGGGAGGTTGGGTAAACACTCCCTAAAACCGCCGCCACAGGACCGTATCCACATCCGAGATCGACGGCTTGAGCGCCGTCCGGCAACTCTGCCGCCTCAATCATGACACGAGTGCCGAAGTCCAGTCCTCGCTTCGAAAAGACGCCCGCATCACTGTGTAGTAAGAACTCGCGGTTGCGCGCTCGAAGCGCAACCTCCCGCGGTTCCCGTTTCACCTCCGGGGAAGGCGAGTAATAATGCTCAGTCATGGAACAAGGCTCCTCTCGGCCTCAGGCAACGGATGGCAAGCGACAAAGTGGAAATTCGAATGAACGTGAATCCCTCAGAAAAAAAGATGAACACCAAAGACAAAAGGGCACCCAAAGGGTGCCCTGGATTGTTCGAAAAATTACTTGACTTCCACGGATGCACCCGCGTCGGTGAGCTTGGCCTTGATGGCTTCTGCGTCTTCTTTTGAAACCTTTTCCTTGATGGCTTTCGGTGCGTTGTCGACCAATTCTTTGGCTTCTTTCAGGCCGAGACCGGTCACTTCGCGAACCACCTTGATGACGTTGATCTTTGAACCGCCGGCAGCCGTCAGAATGACGTCAAACTCGGTTTGCTCAGCTGCTTCCTCTGCTGCGCCTGCGCCAGCACCACCAACCATGGCTACTGGAGCCGCTGCAGTTACGCCGAACTCTTCCTCGATCGCCTTCACCAAGTCGTTGAGTTCCAATACTGTCATGCCTTTAATGGATTCTAAAATATCTTCTTTGGTCACTTAGGACGCCTCCTCATTGGACAATCATCTTGTGTTTTCACCGCTTTTAAGAAACACCGCAAAAGCTTTTACTCGGCTGCTCCCTGCTTATCGGCAACCTGCTGAACTGCATAAGCAAAATTCCGCATCGGCGCTTGCAACACACTGAGCAGCATGGAAAGCAAACCTTCGCGCGACGGCAAGTTCGCCAAGCTATCGATTTCCTGCGCAGACACGATACGGCCTTCTACAACGCCGCCTTTGAGTTCAAGCGCTTTGTGTTTCTTCGCAAAATCGTTGAGCACTTTCGCGGGAGCCACGACGTCTTCGTAACCAAAGGCAATCGCTGTCGGTCCCACCAAGTACTCGTCGAGGCCTGCTAACTCCACTTGTGCAGCAGCTCTGCGCGCCAATGTGTTTTTGAGTACTTGGTACTCAATACCGGCTTCGCGAAGCTGTTTGCGCAACTCGGTGACCTCAGCCACGTTGAGGCCGCGATAGTCGGTCACAATCGTGGACTTGCTGCGCGTCAAACGGTCCGCAATCTCTCGAACCACTTGCTCTTTCTCTTCACGTACACCCATTGCTTTGACACCTCCCACTTGGCCTTACCCAGGACTCACTCGGTCAGTTCACGCAAAATCGCGCCCCCGAGACGGAGGCGCGACAGACGAATCTATGTTCAATCCAGCGCGAACCTCGGCAGGCGGTTCCCCATTACCCGCGAAAGCGGACCTGCGGTCTTCGGTTCATCCAGGTATTTAGTTTCGCATGAAAACACGGACTATATTAACGCCTCGACCCGTGAAGGTCAAGGTTCAAAACCTGGCAGATTTATTCCCCAACAGGTGCAACGCGCTGCGCGTTGACACGCACGCCGGGACCCATCGTGGAACTCAACGCAACGTTTCGGAAGTAGGTCCCTTTTGCTGCTGCCGGCTTCGCTTTCTGTAACGCGTCCATCAAGGTATAGAAATTCGCCAACAATTGCTCGGCGTCGAATGACGCTTTGCCAATCGGGGCGTGCACGTTGCCCGCTTTGTCCAGGCGGTACTCGATTTTACCAGCCTTGATTTCGGAAATCGCACGCGCCACGTCAAACGTGACAGTTCCTGTCTTCGGATTCGGCATCAAGCCCTTTGGACCTAAAATGCGGCCCAAACGACCCACAGAACCCATCATATCCGGAGTCGCCACGACGACGTCGAAGTCGAACCAGCCTTGGGACACCTTTTGAATCATGTCGTCGTCACCGACGAAGTCCGCACCCGCTGCTTCGGCTTCCTTTGCCTTGTCGCCTTTGGCAAAGACCAAGACGCGAGCTGTTTTTCCGGTGCCGTGCGGCAACACGACGGCTCCGCGAACCTGCTGATCCTGTTTCTTCGGGTCGACCCCCAAGCGAATCGCCGCTTCGACGGTCTCGTCGAACTTGGCGGACGCCAGTTGTTTCACTAAATCAATCGCTTCCTTGGCGTCATAGGCTTTGCTGGGATCTACCAGCTTCACCGCCTGCGCAAGGCGCTTTGATGTACGAGCCATTTTTACACCTCCATTGTGGTGAAACGGTACAAGACCTCCCACGAACTACACACTCAGTCTTCGATCACGATGCCCATACTGCGTGCTGTTCCCTCAACCATGCGCATCGCTGCCTCAACGCTCGCAGCGTTCAGGTCTTGCATTTTGCTCTCCGCGATTTCGCGCACCTTGTCCCGTTTCAGCTTCGCCACTTTCGTTTTGTTGGGCTCAGCGGAACCGGATTCGATGCCAGCAGCCTTCTTCAGGAGCACTGCCGCCGGGGGAGTTTTCAGGTCAAACGTATAGGAGCGATCTTCGTAAACATACAAGACCACAGGAATAATCATACCAACCTGGTCTGCAGTACGGGCATTGAACTCCTTACAAAAGCCCATGATGTTCCCGACTTGGGCTTGGCCAAGAGCAGGTCCTACCGGGGGCGCTGGGGTGGCCTTACCTGCAGCAATCTGCAGTTTGACGACCTTCACGATTTTCTTCGGCAACACGTCCACCTCCTTTGCCTCATAGTGTGGTATTCGGGCATAGCCCTCCCACGATTACAGACAGGCAACACAAAGCCCCGCCTTCACCACAGCCAAGACAACGCATCCGGCCGTAAGGCGGCACAGTCACCAAGGTCCGTAACGCATTATATCACGGCACGAAACGCGCCGCAGAAACAGGTCAGCAAACAGCACTGGAACCCGAGTTCTGCCAAGAATACATTCTACGACAGTTTCTCAACTTGCTCAAAATCCAATTCCAGGGGTGTGTCACGCCCGAACATGGAGACCAAAACGCGTAGTTTGCGCTGATCCGCGTTGATTTCCTCGATGTTCCCAACCATGTCCGCCAACGGCCCGTCCGTAATGCGCACAATCTCCCCAAGTTCAAAGTCGACCTTGGTACGGACCGCCTCAACACCCATGTGCCCGAGGATGGCACGGACTTCTGTCGGCAACAACGGCACCGGCTTAGAGCCACCGCCCGCGGATCCAACAAAGCCAGTTACACCCGGAGTATTCCGGACGACATACCACGAGTCATCCGTCATAATCATTTCCACCAAAACGTAACCCGGAAAGACCTTGCGCTGAACGACCCGCTTCTTGCCGTTCTTGACCTCAAGCTCTTCCTCAGTAGGGACAAGGATTTGAAAGATCTTGTCTCCCATCGCCATTGTCTGGACCCGACTCTCTAGGTTTTGCTTCACTTTGTTTTCATACCCTGAATACGTATGAATCACATACCACTGTTTTTCGAGGTTATCCATGTTGAGGGCGGTATGCCCCGCACCCCCTATACCCAACGTTAAACCAAGCCGATCAAAGACATCAGCTTCGCTATGCCTAAATCAAAACCCCACACTAAAAGTCCCATCACAATGGTAGTGAGGACTGCCGCCGTTGTGTAGTTGATGACCTCTTGCCTTCCAGGCCACCGCACTCGCTTGATTTCGATGAGCGATTCCCGAAAAAAAGCAACAACGCCAGTCTTGCGCCGTTTCGGTTGCAAGATCTTTTCACTCGGCTTCGCCATTTCCAGGACCTCACTTTCACCGCGCAGCCCCACTTAGCGGGTTTCGCGGTGCACGGTGTGACTATTACAGAATCGACAAAACTTCTTAAACTCAACCCTGTCCGGGTCGTTTTTCTTGTTTTTCACCGTGGTGTAGTTGCGTTGTTTGCAATCGGTGCAGGCCAACGTAATAATAACGCGCATCTGAGAGCACCTCCCACTTGCGATATCGAATTGCCTTTCCACAAAGAAAAAGAGACATACGTCTCTTGTGTGAATCTAGACCTAGATAACCTACCACAGATAAAGACGGGATGTCAAGTTCACCGCCTTGTCAAAGGCCGTCAAACCCGAAACCGTTACACCCAGACGTTCCGGTATACGAGGTACTTCTCCAACTTGCGCTTCACTCTTTGCAAAGCGTTGTCGATGGATTTGACATGTCTGTCCAAATCAACCGCGATTTCCTGGTACGAGCGACCGTCAAGGTACAACATCAAAACTTTCCTTTCCAAATCGCTTAATAATTCGGACATTTTAACCTCAATGTCGTCAAACTCTTCCTGGTTGATGACCAACTCTTCGGGATCGGTGACTCTAGCGCCACAAAGCACGTCGAGCAGCGTACGATCCGACTCTTCATCGTAAATTGGCTTGTCCAGCGATATATAAGAATTTAACGGGATGTGTTTCTGCCGTGTAGCCGTCTTAATTGCCGTAATAATTTGGCGCGTGATACACAACTCCGCAAAGGCCTTAAAAGAGGTCAACTTATCCTCTCGGAAGTCTCGAATGGATTTGTATAAACCAATCATGCCCTCTTGAACAATATCTTCTCGGTCTGCCCCAATCAGAAAGTAAGAGCGCGCCTTAGCTCGAACGAAGTTGCGGTATTTGTGGATGAGGTACTCAAGGGCCTCGTCGTCTCCCAACCGAACGGCATCCACCAGTTCCTCATCGGTTCGTTCTTCAAGTAACGGAAGGAGATTAGTATCTGTCTGCATAGTCTTCCCCCCCGATAAAACCAGGATGAACCGATTATACATTATGTAATCTATTAGAATCAATCCTAGGTTTCATCGACGGCGCCACTTTTCGAGGATATCCGCCACATCTCGACGCAAATGCTCACTGAGGGTGTTGCGTTTTCCGCCATGAGTTCCATGCACTTTCCCTTTGATGCGGGATTTGGCTTGTAAAAGGCGCGAAACCAGTTCCCCAGAAGTAATCCGCAGGGCTCCTCCGCCAAACGCAACCTGCTGTTCGGCGATATCGGATGTAGCCACGGTAATTTCCCGATAGACGTCTCTCAACTCATACACCAACCGCTCAATCCGTTCGTCTGCGGTCTCGTTTTTATAGGTGTAAATGATGCGGACACCGCCCCGAAGCGTCTCGCTCCCAGCGTCGTCGGTGCGGTGCGCATCAAACACTAAAATCACGTGTTCCCCTGTAAATGCGGAGTATTCCATGAGCAAATCGAGCAGTTCGTCGCGAGCCGCGTCCAAATTGTGGACCTCACTGAGCGCCGACTGTTTCACGCGCGCCACAATGTTATAGCCATCGACAATGAGACACTTCGAAAATCGGCCGGCGTTGGCTGGCTTGTCGCTAACTCCTCTGGCGGACCGCTTCATAAAGCAGGACCCCTGCAGCGACGGATGCGTTGAGGCTTTGGAGTTGCCCCAACATCGGAATTCGAACCAGGTAATCGCAGTTTTCCTTAACCAACCTGCTCAATCCTTGCCCCTCCGAGCCAATGACCACAGCCGTCGGTCCCTTGTAGTCCACCTGGGTGTATACTTGTGTTCCCTCGACATCCGTACCCGCAATCCAATACCCTGCCTGTTTGAGTTGTTCCATCGCTTGAATCAAATTGGAAACCCGTGCAACAGGAACGTATTCCAATGCACCCGCAGCCGTTTTGGCTACGACGTCGGTCAGTTGTACCGCCCGCCGTTTGGGGATAACGACGCCTTGAGCTCCAGCGGCTTCAGCCGTCCGCAGAACGGCGCCGAGGTTGTTCGGGTCGGTAACCCCATCGAGCAGAACCACCAAGGGCGGCTGACCGGTTGAACGGGCCATAATCTCTTCCAAGCCAACATACTCGTGCGCAGCCACATAGGCAACGACTCCCTGGTGTCCTTGGGACAACATGTTTAAGTGGCTGCGAGGCACGGTTTGAATGACAATCCCCAAAGCCTTGGCTTTGCCGAGGATCTCGGTTAAGCTACCGCCCTCAGCCGATTCGGCAACCAATAACTTGTTGAGCGGGCGTTCCGCTTTGAGAGCCTCCAACACCGGATGACGCCCCACAATGATTTCTGAAACGGTTTGTTCATCCACAGACCTCGCTGGTGCAACGTCAGCCTCGTACCGCCGCGGTTCGCGTTGGCTGAGCTCGCCTGGCCGCTGGCGTTGGCTGGATTCGCCCGGCTGCTGGCGCCTGGACTGCCCTGGCCGTTGGCGCTGACTGGGGGCCCAATCATTGCCTGAGTTCCGCCTGGTTCCACCGCGAAACGAATCGCGGCTTGCTGCCGTACGGCCGCCGCGGTATCCAGGTCCTGAACCCGGACCCCGTCGTTCTTCACCAGGGCGTCCAGCACTAAAGCTGCGCCTGTCGTCCCGGTTCCGATCCGGGCCACGGCCTTCACCGGAATCGCGCCGTCCTCCGTCGTCTTGCCCCCGGGTAAAACTGCGACCCGGCCGCCCGGCATCGCTTCGGCCAAAATTGCCTCCCCGCCTCGCCTCACCTGTGCGATTTGGACCCCTCGTATTTCTTCCGTTCGTTGGTTTCATCCCTTTGCTTCATCCTTCCGCTCATCAATTAAAGCCAGCGCTTTTTCGCACAATTCGTCCAGCCGTTGGTTCTGTCCGCTCCCGTACAGGTAACCTATCAGTGTCTCAAACCCGGTGCTGTGCCGGTACTCCAAAATCTCAGCATTTTTGCGCGCGTGACCCGATTTGGCATTCCGCCCTCTTTTCAGCATGTCCTGCTCAGCAGGAGTCAAGTCTGCAAACAGCCACTGTGCCAGTTGAGCCTGCGACTTCGCCCGCACGTATAGCGTTGCAGCGCTGTGAAGTTCTCCCGGTTTTCGTATCCCCCGCTGCATCACGTGGTTGCGGGCGTACACTTCCCACACCGCGTCTCCGATAAAGGCGAGTGCCAGGGGAGACAGTTGTTTAACCGGCCACTGCGGAGTCATCATGCTTTGTGCCACCGCGTGCCCTGAGCTGTGTCTTCCAGAACGATGCCATGCGAGACCAGTTCGTCCCGGATCGCGTCCGCCTCGGCGAAATCACGCCGCCGGCGGGCCTGGTTGCGCGCCTCAATCCGCTCGAGAATATCCGCTTCCACCAGCTCCTGCGATTCTTCCTCAGGCTCGAGCCCAAGGACTGAAAGCAGTTCTTCCAGCAAATCCAACCACAGCCCTGCGCCAGTTGCGGTCACTCGGTCCCCCGTGAGATAGGTGTTTGCGAGCCGGACACCGTCGAAGATGGCTGCGATACCGTCAGCCGTGTTAAAGTCGTCGTCCATGGCTCGTTTAAAGGCCTGTCTGGACTGCTCGACCTGCTCTCGGACCGCGTCGTCCCCACCCTCGTTTCCCTTGCTCAAGGCAGTGAACTCCTGCGCGCTGCGCAGTGCACTTTCGCGGTGCGACAGGTTTCGCAGAGCCCGGTCGATGCGCTCTAACGCCTGCTCAGACTGGTCCATTGCCTCCTCGGTGTAGTTGAGTGGATGCCTGTAATGGGCACCGAGTAAGAAGAACCGAACGGTTCGAGCCGAACGCCGTTGCAATAAGTCTCGCGTCATAATGAAGTTACCCAGGGATTTGGACATTTTCTCTCCGTTGATGTTCAAGGTCCCGTTATGCAGCCAGTAGTGCGCAAATTGATGCCCTGTCCTTGCTTCCGTCTGGGCGATCTCGTTCTCGTGATGAGGAAAAATCAAATCCCGCCCACCGGCGTGGATGTCAATTTGCTCCCCCAAGTACTTGTCGTTCATCACGGAGCACTCGATGTGCCAGCCCGGACGCCCGGGTCCCCAAGGACTGTCCCAGTACTCCTCGTTTGGCTTTGCTGCCTTCCACAGAGCAAAGTCCGTTGGGTCGTCCTTTTCCTCGTGGACCTCGATACGAAACCCTGCCCGCATTTCGTCCAAAGACTGATGAGACAGCTTCCCGTAATCGGCAAAGGTGGACGTATCAAAATACACGTTCCCATTGGCAACATACGCGTGCTTTTTCTCGATCAAATCTGCGATAAACGAGATGATGTCATCGATGCACTCCGTCACTCTGGGATGCACGGTGGCCCTGCGGATTCCCAACTTGTCCGCGTCTTCGAAGTAGCCATCGATGTAGTAGTCGGCCACTTCCCGGACATCCTGACCGGTCTCCTGAGCGCGTTGGATGATGCGGTCGTCTACATCCGTAAAGTTTTGAACGAACCGGACTTCGTAACCTCTGTATTCCAAGTATCTGCGGACAGTGTCAAAGACCACAAACATCCTCGCATTGCCCAAGTGAAAGTAGTTGTACACGGTAGGACCGCACGCGTAAAACCGCACTTTTCCAGGTTCAATGGTCCGCAGTTCTTCCTTGGTCCCTGACAAACTGTTGTAGAGGTAAATACTCATCCTGCAAATGTCATCTCCTTTTCCAAAAGATGCCCAGACATGTAAAAAAGACGGATCGCACAAAACGAAACACGCACAAGCACAAAAACGTACAAAACAAAAAAACCGCCTCTTCTCAGAGACGGTATCTACCGCGGTTCCACTCCGGTTGGCGCACGGATGCGCCCGCTTAACCCGGCCTGTAACGGGACCTCCCCGTTGGAGTTTACTTAGCGCATGAGAGCGTTGCGTACAGTCTGGCTGTGAGCGCATTGCGTACATGGCTGTTCCTTCCAAAGCGGACAGACGCACTTCCATTCACTGGGCTGCATCTGCTCACACCTCGGCTCGCAAGCCGGACAGTTGCTCTCTGAAAACCCACTTCGAATGTACTCTTTCTGCCCATTGCAAATTCAGTTTGGAATTCTAAGTATGCTTTATTTTGTACACGTTGCTGCCGCTTTGTCAAACGGGTTTCAGCACAGTCACACAACTCATCGGTGCAAGGACTGACTGTGCTGGGACTGGCTGCGGCCATTGGGAGACAAGCTGGCATCAATGGGACAAAACCGTCAGGGCCTTATCAAGACGGGCTAGCACCCATTCCTTTTGCAGCAAAAAAACTGTCTGCTGCAAATCCGGACCGTGGACTTCTCCCGTCAATGCGGCCCGCACGGGCATAAACAGCTTACGCCCTTTCACATTCAGTTCAGCACCCACTTGTTTAAACCAGCCTTTACTAGCTTCTGCGCTCCACGAATCCGCGTCTTTGGCCAGTTCCTGGTATCGCGCAACAACGGCTAAAGCGCCGTCTTCCTTGAGGACCTCAAGCGCTTCTTGGCTCAACTCGGTCTCGGCGCGAAAGAAATCCTGAGCCAACGCGGGAAACTCTGCAACACACGACATTTTTTCATGAAGCAGTGCGACAACGCCTTCCAGCCACTGTCTGCCCCGCCCTTGCGGGAGCCGCATTCCTCGCTTATCGAGATACTGCTGCACCATGTCGGTCAGCTCTTCGTTGGGCAGTTGTTTCATGTACTGCCCTGCCATCCAGTGAAGTTTGTCCACGTCGAATACGGCGCCGCTGCGGTTGACGCGATCGAGGTCGAACTTCTCTACGATCTCCGCGAACGCCATGATTTCCTCTTCGCCTCCCGGCGACCAGCCCAGTAAAGCCAAAAAGTTGACGATGGCTTCAGGCAGATACCCTTCTTCGCGATAGATGTGTACAGGTTTCACGTTCGGATCGCGTTTGCTCAATTTTTTGCGGGTTTGGTCGAGCACTTGCGGCAAATGGGCGAAAGTCGCCGGTTCAAACCCAAGCGCTTGATACACAAGCAGTTGTTTCGGCGTATTGGACAAGTGTTCCTCTCCGCGAATGACATGAGTGATGTTCATCAGAGCATCGTCTATGACTACCTGGAAGTTGTACGTCGGAATGCCGTTCGACTTCACGATGACAAAGTCTCCGATATCGTCAGTTTGGAAACGCATGTCTCCTCGAATAAGGTCGGTAAACGCCAACTCAGCACCCATTGGGACCGCAAACCGCCAGTTTGGGACTCTTCCTTCCGCTAGCTTTTGCTGCCGCTGTTCATCGCTCAGGTGCCGACAACGCCCGCTGTATCCGGAAATTCTCCCTTGTGCCGCAGCTGCCTCGCGCTCCGCCTCGAGTTCTTCAGGGGAGCAAAAGCACGGGTACGCTGCGTTTGCATCCACCAACTTCTGCAGATAACTCCGGTAGATGTCCAGTCGCTCCGTGCACCGGTATGGACCATATGGACCTCCCACGTCCGGCCCTTCGTCCCAATCGACCCCGAGCCAGCGAAACCCTTTGAGCATCTCCTCCTCCGCACCTGGGACGTTGCGGTCCAAGTCTGTATCTTCAAAACGCAAGATAAATTGCCCATTGTAATGGCGGGCGTAAAAATAGTTGAATAAGGCCGTGCGGACACCACCGATGTGGAGATGCCCAGTTGGGCTCGGTGCATACCTCACGCGAACCGTCATATCACATCAGTCTCCCTTGTTTGCGGCAAAAGCAACACGACAGCCTCTGCAGCTATGCCCTCTTTGCGCCCGATCGGACCCAGCTTTTCCATGGTTGTCGCCTTTACACTAATTTGTTCGGGTGAGCACTCGAACAATTGAGCCATCGTCTGGCGCATTTGCTGAGTATACGGTCCGATCTTCGGCGCTTCGGCAAGAACCATCACGTCCATGTTAGCAATCCTGTAGCCTCGTTCGCAAATCATTGCCCACACGCGACGCGCGAGGTCGCGGCTGTCCGCGCCAGCATAGGCCGCATCCGTATTGGGAAAGTGCTGCCCGATGTCCCCGAGTGCAAGGGCTCCCAAGAGCGCATCCATGACGGCGTGCAACACGACATCCGCGTCCGAATGGCCTTCCAACCCAAACTCAGAGGGGACTTGTACCCCTCCCAAAAACAGCTTTCGTTCCGAAGTCACGCGGTGAATGTCAAAACCGAGTCCAATTCGCAACTGTTTATTCCCCCCAACGCTGCTGCGCCATCCAATGTGCCAGATCCATGTCAGCAGCCGTAGTGATTTTGCCGTTAAAGCCGCTTGAAGCCACAACCTGAACCGGAAAGCCCAGTTCTTCAAATAGCGACGCGTCATCCGTCACAGCGGCGCCTGGTACATGTTCCAGGTACGCCGTTTTTAACCGTTCGGCCGCAAAGACTTGAGGTGTCTGAGCGTGCCACAGGTTATCGCGCGGCACTGTACGCACAATGTTTTGTTCGTTCACCTGCTTCATCGTGTCGACACAGGGTTGAGCCAAGATGGAGCCTCCGCACACCCTGGCCTGCTCAATGGTGCGTGCTACGTCTGCAGGCAGAACAAAGGGACGGGCAGCATCGTGTATGGCCACCAAGTCGCCCTGCTGCAGTGATGGCCCCTGCAAGATGGCCTTGAGACCATTTTGGACAGATTGGAACCGCGTACTGCCTCCGCCCACAACCCGAAGGCAGTCTCGCAAGTGCTGACGAAGTTCCCCGAGCAGTTCAGCGCGTAAAGCGGAGACGTCTTCATCCGGCACCACAAGCCAAAGCTCTTCTACGCCGCCAGCCATAAGGGCTTCCACAGACCTTTGCCACACAGGCACTCCTGCAAGCAACGCGTACTGCTTACGATAACCGATCCGGGTTCCCTTTCCGCCCGCAACGACAATCCCATATACCATTGCAAACTCCCGCCTTCCAGAACACTTCCGCCACACGCAATCGATCCTATCTTGGCTCATCCCACCACTGCAAAGCAAGACAAAACCTCAGCTAAACCTGTGATACGGGAAAAAGGCCGCCCCCTTTTGGCGGTTATACCGCGTTTCGGGGGCAGCCCTTAGCAGGTCAGTCGCATACCGTGTGCGTACGACTGAGTTCCTGCTCACTGACTTAGAACCGTGCTGGTTGTTACAACGCCTTCTCCAACAACTTCGGTTTTGCAAAAATCATGCGCCCGGCCGATGTCTGCAGGACACTGGTCACCAATACGTCGAGTTTGCCGCCGATGTATTCCCGGCCGCCTTCAATGACAATCATCGTGCCGTCGTCTAAATACGCGACGCCTTGATTGTATTCTTTTCCGTCCTTAATGACCTGAACGTTCAGTTCTTCACCCGGCAATACGATGGGTTTTAACGCGTTAGCCAGGTCGTTGATATTCAACACAGCAACTCCCTGAAGCTCGCAAACTTTGTTGAGGTTAAAGTCGTTGGTGACAACCTTCCCGTTCATGTGTTTGGCTAGCCGCACCAATTTACTGTCGACTTCTTGAATATCGTCAAAGTCGGTCTCCACAATTTGAACTTTGACCTTGAGTTCCTTTTGGATGCGGTTGAGCACGTCCAAACCGCGCCTCCCGCGATTCCGCTTCAAAACGTCTGAAGAGTCGGCGATGTGCTGCAGTTCTTGCAGAACAAAGGCCGGAATAATCAGGACTCCATCCAAAAACCCTGTTTGAACCAGGTCCGCGATGCGCCCGTCGATAATGACACTGGTATCGAGCAGCTTCGCTTCGCCGTTCTTGTAGTTCTGTTTTTTATCCCGATCCCGTTCCTTAGACACCAGTTTCCCAGCAAACAAGGACACCAAGTCCTCGCGCTTGGTAAAGCCGATACGCAATCCCAGATAAGCCAGCAAAATGCTTACAAAAAACTGCACAGACAGACCCACGACAGGAATTTCGCGAATCGCAGGCGTAAACAGATAAGCGACCAGCAAACCGATAACCATCCCAATGGTGCCGCCTAGAATATCGGCCAATGGGGTTTTTTGCAGCTTGTCTTCGATCCAGCGAATCAGTGTTGTCACGTAATTGACCAACCAAGTCGTGGTCAAAATGAAGATGGCGCCGCCAAGAGCCGCTCCAAACCAAGGCGACCGAAACGGAACTGACGCCAAATGAAATACTCGCACGAATAAGTCCGGGGCAAATGTGTATCCGAGCACCACCCCAATGACTGCGAAGAACAAATGGACTATTCTTTTCACCATGTGATTCTCACCTCCTGCCTTTAGTATGGGCAAAAATATCCATCAAAAAACTCGACATTGCTAGTTTTCAAAAAGTTTTTCTTACCTCTATAAGTCCCTAACCCGATGGTGGTTCTAATGGATACAATGAAGTTTGCTTCCATACTTCTCTAAAATAATTTTGGGGTGGTGTATCAAGTTTAACATTGACTTTAACGTGCGTCAAAAAAGGCAAAAACAACAAACCGAGTCGCTCCGCTGTAGACGACTCGGCAGGAACCCACGATGGCTTCATGCATTAATCTTGACCGTTATCTGACAATTACCCTACAACAACCTATGTGTAAAGCTTTATTTTATGCTGGATTTAAAAACTTTTTGAGATTCCCCGTCTGGATTTCGCCGCGCCTTTTTTCGCACAGCTCTGCCCATGCCATACAACGCATACAGGGCCAACGGCACGAAAATCAGTCGTCTGGCTGAATCCTGTTCAAATCGGAACACGATGTACACCAATACAGCCAGAATGGGGACCACCACAATTGCCGAACGAGGAAACGCGATTTTTTTGAAGTTTGGGTACCGCACCTGACTGACCATAAGCACGGATAAAATCAACATGCCTACGGGTAAAATAACAGCAGCTGGCGACAACAAGTTGCGATACAGCGCCATTGTGGCCAAAATCCCACCGGCGGCAGTGATTGGCAGGCCGATAAAGTACTTTGTCGACGTCTTCTGGATGTTGAAGCGGGCAAGCCTCAATGCGCCAGCCAGCGGAAACAGTACGGCGACGGCCATGCCAACCCATCCTTCATACTGCAACACGACGTTGTACATGATGACGGATGGAGCGACACCAAAAGTGATGATGTCGGATAATGAGTCCAATTCCTTTCCAAATTCACTTTCCGCCTTAAAGTACCGAGCCGCTCGACCGTCGAGTCCGTCTAAGGCCATCCCAATGACAACCAGCAGCGCTGCATCAGATGCAAATCCTCGCGAGGCAAGGAGCAAACTAACTACGCCGATGATGAGATTGCTGATGGTCAGAAGGCTGGGAATTGCTTTTGTCCACAATAAAAATCAACCCTTTCTTGTCAACAACCACTCGTAGTCTCCACTGTGTACTCAATGCCCGAAAACGCCTAGATATGTCTGTCTATAAAAACTTGTTCCTGAATCCGGCGCAATCCGTCCCGGATGGCCCGAGCGCGCACTGTCCCAATGCCTTCGACTTCGTCGAGTTCCTCTATGGACGCAGAAAGTACGTTAGACAAGGATTCAAAGCTTTCGATCAAGTTTTCAATCACGGGCTGAGGGAGGCGCGCAATCTTGTTCAGGACACGGTAACCCCGCGACGACACAGGTTCGTCGTTAATGTTCGCGGAAACATACCCAAGCACCTTTGCAAGAGTGGCGCCGTCCAGCAATTCGTCGGAAGACAAGTCGTGAATTTGAATCAGCAATTGATGGGGTGTTTGATCCGGCCCCATCAGTCCATAATCCTTGACAAGGAGATACGCCTCCTCGTCGACGCGGGATACCAGTTCGTCCAACTGCATGCTAATCAGTCTGCCCTCAGTGCCCAACTCCGTAATGTATCGGCGAATTTCAGACTTGATGCGCAAAACCATTTCGAACCGCTGCAATACCAGTGTCACTTCCTGCAGCGTCACCAAGTCCTCAAACTCCAGCGCGCTGAGATTGGTCAGGGCTTGGTCGAGAACAGCCTTGTACTTCTCCAAGGTCTGTATGGCTTGATTGGCCTTCGTTAAAATGACGCCGATATCCTTCAAGACGTATTTGAAATTTCCTTGGTAGAGGGTAATGACGTTCCGGCGCTGGGAAATGCTGATGACCAACTGGCCTGTTTGTTTTGCAACCCGTTCCGCCGTGCGGTGCCGTGTCCCGGTCTCGGAAGTCTGAATGGAATGGTCAGGGTTCAAATTGGCATTGGCATATAAAATTTTCCGCAGGTCGTCGCTGATGACGATGGCGCCGTCCATTTTCGCCAGTTCATAGATATACGACGGCGTTAAATCGCACTGAATGGGGAAGCCGCCGTCGGTAATACTAAGGACGGCTTCGGTGGCTCCAACCACAATTAAACCGCCCGTCTTCGCGCGCAGAATGTTCTCGATTCCTTCGCGCAAGACAGTCCCTGGTGCCACTGTCCTTAAAATTTTGTTCACTGCGGCCTCACGCTTTGAGTCTTCCCGCATCTGTCCACCCCTACAAGGCCAATTCCATGGCGTTTGTCAAGGTCGATATCCCGACCACTTCAATTTGTCCCGGTGGCTTCCAACCACGCAAGCTGTGTGCGGGAACCAAACACCTTGTAAAACCCAATTTATCCGCTTCGCGAACCCTCTGCTCGAGTTTCGCCACAGAGCGTACTTCCCCCGTCAGACCAACCTCACCGATATATACGTCTCCTGCCCGAAGCGGCCGATCGCGAAAACTCGATGCAATGGCCAACGCTACACCGAGGTCAATTGCCGGTTCTTCGACCCGCACTCCACCCGCGAGGTTGACGTAGGCGTCAGAGGACTGAAGTTTCAGCCCAAGTCGCTTTTCCAGCACCGCCATGATTAGGGAAACCCGGTTGTAGTCGGCGCCAGTGGCCATCCGCCGAGGCGTTCCAAAACTTGTCGGGGCGACGAGCGCCTGCACTTCAAGCAGCAGAGGTCTCGACCCTTCGAGCGCAGCGACCACCGCAGAACCAGGGGTCATCTGGGACCGTTCAGACAGGAACATTTCCGACGGATTTTTAACCTCTGCCAAACCTTCTTCTTTCATTTCAAAAATCGCGATCTCGTTGGTTGACCCGAACCGGTTCTTCACAGCGCGAAGCACCCGGTATGTATGGTGCCGTTCTCCTTCGAAGTATAGTACGGCATCAACCATGTGTTCAAGCATCCTCGGGCCGGCAAGATTGCCATCCTTTGTGACGTGCCCCACGATAAAGGTGGCAATGTTGAGAGTTTTGGCCACTCTCAGCAACAGCGCCGTCGATTCGCGGACCTGTGACACGCTGCCGGGAGCCGACGTCAGAGCTGGCCGGTAAACCGTTTGGATGGAGTCGATGACGAGAAAGTCCGGTTTCAGCTTTTCCACCCCGTGCAAGGCTAACTCCAAATCGGTTTCGGCCAGCACGTACAATTCGTCCTCGACAGTCCCGAGGCGTTCGGCTCGAAGTTTCAACTGTGTAGCCGATTCTTCTGCCGATACATACAGCACTTTATGTCCGGATGCGGCTAAATTATGCGAAAGCTGAAGCAGTAATGTCGATTTTCCGATGCCTGGGTCGCCGCCGATAAGGATCAGCGAACCGGAGACAATGCCTCCTCCAAGGACTCTGTCGCACTCTCCAAATCCGGTGGTAAAACGGCGTTCCAACTGCGACGGAATCTTGCCAATCCGTTCAATTTGACTGGAACCAAACGGATTGGAGGAAAACACAGAATCCTCCCGCCCTCCCCGAGAGCGGGAGGATTCCACTTCTTCGACCATGGAGTTCCAAGCGCCGCAAGCGGAGCACTTTCCCATCCATTTAACCGACTCGTAGCCGCATTCCTGGCAGACAAACTTTATCGACGTTCTGGCCATTAAACCCTCTCCCCTGACAGCAAACGGCTACAGAGTCGGAGCTCCGTGGTTTACGACAAGTTCCTCTCCTTGAACGCCAATTTCGACCCGGTCGCCTCGCTTCACACTGCCGGCCAAAAGGGCTTCGGACAATTTGTCTTCAATGTGGCGCTGAATTGCCCGCTTGAGCGGCCTTGCGCCGTACTGCGGGTCGAACCCGGCTTTTGCCAGGAACATTTTAGCGTCAGGAGTCAGGGTAAACTCGATATCCTGATCGCGCAGGCGCTTTTGCAAGTCGGCTACCAACAGGTCCACAATCTTCTGGATCTGGTCCTCGTTCAGCGAATGGAAGACGATGGTCTCGTCGATGCGGTTGAGGAACTCGGGCCGGAATGTCTTTCGCAGTTCTTCGAGCACCTTGCCCTTCATGTCGGTGTATTGGCTTCCGGCGTCTGGTTTGAATCCTAGCGAACCGCCTTTGCGGATCATTTCGGCACCGACGTTGGACGTCATGATGATGACGGTGTTGCGAAAATCGACTGTTCTCCCCTTGCCGTCCGTCAACCGACCGTCGTCGAGAACCTGCAGCAAGACGTTGAACACTTCCGGATGCGCCTTTTCCACCTCATCCAAAAGGACGACAGAATAGGGCTTGCGCCGCACTTTCTCTGTCAATTGTCCGCCTTCCTCGTACCCGACATATCCCGGAGGGGCGCCGACCAAACGGGCAGTAGAGTGGCGTTCCATGAACTCCGACATGTCGATGCGGATGATGGCGTCCTCGTCTCCAAACATCGCGTCCGCCAAAGCCCGCGCGAGTTCCGTCTTGCCAACCCCAGTCGGGCCTAGGAAAACAAAGGAACCGATGGGGCGTTTGGGGTCTTTAAGGCCCGCCCGGGCGCGTCGAATCGCGCGGGCAACCGCTTCCACCGCTTCATCCTGACCAATCACTCGGCTGTGCAGGATCTTTTCAAGGTTGAGCAGGCGCTCCGACTCTTCTTGGGCCAGTTGTTTGACCGGGATACCCGTCCATGCAGCGACAATGTGAGCAATGTCTTCAGCGGTCACCTTGACGTCGTTGTCGTCCTGCATTTTCTTCCACTCGTTTTTCTTGGATTCGAGCTCTTCCTTTAATCTTTGCTCCTGATCGCGGAGTTTCGCTGCCTTCTCAAACTCCTGGCTCTGTACAGCGGAGTCCTTTTCGCCGCGAACCTTCTCGAGCTTCTGTTCGAGCTCCTTCAAATTCGGAGGAGCCGTATGTGTCTGCAGGCGAACGCGGGAAGCGGCCTCGTCTATGAGGTCAATCGCCTTATCCGGCAAAAATCGGTCTGTGATGTACCGGTCCGACAAGCGAACTGCAGATTCCAAAGCCTCATCGGTAATTTTCACCCTGTGGTGAGCCTCGTAGCGATCGCGCAGACCTTTGAGAATCAATACCGCTTCGTCAGGAGTCGGTTGGTCGACCGTGATCGGCTGGAAGCGCCTCTCCAAAGCGGCATCCTTCTCGATGTGTTTCCGGTATTCGTCGAGGGTCGTCGCGCCAATGCACTGCAGTTCGCCCCGAGCCAGCGCAGGTTTGAGGATATTGGAGGCGTCAATCGCGCCCTCTGCTCCGCCAGCGCCAATGAGCGTATGCAATTCGTCAATGAACAGGATCACGTTGCCAGCTTGGCGGATTTCCTCCATGATTTTTTTCAAACGGTCTTCGAATTCGCCGCGGTATTTGGTTCCGGCGACGACGGTCCCCATGTCGAGCACCATCACTCGCTTGTTTCGCAGAGTTTCTGGAATATCTCCGACAACGATGCGCTGGGCGAGCCCTTCCGCAATGGCGGTTTTCCCGACGCCCGGTTCTCCGATGAGCACAGGGTTGTTTTTCGTCCGCCGGGACAAGACCTGGATCACGCGTTCGATCTCCTGACTGCGTCCAATGACGGGATCAAGCTTACCGTCGCGTGCCATTTGCGTTAAATCCCGAGCGAGCGAGTCTAATGTGGGGGTCCCTGCCGCAGAATCCTTATCGGGTCCTGCGTCGACCGAATCGCCGCCGAGCAGCTGCAAGACCTGTTGGCGGGCCTTGTTTAAACTCACACCAAGGTTTCCCAGTACGCGCGCTGCAACACCTTCTCCCTCGCGAATGAGTCCGAGCAAGATGTGTTCAGTTCCCACATAGCTGTGATTTAACTTGCGTGCTTCGTCAATCGAGAGCTCAATGACCTTTTTGGCACGCGGAGTATACGTCATCGCACTGGTTTGACTTTGGCCAGGGCCAATGATCTTCTCCAATTCCGCCTGAACCTTTTCGGCGCTGACCCCCAAGCTGACGAGGGCTTTGGCAGCGATCCCGTCTCCTTCTCGGACCAATCCGAGCAAGATGTGTTCGGTGCCCACTCCCGGATGCCGAAGCCGCGTGGCCTCCTCTTGGGCGAGAGCTAAAACCTTTTGAGCCCTTTCCGTAAATCGAGCGTACATTCAACGCACCTCCGAATCGTCGAGCCTGAGTCGTTCCCGGATTAAAGTCGCGCGGCGTATATCCCGTTCGCCCGGGGACAGTTCCTGGTTATAGTACTTTTGCAAAAACGCGGGTTGTGTCATGACCATGAGTTCCTTGAGGATCCCTGCCGAGACTCCTTTGATGATCCCAAGGTCAATCCCAAGCCGAACGTCCGACAAACGTTGCAGCGTTTCCTTGGAGTCCAGTCGTCTTGCGTAGGCCAGGTTTCCAAAGGAACGGCAGATGCGGTCTTCTAGAGAGATTCGATTCTCTTGAATCAACATCCTCCGTGCTGCCCGTTCGTGATCGATCAACTGCCCCACGACACTGCTGAGGTTTCCGATGATTTCTTCTTCAGACTCGCCCAAAGTCACTTGATTGGAAACCTGAAACAAGTTTCCGGCAGCATTGCTGCCTTCACCGTACAGGCCCCGGACAGTCAGTCCGACTTGCGAAACCGCGGCCAGCAGGCGATTGATTTGGCCAGAAACCACGAGACCCGGTAAATGCATCATCACCGAAGCCCGAATACCTGTTCCAACATTCGTGGGACATGCGGTCAAGTAGCCAAACCGATCGTGAAAAGCGTACGGTAACGCCTTTTCAAACGCATCGTCAACAGCACTGGCAATACGCCACGCTTCGTCCAGGCGCATACCTGGCATGATGCATTGAATCCGCAAGTGGTCTTCCTCATTAATCATCACGCTGACCACTTCGTCACTGCGAAGGGCGATAGCTGCGTGATCCTTAGCTTCGACAAGGTCCCGGCTAATTAAATGTTTTTCTACTAAGACCTGCAAATCCAAGTCCGTCATGTTTGCCGCTTTGAGCAATTCGAAGTGGCCAAGCGGCTGCATCGCGGGACTAGCCAGTGCCTGTGTCACTTTACCAATGACCTCTTCGGCGTGGCTGTCGGTTTCCAGACTGGGGAACGGAATCCCGTCGATGTTCCTGGCGATACGCACCCGACTGGTTAAAATGATGTCGTCCTCAGGACCGCCGTCCTTCATCCATTTGCTCATAGCCCGTTGCAAAAAATCACTCAGGGACATGCGCGTTGCCTCCTACCTGGCGAGCTTTTGTTCGAGATTCCGAATCTGGTCGCGCAGTTCCGCCGCGCGCTCAAACTGCTCGGTAGCTACGCACTGTTGTAGTTCTTTACGCATTCTGTCAAGGTCCTTGCGCACTTTGACTTGCTCGCCAGCCCGTACCGGAACCTTGCCGGTATGCGTGGTACCCGTTTGAATGCGGCGCAGCAGCGGTTCGAGTCTGGGAGCGAAACTGTCGTAACAGTGGGTGCAGCCAAAACGGCCGACCTTGGTAAATTGATTGTATGTCATGCCGCAATGCTCACAGCGCAAGGCCGTGGTGGGCGGGACAGTGAAACCAGGAGAGGACTCCATGTTCAAAAGGCCGCTGAGCAGCTGATTAAAATCAAAAGACTGCATACCTTTGCTAAACATGCTGCCGAGGTCTCCTTGCTCTTTAGCGCACACTTCACACATGTGGTATTCCGTTTTTTCACCGTTGATGATTTTTGTAAAATGCATTGTGGCTGGGCGCTCGTGACAACGCTGACACAGCATGACTGACACCCCCAAACGTCAACTTTCCGTTTCGCCGCCTTCTGACAAAAACAATGTGGTGAGCATATTGGCCACCAATCTCGCCCGCAGTTCATCGCGGTAGGGCAACTCCAGGTTCAACACATCCCGGCTGATGGCAGCACGCATAAGTGCCGCCTCCCTCAGTGTCAGCACCTGTTCCCGCTCCAGGCGAGCCACGATGGCCTCGGCCTCTCGCTGAGACAATTCGTTGCCCAGCGTCTTGACGATGTGCACCAATGGCATATATCCGCTGCCAAGTTCCACTTGTCGAATTCGAATATAGCCGCCGCCGCCGCGTTTTGACTCCACCACATACCCGTGTTCGATGGAAAAGCGCGTGCTGATCACGTAGTTAATTTGCGAAGGCACACACTGGAACAATTCGGCCAATTCACTGCGCTGCAGTTCTATCATGCCGGACGGGCTTTGGCGCAAGATGTTCTTGAGGTACTGTTCTATGATGTCGGATGTGTTTTTTGTCAATGAACTCCCCCTCCATGCCACGTCTAGGGTACAATGTACAGCAAAGGTTTTGTCTCAACGCGCCGATGGCAAAATGCCCGCCGACGACAGAGATGCAAGCTTGGGTGGAAAAATGCCCCCTTTAGAGCATTGCGTTGCAGCATTGAATTGGAGCATTGAATGGAGCATTAGATGCGTTTCGTGCAGGAATGGATGCAACGATGCGACAGAGTCACCTCTCCATTTACATTTCCAGCCGCTCGCATCCACCGGCAACGACATTTGCTGCAACTTTCGTCGCTGGCTGTGGTCGGTCCCGTTGGTGGCTTGCACTTGTGCACTCGGCACAGTCACCATTGTATTCATTCATTGTATTCATTCATTGTATTCATTTTTGACTTTGACTATTCTTGACTTTATTATATCGCCTTTCGTTTGGATTGCAACCTGCCCTGTCAGTTCCACGGGAATGGGCTGTACGATGCAAACATCATCAATTGTTTCCGCTGCAACACGAGTCCATTCACTTGTAGACTATTCAGCAAACTGGGTTTGCGCGCGAAGTTTGAGGCGGTGTCAACGTGAAAGTCGTTACTATGAGGACGCGTCAGCTTACTGCCAAAAAGGAGTCAGCCAGAACGGAGCCGTTTCGAACAAGAATGGTTTCTTCCCTATCATTCCTTTACCCAAGAATGGTTCCTTTTCTATCGTTCCTTTACTATGGAAGGCATTTGATTCACGGAGGACTTCTCGTTACGCACGGCAATCCCTGACACCTTTGGAGAGTCCTTTCGATTGACCAAACGGTCGTTTCGTCGTACACTCACCTATAAAAGGCGAAGATTGTAAACAGTTGGGTTTGCGAATGTCAAACCAAGTTTTAAAATAGTGTTCAAAGTCTGCACGGAAAGGTTGTCGACCTGATGGGGGCAAATAGACAGGCGGATATCGCTCTTGCCGCAGTAAAATTGTTTGAACAAAAAGGTTACCACGCTACATCCGTTCAAGACATTGCCGACGAAGTAGGTCTGCAGAAGGGAAGCCTTTACCACTATATTCATTCCAAAGAGGACTTGTTGCTGCAAATCGCGCACCAGGCAATTTCTGAATTTAACGATAAACTCGAGCGCATCCTTGCATCGGACATTCCGGCAAGAGAGAAGTTGACTTTAGGCATCCAAAACCACATCACGGTCTCTATCTCGAATCTGCAAACCACGACAGTTTTGTTAAGGGAGGCCTTTTCACTCGGAGAGCACCAGCACCAGGTCATTCAGGATCAAACAGACCGTTACCTCGATTTGTGGACGCAAATCTTGATCGAAGGACAAAAAAACGGTGAGTTCACCGTCCCACAACCTAAACTGGCGGCACTGGCACTCTTGGGGGCCTGCAACTGGGTGTATCGCTGGTACAAATCCTCCGGCAAATTGACTGCAGAAGAGATTTCATCCGTGTTTTCGGACCTGTTCCTAAAAGGACTGCTACAGAACCCGTAAGTTGCCCGTAACAATCTCTTCTCGGGTGCGATGAGCGGAGGTACTCTGGGAGTTACCTCCGGCTAGCACATGACACTTCGACACTTCGACACTTCGACACTTCGACACTTCGACACTTCGACACTTCGACACTTCGACACTTCGACACTTCAGGCCTGCAACTCCCGTTAGGCGCGGGACCGCCCAGCACTGGCATGCCCCGCCGATCCGTGGCCTGGCCGGAAGTGCCGGTGCCTCCCCAAAGACACCAAAAAGGCTGCTCCCGTTGTTGGGAACAGCCTCTGGTTTGCTCTTTCGCCCGGCAACGTCCTACCTTCCCAGGGGTCTTCACCCCAAGTATTCTCGGCGCTGGAGGTCTTCAC
>NZ_JAJFNK010000019.1 GCF_021739485.1 Alicyclobacillus tolerans
AGTGACTGCACAGGCAAGCCCTGTGTAGCCGGGTGGTTGTCAACCTGCCCTGATGTCACCCCACCTCGCAAGCGAAGGAAGGAGATTCGAAAAGAATCGTTTGCACTTCCGGGGAGTGGCAAGCTCCCGCCTCTATGCGCAGCATAGGCGGAAGTCAGTTGACCACTCTTCGCAGATACCATCCCTCCCCCACCATGAGCTTCACCCTCACTCCGCCCTTACACGTCAATCACGACGTCCTTGAGTTCCTTCGGAGCCTTATTCAAAGAACGCGCTCCATTTTCCTCGATGATGACCAAATCTTCAATCCTTACGCCGAACTTCCCAGGTAAATAGATTCCAGGTTCCACGCTCATGACCATTCCCGGTGCCAGCACTTCGTCATTGCCAGCCACCACAAATGGAGCCTCGTGGATCTCTAAACCCACACCATGTCCAGTCCGGTGAGTAAAATACGGCCCGTATCCTTGAGATTCGATGACATTGCGCACCGCTTCATCGACGGCTTTCAGGGCCACACCCGGCTTTGCGGCTTGTATTCCTGCCCGTTGCGCATCCAGGACACATTGATACACGCGCGCAATTTCGTCGTCAGGTTCCCCCAAGATGAAGGTCCGGGTGATGTCGCTACAGTAGTGCTGGTGGATTCCACCGGTATCTACGATGACGGTACTGCCTTCAACCAGTTTGGACGCATCTGGCTCGTGATGAGGAGAGGCTGCGTTGATTTGACTTGCGACAATGGGTGGGAAAGACATCCCCTGCGCTCCGACATCCTCCCATAATTTGGCCAATTGGCCGGCTGCAGCGCGTTCCTCGCTGCCTGGCTGAAGAAACATGCGAATCTTGGCCACCACTTCATCGGCCATCTCCGACGCGGTTTGCAAAAGTGCCGCTTCGGCACGGTCTTTGATTGCCCGCAGCTTTCCCAACAACGGATCGGCCAGACTTGGAATCCCGTTCGATGGACGCGTTTGCAAAAATGAGAGTAAGTGTCTGGCTTCCCAGGCCCCATCGACCGCAACGCGACCCACTTCTTTCGCAAGTTGTCCCCCGAGCACATCGTACATGCTTGCTCCATCCTGCCAAAGGATGGTTTTAACTGGAGCTTTCTCGACCTCGCTGGAAAACATTTGGTGAACAATCCAAACGGTCTCCAAATCTGGACGCAGCACCAGCGCACATGCGCGTTCCCCGGTTTCCAGCCAAATTCCGGTCAAATAGTACATGTTCGCGGGCGATGTAACAATCAACGCTTCAATTCCGGCTTTCGCCATTTCGGCTTTGGTGTGCTCCTGCCGATCGCGATGCACATTCCTGTCATTCATTTGCGTTATCCCCCCAATTCCCGTACCCTGTGACTTTCAGTTTATCAATTGCGCGCATTCGAATCACCTGCGCGCTTAAACTAGCATGCTTGAATCTACACAATTGAACCTGTGCACCTCCACTTGCACCTCCACTTGCACCTGATTAACGGATGCCTGAACGGCAAACGCACAGCTTGTCCAACCCGCAAAGCAGCCGCATGAGGTGCCGCGGCCAGACTTCTCGGCAGGCCTGCGAAAACCCCATTGCACCTAAAAGACAGGCGCCCGGTGGTGCAGCAGCAAAAACTTTCCAAACCCAGCCACAGACTTCATGGCCGCATCGACTTCCGCATTGGTCAGAATGTCTCTCCCAGGACGCCCGTTGCAATCGTACACATATTGAGTTTTGTCTTGTGCAATTCCCACATCGATGCCCAGAACCCCCAGAGTTGGATGAACCTGCTCAAGCCGTTGTGCAACCGTCAAGGCCAAATTCCCCGCGTGGAATAAGCTCGACTCTGGCAATTGAAGGGATTCAAGCACAGCCTTTCGCTCTTCACTTTCAAAAGTGAGAGACTTCACCTCTCCGCCGGCATGAAAGTTGGTCAACTCAGACCCCAATGCACCAAAACGCCCTGTCACAGCCACCACGTCCCATTTCCCCGTTTCAGCGCGCTGCACCGTATACCGAAAGTCCACCTTTCTGCCCTCCGGAGTCTTCAGGAGTGACACGTGTTCCTGAGCCATGTAGTTGCGCTGCTTGCGAGCCGCATGGACAAATGCCCTGAGCTCGATGGAATCCATCTCTTGCCTGACGCGTTTGCCAAAAAAGCGATCGGCGGCTACGCGGTAGCGCCGGGGACTAAGCCGCTCGATAAACGCCATGTTGCGTCCTCCGGATCCAAAAGTTGGCTTGAGCCAAATGCGCGGGCTCTCCTGCAGCATGCGCAAGACATCCGCCCCGGTCACGTTGTACAACGTTGCAGGAAGTCGCCCATAGCGAAGCGGTGCCTGTTCAAGGACGCGGTACACTGCGTCTTTCGCGGGCAAAACCGGATTGAAATAAGGGGTTTTAAACCGTTCCAAATTTCTGCGCAGCTGCTTATAGGCCCTTTTGTACGTCTTCAAGTCTTCTAAATACATGGCGTCGTAGACGACTGCATTTTCCGTTCTAACCTTCGTCTTTTGCCACACACTTTTTCCTTGCTGCGCTTTGTACTGCCATCCCGCAATGCGGCTTGTGGGCGTGTTGTAATACGCCGGTGTCGTCACCAGCAGTCCGAGTTCATATTGCTCGCAATACTTGCCCAGTTGTTCAAAAGTGAACTTGCGCCGCAAGCGTCCAGCCATGTCGGGAGGGCCTCCGGTTACCGCGATGAGCACGTGCGTTCCCCCTCATTCGAACGTCGATCCAACGTATGCGACGACACAAATTTTGGGTATGGGTGAAGGCCTGCTCTGGTTACAAATTCATTTGCCTTCACGTATCTTACAAGCGAGGCGATGCGAAAGAGGTGGTCCAGAGTGGCAAACGTTGCAGTCGTTGCACCAGAAGACTTGCCAATCCCGCCGCTCAGCGGCGGTTCCGTCCAGATCTATTTGCATTCCCTGATGCGAGCCCTCAACAACCGGACAGCTCCGGGGCACTCGAGAATTACCCTCATCAGTCCTGGAAAACGGCCTAAACGGTGGCTGAGCGCCCCGCATTTACACGCGGTCTCCGTCGGCGGTCCGGCGTCGAGGTACCGGGACAAAGTTCTGCACCTCCTCCAAGACTTACGTCCTGAAGTGGTTCAAATCGACAACCGCCCGGATTTTGTCTTCGCAGTCAAACGCCTTTTGCCCAAAAGCAAAATTGTATTGAACCTTCACTCCACCACTTTTTTGGGGCCGCAGAACATTTCTCCCGTTTTGGCTCGCAAAGCTCTTTCAATCGCCGATGTGGTGGTTGTCAACAGCCGCTACTTAAAACGCCTCATTGAGCAAAAGCATCGCATGGCGACTGCAAGTTGGAACGTGCGCGTCATTTACCCTGGGGTGGAACTTGACCGGTTCGACAAAAGTCACGCAGGCAAAAACCTTTCGACAGGGGCCAGCCGTGCTCCCAACCCAAGGTCCCCGTTTCACATCCTTTACGTCGGCCGAGTCATTCGACAAAAAGGCGTCGATGTTCTGGTAGATGCCATCCGGCAATTACACGGCCGAAAAATCCCGGTGGAACTGACCGTTGTCGGTAAAACGCCGCCGTGGGAAAGGAACTACGCGAAAAAAATTCGGGCGTCTGCAAAGAACCTGCCCATCCGCTTCAAGGGATTTGTTTCTCCCCAAAAACTGCCCCAGTCCTATTGGCAAGCGGACGTTTTGGTTTGCCCTTCTCAGTGGCGGGAAGCCTTCGGCCTCGTCAACGTCGAGGCACTTGCGGCAGGCCTTCCTGTGATTGCGAGCAGACTTGGAGGAATTCGTGAAATTGTAGACGACACCTGTGGAATTTTAGTGCCTTCCTACCGTAGTGCGCGTTCTTTCGCAAACGCCATTGAACAGTTGCAATCCAATCCAGGACTGCACGAAAAACTCAAACAAGGCGCAAAAAAACGCGCCGCTGAATTTACCTGGCATGAAACGGCGCGCCAATTTTCAAAACTGTACGACGACCTGTCCGGTTCCAGATAACAATCCGGTGCGGGCCGGTGCGGACATCTGTACGCTAAAACAAAATATGAGTAATGTGAACGTTGTGGGTGCCGGCTTGATACCCGACAGCAAACCCAAACAGCAGCAAAAAAGCCAACCAAAACAAAACCGCCAATAGCGTAAAAAGCCATCGAAGAACTCTTCTTCGCAGATAGGTGCACAAAACTGCAATTACAAACAGCAAAATCAGTAAACCAACGAGCAAACTCAACTCTCCCAGCCAACGAACTTTGTCTTTGCCGTCCGCGCTACTCGATATCGCTATTCTGTACGCACATCACAAACTCCTGCTGTACGCGGCTGCAGCGGTTACCTCCGTGTCGGCAGTAACCGATCGGGTTCAACGGTTCGCACCGGTTCCCATGTCGCAGGGTCTTTTTCGTCAAACTGCTCGAGGTAGTGGACAACTTCGTTGGTAATCGGCGTAGGCGTAGACGCCCCTGCCGTCACGGCGACTTTGCGAATTCCCTTTAACCACGCTGTGTCGATCTCGGTGACATCCGCGACCCGCTTTGCCGGAGTGCCGGCAATTTGCTCGGACACCTGTGCTAAACGGTTTGAATTGTTGCTGCGCGGGTCTCCGACGACGATGCACAAATCCGCTTCTTTGGCTCCCTCTGCCACCGCCTGCTGGCGCGTCTGTGTCGCCATGCAAATTTCGTTGTAAACCTCGGCTTGCGGGTACTTTTTCTGCACAGCCTGCATCAGGTCGGCGGTGTCCCATTGACTCATCGTCGTCTGATTGGTCACTGCGATTTTATCGTTGTGAATCTCCAATTGCTCGATATCGTCGAGATTCTCCACTAGAAACACGTGCTCCGGTGCGACGCCCACGGCCCCTTCCGGTTCCGGGTGACCCTTCCTGCCAATGTAGACAATGTCGTAGCCAAGGGCAACGCGATCGCGAATCAGGTCGTGGGTGCGGGTTACGTCCGGGCAGGTCGCGTCAATCACGCGCAGGCCACGCTCTGCCGCGCGGCGTTTTACCAAAGGAGACACCCCGTGCGCCGTGAAGATGACGGTACCGTGGTCAATTTTTTCAAGCAACTCCATGCGGTTTGCCCCGTCCAGCGTGATGACTCCTTCGCGTTCAAACGCCTGCACGACGTGCTGATTGTGGACGAGCATTCCTAAAATATATACCGGTCTCGGCAGAGTTTTATCGTCTGCCGCTTGCTTTGCCATCACCATGGCGTCGACGACACCGTAGCAGTATCCTCGCGGACTGATTCGAATGACTTCCATGATAAACCCCTTCCGTCTGTTTCACTCCGTATTATACTCCACTTTAATCGAGACGGAGGAAAGGGCTATGACGCAAATCACGCAACGCCAAACTGTGCAGGCCTCTTGCCGACTCACCAGGAAACACCTGTCGCTCTCAGGCCCCGGTTCCATTGGGGTTCGTGAAGCCAGCGGCATTACCCGATGGCTTCACGAATTTTCCGGGACAACTCTATATCCCCGCTGGCCACGATGTCCCGTGTGGCGAGGTGGTACTCGGCGCCGTTCATATCTCCCGCAAAACCGCCTGCAGCCTGAATCAACAGCACCCCCGCCGCCAAGTCCCAGGCGTTTAAGTCGTATTCCCAGAACGCGTCCAGACGTCCGGCTGCAACGTAAGCCAGGTGTAAGGCCGCCGACCCCATCGCGCGCAGGTTTTTAACCTGGCCAGAGAGCCGAATACCCGCTTCAGTCGTTCGCTCGCGTTCTGAACTGCGCGTCGGAAACCCTGTCGCTACTACGCTTTCTTCCAGCCGGGTGCGCTTGGTGACAGACAATTCCCGTCCAGGCAACGCGCCAAGCGGGTTCTGGGCAAAGGCATCCGCGTCGGCCGAGGAAGCCAGGTAAGCGCCGTGCGAATCCATCCCCAGGAAAACCTCTGCGCGATAAGGGTCGTACACGACGCCAGCTTTGAGTTTCCCGTTTTGGGCATAGCCAATCGATACGACAGACACGGGTATTCCATAGACAAAATTGGTCGTGCCGTCCAAGGGGTCGACAATCCACAGGTGGTCTTGCCCTTGCACTTTTTGAGCGGCTTGTAAAGAGGCTTCGGAACCCGGTGCTGTCGTCTCTTCCCCCAAGATACTGTGGGTCGGAAACGCAGCAGAGATCTGGGCGCGAATGCGGCGTTCGCACTCTGGGTCGACGTCTGTGACCAAGTCCGAGGGAGAGGATTTCGTCTTTACATGTAATTCGGTGTCTAATCTGGAGCGAAAGTAATCTCCGGCTTCGAGCGCAGCCTGGATGGCCACGGCAAGTACCTGCCGCAGTTTTTGGTCTTCCAACTTTTGATGGACTTCATGGCTCATGTCTGGGTTCCTCCCTGCCCGTACGGTCGTTTTTTGCGGGTTCAACCTTTGCGCGTTGGTTCCTTTTCAGTGTTTTACAGCGCTGCCTCGTTTGCAGCTAGGCTAAGCTTCGTCTCTTCCAAGTCCTTATCCCCGATAGAGAGGTATAACTTGCTGATGTCTCCCCACTGCAAAGGCGGCTTGACAAACAACCAGCGCAGGCGTTGGCGTTGTGCGGCCCGAACCTCCATCTCCCCCGTAAAAAACAGGGCGGATTCAGGAGAGGGACCTACAGCGAGTGCGTCCACTGGGGCTTTCACCGGTGCGATCGCGGAAGGTCTTTGATAGGGATCGGCACCCGTCCACAGTAAAAACACGTTGTCGTTTTGAGAACCTCCTGCTTTAAACCCGCCTTTTTCGCCTTCTTCGCCTTTTCCGGCCTCGTCGCGCTTTGCTGCTGAAGATTGGGTGGTCTTCGCCCTGGCGGCAGCTGCACAACCCTCGCTTGGAACGGCCGAAAGGGGCTCCATCTCGACTTCCACTTCCACCACCGTGTTAAAGGTTTCGCCATACTTGCGGTAATCTTCCGTCACGCGAACGCCTGTCACGCGAATACGTGCCGATGCCTCAGACACCTCTGCCCAATTGCCAAAACCCACAACCTCCGGCGTCTTGTGCGTCGGGATGTAATTCCAAAACCAGGCCGCAATTCGACGCAACTCGTCTTCCCGGTGACGGGGCTCCAAGATGCCGTGCCCCTCGCGCGGGTAATGAACGAATTCGACCGTCTTCCCGGCTTCCAACAACGCGTTGTACATCTCTTTAGAACGTGTTGTCATCCGCATCGCCGTGCACAATCAGGACAGGCGTCTGAACTTTGGAAACGTATCGCGAAGGAGACCGCTCGAGATACAGGGATTCGTTCTCCCAGTACCGCCCCAGGTACATGGTTTCCCAACTCCGGCTTTGCGAACACCCGAAATCGGTAAACAGACTCCAGATGCCAAACTCCGAGACGGCAGCTTGAAAGCGGGTCTCGTGGCCGAGGATCCAATTGGTCATGTAGCCCCCGTAGCTTCCCCCGAGTACACCCATGCGCTGATCGTCGATGAGTCCAGTGGCCGCAACCGCGTCGACTCCCGTCATAATGTCTCGGTAGTCTCCTCCGCCTAAATCGCGTTGGTTCCCTTCCACCATTTCTTGCCCATAGCCAATCCCGCCGCGGTAATTTGGCGCAAACACGGCGTACCCCAGCCCAGCCAGCCAGTGCCAGTTTACGTATTGCGAAAACCCGCGCGTCGTATGCCAGGCAGGTCCTCCGTGAATCTCGACCAAAAGCGGCCATTTCTTCGGCGCCCCTGGTTCGCTGTTGGGGAGAACGAGCACCCCTTCCACGTCCATTCCGTCCGCTGAGCGCCATTGAAATGGACGGGTTTGGGCCCGTGCGCGATCGTCCCATTCGTCTTGCAGATGCGTCAACCTCTTGACTTGCCCGCTTGGCAATTCCGCCGCAAACAATTCAAACGGCGTATCGGCGTCTTCGGCCCGAAACACGAGAAGCTTGTAGTCTGCCGAAACGTCCATCCCCCGGACAATCGCCTGGGAATTTCCAAACGCGCGCCATGTCGGCAAATCCTGTTTCTCAACAACAGCTGAAATCCCGCTGAGCATGCCAAGCGGCGCATACAGGCCCTGTTCCAACTGCACCGCGAAGCTGTCCAGACCGACCCAGGTGTAATCCTCCACATCGCCCACGATGTCCGTTTTTGCGGTCACATTGACTAATTTCACACCACCGGTACTGCCCAACTCAGGACGGCCCTCTTGTTCGACTTTTTGGCTGTCCCGAAAAACCGTTGCAGCCGCTGGTACGACCCATAAATCGCTGACCGAAGTCTCTGTCAATTCCTTGCGCGGCGCAATGAACGAAATCCATTGGTCGTCCGGCGAAAATTGAGCATGACGACAAGCTCCGCTGCGAATTGCAAGCGGTTGAGCATGCCACAGTTCTTCCTCTTCACCGACGGACTTTGTCTCATTGGGAGGCACCAAGCGCCACAAGTCCGTCTTATCCCAATCGTTATCCAAACCTGTGTAGTTTGTCGCAAACACGATTTGTTTTCCATCGTGCGACACAGACAGTTCCAGCAACCCGTAATCCCGTGCATACCGCGTTACCACTTTGTCTTCCTTCAGGAAAACCTCGCAAATCCGCCGCGGCTGATTCGCCCGTTCTTCGTGGACGAAATCTCTCTTTTCCTCTTCCCTCGCTTTTTCTCTTTGCTTGTCGTATTCCGTCTTTTGTGCGTCCGCAATCACAAAAACGCTGTCTCCAGACGGCGAAAATTCAAACTCGTAAATTTGCCCCAGTTCTTCGCCGACGCAGTGTGCTTCTCCGCCTGACAGCGGCAGTATGTACAAACGCGATTTGTTCTCTTGGGACTCGTCAGCCTCGTCTTCGTCCTCTTGTGTAAAGCGACGATCGCTCAAAAACGCCAGCCGCTGACCATCAGGACTGTACTTTGGGCTCGTGTCATTGTACGGTCCAAACGTCAGTGCCACAGGCGGTTCGCTGCCGGCAAGGCTTTGACGCCACAGTTTCGTCCGGTACTGCCCTTTGTCCTCATCCAAAGTGCGCAGTGCGTAGACGCATTGCCCGCCATCTGGAGCCACTGTCACATCGACAGGGTTTTTCACTCTGAGTAGATCTTCAATTGACCATGGCTGCAACTACGACTCCCCCTTACCCCGAGCATACCACATTCCGGCTCCTTCTCCGGAAACGCGGGCACTCTGCGAGAAAAAACGAACGCCCGCCGGCGCTCCCGGACATTCGCCGGCATGCCAACAGGCGTTCTAAAAATCGACATCGCCATAACCCATTCAAACTAAAGATGAATCATGACACCAATTCATATCCAGCCTCGTCGATGGCCTCTTTCATAGCTTCATGACTGACGGACTGGGTCATTTCGACGGTGACTTCCCCTTTCTCCAAGTCGACCGTAGCCTTGGCGACGCCGGGCAAATCGGAGAGAGCGCTCTCTACAGCGTGTTTGCAATGGTTGCAAGTCATTCCCTTGACCTTTAACACCTCTGTGGACATCTTTAACACCTCCTTTCAAGGGCCTGTAAACGTCAGCGATGCACAGCGGCGGTCTGCCGAATAAACCGCCGTTTTAACAGCAGGCTGTTGGACACCACACTGACTGAACTCATGGCCATCGCGGCTCCGGCGATAATCGGGCTGAGAATGCCCAAAGCGGCCAACGGAATCCCCAAGACATTGTAGAAAAACGCCCAGAACAGGTTTTGCCGGATTTTGCGCATCGTCTCTTTAGACAACCGGATGGCGTCCACGACCCCACTGACATTTCCGTTCATGAGCGCAATGTCCGCCGCTTCCAAAGCCACATCCGCTCCGCTGCCCATCGCGATCCCGACGTCCGCCGACGCCAAGGCAGGCGCGTCGTTAATCCCGTCGCCCACCATCGCGACCACTCGGCCGCCCTGCCGAAGTTCAGTCACTTTGGCCGCCTTGTCCGCAGGAAAGACCTCAGCCATGACATGCTCAATTCCCACGCGGTTTGCAACGGCCTGTGCGGTTCTTTGATTGTCCCCCGTCAACAGCCAGACTTCGATGCCCATATTGCGCAGGTCTTGCACGGCCTCCGCTGCATCTTTTTTGACCTGGTCCTCAACCGCGATGACCCCGATGGCTTGCGCGCCTTGCGCAACCACCACGGCAGTGCGGGCAGCCGATTCAAAATCGGAGACCACTTCTTCTGGAATTTGCGCGACGCCGAGTTGCTTTAACCACCGACGGGTTCCAACGCGAATGAACTCATCCCCGACCGTTCCTTCCACACCCTGGCCAGGAACGGCTTGGACGTTTACAGCTTCTAAGGTCTTTGTCGCATGTTCTGCCGCATAAGAGACGATGGCCGCCGCAAGCGGGTGTTCGCTTTGGCGCTCCAGTGCACTAGCGAGTGCCGCCACTTCCTCCTGCGACCTTCCTGGAGCCGTCCAGACTGCACTGACCTCTGGTTTTCCAGCCGTCAGCGTCCCGGTTTTGTCAAAGACCACGGCGTTCACTTTGTGAGCCTGTTCCAAGTGCTCTCCGCCCTTAATGAGAATCCCGGATTCGGCCCCAACGCCCGTGCCGACCATAATCGCTGTGGGCGTCGCTAACCCTAACGAACACGGACAGGCTATGACCAGTACGGCAACGGCCGCGATCAACGCGTGCTGCCAACCGCCAAACACTCCCCACAACAACAGCGTAACCACGGCAACCACCAACACAACCGGCACAAAAATTCCCGAGATCTTGTCCGCAAGCCGTTGAACGGGGGCCTTGGTTCCTTGAGCCTGGTCGACCAACCGGATGACCTGTGCCAAGACCGTATCTGCGCCGACTTTCGTCACTCTCATCACAAACGATTGATTTTGGTTCACCGACGCGCCAATGACCTCATCCCCGGCTTGTTTGGGAACAAACAGCGATTCTCCGGTTAAAAACGATTCGTCAACCGACGTGCTGCCTTCTTCAACGACCCCGTCAGACGGTACTTTCTCTCCAGGGCGAACGCGGACGAAGTCCCCGACGCGAAGTTCCTCCACGGGAACGTCCGTCTCTTTTCCGTCCTCCAGCCGATGAGCCACTTTTGCCCCTAACTTGGCCAGTTCCTCAACCGCCGCAGATGACCTTTGCTTGGCGCGAGCCTCCAGGAGTTTGCCCAAGAAAATCAACGTCACGACTGTCGCAGAACTGTCAAAGTAGACGTCTTTGGCGCCAAGTCCCGTCAAAATCGCGCTGTATACATAAGCCACCGTCGTTCCAAGCGCCACCAGCACGTCCATGTTGGCCGCACCCCCGCGAAGGGAATGATAGGCCCCTTTATAAAATCGCCAACCTACGTAAAACTGAACCGGCGTAGCCAGCACAAAGCTGAACCAATTGGGAAGAAACATCTTCCCCCCTGCCAACATAAAAATCATCTGTGCAACCAGTGGCAGCGTGAGCACTGCAGACAGCCAAAACTTCCTCACTTCGAGCCGGTACGCCCGCCGCTTTTTCTCGCGCTCGTCTTCGATTTTGGCATCCTCGGCCAGTTTGGCCCCATACCCTGCCTTTTCGATGGCCGCAATGAGGTCCGATTCCTTGACAAGTCCAGGAACGTAGGAGACATGGCCTTTTTCAGAAGCCAAGTTGACATTGACCTGCTGCACGCCGGGAATCCTGCCCACGACCTTTTCAATTCGCGCTGAGCAAGCCGCACAGGTCATGCCCTCGATGTTCAAATCGAGCTCGCGAAATGGGACGTGGTAGCCTGTCTTTTCAATTTTGCTGACGACGTCCTGCCAAGACGTGCTGTCGTCCAGGATGACTCTGGCTCGTTCAGAGGCGAGGTTCACATTGACTTCTTGAATCCCTTCCATCCTTCCGACGTTTTTTTCAATCCGCGCAGCACACGCAGCGCAGGTCATTCCTTCAACAGGAAGCGTAATTTCAAGACTCTTCGCCATCTTAAGCCCCCACCTTTATACCCTTAAAACACCTGTCAGCTCCGGGTAAACTTGCGAATGACGTCCATCAGCTCGTCAATTTTTTCTTTTTCTCCATGGTGGTTTGAAATCGCATCGACGACACACCCGCGCGTATGAGATTCAAGCAATGACAATGAGACTTGGTGAATGGCACTTTTCACCGCAGCCAATTGAATCAATACGTCGACACAGTAGCGGTCTGATTCCAGCATCTTGGCTACGCCGCGGACCTGCCCTTCAATCCGCTTCAATCGGTTCAACAAGTCCGGCTTGATATCTTCGTAGCTATGGCCGTTATGTTGTTCCATCTCGGTCGTTCTCCCTCTGTTCAAGACTACGTTCCACAGGTTCATCATACCATACCCCCGTACTGTATGAAAAGGCGCAGGTATGTAACCAAGACAGATAGTTATACTGTTGTAAAGGAAGAACCGAAGATTGATAACCGAGGTTTCGGTGCGAAGGTTTCAGTGTGCGAACAAAGGAGTGACACGAGTGGATAAACCGACGCGGGTCGCGCGTGATTCACTAGGAGAATTGAGAATCCCGGCAGAGGCTTACTATGGAGCGCAGACAGCCCGGGCCATCGAGAACTTCCCCATCAGCCAACTCAAGCTGCCGCGAGCCTTTATCCGGGCGCAAGGCATCATCAAATGGGCTTGCGCCAAAGCCCACGAACAGTTAGGTGTCATGGACTCCAAGAAGGCAGGAGCGATTACGGCGGCGGCTGAAGAGGTCATTGCAGGGCAGCTCGACGACCAATTTGCGGTGGATGTGTACCAAGCGGGTGCGGGAACCTCGCAAAATATGAATGCGAACGAAGTGATCGCGTCCCGTGCAGCGGAACTCCTAGGGGGCGAACGCGGCGACTACAGCTTCGTGCATCCCAACGACGACGTGAATAAATCCCAATCCACCAACGACACGATTCACGTGGCCATGCAAATTGCCGGGATGGAACTGTTGGCGCATACCCTCGACCCGGCGCTCGCCGCTTTGCAGCAAGCTCTCGAACGCAAAGCCCAGGAATTCTCCGGGATTGTCAAATCTGGACGCACTCATCTGCAAGACGCCGTTCCGATGCGGTTAGGCGACGAGTTTTTCGCCTACGCAACCAACATAAAACGCCACCGCCAATGGCTCGAACAAGCGGCGGCAAATTTGCTGCGCATCGGTCTCGGCGGAAATGCCGTCGGCACCGGGATCAACACTCCTCCGGGCTTTGCACAGCTTGCGACGTCCTATGTCGAGCAATACACTGGGCTAAACTTTCAACTCGCAGAAAACCCGTTTACGTTTAATCAAAACCCGGACGAGGTGGTTTTGACCAGCGGCGTCCTGAGAAACCTGGCCTTGGCGCTGCAAAGAATCGCCAACGACTTGAGGCTTTTGTCGTCGGGACCGAGAACGGGGCTTGCGGAAATCGAGCTGCCTGCGGTACAGCCCGGCAGTTCCATCATGCCTGGAAAAGTGAATCCCGTATTGGCAGAAATGCTGAACATGGTGGCTTACCAAGTTCAAGGCTGTGACACTGCGGTCGCTCAGGCCTGCGCAGCAGGACAACTCGAATTGAACGTCATGATGCCCGTGATTGCCGCAAATTTTTTGTTCGAGATTCAAATACTAGCCACGGCCGTGCAGGCATTTACCGACAAGTGCGTCGCTGGAATCGCCGCGAACGAACAGCGGTGTGCCATGTACGCAGAGCACTCCTTGTCCTTGGCAACAGCACTGAATACCCAGTTGGGGTATGATACTGCCTCCAAAGTCGTGAAGCACGCCCTTGCAAAAAACCTCAGTCTGCGCGATGCCGGCATCGAACTGAACATTCCGGAAGCCACTTTGGACCAAGCGCTGGACATCCTAAAACTGTCACAGACCATACCTAGACACATGAACCCTGCTCCAGACGGAATTGTCCATAGCACACCCGGTGAATTTCACCCAACTGGTGATTTTCCGGAAGCGGGCGACTAACCCCATCTCTTTGAGCTGACAGGCGGTTAACGCGAACCGTTTGTCAGCTCAGGTTTTTTTACTGCGGCATCTTTGTGTCGCGGCTTGTTTCGCTGCACTGATGGCCCCCTTTTGCAAAGCCATTGGAAGCTGTCGTGCGAATGATTGACACGGCCTTCCCGCCCGGGGTATGGTCAAGTTAGAAAGAAATTGTTTGCTTCAACATATGTTCAATATGACTGGTGTTCAATAAAACTGGTACTCTCGAGCACAAAGCAGACACCGATGGAAAAATACCAGGAGGAAGAGAGGGATTGCGGATGTTTTTCGGATGCCGGCGCCGCCTTTCTTTGTTCACGTTTCTATTGATGCTTTTTGGTTTTAAAAAACTAGCCAAGAGTGAATTGACTGAAGCTCAGCGGGCCGAGTACCGCACCAAAGCGCGAAACTTCCGGAAAAAGATGCGGGAAGCGTTTGCCGTTTGGGACGAAGACGAACAGGACGAAACCCCAAGCATTTAAGTCTTTCGTACATGTGATTGCAGACCAACCTGCACAGGCTTCATCCTGAAAACCAGGCTTATTCCGGTAAAGGAGCTGCATCGTGTCGCAACTGATTCGTTCATTCTTGATATTCCGCCTGTTTCTGGCGCTGCTTGTCGACTACGGACGGATGCGGTGGGTAAGCCGCCGCTTTGACAAACAACGCCGTGAGCAGGCTGCAGCTCGAATCTATGCCCGTTCGGGGGCCCGCGTCCGGCGGGCTGCTCTTCGTTTGCAAGGGCTCTTAGTCAAGGTCGGACAGTTTCTCAGCGCGCGTACAGATGTACTGCCTTTGGCCTTTACCCGGGAATTGACTCAATTGCAAGATGCCGTCCCTGGGGTTCCCTTTGCCCTCGTAAAACCCGCCATTGAACAGGAACTGGGGGCACCGTTGGCTTCTGTGTTTGTCGAATTCGACGAAACCCCCATTGCGGCTGCTTCACTGGGCCAAGTACACCGGGCCGTCCTCTCAGATGGACAAACCGTCGCCGTCAAAGTTCTGCGGCCCCGGATTGAGCGTTTAGCCAAAACAGATTTGAACGCATTGAGAAAAGTCGTCTGGGTGCTGCGACGCTTTACGAAGTTTGGCAGACGGATGCACGTGGATGAGTTATACCGGGAATTCTTCAACATGGTACACAAAGAACTGGACTATCGGACTGAAGCCCAAAACCTTCTTCGGTTCCAGCGCCAGTTTGCAGAGGATCCCCGGATCGTCATTCCGCACCTGCACAACACCTATGTCACCCGGCGCCTGCTCGTCATGGAATACATCGAAGGCGCCAAAATCTCCGACATTGCCCGTTTTTCGGACTGGGGTGTCGCACTGGACTCCGTCGTCTCTGTGCTGTTGGACGCCTATTTAAAACAGTTGTTGGTCGACGGGTTTATTCACGTCGACCCTCACCCTGGCAACCTGTTCGTCCTTGCGGACGGAAGGGTTTGCTTCGTAGATTTTGGAATGATGGAAGAAATCCGCAAGGACGACGCCAAACTTTTTGCCAAGCTCGTCGCATCCGCACTCACTCGGAACCTCGACGGCATGGTCGAAGCCATTGACAGACTGGGATTTTTACAGCGTTCCGCCGATCGCGATTTTCTCAAACGGGCCCTCGGTTTTCTCCTGGACCGCTTCAGTGGATTGAAACTTCAGCGCGGTCCGGAACTGGACTCGTTCATTGAGGACTTTCAGAACTTCCTGCACGATGAACCTCTGGTCCTGCAGGCCAAGTACATGTTTTTAGGACGGGCCCTGGGTATTATGAGCGGCGTGATCACGAACCTCAAACCAGACATTAATTGGGTAAGCGTCCTCAAGGACCGGGCGCTCCCACTGCTCAACACCGCAAGCAACGGTGACGCAAAAGACAAAAAAGGCCTGCGCGGGACCCTCCTCAATCTCGCAGAAAGCCTGTTTGGGGACAGTGCGGCAGCAACAACCGATCTCATTCTTTCGCAAGCGCAGGAAACCTTGCTGAGCGCGATTCGCATTCCTGGCGAACTCGAACGCGTACTGCAAAAAGCAGAACAGGGCAATTTGACCATCCGCTTGGAACTTACCGAAGTCTTAGAACGTCTGGAACGCCAACAGCGCTTATTCCGTGCAGCGGTTTGGGCCCTTCTTGCGGGGTTGTCCGGGATATCCGGACTGTGGCTGCAACTTCGACACATGGTTTTTGAGCAAAACATTGCTTTTGGCTTGGCCGCTTTATTCTTGCTGCTCCTATTCGGAAATGCCCTCTTTTCTCGCAGACGCCGGCGCAAACGACTGCACAGGTAACCCTGTGGCGAAAGGTTTCACCTGGACTTAGCATACCTAGGCGATTGCCGCGTACAAATAAAACAGAAAAGCAAAAACAAGGTGATGGAGCTCACCTCGAACCACCCGTCTTGGGTTGATGGCTCCTGCGAATTTGGACTTGACCATTCGCAGGAGTTTTTTCGTTTTCCAGGGTTTTCACGCGGGATTTAGACAAGGCTTTCAAGAAACTCGCCATTCGACCCCAAATCAGATTCAACCAAAATCAGAGGGAGTGACGCTATGACTTACTTGGCCCTGCTCGTCGGAGGCGCCGTTGGCGGCATCTTGCGCTACGCTTTGGGATTCATTCCGGGAGGAGGTCAGTTCCCTTCTGCGACACTCTTCATCAACCTCGTAGGCTCTCTTCTTTTAGGCGCTCTCTACGCAGTCACAGCCTTTCGCAAAGTTCCCGTCCCTATTCGGATTGGACTTGCCACGGGGGTGCTTGGCGCCTTTACGACGTTCTCAACGTTTTGCCTGCAAACTTCGCGGTTGGCCTTGGCTCACCTTCCGCTCGCGGTTCTCTACGCGCTCGTCAGCGCCGTCGGCGGGCCGTTGTTTGCCCTGTTCGGGAATCAAGCGGTCCAAGCGGTTTTGCGCCGCAGAGAGCAGCCTGCAAAGGAAGTGTCCACATGACTTTGGCAGCCATGCTCTTTGTCGGCACCGGATCGGCGGTGGGAGCGGCGTCGCGCTACGCGATTGGTCAGGGCATCGCCAAAGTCAATCGCAGCGATTTTCCTTGGGGAACCTGGATTGTCAATATGGCCGGAACGTTTTTGCTCGGATTGATCTTTCAAGAATTCAGCGTCATTCACCACAACCACAACGCATGGCTGCTGTTGGGAACCGGATTTTGCGGAGCGTTTACGACATTCTCCACCATGTCGATTGAGGTTGTAAACTTGTTCAGAAAAAGACTCTTCCTAGGGATGCTGTATCTAAGCACATCTCTGGTGTTGGGTTTCGTACTAGCCTGGGTGCCGCAGTGGTGGATGCCTTAGAAACGGAGGCCATAGAACCCAGAAGGCATATCGACAAAAGCCAGACAAACAGAAGGCATTGAAACGGCGCCAGAGAGGCGCCATAGGAATGTGTTCTCAACGAAAATAGAAACTTTGCAAATAAAACCCCCGGCGAAATTCGCCTATTTGTAGGACCTCCAATCGAGCTTGGAATCCTTGAACAGCTCAGCAAAGGACTCATCCGTTTCATCCTGCGGATCAAACAATTCAGCGAACGACTTGTCGCGGTCCGGCTCGGCCTCTTGAGTTTTTTGGCCGGCCCGCTTGACCTCGCTTTGAGTGCCGCTGTTTCTGACACCAGCCCCTCGTCCCTTCGACGCATTAATGTGGGCTGTTTTTTCTGCCTCGGCCATGTCGGCTTTTAACTTGGCCAGTTTGGACATCGTCTGTTTCGACAGATGCTCTTCCATCAGGATGGTATCTTCCGACTTGACAGGTTTCTTGGCTTCCTTTTGCACCTTTATGAAATCCGCCGCGTAGTCTGGTTTGTCGTTTTCAAATTCTGGCCGATGCACAGTTCGTTTGCTTTTTTTCTTCCCCATCGGACACCTCTCCCCAAAACCGCGAGTGTGAAATGGCGGTCGTGACCTCTACTGTGTCATTCGTCGGCTTTATTGGTTCCATTTGCTTCGTTTGCTTCGTTGGTTCCATTTGCTTCGTTAGTTTCGTTTGTTCCAGGAGCACCGCCGAGGTAGCTCTTCAAATAATTTTTTTCTTCCGTCACCAATTGCGGATTCCGGTTTAAGTGTTCTCTCAACTGTTTCTCTTCCCAAGCTTCGCTTCCGGGTTCCCCGGGAACGTTGGGATCCAAGTCTGCAATCTGTCGGTCGTACACAATATTCCATTCTTCTGCGCCGTCTTGCAAGTGCTTCTCCAGCACCTGCATAAAAATGCCTTGTTCGCCATCGTCATTGCGAACGTACATCACCATTTCGTAATTGTCCCACTGGTGCACCCAATCCAACGGATCCACAAGTCCACGACTCCTTCACCTGGTCTAGTCTCAGTTTACAGGTGTTCCTTTGATGGATTCAAGTTCACTCAGAGAATCAGGTTCACTCACGGAACTCAGTTCATCTAAGCTGCGCCCTGTATCGCGTTTGCAGCGACACATTCCGGTGCCGGGCAAAAAGGTGCGTCCAAGCATGCAATTTGTTACAATAAACTGCAGACCATATCGTAATGATGCATACTGTTCCTTGCATTGAGGAGGAGAACCATGAGAAGACTCACCATGATTGTGTTTGTCATCGCACTTGTCATTGTAGCGTATGAAACGTTCTTGCCAACGCCGCCGTTTCCGTCCACCAATACTTCCTTTGTGACCGGAGCACTGCAGATTGCGACAGGGCTGGTCAAATAGCCAGTTCCGTCACGGGAATTGGGAATTCAGAGGACGCGCTGGCGCGCGGTCTTAAAAAAGCGGAATGTCCGGAGACATTCCGCTTTTTTCGATCCGCCGCATTCGAACTCCCATTCATGAAACAGCCGTTAATGGACACAGCCATGATTCATTGCCAGCTGCACTGCACGCGCCGTTCAGACTGCTGCGGGCAATTAAGCGAGAACTTCTTTCAGGTGCTTGGTCAGCATCGGGACCACTTCGAACAAATCTCCGACAATGCCGTAATCGGCCACTTGGAAAATTGGGGCTTCTGGGTCTTTGTTAATCGCCACGATCACTTTGGAATTCGACATACCGGCCAGATGCTGAATCGCTCCAGAAATTCCGCACGCGATGTACAAGTCTGGGGTGACGACCTTTCCGGTTTGCCCAATTTGCATCGAGTAATCGCAGTAACCCGCATCGCACGCCCCGCGCGAGGCTCCAACCGCGGCGCCGAGAACGTCAGCCAACTCTTTGAGCGGGTCAAATCCCTCCGCACTCTTTACGCCGCGTCCGCCGGACACAATAATTTTCGCTTCCGTCAGGTCCACACCAGTCGTCGTTTTGCGAATGATGTCCTTTACCATGGTGGCCATATCCTGCGCCTCGAGGGAGACCGTCAGTTTTTTCACTTCGCCGGCTTTGTTCAAGCCTTCCGTGACACCGAGGTTGTTCGGACGAACCGTCGCGAGGGTCAAGCCGTCTTTGACTTGCACCTTTGTAAACGCCTTGCCTGCGTAAATCGGGCGCGTAAAGGTCAATGCATCCCCGTCGGCTTCCACAGCCACGATGTCCGAGACCTGTCCGGCGCCAAGGCGCATCGCGATCATCGGTCCTAAATCCCGTCCGACGGCTGAATGTGCAAGCAAAACGACCTGAGGGTCAAATTCGCGAATGCACTCCAAGAGTGCCTTGCGATAAGCGCTTGGGGTGTACTTCTCCAGTTCCGGTGCATCCACCACATACACCGTGTCGGCGCCAGCGGCCCCCAGTCCTTGAGCCAAGCCGTCAACCTGTTGGCCCAGCAACGCCACGGCAACCGTTCCGCCATTGGCGATGGAATTTGCGGCACTGAGCATTTCAAACGTCACATTGCGCAGCTTTTGTTGGCGCACATCCGCCAGAACTAATATATTTCGAGCCATGGGCTTTCTCCCTCCATCCGTTTCTTGGCTGTATTAGCCAATTACCTTTTCAACCGAGCGCAGCGCTTGCGTCAATTCTTTAACCTGATCTGCCATATCACCGCTTAAAATCCGGCCAGCTTGTTTCGGCTGCGGAAGGTAGGTCTCGATCACGGCGGTACGCGCAGAAATGTCGCCTTCGGACAGTCCCAAATCTGCCATGGTCACGTGGGTCAGGGGTTTCTTACCCGCTTTGCGAATCCCAATCAACGAGGGATAGCGCGGCTCGTTCAGACCTTGCTGAGCCGTGACTAACACCGGCAGCGACGCTGTCACCACTTCTTCGTCGCCTTCCGCGTCGCGATGCGCAGTGACTGAATTGCCTTCGACGACGAGCTTCGTCACGGTGCCAACGTGGGGAATGCCGAGTTCTTCAGCGAGACGGATGGCCACTTGTCCAGACCCGTCGTCGACAGCCTGGTTACCGCCCAAAATAATGTCGTACTCGCGGCCTTTCACCATTGCAGCCAGGACTTTCGCTGCCGTGAACTCATCTCCAAACAGCGCCGGGTCATCCGCCAGAACCGCTTCGTCAGCGCCCATGGCCAACGCAGTGCGAATAGCCTCCTCGGTGCGGGAGGGCCCCACCGACAGAATGGTCACTTGCCCGCCGTGTTCCTCTTTTAAACGAATGGCTTCTTCAACGGCATACTCGTCGTAAGGATTGATGACAAAGCGCACTCCGTCTTCTTTGATGGCACCGTTTTCAACAACAATGCGCTCTTCTGTATCAAATGTTTGCTTCAAGCAAACCAGTATGTTCACGCTTGAGCACTCCTCTCCAAATCGTGGGATGGGTAATCGTACAATCCATGCAACAATACGTCGACAACGTCTTCAGCGAGCGACGCCAAGTCATATTTTTGCCCGGAGAGAACCCAGGCCGTTACGGTTTCGTCCATCGTACCAAAAATCATTCTACGGGCAATGCGATAGTTCACAGAAGGGCGAAACAACTTTTCCTCAACGCCTTGTTGAACAATATCATCCAATGCGTTGTAAAAAGGCTTCATGATGTTTCCGATTTCTCGTCGGATATTGGCATCCACTTGGCGCAAATGCACTTGGGTAACCATGGCAAGCTTCCAGTCGGACCCGAGTTCCCGAAAGTACAGGCTGACCAGCGATCGCAATTTGTCTTCAGCGGTTTCCTGCGAGCGCACTTGCTCCCGGCCCTTTTCGACAATCTGGCCAATGGTCTGCCGCAACAAGGAAACCAAGATGTCTTCCTTGTTTTTGAAATAGAGATAGACCGTGCCATCCGCGACTCCTGCTGCACGTGCAATTCTAGAGATTTGCGCGTGGTGGTAACCAGACTCTGCCATCACCTGTACGGCAGCCTCTAAAATCGCCTGATACTTCGCTTCATCCCGTCTGTTTGCGATGCCCCTCCCCTCCCGATGAATGAACTCTCATTCATTTTTCAAAAGCTATTGTACGGCTTTCACTGTGGTCTGTCAATGACTGTACCGCTTAAACATTCTGCAAAGTTAGCGCTTACCAAAGCCAAAGCCAGCACAGAACAAGTTCGGGTGAATCTCACTGGAGTTGCGTTAGTGTAGGGATTGAGGTGACCCTGGTGATAGAGGCAGGTAAGGGTGGACAAATGTCGGACGGGTCAGGGAGAGGGGTCCGGCCCAGTCGATTTCAAATTGACAGCGGATTGACGAGAAAATCGCCTGCTTCGTGGGCTGCGTTGAGAAAGGCCCTAAAATTGAACCTATACCAGACTTCCGTGCCACTTGCGTCCCACGAACGAACACGACGTGCTTTATGCCTGGCCATGACCCGTGCGTTCCACTCCACGAACGAACACGACGTGCTTTATGCCTGGCCACAACCCGTGGCAGTGGGTCCACGGGTTCAGCACAGGCATACGCTGAAGTACGGAAATATGCACAGTGACGGCTGTATCTCACATGTCTTTTGGCCGTGGACCATTCATCACGAAGATATGGAGATGAGCGCGCCCCAGGCGCGCGTACCACATTATCTTTTGAAGCTGCGAATTCAGCGACTTGGACGCCGACTACATCTGTCCTTTCCCAGCATCTCAACTCAAGTTACGCGTGACTGGACTGGACTGGACTGGACTGGACTGGCCGGGCCAGCCGTCTTGGCCCCAGTCCCACAGGCCAGTCGCTGCTGCATTACGCTTCTTCTGCCGGCAGCCCAAGAGCCTCTCGAAGTTTAGGTTCCACCTTTTGAAAACCGCGATCGCCCGCTGCGCGAAACTTCAAAGTACCGTCTTCCCCAAAAATGAAAAACGCCGGCACATACTCGTTTTCAAAGTGCCCTGCGATGCGCATCATGTGGTCTAAGCCGATGGGCTGATCCATGTGGTACTCCTCGATATCCTTGAGAACCTTGTCTTTGTCCGCGTCTTCTTCGTACCTCGGCATGTGGATCGCGATGGTCTGCAAACCTTCACTGCTGTATTTATTCTTCATCTTCATCACTTCTGGCATGGTCTCGTGACAGATATGGCAAGACACAGCCCAGAAGTGAATCAAGGTCACTTTTCCCGCTTCTATCTCTGGCATCCCGTTGGAATTCAACCACTCTGTGGCGCCTTCCAAGCCGGGCATGGCCGTTCCCAATCGCATTGGCATACGCCATCACGCCCTTTCATTTTTCTCATGACGCCCTGTCATCCTCGAATCCTCGAATCCTCGAATCCTCGAATCCCGGACCCTTGGACCCTTGGACTGTGCCCGCGTGCACAAAAGGGGTTAAGCGATAACCGCCTAACCCCTGTGCAACACCCAATCGTCAAACTTCGAGAAGCTTTTGTCCCGGGTGCCAGTTGGCTGGGCACAGACCGCCGGCTTGCAATGCTTCCAACACGCGCAGGGTCTCGTCGACACTGCGGCCGATGTTGAGGTCGTGAACGACCTGATAGCGAAGCACGCCTTCGGGATCGATGATGAACAAGCCGCGCAGTGCGACGCCCTCGTTTTCAATCAGAACATCGTAGCTGCGAGCAACCTCTTTGGTGATATCAGAGCCCAACGGGTAGTCGATACCGCCCAACCCGTTTTGATCGCGCGGAGTATTGATCCAAGCCTTGTGGCTATGTACACTGTCGGTACTTACGCCAATCACTTCCGCGTCCAAATCCTTGAACTCTTGCAGTCGATCGTTCATGGCGATGATTTCCGTCGGGCAGACAAACGTGAAATCCATTGGGTAGAAAAACATGACCAGCCATTTACCCTTGAAATCAGACAGTTTAACTCGCTCTTCGAGCGTCTTCATATTCTTCGTACTAAGCATGTTGAAGTCTGGCGCCGGTTGTCCTACTAATGGCATGATTTCACGCTCCTATCCATTTTTGTCTGAACAGCTTTGGACCCAAAACATTCTTGAGAACAAAGCCGAAGTTTGGCGATTCCCGCCTGTTGAATTATACTCTTTTATGTGCCTGCTTTTCAAACGGCTTGTCCCACACAGACCGCCCGGCACAGCAATGGGGAAAGGATGAAAACACGCAATGACACTTTCAGCATCTACCCAGTGGAGCAACGCTCAACTTGCAGTCAATGAATCATTGGCCCAACTGGTTCAAGCGCTCAAAGAGTGTTCCATAGAATCAAACGAAGTCCTCGTTTACGACCGCCAAAAGGGCTATTTGTCGTTGGACAACGGGATCCTAAGCCAGTTTCCAACGGTTGCGTCCGTGTACCAGCGTTACGTGCAAGCTTGCGAACACCGTCATCAGACTGTGGAGAGCATACAAAACATGCCCAAGATGGACCTTGGATTCCCACAGGAGTATTCCTCCGGTGGAAAAGCCCCAGTCACTGGTGATTCAAAGGCATAAGTTCGGCAGCAAAAATAAACCGGTGAATCGAACGGGTCTGTTTCAACAAACGCGATCCCGTCGATTCACCGCAGTAACATACTGTCACTGCACAGCAACTTCGTCATGCATGACATCCGCCAAGGAAATTGAATCTAAAGCGTTGGCGACGGCTCCCATGACTCGCAGCCACACGTTGCGGGTATGGCAGCCCCCTGCGCGCCCGCAGAAGTCCACCGGCGAGGAGTACTCTTCACTCAAACAGCCAATCGGGGCCAAAGAACCTTCCAACAACCGCACTAATGCGCCAATTGAAATCTCTTCGGGCGGTCGGCTGAGCATGTAACCCCCGTTAACCCCGCGCACGCTGCGTACGAAATTCGCCTTTCGCAGTTTCGCCACAATCTGATCCAAAAACTGTTCCGGAATCCCTTCCGCTTGAGCGACTTCAGGCAATGGAATCGGATGGTCTTCTCCGGCCATCACAGCCAACGCAACCATGGCTCGCAAGCCGTATTCCGTTTTCTTAGAAATTTTCACCGGTTACCCCCCCAGCCGCAACGGCTTTAGAGCCAGGAAACCAACCCCTGTTACTCAAAGTCCAACCACACTTCTTCTCCGCGCACTTCAACTGGGTACACCTCCAGTGGGACGACACACGGAAATGCCACGGCTGCACCGCTGGTTACATCGAATTTGCCTCCGTGCTTTGGACACGCCACGATTCGGCCGTCGAGTGAGCCCGTGCTCAGGTATTCACTGGCATGGGTACACACGTCTGAAGTAGCGTAAAAACCTTCTTCGAGGTGGTATACTGTAATCTTCTCTTCGTCCACAGTAACCTGTTTCATAGTGCCAACAGGAACTTCACGGACTGTGCCGACCTTTGTCCAAGCCATCGAATATTCCACCTTTAATAAAACAGGTCAGGAGGACCCTTCGCCCCCCTCACCGCAAAAATTCATGTCACCAACTGGGTTCAATCAATCCCTTGTCTCACCAAACCAGGTTTCATCGGTTGTGGAACCCATTAACCGATGGAACCTTCCATCTCGAACTTGATAAGTCGGTTCATTTCTACCGCGTATTCCATGGGAAGTTCCCGGGTAAACGGCTCAATGAATCCCATGACGATCATCCGGGTCGCATCTTCTTCAGAAATTCCGCGGCTCATCAGGTAGAACAACTGTTCCTCACTGACTTTCGAAACGGAAGCTTCGTGTTCCACCGTCACTTTTTCGTTCATGATCTCGTTGACCGGCACGGTGTCCGACGTGGAACCCTCGTCGATAATCAGTGTGTCGCACTTGATGTTGGAACGTGCCCCCACCGCGTTTGGAGCGATGCTGCACAGTCCGCGGTAAGTCGTTTTGCCGCCGTGTTTGCTGATGGATTTGGAGACGATGGTCGACGTCGTATTCGGAGCGTTGTGTACCACTTTAGCGCCAGCGTCTTGATGCTGTCCCCGGCCGCCGACCGCGATGGAGAGCACCATGGCCTTCGCACCTTCACCCACCATGTAGACGCTGGGATACTTCATGGTCAGTTTGGATCCAATGTTGCCGTCCACCCATTCCATCGTAGCATCTTTGTGTGCCACAGCGCGTTTGGTCACCAGGTTGTAGATGTTTGGGGCCCAGTTTTGAATGGTGGTATAGCGGCAACGAGCCCGGTCCTTGACAATGATCTCGACGACGGCGCTGTGCAGCGAGTTGGTACTGTAAATCGGCGCCGTACAGCCTTCCACGTAGTGGACGAAGCTGTCGTCGTCCGCGATGATCAACGTGCGTTCGAACTGACCCATGTTCTCCGAGTTAATCCGGAAATAAGCCTGCAGCGGAACCTCGGCCTTCACGCCCTTCGGGACGTAAATGAAGCTTCCACCGCTCCACACCGCACTGTTCAATGCCGCAAACTTATTGTCTTCCGGGGGAATGATCGTGCCGAAATACTCCTTGAAAATTTCCGGATACTCCTTGAGCGCCGTATCTGTGTCCGTAAACAAAATCCCCAGGTCTTCCAAGTCCTTGCGCATGTTGTGATAGACCACTTCCGACTCGTACTGCGCGGAAACGCCCGCCAGGAATTTCTGCTCCGCTTCTGGAATGCCCAGGCGGTCAAAAGTGTTTTTAATTTCTTCAGGAACTTCGTTCCAGTCCTTGCTCGATTTTTCGGCCGGTTTTACATAATACGTGATGTCGTCGAAATTGAGCTCCGACAAATCCCCGCCCCATTTGGGCATGGCCTTTTGATAAAACAAGTCCAACGAGCGAAGGCGGAAGTCCGTCATCCAACCCGGTTCGTTCTTCATCATCGAAATTTCTTCGACGACCTTTTTGGACAAACCCTTTTGGAACTTTACAATGGAGACGTCCTTATCCCGGAACCCATATTGATATTCTTCCAATTCTGGTAATGGCTTTGCCACTGTGAACCCCTCCTCATCTTGAAAACTTGCGAAATGAGTCCGATTCCTCAAATTGCGCTGTCAAGTTGCGTGATTAGTGGTCGTGGTGTTCATGGGCTTCGTTCTTTACCGCTTTTTCAAACGCCTGCCACCCCAACGTCGCACATTTGATGCGAGCTGGAAACTTCGATACGCCTTGAAGGGCTTCAAGGTCTCCCAACTCGTCGGTATCTACGTCCTCGCCTTTCATCATGTCCCGAAACACCTTTGTGACCTTGAGGGCATCCTCGACAGGCATTCCCTTGACCGCTTCCGTCATCATCGATGCGGACGCCATCGAGATGGAACACCCGCTGCCGCGGAACCGGACGTCTTTGACCACCCCGTCTTCAACGAGCAACTGCAGCGTAATTTCGTCGCCGCAACTTGGGTTTCTCAGGTCCACTGACAACGCGTCCCCCGAAAGTTCTCCTTGGTTGCGCGGGTGTTGATAGTGATCCATGATGACTTGGCGGTACAGATCATCCAATTGCATGTTGGAAAAACTCCTTCGCCGATTGAAGTCCATGGAACAACGCGTCAATATCGGACTCCGTATTGTATAGGTAAAAACTCGCCCGCGCCGTGGAACCTACATTCAACCACCGCATCAAAGGCTGAGCGCAGTGGTGGCCCGCGCGAATCGCAATCCCCTCTGCGTCAAGCACAGTCGAGACGTCGTGAGGATGTACACCATCTAAGTTGAACGTGACGAGCCCGCCACGGTTTACACCGCTTTTTGGTCCGTAAATCGACAAGCCAGGCATATCGCTTAAGCGCTCGAGAGCGTAGGCCACGAGCTTTTGGTCGTGGCTGCGAATCTCCTCCATGCCAATGCTCGACAAATAGTCCACTGCAGCCCCCAGGCCAATGGCCCCTGCAATAATTGGGGTGCCGCCTTCAAACTTATAAGGGGTGTCCTTCCAGGTCGCACTGTGCAATTCAACAATGTCGATCATCTCGCCGCCAAAGTAGGTCGGCTCCATGACATCGAGCAACTCCCGTTTGCCGTACAGCACGCCAACACCCGTCGGGCCGCACATCTTATGGCCGGAGAAAGCCAAAAAGTCGCATCCTAAATCCTGGACATCAACGGGCATATGGGGAACGCTTTGCGCCCCGTCCACGACCATGATTGCACCGACTTCGTGCGCCAATGCGGCGATCTCTCGAACCGGATGAATCGTCCCAAGGACGTTGGATACGTGAGCCATGGCGACCAACTTCGTCGCGGGCGTAATCGCGGTTTTGACGTCTTCCATCGCCAGCGTCCCGTCGGGCTGCAGCGGGATGTATTTCAACACCGCGCCGGTTGTGCGAGCCACCTGTTGCCAAGGGATCAGGTTACTGTGGTGCTCTGAAGGGGTTAAAACAATTTCGTCCCCTTCTTTGAGTTGCTGCCTGGCATAGCCGTATGCCACCATGTTCAAAGACTCCGTAGTGCCTCGCGTGAATACGACTTGCTCAGCGCTCTTTGCGCGAATAAACCGTGCGACCTTTTCCCGGGCCAATTCATAGGCTTCCGTCGCCCGCGAACCGAGTGTGTGAACTCCGCGGTGGACATTGGAGTTATCGTGTTCGTAGTATTTTTGCAGAACTTCAATGACTTGACGCGGCTTTTGAGACGTTGCAGCACTGTCCAGATACACCAGCGGATGACCGTTGACTGTTTCTTCTAATATTGGGAAGTCTTTGCGTATCTCCTGGACGTTCATTTCCCCAACTCCTCGTTGATGCGTTGAACGAACAAGTTCCGCATGGCCTCTGTCGGAATCTCTTCCACGGTGGGCTCCAGGTATCCCCATACAATCATCTGTGTTGCAACGTGTTCGGGAATGCCGCGCGACATCAGGTAGTAAATTTGATTGGGGTCAATCTGACCGACACTTGCCGCGTGCCCACAACGCTGCACGTCGTTTTCGTCAATCAGCAGCATCGGAATGGCATCCGCACGGGCCTTCGAGTTGAGGAGCAGCATCCGGTCGTGTTGTTCACTCCCGGAGCCTGAGGCCCCTTTTTCGATATGGGTGACACTGCGATACACGGAAGCGGCTCTTTGGGTCATGATGCCATGCAGCGTGATGTCGCTTTCGGTAAAACGCCCCGCGTGGTCCATACTCGCGGTGAAATCGAGGTGCTGCCGTCCCGTCCCAAGCCCAATCGCCCGGGTTGTCGAACGCGATCCGGTGCCAGCCAGCCGGCTTTCAACCAATCCGACCGTAAACCCGTCCCCCACATCTCCGACAATCCACTCCACAAGGCCGTCCTTGCCAACTTGGGCGCGACGAATGAAGTAGTTCGTGGGGCCTTTTGCATACTCGCTGAGCGTAACGACTTTAACTCTGGCATTGGCCTTGGCCACAATTTCCAACACACTGCTGTGCACACTGCCTGCCTTTAATTCTCCGCGGGTGATAGTTGCCTCGACGTAGGAAAACTGGCTGTTCTCCTCGGCGATGACCAAGACCCTTGGAAACGCCCCGTTACCCGCCTCAGACTCTTCGTATACGAAATGGAGCGGAGCATCCAATTGGACGTTGCGAGGCACGTACAAAAATGCGCCGCCATGCCACAGTGCAGCGTTCGCCGCAGCCCACTTGGTTTCGTCTTTTGCTACTACACTGCCCAGATGCGTTTTCACCAAGTCTTCATGTTCGGCAACCGCTGTTTCCAAGTCTGTAAGGATGACGCCTTTTTGGCGAAGCTCCTCAGGCAGTTGCACCGCGTCGACCACGCCGTCGCGTACAAAAACCAGCGCGGAGTTCGCAAGACTGTCCAGAAGCGCTTGCGTTTTTGCCGAAACCGGTTCGGAAACGGACTCCGGAAATGGCCCAAAGTTCCAAGGGCGGTTTGTGAGGTCCGTCTTTTCCAAACGCTCTGAAGGCAGGCTGCTGTACGCTTCCCACCCGTCTTCCCGCCAACTTTTCAGCCACTGTGGTTCCGCTGTTTGCAGTTTCCGGACGAGGGCCGACGCTGTCGATGTCGTTGATTCCGTCACGTCGAACGCCTCCTTACGCCTGTGCGCCTACAGTTTCGTCTTCGATGCCCAGTTCTTGTTTCAACCAGTCATAGCCGCGCGCTTCCAGCTCCTGCGCGAGCTCTTGACCGCCGGACCGCACAATTTTACCCTGCATCATGACATGGACAAAATCAGGTACGATGTACTGCAGCAGCCGTTGATAGTGGGTGATGATCAGAAACCCGACTTCAGGTGAGCGCAGTTGATTGGCACTTTCGGCGACAATGCGAAGCGCATCGATGTCAAGTCCCGAGTCGATCTCGTCGAGAATGGCGATTCTCGGTTCGAGCATACTCATTTGAAGGATCTCGTTGCGCTTTTTCTCGCCCCCGGAAAAGCCCTCGTTGAGGTACCGTTCTGCAAACGACGGGTCGATGTTCAAGTCTTTCATCTTCTGTTGCAACTGACGATGAAACTTGATGACGGGGACTTCTTTGCCTTCCCCAAGTTTGGCGTTGAGTGCCTGGCGCATGAAGTTTGCGTTGGAAACACCCGAAACCTCAGCGGGGTATTGCATCGCCAAAAACAACCCTGCGCGGGCGCGCTCGTCTACGCCCATCGACAAAATGTCTTGACCGTCGAGCGTAACACGTCCGTCCGTCACTTCGTATTTTGGATGTCCCATGAGCGCGGAAGCCAAAGTGCTTTTGCCCGTTCCATTCGGTCCCATGATGGCGTGGATTTCTCCACCCTTAATCGTTAAATCCAATCCGCGGACAATTTCCTTGCCCTCGACTGAGACATGGAGGTTTTCAATAGACAATATCGGAGATGACATGGTGAACCAACCTTTCCCCAACTTGTAATCGGCAATAAATGTTGACTAATTAAGTCACCTTTTCGATCTCAGATTAATCTTCTCTGTACGAAATTGCAACTACGCATTGTGATTTATCCATACAAAGTTGTCCGCTATTGTCACAATCCTGACAAAAAGAAACCTCAAAAACAAGATGCAGGCATGGCTGCGTACGCCGATGCCTGCACAATCGTTGAATTTTCGAGGCCCGCGCCAGGCCTGTTTTAGAACAAATACCGGAAGACCAATTTCGCTTCCTCGGACATCATTTCTTTGCTCCAAGGCGGATCAAACGTCAATTCGACTTCGACGTTTTCAACGCCGGGCAGTTCACCGACCCGGTCGATGATTTGGTCCTTGATATCGTCAAAAAGCGGACAACCCATTGTCGTTAACGTTACTAGGACCGTTACATTCTTGCCGTCTTCGGAAATATCGACGTTGTATACCATACCGAGATTGACAATGTCAATTTGAATCTCTGGATCCAAAACATCGGTCAAAATCCCTCTTACAAGTTCCTCGGTGACCAAAACAATCCACCTCCCGTGTTTATTTTACAACAATTGAGCAAGAGGCGTGTACTCCCGGTTTAACGATTTGGCCACGGCTTCGTAAGTGATGTGCCCTTGAAATACATTGACGCCCTTGGCCAAAGCTTCATGGGAACGTATGGCCTGCAATGGACCCAGGTTTGCGAGCAACAAAGCGTAAGGCATTGTGACATTGGTCAATGCCAGTGTCGACGTGCGCGGGACGGCCCCCGGCATATTCGCGACGGCGTAATGGATCACGCCATGTTTCTCGTATACCGGCTTGTCGTGGGTGGTGATGCGGTCAATGGTTTCAATGGACCCTCCTTGATCGATGGCCACGTCCACGATCACGCCGCCTTTGTGCATCCCCTGCACCATTTCCGAAGTCACCAGTTTGGGGGCTCTGGCGCCCGGGATCAAAACCGACCCCACCAACAAGTCGCATCCGATAATGTTTTCACGAAGGTTGTAGGCGTTAGACATGACCGTGCGGATGCGCCCGGCGTGCAGGTCGTCGATGTAACGCAGACGCGCCAAATTGGTATCCAGGATGGTCACGTCCGCACCCATGCCTACGGCAATCTTTGCGGCGCTGGTTCCGACGATGCCTCCCCCGACAATCACGACTCGAGCCGGCGGCACACCGGCCACGCCTCCGAGCAGTTCACCGCGTCCACCGTGTGCCTTTTCCAAGTAATGAGCTCCGATTTGGATAGACATCCGGCCAGCGACTTCGCTCATCGGCGACAACAGCGGGAGGCTCCGGTCCGGAAGCTGCACGGTCTCGTAGGCAATCGCCAACACGCGGTTGTCGGCTAAAGCCGCGGTCAATTCAGGCTCGGGCGCAAGGTGCAAGTATGTAAACAGCACCAGGTCTTTTCGAAAGTGCCGGTATTCCGAAGCAATGGGTTCCTTCACTTTCATGACCATTTCAGCCTGCTGCCAAACGTCTTCGGCAGAATCCAGAATGGTTGCGCCAGCTTCCCGGTAGGAATCGTCTGAAAATCCGCTCCCAACTCCCGCAGAGGCTTCAAGAACCACTTTGTGACCGGCGTTCACCAAGGCGTGGACTCCAGCAGGCGTGATTGCGACGCGATTCTCGTTGTTTTTGATTTCCTTTGGCACACCAATGTTCATACCTGTCAAACGCTCCTTTCCAAACGTGTTCCCAGCTAAAAAACGGAACGGGCATCGCCCATGGCGCCCGTTCCGTTCTCCCTAATCTTCAGGTCTAGTATCTGCTTCTTTGTCCTGTATAACCACGCGTTTGCGTTTTACTCGCCGGGTCCCTTGACTCGCCGGCAAAGTCTTCGCTTGAACCGATTCCACCCACTCCTGAATCCGCTTGACGTCGGTTGGAGCAATTCTCCAGTTTCGCTCTCCAAACTCGAACGACTCTCGCGTGAGTTCTTTTCGTTCCGAGAGTTCAGTCACGGCTTGCCGGACCGCTTCAACCGGAGCATGAAGCATGTCGGCCAACTCAGCCAAACTAAATCGGGTTGTCACCTGTATCCCTCTTTCAGCTTCGCATTGTCCCTAATAACTTGATATTTGGTTGCGGTTCGAGTTGCGGTTACAGTTGCGCTTTGAAGTCCGTTTCGAATCGTTTCGAATTGGCGCGTTTACGGGTTGAGCAGCAGAACATGAGGCGTCATTTTCAAAAAGTTCGACTTGCTCGAACCGATGTCACGGACGCTGACTGTTACTGCAGACCCAGGTGCAAGCACTCCTGCAGAAGGCGGAGTTGGCGTAACTTGATCGAAAAACCGGATGTTGCCGGCATCCGCAAATTGCGTCGAACCCGCCGCATCGCCGCCTGGACTAAACCACACCACAGCCCAATCGCGACGCAAATCAACCGGCTTTTGAGACCGATTCATCACCTGAAAAGAGACTTGAAACGACTGTCCGCCTTTCCACTGCTGCCGCGGAACCACCGAAATGTTGGATATGGCGACCGGGGCACTGTTCCACACGGCATCCGCTTGGCCCACCGGAACCAAGTGAGATGCGTAAAAAACGAGGTGCGGTGTCTCGTCAATCTTGCCGTTTTTCATCGGCGCTCCTAAAGGGAGGAAGCTCCAGGTCACTGCTTGCCCGGGCTGCATCGCTTGTTTGGGAGGGTTCACAAAAAAGCGGTAATTGCTGTCTGACAGTTTCCCCGAAGCCGTCTTTGTAAAGTACAACAGTCCGAACGAATCGGTTTTCGTGACCACGTGTTGGGTCGGATTGCTGACCACAGCCATGACGACCGATGACTGATTCGCGCCGCTGCCTTGAGTACCAATCCTCAGTTGTTTCACCTGAATCGGCGCAAGCTGCAAGCCATACTGCCCGGACTGAGGCTTTGTGGGAGCAGACTTCACCGTTTGGTGGACGCCCTGTGAGACTGGCTTGTTGGCGGTTTTCAAGGACGAGAACTTCAATCCGCCAAGGGCCGCCGCGATGACTAACGCCGCCGCAGCAACACCGCCGGCGCCTGTGAAGACGGCCCTCCACAGTTGGCGTTTGCGTTTGCCAACGGGTTGGGTCTGGTTTTGGGCAAGTTCGAGGATGCGGTCTTTAAGTTCAGGCGGAAACGGAACTTCAGTCATGCCCGAAAACACTTCGCGCATTTTGTCGTCATCGTCCTGCACTGTGTGACTCCCCCCCTTGTGCAAGCCGTTGTTTCAGCATTTCGCGGGCCCGGTGCAAACGGGTGCGCACATTTTGCTCGGAACAATCCAATACCGCCGCCGCTTCGGAACTTGAGAGACCGCGCTGGTAATACAGCACGACGACTTCCCGGTACTTGACGGGCAAACTGTGGACAATCTCCCACAGTCGATCGCGTTCCAAACGCTCGGTCACTTCCTGCTCCGTATTGGAACCGCTGGCCAGCGTCGACAATTCTGTGTCCTCGTAAGCGACCTCGTGTCGACTCGTCCATGAACGCAGCAGGTCTTTGCAGCGGTTCACGGTAATCGCAAGCAGCCACGTTTTAGCGCTGCTGTCTCCGCGAAAGGAACCGATGTTCGAATAGGCGCGCAAAAATACGTCCTGAGCAACATCTTGGGCTTGGTGGTAGTTTTTTAAGTAAGAATACGCAACATTGATCACGTCTTTGCCGTATTCGCGCACCCACGAATCGAGTACGGTTACAGCTTCACTGGAGCTGGCTTTCGACGTGTCGCTCACAGGGGCTTTGTCACCTCCCTGCCAGCACCTACCTAGCTGACGATTGACAACCTCACTATGTGACAGTTTAACAAAATAAACCGGGAGCACCCAATACACGGAGTGCTCCCGGCATCTAGCATTGTGCAATCAACGGATCGATGGGTCGCATGTCACACCTTATCCGCTTTGGGTAATACGTTGTTCGCTCAGTCGTTCGCTCAATACGTGGACATCTGTGCTTCTACTCCGTCTTCGGCTTCGTCATGCGTAAATGTCGGATTCGGAACGCCGCTCGCGGCTCCCCAATAGTACGCAATCAAAGCAATGACCGCGACGATAATCTGGTCCATTGGAGAAGAAATCAAGCCGCTGCCGCCAAATGCCTTATCTCCAAACTTAGAGACGAGCAACATCACGATATAGTAGACAATCAGCCAAGACGAGGACTTGACCTGTTGACCCAACGAGACCTGGTCCGTCGGCATTTTCGACGACAATATGAGATAAAGCACAAACATCACAATTTGCAAACCGATGAGCCACGAGTCAATGGACCAACCCGTCCAGTAAATGATGAGAGAAGCGATGATAAAAGCCAGTGGCGCGATGAGCCCCATGCCTCCCAAGCGGAATGGCCGGTGCATATTCGGGGCCGTTTTACGAAATGCGGCCGCAGAAATCGGGCCGACCACATAAGTCATGACCGTCGCGGAGGAAACAACGCCGACCAGTTTTCCCCATGTCGGGAACGGCAAAGTCCAGAATACAGCCAAAACGTACGCCAGCCACAGGGCTGCCCGGGGAACTCCGGTACGGGCGTCAATGGTCCCGATTTTCTTAAAGAACGTGCCGTTTTTCGACCATGCATACAAGACGCGGGCCGTGGAAGACAAATAGATGTTGCCCGTGCCACTGGGAGAAATCAACGCGTCCGTCTGCAACAAAACAGCCAGCCAAATGAAACCAAGCAACTTCGCTAAATCAGCAAACGGTGCAGTAAAATTGACTTTTGCCCAGCCTTGGCCCAATTGACTGTTCGGTACCGCGCCCACAAACGCGACCTGCAACAGCACGTACAACACAGCGCCGAGACTGATGGCCAGAATAATTGCGAGCGGAACCGTCTTCTGCGGGTTTTTTGCCTCCCCAGCAAAGTCCACCGCCTGCCGGAACCCGAGGAATGCAAACACAATTCCTGCCGTCGAAACCGCCGATTCTATTCCTGTAAAGCCCCCCGGTGCGAATCCATGAGAGGAAAAGTTCACACCCTTGAACTGAGACAGCATGATAATGATGGTCAAGGCCGGCACAACAAACTTAATGGCAGTCACCACAGAGTTCACTTTGCCAAACACATTGACGCTCCAATAGTTGATCAGGAAGAACAGCGTCAACAAAATCAATTGAATGAACCAGCCGAGTGCGGATGTATGCTTCGCCGTGCCTAAGGCATGCCAGTAACTCGCTGCATACCCGCGTACGGCTTCCGCTTCAATTCCGGCTACGCTGGAGTACGCAACCAATGCCGCAAATCCCATCAAATAACCAACCAATGGACCATGAGAATAGTCAGGATAACGAATGATTCCGCCTGAGCGGGGTAAAGCGCCGCCAAGCTCTGCGTAAACCAATCCAATCAACATCACTGCTACAGCGCCAATCACCCAGGCTATCCAAGCGGAAGGCCCGGCGAGGTTAGCCCCCCCCTGGGATGCAAACAACCAGCCTGAACCGACGATGGCCCCTAACCCTAAAAACGTTAAATCCGCCAAATTCAAGCTCTTTCGCAACTTCCCTTGTTGCGCCACACTGTCGCCTCCTTTTTTCTTCGCTTCATCTCTATTGGGCTTTCTCCCCGCGGGTTGAATTGAAAGCCCTTACACTCCAGGCCGCATTTTATCGTCTTCGCCTGGAGCGAAGAGATTGGAACTATTATATCGGAAAATTAATAATCCTAACAATCACTTTTTTTGCAAAACATTTTACTTAACTATTAAATTTTAATTTATTAGTGGTATAATATGAGGGTTTCTGGAGCCTTTTGCGGGTTTCGACAGAACATGATAAACTTGGCAAGAAGTTTTCGTTGCAATGGTTGCGGAGGGTTTTGCAAATGTATTCGCTGCTTCGACCGCTTTTGTTTCGCTTAGACCCCGAGTTCGCACATAAACTGGTACTGCATTCGATGGCACTCATGCCGTCGCTGGGGCGCCTCGCCTCGAGTTCCTTTGATGCTTCGCCCACTCTCAATCAAACACTGTGGAACTTAAAATTCCCCCACCCAATCGGCCTCGCAGCAGGTCTGGACAAAGACGGCATTGCCATCGACGGGCTGCTGTCCTGCGGGTTCTCATTCATTGAAGTCGGCACAGTGACCCCAAAGCCACAACCCGGGAATGCAACGCCGCGATTGTTTCGGCTGCTGGAGGATCAGGCCTTGATCAACCGGATGGGGTTCAACAACCAAGGCGCCGCCAAACTGGCCGAAAACGTGCGCCGGCGCCGGAAGCGAGGCGTCGTCGGCGTGAATCTTGGAAAAAACAAAACCACGCCGAACGAACAAGCGGCCTCGGATTATTTGGCGTTGTTGGATGCCTTGTATCCCCTGCCGGATTACGTCGTGATCAACGTCAGTTCGCCGAATACACCGGGCCTGCGCGACTTGCAGACCGAAGAGTCGCTCATCCCGTTGGCAAAAAGCGTTCTGGCTCGAAGGGACGAGCAATACGAATCGTATCGCGATCGCGTTCGTCCCCATAAAACTCCCGTGCTGGTCAAACTGGCTCCAGATTTAACCAACGAGGCACTGTCAGCCGTCGCACAGGGGTTGCTCGACATTGGCATCGACGGTTTTATCGCGACCAACACGACCCTCTCGCGCGAAGGAATTTCATCCGCCCATTCGCATGAAAGCGGCGGACTGAGCGGAAAACCGCTCAAAAAGCGCTCCACGGAGGTCATCCGTATCCTCTACCAGGCAACCCGAGGCCGAGTCCCCATCGTGGGCAGCGGCGGAGTGTTTGATGCAGACGATGCGTATGAAAAGGTCTGCGCCGGCGCGAACCTTGTACAGGTGTACACAGGGTTCATCTATCGCGGCCCGCAGATCGTGGGCAGCATTGTCACCGGGTTAGAGAAGCGACTGAGACAAGACGGGTTTTCATCCATCCAAGAAGCGGTTGGTTCTTCCACTCGCTGAACCTTGGCACGCAAAGGGGCTGGACTTTAGCACATCGTTCGGTGTGCTTTGGGTCCAGCCCCTTCATTTTGGCAACTTTTGAAAGCAGAATCCGTTTCCGACAAGACGTTCGTATTTGGACTGGCGTTCATCCCCGGGGTCCATCGGATCCCTGTCAGAGACCGTCAGGTTCCGAACATGGAGTGCTTAGAATCCAATGATGTGGAACCCGCCGTCAACGTGAATGACCTCGCCCGTGACGCCGCGAGACAAATCGCTGAACAAGAAAGCCGCAACATCTCCGACTTCCTCCTGGTTCGTGGGACGGCGCAGAGGCGTGCGCTCTTCTAGGGTGTGTAAAATTTTGTTGAAGTCGTGTACGCCTTTCGCCGACAACGTCCGTATCGGACCGGCTGAAATCGCGTTAACCCGAACATTGTCCTTGCCCATGTTGCTGGCTAAATACCGCATGCTCTGATCTAACGCTGCCTTGGCAACCCCCATCACGTTGTAGTTCTCTACAACGCGTTCGCCGCCGAGGTAGGTTAACGTCAAGATGGAACCGCCTTCGGTCATCAACGGACGAGCGTGACGGGCAGAAATGACGAACGAGTACGCGCTGACGTTTTGAGCGAGCAGGTATCCATCGCGCGAGGTGTTGATGTACTCGCCTTGCAGTTCTTCCGTTTTTGCGAAGGCGATGCAGTGCGCAAGGCCGTGCAGTGTACCAACCTTGTCCTGGATTTCAGCGAAGGCATCCGCAACGCTGGCGTCATCCGTGACGTCGCACTGAACCATTAAAAAGTCGGATCCGTTCATCTGCTCTTTCACCAAGTCTACGAGGTTGTCCTTCTGGCGCTCTCCTTGGTACGTAAAGGCCAAGCGCGCGCCTTGATCGTAGCAAGCTTTTGCGATTCCCCACGCAATACTGCGCTTATTGGCAACCCCCATGACTAAAATCGTCTTTCCGTCTAACAAACCCATTTTTCCACCGCCTATGTATCCATAAACTGAATGTGCAAGACACTGTGCATCGATTATACCACACCGCGGTTCTGCTGCGGGACGGCTCCAAGAACGGGCTGAACCCTAAACCGACCGAATGGCGACAACAAGCATTAGACAACGGAAACACCCTTTACAAAGACGACCCTGGAAATGCAAGAGCGATTGCGCTAAGATAAGAGTGTACACCGAACATCCAATTTTCTACATAGGAGGGGAAATTCATGGCACATGAGCTGCCTCCGCTTCCATACGCAAACAATGCGTTGGAGCCTCACATTGACGCACTCACAATGGAAATTCACCACGACCGACATCACGGTACTTACGTGAAGAATTTGAATGCCGCACTCGAGGGTCATGCTGACCTCGAGAGTAAAAGTATCGAAGACTTGCTGAGTTCGATTGACTCTGTTCCCGATTCCATCCGCACAGCGGTCCGCAACAATGGCGGCGGTCACGCAAATCACAGCATGTTTTGGCAAATCATGAGCCCGAACGGCGGCGGTCAACCGACTGGCGCATTGGCGGATGCCATCAACGCCACATTTGGCAGCTTTGACAAGTTTAAAGAAGAATTTGCAAAAGCGGCTGCAGGCCGTTTTGGCAGCGGTTGGGCATGGCTGGTTGTGGACAACGGCAAATTGGCCATCATCAGCACACCGAACCAAGACAATCCCCTTATGGAAGGCAAAAAGCCGGTTATGGGATTGGACGTTTGGGAGCACGCATACTACCTGAAGTACCAAAACAAGCGCCCGGACTACATCGGCGCGTTCTGGAACGTCGTGAACTGGGCTGAAGTCGGCAAGCGTTACGAAGCTGCTAAGTAACGATAAGCATTACGAGGCGGTTTCTAAAGTGCATTGATTTTTGAATCGTAGGCTGTCCCCACATCGGCTTGGCTGATGTCGGGACAGCCTTTCTGTTTCAGCCCAAACATTAGGCCACAACTTGGGACAGTCGATGATTGGGTCACGCTTTGCTGTTGTTCGAGTGTACGCTAATCTGGACGGCACAACCCATGCACCGCCACCGCTGCCACCTCTGCCAGCACTAGCTTTGCCCCCGCACACCTACTGCAAATAGCGGTACTCGTCGATGCTGTGGTCAAACGCTGGCATAAAGGTATCCAGGAAGTAGCGCACGGATGGCATGCCCTGTGCGAACTCCTCCACCGCTTCGCCAATCTGTTGTGCTGCGATTGCGAACTCCTGATTGCCTCGGCGCAGTTCCAGTTTGCATTTGCACAGCGCGTCCAGCTTGTCCGCAGCGTGGACATAGCGGTGCACTTCCGGCGATCGCGATGTAAACAACGCCTCGTAGGTCTGAGTTAGCTCTCGAGGCAGGGTCTTTAGCAACTGCTGTTCAGCCAAGTTTTCAAGTGTCTTGAAAGCCGCCTCCACTTCCGGATTGTATTTTTTTACAGGCGCGATCACGTCTGTTAAAATCGCCTCGGAGGCATCGTGCAGCAACGCGGCCGCCACCACTTCCCCAAGGTCGACGTTTTGGCCGTAAACATCTCGATCAATGATGGCCAATGCATGGGCAAACAGCGCAACGCCAAACGTGTGTTCCGCGACGTTCTCAGACTGGGTTAAGACCATGCCGCTCCATCGAGCAGTAGAACGCAGCCGGTTGAGTAAAGCGAAAAATACATTTTGCACGAGATTCCATCTCCCATCGAGAAGGTTTGATGAGAAGCCATTTCGGAGAAACTGCATCCGTGTGCGAGAAGACTGTCACACAAAAGCGCAAAACTGTCACATGAGCACCGTTACATAACAGAAACACACTTCCATACCAAGCATTACTGTTTTCCATAACAAACACCATTCTTAAGGAGGATTTTACTTTGCCTGCACTCACGCTTATCAAAAAGGCGGATGTCTATGCCCCGAAACCACTGGGGGTTCAGGACATCCTAATCGGCGGCGGAAAAATCCTCGCAATCGGGGACGATTTAAGCATACACGGCGCTGGGCTTGAAGTCGAAGAGATCGACGCCCGAGGCCTATACCTATTTCCCGGGTTAATCGATCAGCACGTCCACATGGCCGGCGGCGGCGGAGAAGGCGGTTTCCACTACCGGACGCCTGAAATCGCCTTAACTCACATTACGACTGCCGGAGTCACGACCTTAGTCGGCGTCCTGGGTACAGACGGGGTCACGCGGACGACGCGCGAACTGCTGGCAAAGGCGCAAGCGCTGGATTTTGAGGGAGTTACAACGTACATCTATTGCGGTGCTTACCAGGTCCCGACGCGAACGATCACCGGAACGCCGCGGTCGGATATTGTTTTGATTGACAAAGTAATTGGAGTCGGCGAAATCGCGATTTCGGACAGCCGCTCCAGCCACCCCAGTGAAAAAGACATTGCCGAACTCGCCAGCGAAGCCCGGGTAGGCGGCTTGTTAGCCGGCAAAGCGGGCGTACTTCACCTGCACCTGGGAGACGACGATGCGAGACTTAACATTTTGTTTGACGTTTTAAAGCGAACGGAACTTCCCAAATCGGTGTTTGTGCCCACGCATCTCAACCGCAACCCGGATTTATTGAAAGAGGCGTTCCGTTACGGCAAGGAGGGCGGATTTGTCGACGTAACCTCCGGCATTCGTCCGGATGACCACGACCACATTTCGGTGAAGCCTTCTAAAGCGATCCGTATGTTGATCGATCACGGTGTCCACCCCAAAAACATTACGATGAGTTCAGACAGCAACGGAAGTTCTCCAATCTTTGACGACGCCGGCAAACTGGTCGCCATGGGCATCGGATCCATTGCAACACTGTGGGAAGAAACGCGGGATACGATTGTGGAAGAAGAAGTCCCCATCGAAACCGCTGTGGGAATGGTCACCCGGCATGTGGCTCGAGTGCTCAAACTTGGGCACAAAGGAATGATTCACCCCGGTTTAGATGCAGACATGATGCTGACAGATAAGGAATTTCAGATTCAGCACGTCATAGCAAAGGGTGCACTCATGGTGAAAAACGGGAAACCAGAGGTTTACGGCACGTTCGAACACGTTCATGGCGTACCTGGATCTCCGGAAAGCAAAGAGAACTCGGGGAAAAAAGACGCGGACCGCGGCCGCCACACCATCGGCCCGGACGACGACGACCCGGACGACTTTCCCGACGCCAAAGAGCGCCAGAACCACAGTCGAAAGCGCGATTACTGTTGCTGATGGGCCTGGCTGAAGGACCGACTTCGGCAGATGTTACACGAGTCGGCGACCACGCGATTGAGGTTCAAATTCAAGTTCAATTTCAGTGCATTGGGCTTACAGTCCTGCAAGAGCGCGCAGGCCAATTCCCGAAAAAAACACAATGGCGATAATGAGTACGGCAATCCAGATCCGGTCCAATGGTTTGAGGTGCATCGCATTTCCTCCTCACAGACTGAATGCACCTCAGTATGCAACAAAGGGTTAAAATTATCCCACGGCGGCAACACGCGGGGGTGTATCCATGCATGTGTATTTTCTCGGTACGGGGGCTGGCGTCCCGGCAAAACAGCGCAACGTTCAGTCGATAGCTTTGACCCTATACCAAGAACGCGGCAGCTTTTGGCTGTTTGACTGCGGCGAGGCCACGCAGCACCAGGTTCTTTCTGCCCCGTTAAAGTTGAGTAAATGGGAGAAACTATTTGTTACGCATTTGCACGGAGACCACATCTTTGGCATTCCTGGCATGCTGTCGAGCCGTTCGATGCAAAGCGAGTCCAAGCCGCTGACCATCTACGGCCCCCCCGGTATCGACGATTTTGTGAAAACAGCTTTGAAGATCAGCCAAACACACCTGACATACCCGATTGACATCGTAGAGGTGGAACCGGGTCTCGCGTTTTACGACGGATACTTGCGCGTCACTGCGGCACGACTCGATCACGCTGTAGAATCGTTTGGCTATCGGATCGAGGAGATGCCCAAAACAGGGGCGCTGCGGGTCGACCTGCTCAAAGCAGCCGGTGTCCCCAAAGGGCCGTTGTACGGTCAACTGAAACGAGGCGAAACGGTAACATTGCCAGATGGCCGCCTCATTCAACCCGATTCTGTGATGGACCCCCCCGTCCCCGGACGCGTTGTCACCATTCTTGGAGACACTCGCCCTTGCCCTGCTGCAGTGACACTCGCGGCCAAGGCGAACTTGCTTGTGCATGAAGCGACGTTTGCCGACAGCGAACAGGAACTCGCGCAAAAGTACGGCCACAGCACTTCCACTCAAGCCGCGCGAATCGCCCGTGAGGCTGGAGTCAAACAACTAGTACTGACGCACATCAGTTCCCGGTATCAAGGCCAATCCACCGCCCAGTTGTTAGAGGAGGCAAGGGTCGTTTTTCAAAACACGGAGTTGGCTGAAGATTTTTTTGAAGTGGAGGTTCCATCTTGATCGCTCCGGCGCATCCGCTCCACGATATCCGGACGGGGGTTCCAGCAGCGGAACTGGTATTGAGGTTTCGTCGCGTAACCTAAGCGCAGGCACTCGGTGTGCACGCCGGATGAGTCTTTGAAAACGTGAAAATGCTGACACGTTGCACAGCAGTGGTAATTCTTTGACATTCGCCAGTCGCTCTCCTCGGTTAAACCTCGGCGGTCGTTTTTACAGACAAATGGACGCGCGGCCCGCATGCGCCGTTGCCCTCGGGCGACACCGACAATGTTAGAATCAAGATACATAAAATTCTGGATGCAGGGGGGTGCGTCTTGAATGCAGAGTTTGACGAAAACCATGTCTTACACCAGTGGTTCTGTCGCGGCAAATCTCGTCAGTCTTGCATTTACCACCTATGCCCAGTTCTACTACGTTGACCGCCTAAAAGGCAGCGCTGTCTGGATCGGCGCAGCGGCCGTCGTTCAAGCCGTATACGCCACCCTGATGTACCCCATGCTCGGCTATTTGTCCGATCGAACCCACTCCCGGTGGGGACGCAGAGTGCCGTTTATCTTATACGGCGCTTTTCCGCTTGGATTCAGCTTTGCACTGGTATGGATTCCGCCATTCAGTTCCGCCCATCCGCTGTGGCTCGCCGTCTGGTTTCTGGGTTCTGCTATATTCTACGACACCATGTTTAATGTGACCATGGTAAACTGGTCCGCACTGTTTCCGGAAATTTTCCACTCGCCAAAGGAGCGTGCGTCGGCATCCGCCTGGAAGCAGATGTTCGGCATCGTAGGTTTAGTTGCAGGTCTGGCTCTGCCGCAAATGATCGCGTCGAAGATTGGATGGCCCCTCATGGGCGCCATTTTTGGGGGGATTACGGTCGTGACCCTGCTTACGACCATCCCCAGTTTAAACCTGCGGGCGCGCAGACGCAGAGAGTTGGAACGCAAAAGCCTTCAAGGTTCTGCTGAACCCGTAGACCCGATTGTGCCAAAAGGACTGCACCTGGCTCCAACCCTAAAAAACACACTGTTAAACCGTTCGTTTTTGACGTTTTTGGGTATGCGCTTTTTTGTTCAATTTGCGTTTGCCATGCTTACCGCGGACCTGTCTTTCTACGCCGAATACAACCTACACATCACCGGGACACAGCAGTCGCTGCTGCTCTTATCCACCTTGGCCATGGCCCTGCCGCTCGTCTATGTCTGGGGATTTGTCATCCCGAGAGCCGGCGCCTTTGCGACTACGGCAATCGCCATTGGTTTATTCGCAGCAGCCCTCATCCCCTTTTCCTTGGCGCATACGTTTTCATCGGCACTCTTTTCATGTACCCTGCTCGGTATTGGCCTGTCTGCCATCTTAGTTCTGACCGACGTGCTGATTTCGGACGTGATTGACGAGGACGAGTTGAAAACCAAGGTTCGCCGCGAAGGGATGTATTATGGCATCCACGGATTGGTCATCAGCCTGGTCACTCCGGCCCAGGCCGCCACGACGACCGTGGTTTTAATTCTCACCGGATACACGCACGCAGATACCCAACCCAGATTTGCCTTGTTTGGCTTTCGCCTCATGGTGACCATCATCCCGTTCGCCGCACTCGTCCTCGGCTTTATCGTTTTCACGATGTACCCGTTACGCCGGAAACAGGTTCGCAACAACCAGATGGCATTATCAGAGCGAACGGCAAATGCGGCTGTTACAGTTCGCGCTGCTGGATTAAATTCCGATACCAAATACCGCTATCCTTGACGATTCTTTGCTGTGTGGCGTAATCGACGTAGACGAGACCAAAGCGAGGGGTGTAACCCTTTGCCCATTCGAAGTTGTCCAGCAGCGACCAGACGAAGTAGCCCCGGACGTCCGCGCCGTTTTTTCTGGCCTCAGACACCGCTTGAAGGTGCTGGCTTAAGAACTCAATGCGGTTTTGGTCGTGAACCTGCCCCTGTGTGACCACGTCTGGATAAGCTGCGCCGTTTTCAGTGACGTAGATTGGAATCGGTCCGTAGTCTTTTGAAACGCGTTGAAGCACCGCTTGAAGCCCCTCCGGATGAACCTCCCAGCCCATTTCGGTCAAGTTGCCGCTTGGGGGCAAAACCGCTGCTCCCAGCAAAGCGTCGTTCGGGTTGTCCTGAACAATCGAGGTCTGGTAATAATTCACACCTAAAAAGTCCAGCGGTGATGCGATGCACTCGAGGTCTCCGGGCTGAACCCATGCGCCAATGCCTGCCGCCTCCAATTCCGCAGGGTAGCGGGCGCGAAAGAGCGGATCGAGGAACCAGCGGTTGAGAAATCCGTCCATGCGGTGCGCAGCCGCCTCATCCCGTTCGCTGTCGGAAGCGGGAGCGACATGGGTGAGAACGTTGGTCAAACCAATTTTTGCAGAGCTCCTTGCATTGGCCCGAAACGCTCCGACGGCCTTGCCGTGCGCCAAAAGCAGGTGATGGCTCGCGGCGACTGCCGCCCTCAAGTCCTGGATGCCAGGTGCATGCGTGCCAAAAGCATGCCCTAAGACTGTGGCGCACCACGGCTCATTCAAGGTGATGAACAAGTCTACTACGTCGCTGAACGTGCGCAAGACCACGTCGGCATATTCGGCAAATGCGTCCGCTGTACTGCGGTTTTGCCATCCTCCCGCCTCTTGCAAGGCATTGGGCAAGTCCCAGTGGTACAACGTGATCATCGGCCGAATCCCAGCCTCGAGCAGTGCATCCGTCAAGCGCCGGTAAAAATCCAACCCCTGTTGGTTGACTTGGCCGCGCCCATCCGGAATCACCCGAGGCCAGGCGACAGAAAACCGATAGGCTTCGATGCCCAATTCCTCCATCAGGCGAACGTCGTGTTCCCAGAGGTGGTAGTGATTGCACGCGGTATCCGCGTTGTCGCCGTTTTCGATGTGCCCTGGGGTATGGCAAAACACGTCCCAAATCGACGGTTTCCGGCCGTCTTCATGGACGGCGCCTTCGATTTGGTACGCTGCGGTGGCAACACCCAGTAAAAAATCTGACGGAAAACTTCGCATATTCGCCCCCCAATCTGCCTAAAAAGCGAAGGACGACGCAACGGCATCGTCCTCGGTCCATTCAAGTCCTTTGTTGCCGCATGGGTTTACGGTGCGCAGTCTACACTGCTGTCGCGAAACTGTACGGTGTTGAAGCGTCCTCCCCAACTGGCCGTTTGCTGCACAGACGACTGGGCCGGGCAAGCCGCATAGTAGGCAATGTACCCTTGGATATTGCCTCCCTTGACCACCGGAGAGTTTCCTGAGATGGGCGAGACTGCGACAAAGCTCGGCAAGTTCACAGTCGCCAGGTCATAGGTCGTGTACTGCCACTGGTTGGTGTAAAACGCCGGGGTCAGGTTGGCGTTCACGGACTTGATCCCGTCTGACCACCCGTGCAGCCACTCGGACCACTCCGTGGCGTTCGATGCAGGTGTATTGTAACCCTCCGGATCGATAATCACAAAGTTCGGCTGGTACTTGCCCTTGTACCCGCTAATCGTTTGGGCTACGAAAACGCCCGCTTTGTACGCGCCATCGTAAAAGGAATCCCCGCCAGACGGCCAACTGACCGTCCAAAACGACAGCCAAAACGCGTTTGAGTTGGTTTGTGTCAACGCCTGGGAAACCATTAAGTCTGGGTGATTGGGAAGCGCGGTCGTGTACGGCGCCGCTTGCGTCCCCAGCCCTCCGGTAACGCCGATGCCCTTCCAACCCTCTTGCAAAGCTGCGACGACGTTTTGCGTCGAACTGAAAGTTGCGTAAACACCGACGCCCCCGGACGAGGAACTGACCTGCGGCGCGGTGGGGTCAGGCGGGAATTTAACCGTGGGACTCGCATTGGATACACAAACTTGCTGAGGCGTCTCTTGCCTCGGCAAACCCGTCAATTGGGCCGGAAACGCCCCGTGCACTGCGTAATACGCGAGCATGGTACTGAGTTTCAAACTGTCCATTGCGGTATACCCGCCGGCGTTCACAAAGTAAGAGGCTTTCGCCGCGTCAATTCCTTGTCCAAGCGGAAACATCTCAAAAGGCGTATGACCGCCGGCCAATCCACTCGGATTTGACCACCCACACGGGTTGTAGTACAGCGAATAAACGGCTGCGCCACCCACCGCGATCACGAGGTCGGACCCGTTTAAAACCGCGCTCCACGCTTGCGAAAAGTTTCCTGTGACGTTCTGTATCGGGATGCCGCTGACCTCAGCCGCCGCCAGTGCCATTTCGTAGTCCCCAACCGTTGCTGCGTACAAAAACACATTTGCCGTCGAAACCGGCACCACTTCTCACCTCTTTCAGCAACTACTCTAATCCCTTGCTTTGGTCATTGTACGCAGCCTGTTTCACATTGGTGCGCAAAAGATACGACAACCGGACAGCAACCCGCGCATATTTGGTCCATCGGTCATCTTGTAAAGGGAAGGAGTCGGCTCACGGCAGGGCACTGGAAGGATAGGCTCCAAGAATGAATTGCAAAGGAGCCTTGAAGGGGGTTAGACAAATGCAGTTGTACACAGCCCTTGGGGATTCCATTACAGCCGGCGAAGGTGCAACCAGCCCGCGCCGAGCCTACCCAAGTTTGGTTGTCGCGAATTTGGGACGGCGGTCTTCAAAGGCGTGTTGCGGCGAAGTTCTGGCAGAACCGGGGTGGACTAGTGAAGCGCTGAGGGCAGGGATTCTCGACAATCCGTTGGCGTACCTAAAGGCTTCGCAAAACATCAGCGTCTGGGTAGGGGGCGACGACTTGGCCTATGCGGGTCTAGCCATTGCCAAAGGCGCACCAAAACGCATCTTGGCGCGCACTTTGAGCCAATATGGCCGCGACCTAGGTTTTATGGTCGGGTTTCTGCACAAGGTCTCCAAGGCTCGAATCGTCGTATGTACCCAGTATAACCCGTTTCCGAACAGTCCTTTGGCAGTGTCCGGCATTGCAGCTTTGAACCAAGTGACCCTGGAAGTGGGCCAGCGCATGCATACCGTCGTCGCGCCGGTTCATGAGTGGTTCGCCGGGCGCGAAGCGGCACTGATTGCCGGATACACGAACGGTCGGCTCGAAGACGTTCTGAAGTCGCGCTCGCTGCCCATCCACCCGAACGACCGGGGTCACGCCGTCATTGCCAACGGGTTGACACCTCTGATGGCCACCTAAAAGAGTAAAAAATTCCACGCTTTCAACGACGGTGTTTGCGGACCTGTTACAGCTTTTGGGCCACGACCAGGTAGTGGGAACTCGTCGGAGAAGACCGGTGCTTGATTTGAAATCCGTTTTCCTCCAAAACCTGCTCCAAATCGGAGGATGCGATGCGGTGGTGCAAAGGAGGACCTTGCTCGGTCTCTTTCTTTTCCCACTCCAAACACATGCATGTGCCTTGGGGTTTTAAAACGCGGTGAATTTCACGAACCCCTTGCTCGAGGGGTTCCACCTCGTGCAGGACCAACGACGCGATGACGTGGTTCACGGCTTCTCCGTTCATAGGAATGTGTTCAATGGGACCCTGCAGAAGTTCGACGTTTTTGACGCCGGCTTGCTCGACTCTCGATTGCAGCGTTTCTAGCATCTTTGGCTGCACGTCCAGTGCATAAACCGTGTTTTCAACGATCTTTGCCGCAGGGATGGCGAAGTAACCGGTACCCGCTCCCAGGTCTAAAACGGTGTCTTCCGGTTTTAAATCTAAGCTTTGCAGCAATTTTTCAGGGGGCAAGGCCTGACGTCGCTCAGGACTGTCGAGACGTTCCAGGTGTTCAGGATTAAATCGTTTCTCGTGCATCGTCACTACACACCTTCCCATTGAGTGTCTTGCGTCTTTTTTTGCGTTTCGTCGATCGTCGATGCCTTCGTTACCCGGTGCCGGACTCCCCTGTGCAACAACCTTTCATGCGGTAAACTGCAGGGAGCCCAGCCGGGTCGCGTTCCCTTTTATCCTACCTCATCCGGTCCGCGTTTGCCCAAGACTTCATGAAACTTTCAGAAGTTCAGACAACGCATGTTTCAGACAACGTATCTTGAAATTTTGGGTATTCCAGCGTGGCAAAATGTAGGGTAGAATACATATAAATTTGTAGTAACATTATGATGATATGTGGAGTGGTGAGGATGAAAGGCAGTGTCCCCCTTTACCATCACGTAAAAAACGAAATCTTGCACGACATTCAAGAAGGGCGTTGGCCTCCTGACGCGCCCATTCCTTCCGAGGCGGAAATTTCTCAACAGTTTCACGTCAGTAGAACCACGGTGCGACAGGCGATTGGCGACTTGGTATCGATGGGATTTTTGGTGCGCCAACAAGGCCGGGGGACCTTTGTCGCCAAACGGCACCATACTGCAGCGGTCTCCCCTTTGTACGGCTTTGCCGAGGAACTGAGGCAACGCCACAACAACGTTCACGTCGTCGTCGAATCCATTTCCTTTGAAGCCTGTCCTCCGCCAATAGCGAAACGCCTGGAAATGGGTTCAGAACTCGCAGTACGGATTTCCCGTACCGCACACGCAGACAATACCTGTGTCTTTCACGAAACATCCTACCTGCGGGTACCTTTTCACGTAGACGCGACCCAACTCGTACAAACTCCGGATGCCTTCGATTACGTCTACGGTTTTTTCGAAGAAAACGGAGTGAGAATCGGCCTCGGCAAGCAATGGATACGGGCTGAACTGGCCACAGCCCACGACGTAGCCATCCTTGGCGTCGATTCCGCGGACCCAATTTTGGTGGTCGAACGGATTACCCAAGACATTGCGGGGGTGCCGGTTGAACACTCCGAAGTCAGGTACTCATCCCGCCTGTACGAGTTTCAAATCAACCTGCACCGGCAAATGTAAATGCAGGAACACGGAGGTTAGAGAGAGTGTCAGAAAAACCGGAAGCGTCTAAATTAAGAAGGTTGTCGTCCGTACTTCCTTTGCCGGCGGTGCGAAAACGCCCAGGCTATCATTGGTATGTCGTCTCCACAGTCTGCGTCGGCGCATTTATGGCAGCGCTGGATGCCAGCATTATCAACATCGCATTGCCGGTTTTGAAACGCCAGTTCGACGTGCCCATGAACATCATCGAATGGATCAGCTTAGTCTACCTGCTGACCTTGGCTGGGTTGATCGTTCCCTTTGGACGCCTCGCCGACATGTTTGGACGGCGTTGGATGTACGCCTTTGGCTTCACTGTTTTCATCATTGGCTCTGTGCTGTGCGGCATCTCCCCGAATTTGGACGTCATGCTGGGTTCCCGGATTCTTCAAGCGATTGGCGCAGCCATGCTGCAAGCCAACAGCGTGTCCATTATTACCGCAGCCACTCCGGCCAGTGCACGAGGTAAAGCCATTGGCATTCAGGCCAGCGCCCAAGGGATTGGGCTGAGCTTAGGGCCTGCGATTGGCGGCACGCTCCTGTCCTTTTTTACCTGGCGATGGATCTTTCTGATTAATCTCCCAGTGGGGATTATTGGGACAACGCTTGGGATTTTAATGCTTCCTCCAGACGCGGAGCAAAAGCGGCGAGAGCGCTTTGACTATCTGGGCGCGGTGTTTTTGACCCCCGCGTTGGTCGCTTTAATTTACTTTCTCAACATGGGCTTGAGCCAAGGCTGGCTTTCTCCGACCGTGTTGGCCAGCTACGCTGTCTTCATCGTTTGCTTTGGCCTGTTTCTATGGGTCGAACGGCGCGCCAAAATGCCCATGGTGGACCTTTCGATGTTTAAAAGCCCCGTATTTTCCTTAGGAAACTTTACGGGCGTTCTGTCGTTCGCGGTCATGTACGCCGTCTTGCTGCTGGCGCCGTTTTACCTGGACAACGTGCAGAAAATGAGCTCGTTTACGTCGGGTCTTTACTTGACCATTATTCCTATTGGCATGACTCTGTTCACGCCTCTGTCAGGCGCCATCGCCGATCGCTTCGGGTCTCGCCTCCCGACGATGTCCGGAATGGTGGCTGGAGCCGTCGGCTGCGTCATCCTGGCTTTCATGGGCGGCAGCGCCACGTTTGTGTTTTTGATTGTCGGGCTGTTTCTCGTAGGCGCTGGTACTGGCATTTTCACTCCCCCGAACAACAGCAGCGTCATGGGAAGTGTCTCTCAAAACCGCTTGGGGGTCGCCGGGGGAATCCTCAACATGTCCCGGACCCTCGGCATGGGTTTAGGAATCACCCTGGGGGGAATGACCTACCAACTGTTTTTATCGGCTCAAGGGGCCAGCGAACACGCAGCCAAAAGCCACCAGATGATTGCGGCATTTCACTGGTCGTTTATCGTGGTCGCCGTCATTGCCGCCATTGCCTTCCTCCTTTCGGCCATCAAGCAAGCCAACACCAGCCGCTTGCCCAGTACGCAAACCAGCCAAAGCCATTAAGGCTTTGGCGCGGCGCAAGCCTTGGCGCTTCGCAAGGCAGAAATTGGCGTCACAGAAAAACGGAACCCGGTCAGAACTTCCGAACCCGGTCGCCTATGTCTCTGGATAGCCCTCACACTTTTCACCAACGGGCATACACTGCTACATCGCAGTTTCAACTTCTTAGTTTCAACTTCGCCCGGAGGTGAGCCATCCTTGTTGTCGATATCCATGGCTGTGGCGTCCCTGGTTCGCGATCTGGTACTAGTCAGCGGTTATGTGAATCAATCCTTTCCCCAACCCCTCTCGAAAGAGAAGGAAAAAAAGTACTTCGAGCGCTGGCAAATGGGTGACCGGGAAGCTTACCATGCGCTCATAGAACACAACCTCCGCCTTGTGGCCCACGTGGCCAAAAAATTTGATTCCTCTGGCATCGATCACGACGATTTGATTTCCATTGGCACGGTGGGCCTCATCAAAGCCGTCGAAACCTTTCAACCGACCAAGGGCACCAAGTTTGCGACCTATGCCGCGCGCTGCATTCAAAATGAGATTCTCATGCAACTGCGCGCGCAAAAGAAAACTCGAAAGGACGTCTCGCTCAACAGTCCCATCGGCACCGACAAGGAGGGAAATGAGTTTCACCCCTGGCCTTATCGGTTCAAACTTGGCTATTTGGAAAGGGAACAAAGTGGTTTTGGTAGGTAGTCAGCGATGTTTTGAACGCGGCCTGGAAGCTGTTGCTCACGGAGTGTTTGGCTCCGTTTAAAAACTGTTGATACTGCGTTGGGCCAAATTCGCGAACAAGGCGGGAGACCGCTAAATCGTCTTCCCATTCCGCGTTGTAGGACGCACCGAGAACCTGAGCTGTGGACGCCGCCAAGGGAAGCAATTTCTTGGCCTGAATGGCTGCGTGAAGTTGTTGGTTGAACGCATGGGATATCTGCAGGGCCGAAGAAGGATTGACCTGCTGTTGCGCCTGCATGCCGTCCATCCAAGCGGTTCCCTCCTGAATCCAAGTCGGGAGTACGCGACTTAGACCGGCTTGGTTTAAACCGACCAGGGTGATTTCGTGCGTCAACACGTTCGCGAGGTCGGATTGACTGTGCAAGTTGTATAGAGGAATCCATACGGTCGTGTCGACGGCAATACCTTCGGTTTCCGACATGAGATTGAAGACCTGTGACGAAGCGACCCCTGCCTTCTCTAACGCATGCTTGTACGCGTGGGGAGAAGAAAAAAGAACAAGGTATGTATCTTTCGGTGCATGCCCCAAATTTTTTTCGATTACAGGCGACGAAACGTCCTGGAGCAGTTGGGCGGCCAACTGTACGTCTGTCTCGGAGACACCTGCGTCCCCCGCACTGACTACGTTCCCGTTTGCAAGGACGTCGCTGTTGTCACTCGTAACACCTGGCAACTGCTTGATGTGAAACCGCCCAGCAATGCCGGTATCGATCATTTCCCCCAAGCCGCCTCCAGCTGGATTGTCAGAACTAAAGTTGTTGTCCATCTGATTGTACTGCCAAGGGTCAAAACGACCCGACGCAATCATCTGTGCAATGGTTGCGACTTCAATTGAGATCTGCTGCTCCACGGCAACGAGTTGCTGGGAGAAATCCTGCATCATGTCTTGTGGACTGAACCCAGGGTGCAATCCCAACGCAGACAGAGCAACTCCCGCAAGCACGATGTGCTTTGTCACCGTTCTCCATCTCCTCGTGCACATTCTCGCAGTCCATCATACAAGCTGTACTTCAAAATTGGATTGAATGCCGCATTGTGTAATCGCCTTGCAGCGTGTCGAGCAATTAGGGTTTTTCCTGATGTTCGTCCGATACCCGGCATAGTACCATTCTAGTTGTTCGAGGAGGGATGACACAAACAGACTATGAGTAGCTTACAAATTGGACTATCTATATTGTCTGGTGGAATCGTCGGTTTCGCTTTAGGGCTGCTTGGAGGGGGTGGGTCAATCCTTGCGGTGCCCCTTCTGCTGTATTTGGTGGGCATTCACGACCCGCACGTCGTCATTGGCAGCACGGCCTTAGCAGTGGCCGTGAACGCGTATCTCAACCTAATCCCGCATGCGAAGAGCGGGAACGTGCAGTGGGCCAACGCAGTTTTCTTCGCTCTGTTCGGCGCAGTTGGAGCATACGCCGGTTCGCTCATTGGCAAAGCGTTCCCCTCGAAAAGTATTTTGTTTCTTTTCGCGATTTTAATGCTGGTGATGGCTTATCGCATGATGCGAGGCGGAGTCAAAGGCCGCGGACGCGAACAAGGGGGGGTGGACCTCAAGGAGTTATCGCCGGCGGACAAGGTTCGCCGCTATCTCAAACTGGCTGGAACCGCGCTCGTCGTGGGAAGCTTGTCTGGATTCTTCGGAATCGGAGGCGGGTTTTTAATCGTGCCAGCCCTGATGTTTGCCACCTCAATGCCGATGATTCAAGCCATTGGCACCTCCCTGTTTTCAGTCGGGACGTTTGGCCTGACTACGGCCGTCAGCTACGGACTCTCTGGACTCATCGACTGGTCCGTCGTCTTCTGGTTTATCGGCGGAGGAGTTGCCGGCGGACTTTTTGGTGCAGCGCTCGCGCGCAAGTTGAGCCGACAAAGGCAGACGCTCAACTACGTGTTTTCCAGCGTGATCGCGGTAGTGGCCATGTACATGCTCGTCGTCAACTTACAGGCCTTACATCTTCACGTCGGATAAGAACGGCAAGTCCGCTCATCAGCGTGCACCACACAGAGACACTGCGTTGAAGCGATGCGCAGACCATAGAGAGAGGTGAACGTTCATGTTGCACAAATCACATTACAAAATCGTCATTGTCGGGGGTGGTGCCGGGGGAATTTCGGCAGCTGCCCGGCTGCTCAAAGCATCGAATCTGCACGGCGAAATCGCCATCGTGGACCCGGCAGACAAGCACTACTACCAGCCCCTGTGGACCTTGGTCGGCGCTGGAGAGGTGAAAAAGGAGGTAACTCAGCGCGAGCAGTCATCGGTCATTCCTGAGGGCGCCGTGTGGCTTCAAGACGCAGTGGCAGCATTTTTCCCGGAAGAAAACCAAGTCGTCACAAAGTCTGGCCAAACCATCAGGTACGATTACCTCGTCGTCGCACCTGGGCTGCAAATCGATTGGGACAAGGTTAAAGGCCTTAAGGAAAACATCGGAAAAAACGGGGTCTGCAGCAACTACGCGTATGAGTATGCAGACAGCACCTGGGAAAACATTCACAACTTCAAGGGAGGTACGGCCATCTTCACAGCCCCGAACACTCCCATCAAATGCGGCGGAGCACCTCAAAAAATCATGTATTTGGCCGAACACTACTTTCGCAAAGCAGGCGTTCGGGACAAATCGGACGTGGTGTTCGCGTCGGGTGGAACCATCATCTTCGGTGTCAAAAAGTATGCCCGAACGCTGAGCAAAATCGTTGAGCAAAGAAACATTCAAACGCAATTCAGGCGCAACCTCGTCGAAATTGACGGCAACTCCAGGCAAGCGATTTTTGAAAACCTGGAGACCAAAGAGAAAATCGCCATGCACTACGACATGATTCACGTGGTTCCGCCGATGAGCTCACCGGACTTCATTAAAGCCAGCCCACTGGCGGACGAAGCAGGCTGGGTCGATGTCGACAAGTACACCCTGCAGCACAAGCGCTATAAAAACGTCTTTGGCATTGGCGATGCCAGCAATCTGCCGACCTCCAAAACTGGGGCAGCCATCCGCAAACAAGCGCCTGTGCTGGCGGCTAACCTGCTTGCCACCATGCAGGAAAAGCCCTTGACCGCGCGTTACAACGGCTACACGTCGTGTCCGTTAGTCACCGGATACGGGCGGTTGGTTCTGGCAGAGTTTGACTACGACAACAACCCAGCCGAAACGTTTCCGTTCGACCAGTCCAAGGAACGCTTTAGTATGTACGTACTGAAGAAAAACATGCTGCCCGTCCTGTACTGGAACGGCATGCTTAAAGGCCACATGTAACAAATACCTTAAACCACTTCATGAGGAGGCGTTTTATTGTGAAATCGCTTACAGTCAAGCAACTGCATCAAGCTATGCAAACTCAAGACGGTGTGTTTTTGCTGGATGTGCGGGCAGCCAACGCGTACCAGGACTGGCGGATTCAAGACAAGGGCGTCGTATCTGCCAACATCCAAAACTCCAAGCTGAAAGAATTTGGCCCAGAAGCCTATCCTGAAATTCCGAAGGACAAGCAGGTCGTCACGGTCTGCGCCAAGGGCGTTGCGGCCCAGGAAGCGGCTGAAATGCTCCTGGATAAAGGTTACGACGCGATGTACCTTGAAGGCGGAATGCAGGCGTGGAGCGAGTACTACTACCCCTCTTTGGTCAACGCTTCCGACGACTTGAAGCTGTTGCAAGTCCTGCGTCCCGCTAAAGGCTGCTTGTCGTACTTCTTGGTTTCCCAGGGCGAAGCCGTCGTCGTCGACCCGGCGCGCCACACTCAGGTGTATTTAGACCTGGCCAAAGAACACGGTGTAGAAATCCGCCATATCCTGGACACCCATTTGCACGCAGACCACATTACCGGGGGACACGACCTGGCCGCCCAGACTGGGGCACAGTACTGGATTTCAGCCAGCGAAATGAAAGAAGCCAACCGGTCCTACCATGCCTTGACGGACGGACTAAAACTGGAGTTCGGCGCGGCAACCCTTGAGGTCATCGCGGTCCCGACCCCTGGCCATACTCCCGGCAGCACGTCGTTTTTGGTGAACAACCAGTACCTGTTGTCCGGAGACACCGTTTTCGTCAATGGACTGGGGCGCCCCGACCTCGGCGGAAAAGCCCAAGAATGGGCGAAGATGCTCTACAACACCGTCATGACGAAGCTCAACCAATTGTCTGATGACATGATTGTGCTGCCTTCCCACTATTCCGATTACCGGGAAGTGACGGACGAAGGCTATGTGGGCGCTGTGCTCGGAGACCTGCGTGCGGAAAACGACTTGGTTTCCGGCGGAAACAACGAGGCCCAATTCACAGATGCGGTCGCAAGCCACAACGGCGCCACGCCGCCGAACTACGAAACCATTATCTCGATCAATCGCGGCATCACCACGGTGACCGACCAGGAGGCCTCTGACCTCGAAGTCGGCCCGAACCGTTGCGCAGTCAAGCACCTGGCGTAATCCGCAGCGGCGGTGTCGCCCGCCAGCGGGGACGCACCCCGGAAGACCACGCACCCGGGGCACGTCCGCGAGAAGACGCTCTGTCGAGTGAAGATGCCCCCCGCATCCTGCCATGGGTTGGGATGCGGGGTTTTCCCATACCCACACCACTGCATCCATGGCTTATGGCATGCCGCGCATAATTAAATCGTGGTTCACAGCGTATTGAATCAAATCCGCTCGCGAATCCGCGCCAATGCGCTCGATGATATGCGCCCGATGCGCTTCGACCGTCTTGATGCTGATGTGCAGGCGGTCGGCAATTTCTTTGTTGGTGTGTCCAAGCGCAATCAGGGTGAGAACTTCGGTTTCCCTAGGCGACAAAAGCTGCGCCGTCTCCTTGTTCGGGTTGTTCAGGTGCATGAACACGCGCTTGCGCAAGGGGTCTGGCAGGCGGGCCGGAAGATACGGCGGGGCACCGGGCGTCGAAGTGGCGTGAATCGCCTTGATAATTTCGTCGCTGCTGTCGTGTTTGAACAGCACACCGGACGCCCCCGCTTCCAGCATCCGTTCAATGTGCGCTTCGTCGTCAAGCATGGTCAACATGATGACCCGGGTGTTTGGAAGTGCCTCGCGAATGCGGCGAGTTGCCGTGATCCCGTCGATTCCCTTCGGCATGTGCACGTCCATTAACACAACCTGCGGCTGCAATTTGAAGGCAACAGGAAGGGCTTCATCTCCGGTCTGGGCCTCTCCCACGACTTTTAGGCCAGGCTCTTCCTCCAACAGCGCGCGTATGCCTTGCCGGACTAAAACGTGATCGTCGACAAGCAATATGGTGATTTCCCCCACGGAACCGCCTCCGGATTTCAAAATTTCGCGACTTTCTTGGATTTGTGTGTGAAGGCGTCCACCGACTCCTTCTGGTCTCTCACTACGGGTTCTCGATGTCCGCACTGGCCGGTTGCGCGTTTAAAGCCTCAACCGATGTGATCGAAACTCCGGCAGCGCCGGTCATCAAGGGCAATTCAAGCTGAATTGCCGTACCGGCCCCAGGCGAACTGAATACCCGGAAATTGCTTTGGATGGCCCGCGATCGTTCCTCCATGTTGCGCAAGCCATAACCCGTGATGTCCTCCCGCAGTCCCAGGCGAAACCCACGGCCGTTGTCCTCGACCCGAAGCACAGCTCGACTCGCCTGACGCTTAAGGTCAATGACAATGTCATCTGCACGTCCGTGCAAAATGGCGTTGTGCACAGCTTCTTGGACGATCCGGTAGAGATGGGCAGATACTTCCGGGGAAAATGGGGCTTCTTGACTGAAATCCGTGGTAAAGGTAACCGTGCGATGGGGAGTCGAAAGGGCCTCCGCTAGCGATCGCAGCGCCGCCACGAGACCCAAGCTGTACAGTACAGCCGGGTAAAGGGTCCGGGAGAGCGCACGGATTTCGTCGATGCTGGCTCTGACCTGGTCTTGAAGTTGGACAATTTTTTCTTTGACCGGAACGTCCTGTACCCTCCGGGACAAGTGCTCCATCGCCAACGAGATGGCGTACAGCGTCTGGGACACTCCGTCGTGCAGTTCCTGCGACAGACGCTTGCGCTCTTCTTCCTGAACCTTCAAGGTGTGGTGCGTCAGCCGCCGGCTTAAACGCAGTTCCTCCTCTTGTTTCTCCCGGGTTACGTCGCGGATTGTGATGACCATGTCGCGGTTTCGCGAGCTGCCGCGCGGCAATAAAAACGTCCGGCTCATGCCGACGTCGACCCACCCGCCTGTCTTTGTGGGCAGCTGCGACTCGAAGTAACTTCGCGAAGGGTCGCTGGCGAGCAGGCAGCGCTCCTGTCCCGGCGGAACCTCCCTATGCTGGCAGAACCGGCAGTATGGAATGGTCTCCTCCATCGTCCATCCGGTCATTCGCACAGCGGCCGGGTTCATGAAGGTAATGGTCCGCCGCGGGTTCATGACGATGATGCCGTCGCCAAGGAGAGTAAACAACTCTCGAAAGCGTTCGCGCTCCAGCGTTCTTGTGGCGCGCGACTCAGTCAACAGCCATACCAGTGCCCCCGCAGCCAACACGAGCAGCAGTGCTGCGGCCAGACCAAACCACGCGTTGGAATACACCAGCAAGTCAAGGGTAAGCAAAGCACTGGCCGCAAGCACCAAGACCCACGTCATGCCAATCAGCCACTGTACTCGACGAAAGAGCTCCACCGTCTGTCCCTCCGGAAAGCCGTATTGCTTTTACCGTTGTCTATTTGCGTGGAATCATACTCCACGACGTACGGGATGTAAAGGTTTTCTCCACACACACCCACAGCGCATCAGGGTTTTACCCTAATCGGGTTTTCCCTGATAGGACGCCAGAGGAAATCGCCGTAGCATGGACTTGCGAAGTCAAAGAAGTCAAAGCGGGAAAGGAGAGAAGGCCCCATGTCACACGTTGTGATGGCAAGGGCGCTGTTCGGAATCACGTTGGGCTACCACATTTCGTACGCCACCATCTCCGTGGGCGCCCCATTGTTGATTTTGCTGGCGGAGGTCTTCAGCGTTCGTACGAAAAACCAGTACTACCGCCTCTTTGCGAAAAGAGTGACCTTGGTCCTGGTGTTGTTGGTCGGTGTAGGTTTGGTGACGGGCACCACGGTGGCGGTGATGTTGTCGGTGCTGTGGCCAGGGTTCATGAAGACTGTTGGTCAAGTCATCAACCTTCCGTTTCAAATCGAGGTTTTTGCCTTCATGTTGGAATCCTTGTTTCTTGCCATTTACGTCTACGGAGGCGATCGGCTGTCGACAACCGCCCGGATCCTTGCCAGTTCCCTCGTGGCCGTCGGAAGTGCGATGTCCGCCCTTTTGATTACAGATGTGAACGCATTCATGAACACTCCGACGGGATTTTCGATGCAAGACGGTCAAGTCGTCAATCCCCACCCTTGGCAAGCGATGTTCAATCCGGCGATGCCGACAGAACTGACACACGTACTGGTTTCTGCCTACATGGCCGTCGGATTCGTCTTCGCCGCCGCGGCCGCCAAAGGGCTGCTCAAACGCAACGCCTCTGCATTTGAACGGGAATACCACCGCCGTACCCTGAAACTAACCATGTCCCTCGGTGGAATCATGGCCGTACTGACGGCGATTGTCGGCGACTTGTCCGGAAAGTTTTTAGCTCATTATCAACCGGAAAAACTGGCTGCCGCGGAAGGACTGTTTCACACTGTGAAGGGAGCACCGTTGGTTGTCGGCGGCATTGCAGACCCGTCTACACAAAGTGTCGTTGGCGGTCTGCCGATTCCGAACCTGCTTAGTTTTTTAGCGACGGATCGCTTCAACGGGACGGTTCAAGGTCTCGACGCCTTCCCGAAAGACACTTGGCCGCCGCTGGTCGTTCACGTGTTTTTCGACGTCATGGTCTCCATTGGAAGCTTCTCCATTGCCGTTGCGATGGTGTACTTCATTCTCAGCTGGAAAAACAAGTTTACTCGGGTTCCAAAGTGGCTTCTGCGCGTGATTTTTGTCACCGGATTCCTCGCCATGCTGGGTGTGGAAGATGGTTGGGTATTCGCGGAAATCGCCCGTCAGCCGTGGATGATTTACGGTTTGATGACCGTCTCCCAGGCCGTCACGGCTAGCGCTGACGTCGGCTGGATGTTTGCTGGTTTCATGTCCCTGTTCACGGTGCTGTTAGCCGGAACCATTTGGGCCCTGCGCACGTATTTTCGCCACCATCCTCTGCCCGGTCCGGACGCAGCCAGCAGCGACCCTGCCAAGACGCCAACGCGGGAGGTGACGGCATGAACTCCGTAACCCTTGGGGCTTCTGTCATATGGTTGTTTGTGCTGATTTACGCGGTGCTAGGGTCCATCGATTTTGGCTCGAGTTTTTGGCGGTGGCAGTTCAACCGCAGCGGTGACTGGCGCGCCGAGGGCATTGCGTCGACGTACGTCAGCCCGACATGGGAACTCATTAACTCCTTTTTAGTGTTGATTCCCGTAACGTTGGTGGGACTGTTTCCGGGCGCCGTGTTCGTTTACGGAAGTGTGCTGTTAATCCCGTCGCTTTTGCTTCTCGTCTTGATCGCGTTGCGCGGCGCCTACTTACAGTTCGCCTACGCATCGCCCAAAAAGCGCAGCCGGACGGTACGCGTTGCTGGAATCACCGGGCTTTTACTGCCAGGAGTGTTTATGAGCGTACTGGCTCTTTCTCAAGGCGGCTACGTCAAAGCGCTGCCGGGAGGATCTGGCATCCCTGCGAGCAGTACCGGAGGTGCCGGGACTGCCGCTCAGACGCCGCATGGCGTGTTTTCGCTCGACGTCATCCATTTCTTCACCAGCCCTGTGGTTTACCTGTTCATCGCCTTTGGCATCAGTCTTTCGCTGTACCTGTCTGCTCTGTTTTTGGCCCGATACGCCTACCTTGGAGGCGACCTTGCGGCTTATGAATCCTTCCGGCGCAAGGCCATTTGGATGGGTCCAATCAGCCTTTTCACCGGAGTGCTGTCCTTGGTGGCACCAACGCCGGAAAGTGCATATATGTGGCACCGACTCCTCGGCTTGTGGCCCATAGCGCTGTTTTCTGCGGCGGCGTTTACCGCAGGTTACCTCTCCTTGTGGGGGGGCCAAAGAAGGCTGTCTCAAGGTAACCCCCGGGACCCTCACATGGATGCGTCAAAACACCGCGACAACCGGCGCAAGGGTACAGGCCGCCCACAATGGGCCTTAGTGTTTACACTGTTGCAAGTGATCGCAGCGCACTGGATGTACGGGGCCGCGCATGCAGGTTATTGGTTGTATCCGTACGCCGATTTCACCGGGACGGCATCGAACCCGACTATGTTCCATGCTACCTTGGTCGTTCTCGGTCTCGGGACGCTTGTGCTCATTCCTGGATTCTTATGGTTCCGACGGCTGTTTATCAACAACGCCGAGTACGCAGCAAAGCACTCCCGCTTTCGCGAAACGCATTAACGTGGATCTCATGCGCGAACACCACGGCGGTGACAAAAGTACAGGTAAGGCCATCGCATTATTAAGAGCATCGCAGTAAGACCTTGCCTTTTTCACGAGCGACATCCATAGGGGAACGGACGATTCGACGGACGTCAAAGCCGTCAAGTTCCCGCCCGTTCCCCCTATGCCAGCGCCAAAGTAAACCGCTGTTCAGTAAGATGAGCCATTCGGCCTTAGTGAGGTATAGTCGTGCCGATGCCGGGGTAAATTACGCATCGGATCAGGAGGAATCAATTGGGAACCATTGGAGGTAGAATCACTGTGTGGCTCTTTATTGGGTTGTTTTCGTGGAATTTTTTACAACACTTCCACTGGGAATTTCTTCAACACGCCGTGTACTAACACGAACATGCCCCTGTCGTGAAGCCCATACGCATCCCTATCCCCGGCGCCGTGACATTTCTGATCAAATACAGCCGCGATCGAACAGGACAACACCATCGTCGTTCAGCTCTCCTCAAAAAATCTTCAAGGAAATTTCAATATACGTCAGATAGACTAGGACCATTCTGAGTTCGAAGGATGGCAGGCCATGGGTAATCCGAAAGTCGTCATCACAGTTCTCGCAGTGGTCTGTTTTCTGTTTGTGATACTGGTCAGTCAGCTGCATTTGAACTAGACCCTGAAGAGGTGGATGCCCGGCGTGGGAAATCTTTCAAGTCATGGGAGGTGCAAGTCATGACAGAACACGTCCATTGGGAATTTGATTCCGTTTGCCCGAAGTGCGATAAGGTCAATCACATTACGGCACCCGTTGGAGAAACGGTCGTCCGTGTGCATTGTGAACACTGCGCTCACGGGTATGAATATACACATATTGTGACGGAGCACCAGACGGTAGAAGACGAAAAAGGCAACGGTTAAGTATATTACATCTGCAAATCTGCAAGGCGCTGTCCCATGCAATCATCACATGGGTGCAGCGCCTTGTTTCGCAATGAAGTCAATTCACCGCGGTCGTCGATGAATCCGGATTGAACTCGCGTGAAGTGGATTGCCTCTCAAGGTTGTTTGAAGGACAGACGATTCGGAACGCGCGGTTGAGTTCCCCTCATTTCTATCTCCTCATTCCTTCATAGTTTGCGAGGCGTATGCCTCACCGTAAACGGGAGGCTTGTGCACCGTCAGCACGGAAGCATCCTGCTCCTGCCTCCGCCACAAACCCTGCTCGCCGCACGTCCTCATGCCTGCATCTGGGCTTTTACTTAGGCCAAAGCTGAAGAGGCGCACTGCGGATTTTGTTCCGCCAACCGCCTAGTGTGCACGTGGGGTACGATGACCTGATACAGCACTACGGCGATGAACCCGAATGTCAAACTCAGGACCCCCATTCCCCACACAGGCAGGTACGCTCCAACGACCACACCCAAGGAGGCTAATACGCGCGATCCCCCGAAGGTCATCCCATTGACAGCCAAGTACGAACTGCGCGCATGGACCGGAGCCAGGTCGCCAAGGTAGGCCTGGCGCACCGGCACCGAATAAACCTCTCCGAGAGTGGAAAACAACATGAGCAGTGCTAATGCGGCCGGAGATTGAGTCAAAATCATCAGAGTGTAGCCCATTACGTTAAACAGCACCCCAATGAACAACACGGTTCGCTCCGAAGACCTCTGTGCCAGCCTGGTCGCCAATCCAGCGAACAACACGACAAGCACGGTGTTCTCGGTTTGCAAAAGACCGATCATTTTCACCCCGTCCACGTGAAATAGCGGGTGCCCGAACAACTGCATCACTTGTTCCCTAAGGTGACTCTCGAGGTGAATGCCGATGTAGTTCGGAAGTTGAAATTCAACGGCCATCCCCAGCATGCCCGCTAAGGTGTAAGTCAAAAACGTCTTATCCTTCAAGACTCCCGCATAGCTGCGAACGATTCCAAATAACATCGGTACTCTGGAAGCAGAATCGAGCCGCTCGCTGCCTTCAGATGGAGGCCGGTACGTTTCCTGAATCCAAACGATGGTCGTGATGAGCGTGATCACCAACACGACAGCTCCAGCGGCAAACAGTTCGAAGCGAAAAGACTCAAACAGCGCTGCACCGAGACTGGCGCCAAGAGCCATGGTCAGGTTAAACATCCAGTAGAACAATCCGTATACGTACTGCCGTTGTGAAGGTTCGGTGACGTCGAGAAGCATCGCCTCATCGGCAGGACCGTAAACTCCCCAGCAAACATTGGTGATCATGAAGCTGGCAAAAGTCAGCCCAGGCGAATTCAACCAGGGGCTGTTGCCTGCGGCCATGGCCAAGTACGCGATCAAAAACACCAACTCAGACAAAATCATCAGCTTGCGGCGGCCAATCCGGTCCGCATAGTAACCGCCGACCAAACCGCTGAGCAAGCTGGCCGCAATACTGACAGTCAGCAACACCCCGGCGAGCGCACTGCCAAAGTTTTTAGCAAAGTATATTGCCATAAAAGGCGTGGTCGTCGCTTGTGCAGTTCCGAACAAAAACATGACAAAAATGCGGATTTTTACGATTCGGTGCAGGTCGTTGAATTTCAATGCAATCTCTCCCCGTTTTCCACGCCAGCCGTTGCGCAGCTTTACAGGCCGCAAAAAAGCCACGGCTTCACCGTGGCCTCGACAGCATGCGATGGACGGGATACGGGTCCGTTTCAAGCACTCTTGCTGCGTTTCAAACGGTTTCGCTGCATCCCAAGCGAAAAAAGGCCACGGGGCTTGCCCGTAGCCTGAAAGCGCCGTAAAGCGCGCGATTTTTTACCGGCTGACGTGGACAAGTCTTCGACGAATGTGCAATTGTGCATCCTTGTGTGGAGTATGCATGCTCGCAATTCTCACTTGTCCCTCATCCTTTCTAAACAATTTACATGCATGAGTATAAAGGAAACGCGTTGGGGCAGCAACACCAAATTGAAAAAAACTACGCCATGGAGCGATACGGCCCCATCAAATCTCCGTCAAATCTCCGTCAAATCTCCGTCAAATCTCCGTCAAATCTCCGTCAAATCTCCGTCAAATCTCCGTCTGAGCCGATTGGGCCAAATACCGGATGAGCGCAGAATGGTCTTCGTCGCCCATTCCTTGTGCAATTAACGCGTTCATCATCTCGCCCACCAAGGCCGTTCCAGGCAAGGAGACTCCCGCGGAACGCGCTGTCTCCAAGGCAATCGCGAGGTCCTTGCGGTGCAGCTTGACGCGAAAGCCCGGGTCATACCGGTGCTCCAGGGCCCGTTTGCCGTGCAAGTCGAGGATGCGGCTTTGCGCGAATCCTCCTAACAGGGCGTCCCGAACCTTCGCCGGGTCGACGCCGGATTTGGCAGCCAAAGTTAAGGCTTCTCCCACCGCTTCAATCGTCAAAGCGACCACCACCTGATTGCATGCCTTGGCCACCTGCCCAGCACCCGCTTCTCCAATCCGGACGATGTTTTTGCCGATCGCGTTGAACACCGGCATCGCGCGCTCAAAAGCCTGTGCACTCCCTCCCACCATGATGGATAAAGTGCCTTCGCGAGCTCCGACGTCGCCGCCGGAAACCGGGGCATCGAGGCTGTCCGCTCCGAGCTTTTGGACCGCATCGTAAATTTTACGGGCAATACCCGGGCTTGCCGTCGTCATGTCGACGAAGAGCATTCCTTCGCGCAAGGACGAAAGCAGTCCACTTTCCCCAAAGTAGACCTGTTCCACGTCAGGCGTATCCGGGAGCATGGTGATGACGACGTCAGAACTCGCAGCGACCTCTGCGGGCGTTGCCGCAGCCGAGGCCCCCTGTTGCACGAGTTCCTGAACCGCAGCTTGACTGCGATTGTGCACCGTCACGGAAAAGCCGCCCTTTAACAAGTTTGCGGCCATCGGCTTTCCCATCACGCCAAGTCCAATAAATCCGATCCTCTCACTCATGCAACGTTCCCTCCCGCAAGTAGTCCGTCAACCACTGCAAACTGTCTTCACTCGTCCCAAGCGGTATGTATTCCAACCCGACGACCCCTTGATACCCCATTTTTTGTACAGTGTCCAACACAAACCGATAGTTGATTTCACCCGTACCGGGCTGGTGACGTCCCGGGGTATCCGCGATTTGGATGTGTCCGACTTCGTCTTTTAAATCCGCAAACGTCGCCATGAGCTCTCCTTGCATGCGCTGAACGTGATAGAAGTCGAATTGGATGCCCAGGTTTTCACGACCCACCTCGTTGAGCAGCCGCCGTGCCGCCTTGACGCTGTCGAGGAAAAAACCCGGGATGTCAAAGGAGTTGCACGGTTCGACCAACAGACGAATGCCGTGCTTGTTCAGTTCGCCTGCAGCGTAGGCTACGTTCTCCTTCAAAACCTGCCAGGCTTCCCGTTCAGATACGTTGGCTGGCAATTTACCAGCCAGGCAGTTTAGTTTGCGGCAATCCATCGCCAAAGCGTACTCCAGCGCACGCTCCACGCCTTCTTTAAATTCTGTCTGTCTGTCGGGAAGCACGGCAATACCGCGCTCGCCCTCGTTCCAATGGCCCGCAGGCAGGTTAAACAACACGACTTGCTGATCACTTTCCCGTACCGCGCTTTGGACGTCGTCGAGGTCGAAATCGTAAGGAAACTGAAACTCTACTTGTCGAAACCCTGCCTTTCGGGCACGGGCAAACCGTTCGAGAAACGGCACCTCCGTGAACAACATGGTCAAGTTGGCCGAAAAGCGATCCACGTCGTCGCCCTCCTTTGCTTTTTCTCTCGAACTGACACACAATTTCAATTAGAATTATACCGCTTTCACGAGTACGTGCCGAGGCCTCCAACTGACCGGGCACAGACAAACCTACAATAAACTCAAAATAAACTCAAAATAAACCCAAGGAAAGGTTGAGGCTGTCGCCGTGAACCTGCTGACCTCTGCTGATCGCCAATCCGTTGCTGTTCACCGCATCGCGGCTCCGTTTGCCTTGCTGCTCTCGGCAGTCACCTGGGGCCTCGCACCGGTGGCCAACCGATATTTAGTCGGATTCATTCCGCCTTTGCACCTGTTGTTTTTGCGCTACGTGTTGACTTCCCTATTCTTTTTACCCGTCTTGTTTCGCATCCGAGTGCGTCTTACGAGCCGCGAAGTGGTTCGGCTGTCTCTGAGCGGCTTGATTGGGATTGTCGCCTACAACGCGTCGGTCGTTTTCGCAGCCCAGTGGGTCCCAGCCGAAACCATGGGACTGGTCATTGGGACAGAACCGCTTTGGATGGCCGTTTTGGCCGTATTGTTCCTGAAACAAAGGCTGAAGAAAACTGTGGCCTTCGGAATGCTTTTATCGGCGGCCGGATTAGTGGTACTCACTCAATGGGCTTCGCCGTCCGGCACTGCCCATTCCCACGTGAACCACCTATACCTGCTGGGCATCGGCCTGCTCCTGTTTGGAGCCTTGATGTGGGTAACCTACTCCATGGTCTTACGCCCTTTGAGCCATTCGCACGGCGCGCTGGCGGCGTCCGCATTCTCCACCGTTATGGGCACTCTGCCCATGGTTTTGCTCATCAGCCATTCCCTGTTTGTCACTATCGCGTCTCTTTCCGCATTTGCATGGCTGATTCTCGTGACCTGGTCGATTCTCAACGCTGCCGCGATCTGGCTGTGGAATTACGGGTTGTCCTGGGTGAACCCTGTTCCCGCCGGACTATTTCTGTACCTCATTCCGGCCATTGGCGTGGCTGGCGGACACGTGTTGCTGCACGAGTCGCTGACCACTCGCATCCTGTTGGGTGGAGCGTTGACTGTAGCCGGGGTCATCGCGGCGAACCTCCCCCGGTCCTCCAAGCCGGGATCCTCGACCTCCAAGGCCGCCTCCGCCCCCTCTGCCGCGGATCAAGGGCTGTCTCATCAACGGGAGCTTTAGTCGCACGGTGGAACATCCACATCCGTGCACTGCGATGCGGCATGAATCAATTTGGAATGCCTGCGCAACTGCTCTTGTCTGTCGATGGGACCCGGACCGAAGACCCTCACTTGGGTCTTCCCAATTTGGTGCACGGCATCTGGAGTGCATGTGGAGTCCCCCAAAAGACTGTGCCCACCGTCTCCCGAGTTCGCACTTTCCTGCCCAGGCGCTTCCTGTTTTAAAGTCTGCACATCGCCTTTGCCCTGCGCCAGCAAGCCTTCTGATGGACCCTTTCGCGCGTTTGCCATGAAAACCCCTCCCATATCAACCTATGAGCAACTTGGCTTGTGCTTCACCCCACAGTCACAAGACCTTCAAACGGTATAAGACAATCCCAAAGTCTCGTAGTCTGAACTGACACGGCTCAGACCTGGGAGGCGAACGCCATGGCCACCGCATCCTTTCCACCTGACTTAGACCGCGTTTGGGTTTACCTGCGTAAATCCCGCGAGGACCGAGAGGCCGAAGAACGCGCGCGGCAAGAGGGAAGGACAGACATCGAAACCCTTTCCCGCCACCGCAAATACCTGCTGGAACTCGCTCAAGATGCAGGCCACGACGTGTCCAGGGTGCTCGAAGAGGTGGTTTCCGGCGAGTACATTTCAGAACGTCCCGAAATGCAAAGGTTACTCACAGCCGTGGAAAGCGGCGAAGTGACCGCTGTGTGGGTCATGGACCTAGACCGCCTGGGCCGCGGCGATATGGCCGACCAAGGCGTCATTATGCGCGCTTTTAAGGACTCTAGCACTCTGATTCTGACTCCGGAGAAGGTCTACGACTTAAACGACGACATGGACGAGGAATGGACGGAGTTCAAGGCGTTTTTCGCACGCCGGGAGTTGAAGATGATTACCAAACGCATGCAGCGCGGCCGCGTCGCCAGCGTTCGCGAGGGAAAATTCATCGGAACGCGGCCACCGTACGGATACGACATCGCAGAAGGACTCTTGCTTGTACCCAACGAAAAGGCCGCAGTCGTACAAGAGGTGTTTGACCTGTATGCTCATCAAGGATTGGGCTGCAACAAGATTGCCCGGCACCTCAATACTTTAGCGATCCCGTCCCCCGCAGGCAAACGCTGGCGTCCGGAGGGAGTTCTTGCGATTTTAGGAAACCCGGTGTATGCAGGATGGATGACGTGGAGACGCAGCGGGCGGGACAAACGAAAACACAAATCTTACCGCAGACCGAAAAGCGAGTGGATTCAAGTCAAGGGAAAACACCGCGCCTTGATCGACGAACTGACATTTGACCAAGTACAGCAAATCCGTGCCAAACGCACCCACAGCCCCATTCGCCCGGACCGCAAACCTTCCAACCCTTTGGCGGGCCTCGTTCACTGCGGAAAGTGCGGCAGTTTGATGGTAAAGCGCCCATACTCCAAACAGGCAGCGCACCTCATCTGCAAAAAACCGGATTGCGACACCCGCAGCACCCGCCTGTCCTTGGTCGAAGACCGGATTGTCAGCGCCCTCTCGCAGTGGCTTGCCGATTATACCCTGCACCGCGAGGAACTTGCTCAAGTCTGTGCGCCAGGCCTTGCCTCGCCCGTTCTGTTCGAGCAGTCCCTCTCCGCCGTCGAACGCGAGATTCGCCGCCTGCGCGAGCAGCAGAACCGACTTTACGACTTACTGGAGCAAGGGGTTTACGATGTCAACACATTTAAGATGAGACAGGAGGCCATTTTGCGCGAACTAAACAGAACTGCCCAGCAAAGAGCAAACGTGTTGGCGCACGAACCGCTTCAACAGCCAACCGGCCCCGCTTCCTCCGCCCAGGTACCTGCTCTCCGCCGCGTTATGGACTTTTACGAAAAGACCTCAGACCCGTTTCGGCGAAACCAGCTGCTCAAAAGCGTATTGGAGAAAGTGGTCTATTACAAGGAAAGAACGCAGACCGGAGAGGAGTTTGAGTTGGAGTTGTTCACCTCGGTCCTCCCGGTGCCCCCGAACCGTCCACAGGAGCCAACACAGACAACGCACGCAGGGAAATGAAATCACCATTGGTGATGTTTTGGGGTCAGACGCCGATGAGACAGAAGAAGAGGTCGCAAAACGACTGGAAATCAAAAGCATGATGAAATTACTGGGAGTTTTGGATGAACGCGAACGGCGCGTCATCGAACTTCGGTTTGGACTTGCCGACGGGCGCGAATGGACCCAAAACGAAGTGGCCGATCAGCTTGGCATCTCCCGTTCGTACGTTTCGCGCTTGGAAAAACGGGCGCTGTTAAAGATGTTTCACCAATCGTATGCCGGCCAACGAAAGAAAAAGCCGTTTGTTTATAAACCGCGCCAGGACACGTAAACCATAGCGGGCCCGCCCAAATCACCTGGGCGAGCCCTTGTCGTCTTTACAACCAAAAGTTGAAGAACATCGCGTAAGTCCTTACGGTGTGGTGGAGGAACCTTTCCAATTTGCAAGCGTCACCTGAATCGTCATCGGCTGACCCTGGCGAAGGATGCTGAGCTTGACCGTGCTGCCCACGTTGTACTGGGATATGCGGGCAGTCAGACCAGCCACCGAAGCCACACTTTGTCCGTTCACTGCCGTGATGATGTCCCCGTCTCCCTTGGGGTTCGCTGTACTGCCGGTATCCCCATGGATCCCAGCTTTGGCGGCCGGTCCCCCAGGCACCGTGGAGATGACCAGAACCCCTTGCGAAACGGGCAGGTGATACTGCTGCTGCAATTGCGGATCGATGTCCAAAGCGGAGATTCCAAGCCACGGATGCTGGACTTTTGCTCCTTTTAACAAGTCAGGCAACAGCTTCTCCAATCGGTTAATCGGTATGGCGAAGCCTATCCCAACCGACCCTTGCACTGGGCTTTCGATGGCCGTGTTAATCCCGACAACCTGGCCCTGCGCATTAAACAACGGCCCCCCGGAATTTCCCGGGTTTAACGGGGCATCGGTTTGGACCAAGCCCGTCATCATACGGCCGGACTGAGTCGGCATCGAACGGTTCAACCCGCTGACGATGCCCGCCGTGACACTGGACGTCAATTGGAACGGGTTCCCGATTGCGACGACCAAGTCCCCGATTTGCAGAGAATTGGCGTTTCCGAACTTCAGCGGAACCGCACCTTGTGGGGGCGAAATCCGGACAATCGCAAGGTCGTCGATGGGATCCGTTCCTATCACTTTGCCTTGCACGGAACGGTTGTTCAAAGTCACCGTCACCGTGCTTTGTCCATTCACGACGTGGTTGTTGGTCGCGATATCCCCGTTTTGGTCAATTAAAAAACCCGTTCCGATGTCTTCTTGCGGGCCGCTTTGGGACGTGCCGCCCGAAACCGCCGTAATCGTGAAAATGCTGTCTTTAGCTGAGCGATAGATATCGTTAATGACATTGCCGTTCAAACTGGGCAGAGGAGCGCCGCTGCCTCCGCCTTGGCTGGAGCCCTGACCTCCCGGGACAGGCTGTGCAGGGCTGACCCCTCCGCTCAGTCCGTTGGAACCGTTCGGCAAGATTGCACCATCGTTGGCATGTCCGGGCAGCACAGCTCCGCTGACCACTCCTAACACGTACATCGCCAAACCAAACGCGATGACCGCAAACCACTTGTTTGGGCGGCGCTTTTGAGGCCAGTTCCAATCATCAAATTCCCCGCGTCTTCCCGGCATGCCTGCATTCCTCCTTATGCCCAAACCTGCGTTTGCGCAGCGTTGCCCGCTTTTAGCCCGAAATTGCTTTTCGGTCACAAGGGGTTTTCACACACAAGTGCCTTTCAATCTAGGATACAAAACTCAATTCGAACCAACGGTTTGCTCTTTCCCACAAGGCCAGTTGTGATTCGCCTTCGAGTCGGTGTCCAGCAGATTGAAATTCCTGAATCGATTCAACCAGTTCTGAAGCAAACCGAAGTTCTTGCTCACGCAACCATTGTACCGCGAATGTCCGGACTTGATTTGTCAAGTGAGACACTTCGCTTCGGGCATCCTGCAAAAGCGACTGCTCCAGGTCTTCTAAAAGACGGGCCTGCCCTTCCCCTTCAAAGAACTGTTTTGCAGAGGAGAAGTGGCGAAAACTTGAAGTATACCGTTCAGCAGTCAGTTGCGCCCTTAGGCTCTCCCCTGCAAAATCCGGTTCAGTTTGAGAAACCCTGGCGTTCAGGGAGGCCAGTTTTAAGGTTTGCAGCCGCAGCGCAATAGGTTCAGACCAAGCTTGCAACGCTTTGGCCGCCTGGACCTGCGCCCGCAAGGCAAAGGTCCGGCATTCCAATTCCACCTGTCGAACGACGGTGGTTTTGAGTTCGTCCAAAGCGTCGCTTAAAGCCTGCCGGGGATTGGGCGTACGAAAACGCCCCGGGTGAAACGCTTCCCGAACGAGTGCGGAGAACCGCAAACGAATTCGCTCACCAGCGTGAAACACCAATTCATCCCACTCCATCTGCAAGGCCGATTCGGTTTGGGATTTTCCCATTTCAACCGTTTGTGCCATATCTTTCAATTCATTTAGAAAATCGCTTCGCCTAGAATCCAGTTCTTCTTTGGCCGCCGCATCCATCTGAGACTGCTCTTGCTTTTCCGAGAACACGGAGTGGACGCCGTCCGACACCTCTTTGAGCAATCTCACAGCAGCGTTTACCGCCAATTGCTCCCCGTGCATCGACAAGTGATGGAGTAAAACTTCGCGAAACGCATCGAGACCGGAAATCTCCGCCAAGTGCTCCAAAGCGGGGATTTGAGCCTCACTGCTCAAGCGCAGCCGTTGGCGCACCAACTGCTCCATGCGAGGGTCTGTTGGATCGGTGGCGAGCTTGTCAGCAGCAAAAGCCAACTGGCTGGAAATGTCAAACACCCTGGGCCGGTGAATGCCAAGTCCTTTCAATTCCCGAACAACCCGCTCGTGAACCTGCTCCTGTTCATCCGGAGTTTTTGCCAAATCAACTGCATTGATGACTACAAACAGTTTATCTTGCCCAACGACGTCTTGCACACCTGCGAGCTGCAAGAGAAAATCCTTGTCCGCCCGCGAAAACGCGTGGGTGTAATAAAGGACAAAAACAATCGCGTCAGCGCGGCGCATGTAGTTAAACGCCACTTCCGTATGGCGTTGGTGAATGGAGTCGACTCCTGGAGTATCCACGAGAACCAAGCCTTTTCCAAGAGCCTCGCCTGGCAGCTGAATGTCCACGTGCTGCACGAAGCAGGCCTGTCTTTCTTCGGAGGTGAGTTTTTTCCACGCATCGCCGTCCACCGTCCATTCCGTGCCGATACGGTCCTGCATATCCGGGAATCCTTGGGCAACGGCCTTGAGGAACGACACCGCTTTGCGCGCGGCTGGCGCAAAATCCGCCGGCTTAAGTCCCTGCGCTTCTCGAAGCGCCGCGGAAAAGTCGGGTACAGGCCGGTGCAGACCGGCAAAAGCTTGCTGGACATCGTCCCAAACCTGTTCTTGTGTTTTCGCTGCCACTTTCGCCACCATCGGCGTTTCGGACGGACCCTGCTGTGAAATCCGCGTGATGGCCGCCGTAGTCGGGTTGGGCGATACCACGAGCAATTGCTCTTTTAACAGGGCGTTTATCAACGAGGACTTTCCAGCCGAAAAAGCTCCAAATACAGCCACGAGCTGAGCGTTCTCGGACAGTCTTTGTTCCAGTGCTTGAAGTTCCTTGTACCATGGTTTGGCTTCAGGCAAATCCTCCAGAAGGGATGCCGCCTCTTTCAAACGCTGGCTCCACATCGCCACGGGTTTCATGTTCTCCGTCATGGGTTCTCCTCCACCGGTTCTCTTTCTGCATCTTGCCCCAGACCGCCGTGCAGCAGGTCGTTCACCTGTCGATCGCGTTCGAAAAACCAGCCCAACCACGCCTGCAGTGCTTCAACTTCTACGGTCAACTGGGCAGCAGCGGCACGTTGAGCCTCGTCTGCGGTTTTTTGCGCCTCTCTGGCCCGCTCAAGCCAACGGTCGAAGACGACATTGATCTGTCCGAGCACAGAGCGCTTAATGGCAGACACGACGTCCTTGACGTATTGATAGGGGTACTGGTTCGAAACCAAGGCTCCAGGACGGATTGTGGATTGACAAAGCTCCGGAGTGACGCTGACCTGAAGACCCGCAACGTCTGTCAACCAATCCGGATGCGCTAGGGCGTTTTCCTGCACAAACTTGCGCAAATTGTTGGTCAAGGGCAGCATCAGGTACTTTTCAGTCCGGTCCGACAAGTCCTTGACGAACTCCGTCAACCGTGCATTTTGTTCCTGTTGCGTCTTTTCTTTACGCTTGAACCACCCCACCGAAAACTCGGGTCGCAGGCTTTCTACAAACATTCGCCCGCGTTCGGTGGTTTCGTACGGGGCAATCTGTGCGAGCTCGACACTCCTCACAAATTCCTCTCGCTGCTTTGCAAAACCCTGGTCCAGCTTTTGCTGGTGTTCAAGCAGTTCTCGCTCGATTTCCTCCAGGCGCTGTTTGCGCTCGCCGACGAGCCGGTTTGCTTCGTCTTGGTCGAAAGGCACCAAACCTGCCGCTGCTCGCATACGCTGTTCCACGGCTTCTCTGTGGGGAGCAAGGCTTCGTTCGACGTGCTCTTCCACGAGTTCCCGGACGCGGGCCACCAGACTCGCCTCAGCCGTACTCGCGGCGTTAGCCTGGAGGCGGCGGAGCCAATCCAACAGACTTTCGAACTCGTTGTGTTCACAGTTTTCAGCAGATGTATAAAAAATACGCTCGTATACGATGCCGTAATCCTCGAGACTTTGCCTGACTCGCTGCTGGAACTCGTCAAAGGAAAGCTCCCAATCCAGGTGCTTGTCGATTTGGTTGACCACCAGAATCAACCGTTTTCCTTGTTCCGAAAACCACCTTGCGAGTTCGAGGTTGCTGTCCGATTCCACGTGCTGGTAGTCCATGACCAGCGCAATCAGGTCGGCCCGGTGCAGTGCCGCCTGGGTCTCGGCCTGATGCCTTTCGTCTGTCGAATCCACCCCCGGTGTGTCTATGAGCACCACTTGTCCATGGGTTTGGGGCAGAGTCACTTCCGCCGTGGACGCTGTGGTCGGGACGGCGCCAGTGGCGAGCTCTTGGCCATCACTTAAATGGTTGAGAAGCGTCGACTTGCCAGCCGAAAACAATCCGCAAAACGCGACGTAAACCTGGCTTTGGGAGCGCCGTGCGCGGTCTGCGAGGTCGCCCACCCGGTTTGCTAAAACCTCGTCTCCGATTCGTTCAAGGCGCGCTTGAATCCCGCTCAACCACGCGCTTTTATCTTGAATCATCTCTGCTTGTGTCATTGGTCAAACTCTCCCTGTTTCGTACGCGAACTCTTGCATTGTTTTCCTACGGTACTTACCCTAACATATCCGGGCGTTCCAGGCTACGTTGGATTCCATCGGCTCGTGGTACAATGGGATTGCTCTCCAGAAATCCCTTGCACAGGTCCGTGAACAAAGCAAAACCCCGCTTAGAATTTACGGCAGCCTATGCGACACCCTAACAGAAATGCAAAGCCCACCCCAACGCGCGAAGGAGGATGCGAGGTGGATTCTCTCGCTTACATACAGGATTTCCTCGTTCAACTGCTGAACACGCCTAGTCCGACCGGAGACACAGACGATGCCATCCGGCTTTGTGAGTCTCAGGCTTCTGCATTTGGCCTGCCGCACCGGCGCAACCGCAAAGGAAGCCTGCTGTTGACCCTCCCCGGTCAACGCCAAGATGCACACCGTCTCATTACCGCACACGTCGATACCCTTGGCGCCATGGTCAAAGAGGTCTTGCCCAGCGGAAGACTTCGTCTTACCCAAGTCGGTGGCTATGCCTGGAACTCGATCGAAGGGGAATACTGCGGAGTCAAAACGCAAAACCAGGAAGTCTTGACCGGCACGATTTTGCTGCATAATACGTCCGTGCACGTCAATCGGGAGGTCGCTTCCACGGAACGCAAGGCTGACAACATCGAGGTCGTGCTGGACGCCAAGACTACAAGTGCTGAGCAAACCCGGGCGCTCGGCGTCGAGGTGGGAGATTTCGTGTACTTTGACCCGCGCGTCCAAATCACCTCGACGGGCTTCGTCAAAAGCCGCCACTTGGACGACAAGGCCAGCGTGTCGGTCGTTTTTGGCGTACTCCGGGAAATTGTTACGAAGTCTTTAACCCTTCCCCATACCGTTCACGTGCTCATTAGCAACAACGAGGAAATCGGCTACGGCGGAAACTCGAATATTCCTGAAGAAACGGTGGAGTACCTGGCTGTCGACATGGGCGCCATCGGGGAAGGGCAAGCCACAGACGAGTACAGCGTATCGATTTGCGCCAAAGACAGTTCAGGGCCTTACCATCTCGGTCTGCGCCGCCACTTAGTTCGCTTGGCACAAGAGCTCAATCTGCAGTACGCCGTCGATATCTATCCATATTACGGATCGGATGCTTCCGCTGCCGTGAGAGCCGGCGCTGACGTAGCGCACGGGTTGATTGGACCCGGGGTTGCAAACTCCCACGCATACGAGCGGCTGCACCTGGATGCCTTAGAAAACACGTACAGACTGCTCTTGGCTTATTTGCTTTCTCCCTTAGCGCCAGTACGGTGATGGGAAACCCAGGTGCGGTGATGGAAAATATTGGTCAGGCGGTCTCGAACTTTTCGCCGATCTGTGCTTTTGCCTACGGCAATCGTCCCGTCAAAGCCTCGCTCTTGTCTCATACCGTATAGTAAGGAGCAGCTCAAGCCGGAAAGGGTTTGGGCGAGCCTTAAGCAACCGTGGGGTCTCCCATGGTTTCTGAAGCTTCCTGTGGAGGTGAGGCAACGTGCAATTCGACACAATCCTCAAACTCGGTTCCCTGGCCTTTGGCGTAGCGCAAGATGAAAAAGTTCGCGAGCTGGCCACCATGATTCATCAAGGCGGCAAACGGCGAGGCATGTGGGGCGCCCCCGGGCAGATGGCCATCCCGCACAAACCAGGCACATCAGGGTTAGCTGCGACGGAACCCGCCGAAAGCGCCCCCGCGAAACCCGCAGTACCGTTCGCCCCCAAAACTGCACAGCACCCGGCAGCCGTTGCTGCGGCTGGCGGCGGTGCGGGGCTTAACGTCGGCAAGTACATGACCAAAGACAACTTGAAAAAAGCGCTCGACATTGCAGGCCAAGTCGGCACCTTCTTGGTGAAATAAGTACACCTCCCACCACTTGTTGCATGCTGAAGTGAAAAACATGCAATAATAGATTGACACAAACCTAGACGAACTGGTTGGTTGGAGGTGTACCAGGCTGCTTGACGGCACATACCCACGCACAGCATCCCAATTCCTCTTTCGCTTATTTTCCCGGGTCATGCCCATCGCCCGGCAAGAAATCCGGCATTGGACGGAGCGCGCCGGGCGAATTCCAGACCCGGTTCTTCGTAAACAGGCCTTGGCAAGCCTGTCCAACAAACGCTTCCACGCCGACGGCGGAAGCGTGTATGCCGCCAGTAACCCGCGCTATACGCGGCAGCTCGTACGCCTGATTGTCGCACTGCAAACCATCAGCGATTACCTGGACAACCTATGCGACCGCTGTCAGGTACTAGACCGACAGGATTTTCACCAGCTGCACCACGCCATGCGCGACGCCATCCAACCTGGCGCGCCCTTGCGCCCGTACTACGCGTTGCGCGGAAACCCCGACGACGGCGGTTACCTCGCATCCCTGGTGCTCACTTGCCAACAAGAGCTGTCACATCTTCCATCGTACGACGCGGTACAGCCACAGGTCGCTTGGTTCATCGAGCGGTACTGTGAATTGCAAGAGATCAAACACATCGAGCCCCACTTGCGGACGGAGGAACTCAAGCGCTGGTGGGAACCCTACGAACAGTTGTATCCCGATGTAAAATGGTGGGAATTTGCCGCGGCAACGGGGTCCACACTCGGCATGTTTTCCCTGTTTCTCGCCGCAACCGAATCGCCGACGACTGACGAGGTTGCAGCCATTACACACGCTTATTTCCCTTCCATATGCGGTTTACATATTTTACTCGACTACCTGATTGACCTTGAGGAGGACCAACGCGAAGGAGATTTTAACTTTGTTCGCTGTTACCAGACCCTTGACGAAGCTCATCGCCGCATCCATGGCTTCGCCAAACTTGGCTGGGAACGGGCCTCATCTCTGCCATACGGAGGGCGCATCCACAAGGATGTCGTGAAGGGGCTGCTGGGTATGTATTTGTCCGATTCCAAAGTTGGAGAACAAAAACAAGTCAGACCGATGCGCAAAATCCTTTGGGAATTTGGCCCCACGGCTTGGGTGTTTTACGGAGCCTGTCAATTGTACCGGATTGTGCGATAAAATAAGGCCAAGAAAGCAGAAGTCGAGGAGGATGCTGCGTTGCCGGCCGCACTGGTGCCATTCATCGTTGTTCACGTCACTGCCGTTCTGGCAAAGCTTTCAATTTTTGTGATGATCCCGCGACTGAAGACGATCGAACACGTGCGGTCGTTTCTCAAAAAGTACCGCCCCTTCGAACGGGGTGCTGACTGGGTGCTGTGGATTACAGGTCTTGGCCTCTTGTACTTTGCCAGCTGGAAGATGCTGCGCCAAACCTGGATGATCGCTTCGATTGCCTTGTACCTGCTGGTGTTTTTCTTCATTCGATTTGCACTGACGCGCGAACTGCAAAAAATCGCAGGCAGCAAGAAACTGCTTGCTAAAGACGAATTTAAGCGGCTGCGGACGAACAACTGGTGCGTTGCCACATTGGCAGTGGCGTTTCTTGGCATCATCGCCTATTTGATGATTACCAAACCATGACCACACCGGCAGCAACACACAACCGTGACCCGTTTTCCCTGGCAGCCACGCTGAGTGCGGACCCATCTTGCGTTGGAAAAACACCCGCATTCACAAAGGGGGCTTCATGATCCGTCCCTTTTGCGGTGGATTGCGACCCCCACCGAGTCGAAAATGCCTGCGATCGGAGCGGAGGGTTTCTCGATTTCCACCTTCACGCTGCTGAGGCTGGGAAAGGACTGCAGCAAGGCGTCCGCAATGCGGCTGGCCGCCGTTTCCAACAAGCGAAACGGGCCGCCCTCCATGATGGTTTGGACCCGTTCATACACCTGTCCGTAATCCACGGTATCTTTGACATCATCCGTCCGGCCCGGAGTGCTTAGGTCGAGTTGCAGACGCAAATTGACAGTAAACCTCTGCCCAAGTTTCTGTTCCTCCGGGAATACCCCATGATAGGCAAAAAAGCGCATCCCCTTCAGTACAATTTCATCCATTTCATCTTGGAGCATTTCACCCATGGCCTTTTACCTCCTTCATTCACCCTTCGGCTGTTGAGATTGCCAAATCCCTTTATCCCCGTCCCACACCACCTCGCTCAAAGCCCGGTTGTGTTCCAGCCCCGAGGTTTTAAGCATTCGCGCAAAGTTGCTCGGAGGGATTTCGCCGAGTTGATGCTTTTGGCAAAGCCGGGCCAAATCGGGACTCATGCGTTCAGGCACGGCGGATTGGTTGCTGCCTTTCACGTCAATCTGATACAGCGTCAGACACCTTGCCACTCGCTGTATGCGACCCAGACCAGAGGCCCTGAGCCAGAAATCCCAGTCCCAGTAGTGTCCCATCGATTCGTCGAATCCGTTTAACTCCTTGCTCATCTCCCTGGAAAACAAAACGCTCGACGGGACGATCGGGTTGTAATGGAGAAGCATTGCCTTGGCGTCTTGAAACGCAAAAACTTCGCGGTGTAAGACGTCTGTGTTGTCTGTGGCCGTTCCAATCCAAACCAGTTCTGTATCTGTATACGCCAACCCGCGGCCGTGTTCTAACGTGCGGCAGGCTTTCAACAGCTCTGCGAGGTGTCCGGGGAGCCATCGGTCGTCGTCGTCGCACAGCGCGACGAAATCTCCTTCTGCCCGGTTCAAAGCGGCATTTCTTGCCGCCACCTGCCCAGAACGACCCGGGAGGTCGACGACTTGCACATCCAGCCCGACAAACGGTTCAAGCACGTGCTGTACCGGTTCCCCGCCGTCATTGGCGATGCAAACCTGAATTTGGACGTCTGCTTGCTGCCGCTCAATGGCCTCAAGGCAGGACACCAATTGTGCAGACCGGTTAAACGTCGGTATGATTACACTGATGGTATCCATTGTTTCACTCATTTCCACGTACATGCGCCGTCCAAGAAAAAACCACCGTTCTTCGCACTGCGGCTCCGGTGGTCAAGCCGAGCCTTTCCAAAAATTTCAGTTTCTATTGAAAATCGGCTGACGCGATGTACAATAGTAATAAAATTCGTCAAAATTTTTAAAATCGCTGAAAACGCCTAAACACGGAGGATGAACACCTTGAAAACTTTCCATAGATGTGTATTGAACGGTTCTTGGTCGCAAGGTCAAGTCGTTGGCCGCATTGAAAGCCGCCACATTTCAACCGACATCGGTTCCGGTTTACGGTCGACCGACGAATCTTCACAAGCCGCGACTCCGGAAGAGCTGTTGTTGGCAGCGGCATCCAGCTGCTATCTGATTACCCTGGGTACTTTGCTCGAACACCGTAACATTCCGTTCTCCCGGATTGAATTGGAGTCTTCAGCCCAGTTGGTCCAAGACCCGGTTCTTCGGTTGGACGCGATTCAACACTCCCCCACGATTGTTTTGAACGGAACCATCCAAGAAGATGTGCTCGTCTCGCTCACAGAACACGCCGAACACACCTGTATGGTTTCCAGTGCCTTGCGTGGCAACGTCACAGTCAGCGTTGTGCCTCGTTTCCTCGTGCACACTTCGGAAGGTTGACAGCGCATGGCACGGCCCGCGGCCAACCCCTCTTGTGCATGGTCAAGGATTTGCAGACCGTTCTAGGGACATTTGGTACAGTACGGATGAAACCTCGGCGCCAAACAGCATGACAATGCTGGCAATGTACATCCACAACACCAACAGCATGGTCAATGCCAAACTGCCGTAGATCATGACCTGCGTGTGAATGAGGTGGGTCGCATACCAAACAAACAGTTCCCGCCCGGCATCCAGTGCAACCGTTGTGACCAAGGCACCCGGTATGAGAAATTCAAACGGCGCGGTTTTGGATGGAAACAAGCGGTACAGCACCAGCGACCCGAGAAATAAAGACGCTGGGAAGATAATCCGAGACACCCCGTAGATGTGTGTCACCCAATGAAACAGCCTGGCATGCACCAAAATTCGAGTGCTGAAAACTGGATAAAAGGCCATGACGAGCGCCGACACGACCATAAACAGAAACAACACAAACAACATGCCGAATGCCATGATCCGCCGGGCCACAAAAGAGCGCTCCTGTGACTCCCAAATCACGTCGAGCGCCTGCTGGACGGCAATGAAACCGCTTGTCGCAGACCACGTCAACGTCACGGCACTGACGAGGCTCACCTTGCTGCCGACTTGTGCGAGCCTTGAAATACTCAGTGCAATGAATTCCCGTGCCTGCGGCACAGCCGGAAAATAAGGTCGTAAAATCAGCAGCAGCGCCTTCTCGACATTTGCATTCATGGGTAAAAACGACGTCGCATAAACGACTAAAATGACCAAAGGGAATAACGAAAACGCAGCATAAAAGGCAATCACAGCCGCTAAAGTTGCGATGTCGTGCCGGACAACAGCCAGCGTCAGACGCCACAGGAATTGCCCGATGGTTTTCCCGATGGACTTGAATGAGGACTGCACGCCATCCCCTCGCAATCAATCCAATTCATGAGTCCGATGCATTCAATTAAATTCATCAGACTGATTCATGCACGCCGTTCATCAGTCTGATTCAATGTATGTATCGAGTTTGAGCTCCACGGCAGCCTCCGAGAAATTTTCCGGAAGCGGTGCGTGCACCATTACCTCTTGTTTCGTGTACGGGTGAAGGAAGTACAGGTCTTGGGCATGCAAGGCATGTCCTGTCTCCCAACGCACCAGACCAACTCCGTTGCCTCCGCCGTACAGACGGTCTCCCAACACCGGACAGCCCATCGCCGATAAGTGGACCCGAATTTGGTGCGTGCGACCGGTGGTCAGTTCACACTGCACCAAAGAGACCGCATCGTTTCCAACGGTCCGTACCGCCAGAGTGTCGTAGTGCGTGACAGCTGGTTTCCCCGTTGAAGACACCCGGTACCGGCCGGAAACGTGGCGATCGCGTCCGATCGGCAAATCCACCACACCCGACGGCGGATTCAACCGCCCGCGTACAAGCGCCAAGTACTTGCGGTGAATCTGGCGGTCGGCCAGCATCTGATCCAGTGCCCTGGCGCTGTACGCGTGCGTCGCATACAGCACCGCGCCGCTCGTATCCCTGTCCAACCGGTGGACATGCCGGACCTCACGGTGAATCCCTCGCCCGACAAAGTGCCATACGACGCGATCGTCAAGCGTATCCAGGTCTTCGCCTGTCCCCGCATGCACCAGCAAGTGCGCAGGCTTGTTGGCAATCAGCATGTGATCGTCTTCGTACAACAGGTCCACTTCAGCCTGTTCCGTCGACAGCATTTCGGGTCTTTTTGTCGCGGTTGGAAGCTCTTCTTCAACGCCGCCTTCCAATCGAAGTCTTTGATTGGGTTTTAAAACATGATGAGCGTTCAAGGCCATCGTTCCCGAATGGACCCGGTGTTCTAAAAACATCTGTTTGATATAACCTTGCGGTAACAGCAGTCCATCGCTCAAAAGAGCGTACACTTCCCGGTCCACCCAAGCTTTACCCGGGTTCACCACTAAACCGTTCCCAACTACATTGACGTCCATTGCACTTGCCCCTTGGGTTTTGGGATGTCAAAACAGAGAAAGGCCTTTGAGATGTTCTTGTCTTGAGATGTCCCTTCGCCTTCAGGGTTTAAACGTGAAAAGTGCTCTCATCGAAGACATCCCACACGCAAAATACAACAAAACGCGGTGCAAACACACCGCGCAGTCCAAAGCGACTCGAACGACTTTGTCAGCATGATTCTTGGCGTTATCTCATACTGAGCCGGTGCGAGTTCCTCAGTAGGCCTCGACGTTCTCAATTTCCGGTATTTGTTGCTTAAGTGCGCGTTCCACACCCATTTTTAGGGTCATCACACTGGCAGGACATCCGACACACGAACCTGTCAAGGCCACGTATACCGTTTTCACTTCATCGTCATAGGAGACAAACTCGATATCTCCGCCATCCGTTTGAATGGCCTCGCGAATCGGAACCAACGCCTCCTGAATGCGTTCTTCCATGGACATAGTTCAGATCCCCCCAGTTACTCTTAGAATAACCTACGGGAAACCTACCTGACAAGTCGGCAGGTGCCAAACCAGGTACCAAAGCGGATAGATGAAGTCACCGGGGAGATACTTTTACAGAAAAGGGGGGTCACAAAGGAGAAGTCAGAAAGGAGAAGTCACAAAGGACAAATCGAAAAGGAGGTATTCCATGAGTAAAACCGCTTTAGTCTTGATTATTATTGGTGCTGTCAACTGGTTGTTGGTGGGATTATTCCGGTATGACTTAGTCGCAGCTATCTTCGGGGGCAGCGGAGCCCTCGTCAGCCGAATCATCTACGTCATAATCGGCTTAGCTGGACTCTATGCCATATCCTTGTTGTTTACCAACTCCCGGGAGCGCACATAAACCGGAGAGTTTCACAAGGGAGCATCGCTCACTTCGCGCAACAAGCGCTTTCGTCGTGATGCGACACTAGCCAGCGGCAACCCCAATCCTTTGGGCACCTTCGCCGCCGCACGGCTTGAATCGGTGTTCTTACGAAGGCAAAATGAGGCGGCCGCCTCGCTGGTCCTGCGCTCCCGCTGACGAGCTACGGCCATTTGACATTTCTCATATCCTTCTGAACCCGGTGCTGCCAGCCTGAGATGGACAAACGGGTGCCAGGGTGAATGTGCTTGGCCACAATTTGGCCTTCTTTGTCATGGATCTCGATGGACGTATTCACTTCCGCTTGGGAACCCACCTCACGGGCGTGAACACCGGTTTGCGCCACGACGGTGCAACCCAAAACCACTCCTGGCTCCCCGTTTGCCTCAACTGCCCGTCCACTGCGCAGTTGACACTGGTAAAACCCTTGACCGGTCGACACAATGTCGCGACTGGCTTCGAGGACGCTGCGCTGCGCGGTGCGTACGACCACGTCTGCGCCCTGGTCCGCGGCTTCAGGCAGGGTCTCTAGTTTTTCCTGCAGGGACTCTTGCAGGCGGCACCACGACGCTGTGGAATCCGCCAAGGTCAACCGGCCAAAAGATAACTCGCCAGTTGCGTGCTGGATAAACCGCAACCATTCCACTCCGATAGAGTGAGCGTTTTCCTCGCTCCACAACTTGAGTGCATCCACGACATTCAGCAAGGATTGAAACTTCCCTTCCAACAGTTTCAGGGCGATGGGGCCTGTCCGCAGCGCCAAGCCATGTTGTTGGCTGGCCTGTTCCACCTGGCTTACTGCAGCGATAAACAATTCGAGTTCTGCAGCCAGTGGCTGCAGGAGTCCCCGCAATTGCAGCAGCGTCCGCATGCGCATCCCAGCACTCAGCGATGAGGCGAACACACCTCGGTCCACTTGAATGCCTTCATCTGCAATAATGCGGGCGTGGTCCGCGCTGCCGTTGACGGACACTCGCCCGGTCGCAACGATTTCCACACCTGTCATGACACTTCCTTTGACAACCACATCCCCGTTAAAGTGAATCAAACCGTCCGACACCTTGTGGTCGTGATCGATGATCAAGGTGTGCGCCACGTCCAAGGAAACCGGTGTGAAAATAATCCGGCCCGGCCGCACGGCCACGACGTGACCTTCATCGTCTTCAACCACACCGTCGCCTAAACGCTGGAGACGAGTGTTCGGAGCCTTTGGCACGACGACTTCGCCGCGGACGTTGGTTCCCGGAATCGCTGCCTTGGCAGGGTGGTGAATTGCGACAATTTCTCCCGCTTTTGCACTTGAAACAGGGTGTACGGGAACGATGCCGATGAGCCGTGTTTGGGCAGAAGCAGAAGAAACCACTTCATAGTGTTCAGCGATTGGCGGGACAAAAGGAATTCCGCGAGCACATACGCACTTCCCATTCGCTCCTGTCGCCAGAAGCGAAGAAATGGCCGCATAGTCCACTTGAAATGAAATTCGGTACTGCTCGAGGATTCCCCGTATTTCCCCCAAGTCAAAGGGCAAGGGGAATAAGGAGGTCTCGACAACTTCCACCGTTGCGACAGCTGATTGGGAAACCGGTTTCAGTGCCCGCTTTGTTCCAGGTATGTATTGAATGTGTAACACGGCTTGCATTCCGTCTTCACTCACTTCAACTGTAGCCGTCCTTTGCGCAGGCTCACTGGACAAATCGACTTGGACTCTTTCCCCGCCAAAGATGCGAAACGAGCCAACGGCAAGTTTTCCGTTGACTCGCACCGTTAGATGTGGATGCTGCAATATCCGAAGCGTGGCTGCTTGAGCGTTGTCTTTGAACTTGGGAACGTCAACGCCCGCATTGGTCACCGTCAGCAGCACTTGCTCGCTGTCTTTTACATCCATTTCAATCGACTCCTGCCTGCAAGAGTGGACGTTTGCTATACGCCAGGATTTTCCTAACGCCATTATATCTCTCGCCACACGTCCCCCCTACATCTAAACGGACTATTTTAGGCAAATGGATGCATGGATGCCGGGATTTCGCCTGGTTGTGCAGGCTGGCCTTGCGGTCCTCCCATGGGTCCAGGTGTTCCCTGGGGCCGTGGTTGAAGCTGCAGGCGTTTTTGAAAACAAATCGTGTTCGGTTCCAGGCGGAAAACCTCCGTGAACCCCAATTTGCGCGTAAAGGCTAGGCTTTTTTCGTTGTTGGCCTGGACGAATACCTCGAGCGTATGCACCCCTTGGGCAGCTGCTTCCTGCTCCAGGCGTTTCATGACTTCACTGCCGACACCCTCCGATTGATAGTGCGGCTCAATCACCATGGCACTGATATGCATTTTGCCGTCGGGACCCACGAGATACGAATAGTATCCAAGGCGTTTATTGTCCCGTTCCACCACGACGGTTGGAGCACCCGATTCTAGGTACCTGCCAAACTGCTCGCGCGGGAAAGCCTCCCCAAACGCATTGCGGTGAATGTCCCCCAATTGGTCTTCGGTAAGCTGCAAAATATATGCGTCGTCAGCCGCCGTGCGAGGTCGAAAGACCAAAGGAGTGACCGCCTTGGCTGCGGCCTTGTTCCGGGCAGCGGCGGCAACGGGTCTGGATGCCTTGTTTGCCGGTCTGGTTTTCGCCTTATTGCGCACCGTGCCGTTTCCTTTTGCTGATTTGGGCCTTGCCGTTTTAGAGCGTTGCATCTGCTAAACCAGCCTCCTTATAGACTCGACGCGCTGCAAATGCGATTGCCCTCACAACACGCCGTCACATCACTCACGACAGCGTATGCATTTGGGCGGGCGAATGTCAGTGTCAGATTGCAAAGCAAAAGGGCTGCCCTTTCGCTCATCACGCGATGCGCGTTTGGACAGCCCCAGTTCTATCGATTCGCCGAGTCTCACTTCACACGGACTTCAAACTCATTTCAAAGTTCTTCGAACTCACTTCGAAGCTTTCGCAGATTTGTCCTTTTTCCCGGTGGACCCTTTCTTGGCTTCGGGTTTGCCTTTTGCAGACGTCTTTTTGTCCGCAGGCTTGCCTTTTACCGGCTGAGGAGCAAGAACAAATCCGATGTAATTTCCGGCAACGTCCATTTTGTAGCGGTGATTGGGCTGGATCTTTTCATACTCCTGCTTGGTTGTATGGAACGTAACGGTTTGCATCCGGCTCATCTGCACGCCCCGCACAGATTGAGATACGCTCACCCGCCCCACTACGTGGTACGTTTTCATCGGGTAATACTTCATGATACCTGTTTTCGCCCGTTCTCGCGTCATTTTTTTGTTTAAAACGAATACGTCGTGCCGCTCTTTCATCGAACTGTATTGTTCGTCAAACTCACGTTGGCGTTTACGACCGTATGTAAACACCCAAATGTACAAACCGATGAGAACGACCAGGACAATGCCAACGATAATCCAGTAAACCAAGCGTATCTTCCTCCCGACAGCGTGTACCTGAAGCCGCCTGTTTGCGGCGGTATGTGTACGTTACCACCCATTGTACCACGGGACAGCGCTGCTCAAAAATGGGTCCAGAAAAAGAAATCTGCAAATGAGTCAGGAAACCCGGTGGACACAACCCGGTCTTGTTAACGGGCTCGCCGGTTTGACGCCGAGACGAGTGCGTTGCAAAGACCCGTTCCAGAGCTTTGAGACCGAAAGCCTTGCATTCCCGGCTGTTTGCTGCTGCCCTTTTTCTTTATCGCCCAAAGTCCTATAATTTAATGGGTTACTTCATTTTGATGGGTTGCATCTTGTGAAGTTCATTTGATTTGTGAAATGAGGATAAAGAGAAGGAGGCAGCACAGTGATTCAGGAAAGTGCAGACCAATTCGCCCTTTTGACAGCCATTCATGCCAGCATCGACAAGATGGTCGAGGGACTTAGCGACGAGCAGTGGCTGAAAAAGCCAGGTGACGGATACAACAACGTGGCTTCGATTCTCGATCACGTTTGCCGTGTGGAACAAAAATTTTTCGCCGCATTGGCCGGGGAAAACGTCGACATCGACACGCAAGCCCCGTTCAAGGCCGCGAGTTGGGACCTGGCTGCCATTCGCACCGCTTGGCAAGACAGTCTTTCGCGCGCGCAATCCGCTCTAGCTGGCTTGACCGAAGCGAGTATGGGCGAACCCGGCATGAAACTGGGAATTGGGGACTTAAATAAACGGCAGCTGATCAGTTACGCGATTGCCCATACGGCTCATCACCGGGGGCAGATTCCCATCGTAAAAAAATTGATTGGGGCGGTTTAACCCTCCAAACCTTGAGGGGGCTTGCCCCCCTCACATCCCTGCCCATTCAGCCCCGCCGCCAACTTACACCCGTCAAAACCCGCACCCGCCAAGCTGAGCCTATTCACCCTGCCCCAACTTGCACCTGCCCAGCTGAGGGATGGACTTTGCCATCCGGGCCGCGCCTGCCAGGACCTACTCGACTTTCGCCTCGGTTTTCAACGGCCGGGCGTACCGCTTCGGAAAGTCCTTCATTCCTACCTTGGGGTGAAACATGACCTGCAGATAGGTTTCCTCTTTTCCTTGCGCTCCCACGGTGCGAACATCCAACACAACGCCTTCTCCGTACTGAGGATGGCGAATGTGGTCTCCCGGATGCCACTGGTAGAGTTCGTCATTGGTTAAGTTCATGCGCCGGACCAACGACGCGGGCAGTTCAGCCAAAAAGCGGGACGGGTCGCGCACTTGAACCTGGCCAAACAGCGTTCGTTCGGTGCAGTAAGTGAGGTGCAAATGGTTCTGTGCGCGCGTGATGCCGACGTAGCACAGGTTTCTCTCTTCCTCAATGCCGGATTCGTCGTCCATGGAACGGGAATGCGGGAAGACGCCTTCTTCCATGCCAATCAGAAATACCAATGGAAACTCGAGGCCTTTGCTCGCGTGCAAAGTCATCAGGCGGACCGCGTTGTCCGGCTTTCCCTTTTCTTTGTCGACGTCGCTCAACAAGGAAACTTCTGCGAGAAACTCAAAGACAGTCCCTTTGCGCCGCTTGTCAAACGACTTGGTCACGCTGAACAATTCGTCGATGTTTTCGAGGCGTTGCTCGTCGTCCTTTTTCGTGCTTTTCGCGTACATCTCGCGATATCCGGTGGCGTGCAGCACCTCCGCGAGGTACTCGCTGACGGGCATTCCTTCCATCCACAAAATCAGTTCCTGCATAACCTCGTGGAAGTGCTTGGCAGATTCAGCCGTCTTGTCGGGCAACTGAGCCTCTTTCCCGCACCCTAGCGCTTCCAGCAGCGTCATGCCTTCCTGGTGCGAGTACTCCAACAGCTTGGCCACCGCCTGTTCTCCCAGTCCCCGTTTGGGCGTGTTGATGATTCGAAGCAGGGAAATTTCGTCTTTAGGATTGGTCAACACCCTGAGGTAAGCCAAGATGTCCTTGATTTCCCGGCGGTCGTAAAAAGTCAGCCCGCCCACTATGGTGTATGGGATGGCCTGTCCCATCAGGGCTTCCTCAATCGCTCTAGACTGGGCATTTGCCCGGTACAACACCGCGCAGTCGCCATAACTTCCACCGTCGCCGACGTACTGCTGAATCTGGTCGGCCACGTACTTGGCTTCGTCCTCCCCGTCCGTGAGAGAACACACCACGACGGGTTCGCCTCGGCCGCGCACCGAGCGCAGGTTTTTCTCCTTGCGTTTCGTGTTGTTCTTGATCACCGCGTTTGCGGTTTCCAAAATCATTTCGGTGGACCTGTAGTTCGTCTCCAAAGTCACCGTCTTGGTGTCGGGATAGTCGCGTTCGAAGTTTAAAATGTTGGAGATGTCCGCCCCTCGCCAGGCGTAAATCGCTTGGTCAGAGTCGCCGACGACGCAGATGTTTTGGTGTTCGCTGGCGAGCAGTTGGACCAGTTTATACTGTGCGTGGTTGGTGTCCTGGTACTCGTCGACGTGAATATACCGGAACTTGTCCCGATAGGTTTTGAGTACGTTCGGATGCTGCTCGAACAACCGTACCGTGTTCAAAATCAAGTCGTCGAAGTCCATGGCGTTCGCCCCGAACAGGCGGGCTTGGTAGACTTCATACACTTCAGAGGCAATCGCCTGGGTCAAACTTTTGGCCGAACTGGCCTTCGGGACCGCACCTGGACCGAGCAGTTTGTTTTTCCAGTTGGAAATCGCAGATTGAATCCCATACGGTTCAAACTTCTTCAAGTCGTATCCGAGGTCGAGCATCGACTGGGCAATCGCGGCCTTTTGATCGTCGCTGTCGAGTATGGTGAACGTGGAGGTATGGCCGATGTGTTCCGCTTCGCGCCGCAAAATACGGACACACATGCTGTGAAATGTCCCCATCCACAAGTCGCTGGCGCTGTCTCCAATCAGCGCACCGATGCGTTCGCGCATTTCCTTAGCTGCCTTGTTGGTGAACGTGATCGCCAAAATTTGATGAACGGGGACACCTTGGACCTGAATCAGATAAGCAATGCGGCGAGTCAACACACTGGTCTTGCCGCTCCCCGCTCCCGCCACGACCAGCAAAGGACCCTGGGTTGTCTCGACGGCAAGGCGTTGTTCCGGATTTAAACCTTTAAGGAGTTGGTCTTTCGTCATCGAGCATCACCTTCGTTGTAATTCGCTACTGGGGAGAGTCGTTCCCGGGAAGTCGTTCCCGGTGGGACACAGCGGCTGCCCCTGCGCTCTGTTGTGAACCCAGCGCAAACAAACGCCTGTCCCGGGTACGGCGTTGCTGTGTGCGGTCACCCGCTTGCGTGTTGGGCTTGAGCCCGCATATGAGTCAAACTCTCTAATCCGGCTGTGGCGTTTCCGAAGGGGATAAAGACCGGCCAGTTAAACTGCGAAACATCCGGCTGTCGCCCTTGACGAGGTCCTTGAACCACGCTTCCCGGGCTGCGCTTTTGTGCAAAAACGCCGGGTCGAGGGATTCCATCCGGTCGAATAACCCCGACATCAGGATGCTTTGTTCCACAAAGGACGCCGCCATGTTGACCAAGAACCGCAGTCCCGTGCGAATCCCGGTGACGTCGTTGCCATCGATCTCGGCCGCAATCAAATCCTTGCGGTCCGCCACCGCGATAAACAGGCGCGGGTGATGCGGGCGTGCAAACGGATCGCGATGGAAGTTCCCTTGGCAAGCGCCGCACTTTACGCTGCAGCCGTGCAGGCACAACACGCCCACCTCAGCCTTTGTGCGGTTGAGCTGTTCAAGTTCCTGGCGAAAGCCAATCGATTCCTCGGGATGGGTAGCCAGGAGCAGTTCGTTCTCCACCCGTGCAAGGAGGTCTTTCCCAAAGCCAACGAGGTTCAAATAACCGTCGAATTGTTCGACGTGAGAAGTTTCCTGGGGGAAAACAAAGGAGTCTAGTTGACCCTCAATCTCCATCATCATGGAGGAAAAGTCGTCTTTCATCCGCTGCAGCAAGGTTTCCGGGTGGACGGCAGAGTAGCGCACAACCTGAGGATGCACGACGCGCGTAGCCGCGCCCCTAGCCTCGAGTTTTTTGAGCACCTCATAGATGTTGGCCCGTGGAATGCGCGAAGTCTTCGCCACCTCATACCCGGTTTGCGGGCTCTTGTGACAGAGTGCCAGGTAGGCTCTGGCTTCGTAATCCGTAAATCCAGCCTGTTGCAACAGGGACTCCAAAGCTGCCACAAGGTCTCACCTCTTGCGTAGTTGCTCGCATAACTACTATAATAGGACATGAATTTTTTTGCAATCCGTAGTTTGGGAAATTATGTAATATCAGAGGCGCCCCAAGCGGATTGCAGAAGGAGGACATTATGCTGACGGAACCATCCCTGCAGTCGACCCAGACTGAAAATGGCCAGCGTTTGGCCATTGCGCATCACGTTCAGGAAATCCTGAAACTGGTCGGAGAAGACACGGGGCGCGAAGGGCTCCTGGATACCCCCGTTCGGGTCGCCAAGATGTTGGAAGAACTGCTGGAAGGCATGAATGTCGATGCGAAAAGCGTGTTAAATACCACGTTTACGGATACAACTGAAGGACCGGTCATCGTTTCCGATATCGTCTTTTACAGTCTGTGCGAACACCACATGGTTCCCTTCTTCGGACAAGCCCACGTCGGTTACATACCCTCCAACCGCATTGTCGGACTCAGCAAGATTGCGCGCTTGGTGGAGACGCTGAGCAAACGCCTGCAGGTCCAAGAGCGAATGACCGAACAAATTGTCCAGGCTATGCAAGAGGCTCTCGAACCGCGCGGCGTCATCGCCCTCGTCGAGGCCGAACACCTGTGCATGTGCGCTCGCGGAGTGAAAAAACCCGGCTCAAAAACGACAACTCTGGCCGTGCGCGGCGAATATAAAACCGACGCCCAACTGCGCAGCGAATTTCTCAAAATGATAGGAAAACACTGACCGTCCACAAGCCTGGGCCGAACGAGGTCCCAAGGCTTGTGGAAACTCCCCTGGCGCTCTATTGAGCCAAAGGATTGGTCGCGCTCGCGGCAACCCGAGGCGCCTCGTAGTCGTCCTGGGTGTATAACTGCTCGACTTCCTTTTCATAAGCCTCCAAGACGTTTCTGGCTCGCACCTTCAGCGTGGGTGTGAGCATGTTGTTTTCCACAGTGAACGGCTCCCTGGCTACAATCAGCTTCTTCGGTTGTTCAAATTTCGCGAATCCCTGAACCGTTGCTGTCATTTGTTCCAACAAAAACGCTTTCAGTGACGGTTCATCCGCCCACTGTTCAAAGCTCAGCCCTCCCTTGCCGCGAGAACGGAGCCATTGGCCAATGAGGTCTTCGTTCGGAACCACCAAGGCACTGACAAACTTGTATCCCTGTCCAAGCAGCAACACCTGGTCAATATACGGGTTTTTGAGAATCTCCGCTTCAATCGGAGCGGGGGTGACTTTTTTCCCGGTCGACAGCACGATGAGGTTCTTTTTGCGGTCCGTAATGCGAAGGTAGCCGTCCGGGGTAAATTCTGCGACGTCGCCTGTCTTGAACCAGCCGTCCTCTGTAAACGCTTCCTTAGTCGCTTCGACGTTTCTGTAGTATCCGCGCGTAATGCTTTCTCCGCGCACTAAAAGTTCTCCGTCTTCTTTGGCAATCGCGGCTTCCACGTTAAACAGCACCTTACCGACCGTCCCGAGTACGGGAGCGTCCGCCGAATTGACGGCGACGACAGGAGCAGTTTCGGTCATCCCATATCCCTCTACAACCGTCAATCCAGCCGCCGTGAAAAACTCTCCTGCGTACTTAGGCATAGGTGCCCCGCCCACGATCACCATCCTCACCCGACCTCCTAAAGCATCGCGGATGGTTTTAAACACCAGACGGTCGTACAGCGCAAATCCCAACCCACGCTTGCCCTGTTTCTCAACCCGGATTTTCATCCCCGAAGCCAGCGCGTTTTTGAAAAGGTTTCGTTTCCAGGCAGGACCTGCAGCGACGGTCTTCCCAACCTGCTCATAGACCTTTTCCAAAAGCCTCGGTACGGTCGTGAAAAGGGTTGGAGGCATAGCTAAAAAGTCTGCTTGAATCTTGGAAAAACCCCGGGAATAGACAATGGAAGCACCGCCGTCTAACGGGATGAACTGCCCAGCCGTGCGCTCAAAAATGTGCGACAGGGGAAGGTAAGACAACGTGCGGTCGCCGGGTTGGGGCTTTATGACCCTCCGGATTCCTTCGACGTTTGCCAGAAGGTTGCCATGAGAAAGCATGACGCCTTTTGGCAAACCCGTAGTCCCAGACGTATAGACAATGGTCGCGAGGTCTTCCCGGGACACCCTTTGCCAAGTCTGTTTCCACTCTTGTTCCGAAAGCGGCGCAGCTTGCTCGAGCCAACCTACCAATTCGTAAACCTCAAAGCGGTCGCGAGCTGCAGTTTTAAGGGCGTCGTCGACACTGGCTTCCAAGAGTACGACGAAGTCCAAATTGGGAATGTCCTCTCGTGGAATATCCAACAGTTTTTTCAACTGATGCCCATTTTGCACAAAAATTCCGCGCATTTCGGCGTGATGGACAATGTGGGCCACTTGGTTCGCGGGCAAGCTCGGATACACCGGTACGGTACAGGCCCCCAAACTCATAATCGCGAAGTCTGCCATCGGCCAAAAAGCCCGGGTTTCCGCGATGAGGCCGACTTTGTCCCCGGCTTTGACTCCCACTTGTTGGAGGTGTGCCGCGATTTTATGCACATCCTTCCACAGCTGAGCGTATGTCCAAGTCCGATATCCTCCGTCGGCTTTGGGGTCGTACAGGGCGGGACGGTCGGCAAACCGTTGAACGGATTGTTCCAGCATCTCCACCAAATTGTTTAGGGTTTCGTCCATCTTTTTCCCTCCACTAAACCTGCTCTGGCGCGCCGGAACGCGCACGCCAGAACACTTCGTGTAATCGCTTTCGTTCCGATGAGCAACGCTGAAGCTCCAACGTTTTACATCTTTAAGCTATCAACAAAATGACACAGTGTCAATTGATCTCACAAAGTTCTTCCCCGAGTTTCGGTGAGAAGTACCAAACAGGATTTCACAGCCTGTTGGTGAATTGTTCAATGTTGTTGAAGTGTTGACTGTTGGTGAAGTGTTGAATGTTGTTGAAGTGGTTCACTGTTGAAGGCTTAGCTGTGGTGAAATGGTAACATGCGCCAAACACCACGCGCTCATGGGACCTGTAAAATCACGCATCTGCATTCCATTTAAACAGACAGGAAGTTCGAGAGATTGGGAGGTTTCGCCTTGAAAGCCGCGTTTTTGGCGTTTCACCAGTGCCCGGTTTGGCAAGTGGCGCTGTTGCAAATGTTTTTGCACAAGTCTGGCTGGACGATTCGAACCTTGACATTCGGAGGAAAAGACGTCATCACCGACAGTGGACTGGTCCTTAAAGCACAAGGCAGTATCGAGACCACTTGGCCTAGAGATTACGATTTGGTGCTGCTTCCCGGCGGGGAACTCGCCTCTCAAACCGTGCACAACCCGCACTTGCACCGATTTTTGCGGCAGTTTGACGGTCACCCCGGTATTGTGGCGGCGCTGAGTTCTGGGGTTGCCTTAATCGCAGCGGCTGGACTGTTGGGCGGAATGCGGTTTGCTACCGATGCCAGTGTTGTGGAACAATATGAACAGTATTTCTCCCAAGCGGCGTGGGACGAACAGGACGCGTGCCTGGACGGGAACATCATCACCGGAAAGGGGCAAGCCCACTACGATGTCATGCTGCTGGTGTGTAAGTGGTTTGGAATCGCAGACGACCCCACCTTCGAAGCCACCGCGCGCCGGCTTGGGAAAAATATGTAGTCACTTGCAAGCGCACTCCTGGTTTTTTGGAAGGCGCAATCTGACCATCAAGGAGGTCAACAAACCATGTCCAGTCACCGGCTGTTGCCGAAACTGACCGGTTTCATCGCTGCTTTGACACTCGCTGCCCTGACCGGGTGCGGGGCCCAAACGCAGTCGGCTCAACCTGCGAACAACGCTTCTCAAAACGGATCGGCAAACTCTGCGGTGAGTCAATCCGCCAACCAAACCACAGGGTCTCAGGCCAGCCAGAATGCGACCTCGGTTCCGGTGATGCCGACCACGAAACAGCGCTGGTCTTCACCGCCGCCGATGCAAATTGACGTCAACAAGCAGTATGACGCGGTCGTACATACGAATTACGGCAACTTTACGATTCAACTGTTTGCAAAAATTGCGCCGCATACCGTAAACAACTTTGTGTTTTTGGCCAAGCACAACTTTTTTCACAACGACCAGTTCTTCCGCATCATCAAGACATTCATGATTCAAACCGGCGATCCGAACAACAACGGCACAGGCGGACCAGGATACCAATTCGCGGACGAACTTCCGCCTAAGTACCCGTACGGACCGGGAATCGTGGCCATGGCGAACGCCGGCCCGAACACGAATGGAAGCCAATTTTTCATCTGTACAGGCCAAGACAGCACCAGTTTAAATTCGGACCCCGCCTATACGCAGTTTGGCAAGGTCATCTCAGGCATGAATGTGGTGCAAAAAATTGCTTCCATCCCGACGACAACCAACCCCATGATGCCAAGTGAACAGAGCAAGCCGTTGAAGAACGCGTACATTGAAAGTGTCGATATTGTCGTTAAGTAACAGGAACAGACCCGGCGGCAAGCCGTCATTGCGCTGCGGCTCCCCGGCTCCCCGGCTCCCCGGCTCCCCGGCGCCCCGGGCCATACGCCCGCGCCGAAGCGCCTTCGCGGCAAAGCAAAAACAGACCTCCTGCAAGGCGGCTTGCCTGCGGAGGTCTGTTCTGCTTTGCTTTGACGTGTCAGACTCTTTCTTTGATAGATTGCACAAGCGATGCAACCTGCTCTTGTTCCATTAAAAAAGCGTCGTGACCATACACAGACGACATTTCCAGATACTCAGCATCTACGCCCCCGGCACGGGCCAAACGAACGCTGCCCTTGAGGTCGTTCACGCCGTATAAGTAGTCGCTGTCGATGCCAATCACAGTCAGTTGAGGAACAAATCCCGAAAGTGCCGCATCCAGCCCGCCCCGGCCGCGCCCGACGTCGTGTCCGTCCATCGCTCGCGTCAGATACAAGTAGGTGTTCGCATCGAACGTTTTAGCCAGTTTGCGGCCCTGATGGTGCAGATACGATTCCACGGCAAACTGAGGGGTGGTAAACGCCTGAAGCGCCGTCACAGGCAGATCCCCGTCCGGATCCAAACCGCCTCGGACCGCGTTGCCGCGGCCAAACCGCTGCCAAAACAATTCGTCCGTCCGGTACGTCAACATCCCAATCGATCGGGCCGTCATCATGCCGGCCAAAGGAGTCATCCCTGACCCGTAGTACTCGCCTTGGTGCCACCCTGGGTCACTGACAATGGCCTGACGCATGGCCTCGTTGTATCCCATTGCGAGCGGTGAAAATGCGGCATGAGCCGCGATCGCGATGACGTGCCGCACCCGTTCCGGAGCGAGAAACCCCCACTCCCACGCTTGCATGCCGCCTAAAGAGCCACCGATGACGGTATCTACTTCCTGCACCTGAAACGCGTCGAGTACAGCGACTTGGGCTCGGACCATATCCCGGATGGTCAGCAAAGGAAAGCGCAGGGCGTACGGCCTTTTGTCTTCAGCCAAACTCATGGGACCCGTCGACCCAAAACACCCGCCCAGGACATTGCTGGCGATGACAAATTTAAAGTCCGTGTCAAACGTCTTCCCAGGGCCAATTAAGCCCTCCCACCATCCAGGGGTGTTTCCCCCTGGGCCGCAGTGCGAGTTCCCCGTCAAGGCGTGGCAGACGACCACGGCGTTGTCGCGCGCGGTATTCAGTTCCCCCCAGGTTTCGAATGCGACGTCGACGTAAGGAAGAACGTCCCCGCTTTCAAAGCGAAAATCGCTAATCCGCAGCTTGCCCGCAGTGTGCGCAGTCCTGTGCGAACCCCTATCCGTTCTGGGGATTTTCACGGACTGAATGTCTAGAAACAAATTTCCAACCGATGCCGCAGCCATTCTGCCACCTCCTTTCTACATTTCCGGCTCCGTTTCACGCCGGCGTCCCGGACCGATTTCATGCCCGAGTTCGAGTTCAACCGATTAAACGGTCTGAGTCGCCGCACTTTTGGTTAAGGCCTGGTCTAAGTCCGTCAGCAAGTCGTCCAAAGATTCCAGACCCACCGACACCCGAATCAAATTCGGAGTCACGCCAGAGGCAATCTGCGCCTCTTCGGACAGTTGTTGATGCGTCGTGCTCGCTGGGTGAATCACGAGGCTTTTTGCGTCGCCGACGTTGGCAAGGTGCAAAAACAAATGGACGCTGTCGATAAACTTCTTGCCGGCTTCGACTCCGCCTTTAATGCCAAACGTCAAAATCGCTCCCTGCCCGCGGCTTAAATACTTGCTGGCCTTTTCGTAGTAAGGACTGGACTCAAGGCCCGGGTATTGGACCCATTCCACCTGCGGGTGCTGTTCCAGCCACTTGGCGACCGCCAACGCGTTTTGACTGTGTCGCTCCATGCGCAGCGCCAAGGTCTCGAGGCCTTGCAGCAGCAAAAACGAATTGAACGGAGAAATTGCCGTCCCCAAATCGCGCAGCAATTGAACGCGGGCCTTGACGATGTAAGCCGCCGCACCGACGTCTCTGACATAGGAGACCCCGTGATAGCTTTCGTCCGGTTCAACCAGTTCAGGGAACTTGCCGTTGTTCCAGTCGAACCGGCCGCCGTCCACGATGACGCCGCCAATGGAGGTTCCGTGCCCGCCGATAAACTTTGTTGCTGAATGAACGACGACATCGGCGCCAAACTCGATCGGTTTGCACAAATACGGAGAAGCGAACGTGTTGTCCACAATCAGGGGAACCCCGTTGCGGTGAGCGATGGCTGCCATTTCCGACAAATCCGGCACGTCGATCCGCGGGTTGCCGATGGTTTCCGTGTAAACCGCTTTGGTATTGGGCCGAATCGCAGCTTCCAACTGCCCCAAGTCGTCGGGATCGACAAAGGTAAACTCGATGCCCAGCCGACGCAGGGTTACGTCGAACAAATTAAAGGTGCCTCCGTACAAATTCGACGAACTCACGACGTGATCCCCAGGCTTGGCGATGTTCAAAATCGCCAGGGTGATTCCGGACATACCGGAGGAGACCGCCAGTGCGCCCACTCCGCCTTCGAGAGCGGCAATGCGCTGCTCGAACACGTCTTGGGTCGGATTCATGATCCGCGTGTAAATATTGCCCGGCTCTTTCAATGCAAACAGGTTTGCAGCGTGTTCGGAGTTGTCGAACGCATACGACGAGGTTTGATAGATTGGTACTGCCACGGCATGGGTGGCCGGGTCAAAGTGAAATCCCTCGTGGAGTGCGGTTGTTTCAAATCCCCATTTCTTCTCGGCCATTTTTGGCTCTCCCTTCCCTGCTTTGGGGCCCCGCGCTTTTGGGTCTCGCCCCCGAATAACTCGATTTGGAGCACAAAAAAACCGCTCCGAGAGGAGCGGTTCATCTGACAATCCATATAAGATGAAGCACGCAATCCTCTCATCTTTCAGGACCTCCACTTGCATCCTGCAGGAATTGGCACCTCTCCTGGAAGTCGTTCCTAGGTGGTTGCCGGGCTTCATCGGGCCAGTCCCTCCGCCGCTCTGGATAAGAGTTACACGAAATATGCTGTTGTGGAATGGCGATAATATATCACCCCTAGCGAAAACTGTCAACGCACCCAGCCAGGTATATGCCCCTGATAGATTCCAGCAGCTGTGCATCCGTGCGTTAACCTGTTTTGGCAAGTGAAAACGTACGGCGATGGCGCGGCCAGCCGTCCCTTGCTGATTACTTGTAACGCCCTACGACGCCATGTTAAAGTGGAAAATGGATCTTTTGTGCGGCTCTGGCAACACTGTCAATGCACGTCGTCAACGGGAGGTGCAATCGTGAGGCGGAATTGGTTGAACGTCCCCAGCATTCCGAAGATATCCTGGGTGGACGGCGTGATGGCAGTCTTCGTGTTTTCGCTGTTGTACGTCGTGGTCCAACTCAGCGCCGGTATGGGTGTCCCGTTTTCTCCTCAGGATGAACCTCACATTCGTCTAGCCTGGTGGATGCTCCCGTATTATGCAGGCCGGTCGCTGTTGCGAATGTTCATCGCCTTTGCGTTTTCATTGCTGTTTACCTTTATTTATGGCCGCTTAGCCAGCACTTATAAAATGGCAGAGCGCATCTTGATTCCCTTATTAGACATCCTGCAGTCCGTGCCCGTGCTCGGTTTTTTATCGATCACGGTGACGGGCTTCATGGGGCTGTTTCCGCACAGCCTGCTGGGCGTGGAATTGGCGTCTATCTTTGCAATTTTTACGGGTCAAGTCTGGAACATGACCTTCAGCTTTTACTACTCAGTGTCCGCCTTGCCTCGGGAACTCAAGGAAGCCTCGAATGTGCTGCGGCTCGACAGCTACACGCGGTTCACGCGCTTAGAGCTTCCGTATTCCATGATTGGCCTGGTCTTCAACAGCATGATGTCCTTCGGCGGTGGGTGGTTCTTTCTTGCGGCCAGTGAATCCATCACGGTCCTCAACCGCAATATCCAGCTTCCAGGCATCGGTTCGTACATGGCTACCGCCATGAAAAGAGGGGACATTCCTGCCCTCGTCTACGCGATTGTCGCGATGGTCGTCATGATTGTCCTCGTCGATCAGCTGTTTTGGCGTCCCATTGTCGCCTGGTCGGAAAAGTTCAAAATGGACATGAGCGGCAATTCCGAGGATGCGCCAAAGTCGTGGTTCTTGACGTTTTTGCGGCGTTCCAAACTGACGGAGTGGATTGCGAAGCAGGTGTTTGGATCGCTGTTTCGGGCCGTAGACACGTCCATGCTCGCAATGGCCAAGCGCCCAAAGACCAAATCCAAACCCACTCGCAATTTCGCAGTCCTGCGCAAGGCGGCGCTGTTCCTGGTTGCCGCTGCAATCGGCATTGCCGCGGTTTACTACGGCATCCTGGGCATTCGGGAGGTCGTCGGTCTAGGTTGGCACATGGTGCTGCACATCGTGCTGCTGGGCCTGTATACCCTCCTGCGCGTGATGGCTTCGACGCTTTTGGCATTGCTGTGGACCATCCCAGTCGGCGTGGCCATTGGCATGAATCCCAAGGCCTCGCGCATCGCGCAGCCGTTGGTGCAAATTCTCGCTTCGTTCCCGGCAAACCTGCTGTTCCCGCTGGTCGCTTTGTTGTACTTGCGTTGGCACATCAACTTCCAAATCGGTGCGGTGCCCCTCATGATGCTGGGCACCCAGTGGTACATCCTGTTCAACGTGATCGCAGGGGCAATGGCCATCCCGAACGACCTCAAAGAAGCCACAAAGGTACTCCGGCTGCGCGGGTGGCAGCGCTGGAAAAGCCTGATTTTGCCGAGCATCTTTCCCTATCTGGTCACGGGGTCAGTGACGGCGAGCGGCGGGGCTTGGAATGCCAGTATCATTGCAGAACTGGTTTCGTGGAAAGGAACGACCCTGGCAGCGTCAGGAATCGGAGCGTTCATTACGCAAGCGACCCAAAAGGGCCAGTGGCCGGAAATCATTTTCAGCATCACGGTCATGGCTGTCATGGTAACAGTCATTAACCGTCTGCTGTGGCGACGCATGTACCGCTTGGCAGAATCGCGGTTTAACATCGGAGGTTAAGCAGTGAGGCCCAAGCATCTGCCTTACTGTCTGTGCAATAAAAGCTGTCCTCAAAAGTCAGGGGGTGTTGGCACTGGCGGTGCTCATGCAGCTCAAAGGCGTGAATAAGCGATACGACGCGCCTGGAGAACAAAAAGTGACCGTACTTCAAGACATCGACATAACCATCAGCGAAGGTGAGTTTGTCGCGATTCTAGGCCCATCCGGGTCTGGCAAGTCCACTCTGTTGCGAATCATTGCCGGATTGGTCAAGGCCTCTTCCGGGACGGTGACGTATCTGGGGCAACCGGTTGTAGACGCCAATCCGGGTGTCAGCATGGTGTTTCAGTCCTTTGCCCTGTTCCCGTGGCTGACAGTGCTGGAAAACGTCGAGCTCGGCTTGCGCTACCACGACTTGTCGAGTCAGGAAAAACACAACCGCGCACTGAGCGTCATTGACATGGTGGGACTGGACGGTTTTGAAGGCGCCTATCCGAAGGAGTTATCCGGCGGCATGCGCCAACGCGTAGGAATCGGGCGGGCGCTGGTGATGGAACCAGACATCCTGCTGATGGATGAGCCTTTTTCCGCCCTGGACGTGCTTACGGCGGAAAACCTGCGCCGCGACCTTCTGGAGTTGTGGCTGGAACGCAAAATCCCGACCAAGTCCATCATCATGGTGACGCACGGCATTGAAGAAGCGGTCTACATGGCGGACCGGGCCGTGGTGTTGTCCCGCGACCCGGCCACAGTCATCGCGGACATAAAAATTCCCTTGCCGCACTGGCGCGAACGCAAGGACGAAGCGTTTACCAGGCTGGTGGACCGCATTTACTCCATCTTGACCCGGACCCGGGAGATGCAGGAAGCCATCTTGCCGACACAGCATGGCCAAACGCGCAAGTACATTACGCTTCCTCAAGTTCCTTCCGGAGCCCTAACGGGTTTTCTGGAACTTCTCGACGACTTGGCCATTAAATCGGACCTCTACAAACTGGCGGACGAGTTGATGTTTGAACTCGACGATTTGCTTCCGATTGTGGAAGCCGCCCAACTGCTCGGGTTTGCCACGGTCAGTCAAGGGGACATCTCGCTCACCGAGTTCGGCAAACAATTTGCGGCAGCATCGGTGTTGGAACGCAAAGAGCTGTTCCGTACGCAGCTCAAACACCACCTTCCCATCTTCGAACGCATCCGCTGGGTGTTGGATTCGAAGCGCAACCGCAAAATGCCCCGGGAGTTCTTTCTCGAGGTGATCCGTAAAAGCGTTGGCACTGAGGCTGCCGAAGACCAGCTGGACACCATTATTGACTGGGGCCGCTATTCTGAGCTCTTTGCTTACGACGAATCCTCGCGGGTTCTGTATCTGGAAGATGAGGACCCGGAGGAAGAAGCGCACTAGAGAGCGCTGCTCTCACAAGCATCACCCGCCTGGCAAAATACGCGTATGCCAGATGCAAACGCAGGGCATTACCGGGTGGGTATCACCTTGACTACGGACTTTAACACTGTTTAAATAAGGTGAATGTGACTAGAGATGGTCATATGTTTTATTTTTGTTTTTCACTTTTAGCAGTAGAACTGTAGACAGATAAGGGAGTTGGTTCCATGCCCACCACCCACAGTATCATCCTTGCAGCAGGACGCTCCGCAAGACTCCGACCTTTGACGAACGACAAACCAAAGTGTCTGCTCCCCATGGGACCCAAAACCATCCTGGATTGGCAGTTGGACTCTCTGCAAGCGGCAGGCGTCCAAAACGTCGTGGTCGTCGTCGGTTACCGGCGCGAAATGATTGTGTCTCACATTCAAAGCCGTTACCCTCACCTTCGCGTGCAATACGTCGAAAACCCCGATTTTGAGACCACCAACACGCTGTTTTCACTAAAAAAAGCGTTGGAAGTCTACGACGGAGACTTTTATTACCTCAATGCCGACGTGGTCTTCGACGAAAGAATTCTCGAACGGCTGATCCCGGGAGACAACGGCGGTTACCTTGCCATCGATCGCAAGCAGTGCCGCGAAGAAGAAGTCAAGGTGCTCCTCCAGGAACAGCACGTAGCGGAAATCGGAAAACACCTGGACCCAGACATTTGTTATGGGGAGTTTATCGGCGTGGCCAAATTTGCCGGAGAATTTGCGCAAGCGTTTCGCCAAACCGTGTTTGACGAGGCCAAACCGGGAAATGAAATGAAGTTTTTCGAATACGCCTTGGACGCAATGGCCGACAAGTCGCGCATGTTTGCGGTTGACATTACAGGTCTGCCCTGTGTGGAAGTGGATTTCCCGGAGGACTACGACTACGCGGTCAACGAGGTTTTACAAAACTTCCGGCAGGTGGATTTACATGACTGAGTTTCAAAAGGTATACGCTTGCGCCAAGCGTCCCATCGACATTTGGACAAACTACCTTTACTATACAATTTCCATCCGTTTGGTTTATCTCATTCGCAATACGCGTATTTCACCGAATGGACTGACGCTCACCGCGTTGGTGCTCGCAGTGGCAGGTTCCATTCTATTTGGGGTAGGGTCGCGCCCTTTCGTCATCACCGGACTCATCCTGGCGCAGGTCTCATACGTCTTTGATTGTGCGGATGGGCAACTTGCCCGCTACCGCAGGCAATTCTCCCCGATTGGCGGATGGTTGGACCAGGTTTCGGACCGTACGAAGGAGTTCGCCGTGTACTTTGGACTGGCCTATGGCTATACCCGGCAGCATCCAGGGAACACGCGAATTTGGATATTGGCTATGATCGCGTTGTTTTCCTTGTATTTGCTCGAATACTACGGACAAATTGGCAAGCAGTACTTCCAGAGCTCACAACCGGCCAAACCCAGCGAGGCTTCGACCAAGCATGGGCGTGAGGCTGAAAATCCCGGTTCCCGGACTGCTGAGTCGCAAACGGCTGAGCTGCACGCATCCGGGTCGGCAGATGAGGCCTCTGACACGTTTCGAAAGCTACAGTTTTGGCGCAGCTTTGTTCCGTTCCGCGGTTTCATCATCGGCGAGCAGTACTTTGCCATGTTGGTCTTTATCGCGTTTGGCGCCGTGGTTCCCTTTTTTGCATTTACCGCAGTGCTCGGTGTAGCCATGGTGGTGTATCGTCCGGCCATCCTGTTCTACAAGTTGCGCCGCAACCTTCTTTAGAACCTTGTGGTGCACGTGTATAGCCGATGGTCCACTGGACCCACACCGCGCGACTTTTGTGACGGAGGTCTTTCGCAGTGACCCAAACAACCATCGTACTCATATCCGCCGTACCCTTTCACACAGTGACACAACGGCCCCAACACTTTGCGCGCCTGCTCGCCCAACGCGGCTGGCGTGTTCTTTATGTGGACGGGCCTGTGTCTGTTCTTGGGCCTTTGCGCAACCGCGAACTGCTCAAGCGGCTCGTTCCCAAACAACCTCTCGAAGAAATTCCGGTTTCCGGAAAGGGGCGGTTGCAGGTCTTAACTCCAGTTGCAGGCCTGCCCTTTGGCAACCGCTACCGCAAGCTGAATCAATTCAATCAACGCATGTTGGCCGTCCAAATCCAAAGAGCAGTTCCTGGTCCTTACGTCGTTTTATCCGTCTTACCGGGTGCAGTTGACCTTTTAGAACACCTGCATCCGATGGCGGTACTGTACGACTGCGTCGATTTGCACGCAGGGTTCGGAGGCACGCTCAATCCAGACGTGGTCAACCAAATGGAGTCCGAGCTCGCGTGGGCCAGCCGGAAGGTGTTCGCCAGTGCAGACTTGCTGCTGGAACGCATGAAGCAACTGCACTCAGACGTCCAACTGCTTCCCAACGCAGCCGAAGTCGATCACTTTGCCAGCACCGCCACAGCCCATGTACATCCACTGTTGGAGAACATCCCGGTGCCGCGCGTTGGATTAATCGGAGGAATGGGCCCATGGGTGGACTTTGAATTTCTCGGCCGTTTGGCAAGCCTTCGCCCAGGTGTCCAGTTTGTCTTTGTGGGCCCAGTCGAGACAGACGTATCCGGCGTCCGCGCCTTGCCAAACGTCCACTTTCTGGGACGCCAGCCTTATCAGGAACTCCCCCAGTTCCTGGCTGGATTCGACGCGACTTTGGTATCGTTCGTCCAGTCGGAACTCACGCGGGGCGTCAACCCCATCAAGGTGTACGAATACTTGGCTGCCGGTAAGGAAGTCATCTCCACGCCGAACCCCGAGTTGATCAAGTTGAGGGATTTTTTGTGGATTGCCGAGAGCGGGGAACAAGCTGCCGGCTATTTGGACGCCATCCTGATGGGCCAACGCCGGACCAGCGCAGAGCAATACGAGCAATTCAACCGGGAGCACTCCTGGGTCGCTCAAGTGGAAAAACTTGAACGCGCTCTCTTGGACGTACTCCCTGTCTCCATCTCCACGCCCCAGACCCTGTCAAACCAAGGCGAGGGCTCTTAAACTCACTCGGCCCGATGGGCTTCGAGTTCCCGCAACTCGATGCGCCGAATCTTTCCACTTGTGGTCTTGGGCAGCGTATCCACAAATTGAATCGCTCGCGGATATTTATAGGGCGCCGTCACGTTTTTGACGTGTTCCTGAAGCTGGCTGACCAAGTTGGGGTCGTCCTTGTCGGACGGGTTGCGCAACACGACAAATGCTTTCACGACGTGGCCGCGCTCTGCGTCCGGACTGGCTACAACCGCACATTCAGCCACTTTCGGGTGCTTGACGAGCGCGTCCTCCACCTCGAACGGCCCAATCGTATACCCCGCCGAAATGATGATGTCGTCGGAACGGCCTTCAAACCAGAAGTAACCGTCTTCGTCCATTCGTCCTTTGTCTCCGGTAACGTACCACTCGCCGCGATAGGCTTGATGGGTCCGCTCCGGGTCGTTCAAATAGCCTTTAAACAGCGCGGGGAACGAACGGTGTACGGCAATGTGACCCACTTCGTTCACGGGGAGTTCGTTGCCCTCGTCGTCAATGATAGCCACCTTCATGCCGGGAAACGGTTTCCCCATCGATCCCGGTTTGACTTCCATGTCTTGCAGCGTCCCCACGAGCAGGCTGTTTTCCGTCTGTCCATAGCCGTCGCGAACGGTGACAGAAAACTCCCGGCGAAACGTATCGATGACTTCCCGGTTGAGGGGTTCACCCGCACTGACTGCCGAACGCAGGTTCAATTTATACTGTGAAAGGTTGTCCACCTTAGCCATCAACCGGTACTCCGTCGGTGTGGCGCACAACATTTCCACTTTGTGCTTTGCCATCAAGTTGAGGTACGTCTCGGGCTGAAAGCGCCCTTGATAGACAAAAGCGGTAGCCCCATTGCCGAGAATGGACACAAATGGACTCCATACCCACTTCGCCCAACCGGGGCCTGCTGTGGCCCAGGACACTTCGCCCGGCCGCGCGTCAAACCAGTAGGTTCCCGCCACTTTCAGGTGTTCTCTTGGCCAAGTATAGGTGTGAACCACCCCTTTGGGCCCTGCTGTGGTGCCGCTGGTATAAGACAAAAAGGCAATGTCGTCATCGCTCGTTTCAGCGCAGAAATCCCCTTCCGATCCGAGTTCAGAGACGTCGTCCAGCAACGTCCAGCCTTCGCGGGCACCGCCCACACTGTAAAAGCGGACAAGCGATGGATTAGCCGCGCGAATTTCGTCGATCACATGAAGAAGGCTGTGGTGGACAATCACCGTGCTGACGCCGGCGTGCCGGACCCGGTACTGTACATCCCCAGCGCGAAGCATCTCTGACCCTGGCAGAATGGTCGTCCCCAGCTTTAACAACGCCAGATACACCGCGTACGCTTCAATTCCGCGCGGCAGCAACACCAACACCTTTTGCCTGGGCGTAAGTCCCATGCGGGACAACCCGCTGGCCAAACGGTTGGTCATCCGACGCAGTCCTTCGTAATCCAGCCTTTTTTCGTGTCCTTCCCCATCAACGCTCAAAACCGCCAGGCGGTTCGGCGCCTCAAACGCCACTTGATCCACAGTCACGGCAAAGTTGTATCCCATGCGGCTCCCCCTCCTGCCCCGCCGGTCGACGGGCGCGAGTGAATTCTATGAATCCGCTGCGCATTCAAATCTATAAACCATACCCCCGTATATTATAGAGTATTCAGAACCATTTGCGTATCGTCCACCGCTGTGGAACAATTTCCATCCAATCTACGCGGACAACGCCTGTCCAATCTACGCGGACAACGCCTGTCCAATCTACGCGGACAATTTTTGTCCAATCAAAAACAGCGACCCGCTGCCTATGGCAACGCGGGTCGCTCCGTGCGCAAAAGGGCGGGTTCCCTCTGGGCCAATCAGGTCCAATCCCTGTCTCGGTCCATTCCCCATCCCGTACTTGTTCCATTCCCCACCGTACTTGTTCCATTCCCCACCGTACTTGTTCCATTCCCCACCGTACTTGTTCCA
>NZ_JAJFNK010000001.1 GCF_021739485.1 Alicyclobacillus tolerans
TCCCATCCAGCAATGGAGTAAGACCCCTTGAAGAAGACGAGGTAGATCGGTCCGGAGTGCAAGCATGGTGACATGTGTAGCGGACGGATACGAATCGGTCGAGGGCTTCACCAGAGTGAAGGTGGAGGGAAACTGTAGGGGATTCCTTATCCAGGTGGGCCTTGATTTGACTTTCTTTCGTTAGTGCTAAAGCAAGCACTCCGGAAAGCCAAATCAAGGCCGAGCGAGGGAAAAGAAAACAAAGCATGGTCTGGTGACCATAGCGGAGGGGCCACACGCGTACCCATCTCGAACACGACCGTGAAGACCTCCAGCGCCGAGAATACTTGGGGTGAAGACCCCTGGGAAGGTAGGACGTTGCCGGGCGAAAGAGCAAAGCCAGAGGCTGTTCCCAACAACGGGGGCAGCCTCTTTTGGCGTTCTTGGTGAAATCCATTATGTGAAGTGCGATAGATGGTCGAAACGGACCGCCGCCTGTTGCACCAAAATGAGTGCCATTTCGTGAGCGGGTACGACAAGACAGTATCATGCTCTAAAGCATGCTCTAAAAACATTCCCCGTGTTTCTTGGATTTACGACATTTTAAACAGCTAATATTTAAAATTTGTTATATAATTATTCAGAATCTTAGATATCTTTATAATATACCATTTGTAGCTGAAGTAAAAAACGAAGTTTGTGCGGCTTGATTTTATGTCTAACATCAAGGATGTGAGTGAACCGTGAAGCTTGGTCTACTGCGAGAAGTGGCAGACAATGAACGAAGGGTGGCCCTTGTGCCTGAGGCTGTAGGGCGGCTCATTAAAGCGGGTCACCAGGTTGTGGTGCAATCCGGAGCAGGCGACCGTGCCTACTTATCGGACGAAGAATACCGAGCGGTTGGAGCGGAGATTGGCGAAGACCCGGCAAGTGTGATTGGCCAGGTGGAAGTTCTGTTTCAGATTCGCGCGGTCGGTTTGGAAGACCCAGAACTCCTCAATCTATTGAAACCGGGCATGGTCATCATTGCTTTGTTCCAACCTCTCGTTGAAAAAACGCAGTACTTTGAGGCACTTGCGGCGAAGCGAGTGACGGCGTTCAGCATGGATGCGATTCCGCGCATCAGCCGAGCCCAGAGTATGGACGTTCTTTCGTCGATGAGCACGATTGCTGGGTATCGGGCGGCAGTGATGGGGGCAGAGCGGCTAGGGAAGTTTTTCCCCTTGTTGATGACGGCCGCTGGGACCATTCCGCCTGCGCGCGTACTTGTGCTGGGAGCGGGCGTGGCCGGCCTACAGGCGATTGCCACGGCTCGACGGTTGGGAGCACTTGTGCAGGCGTTCGACACGCGCGCAGTGGTCCGCGAACAGGTCGAGAGCCTCGGTGCAAGCTTCCTGACGCTGAGTGTTGAAACGGAGCAGACGAAAGACGGGTATGCCAAGGCGCTGGCAGATGACGTGCATCAGCGGGAACTCGACGCCCTTTCACAACCTGTTGCAGAGGCTGACGTGGTGATCACGACAGCGCTGGTCCCGGGTCAGAGAGCCCCTCTGCTCGTGACCAAGGAGATGGTGGAAAGCATGCGGCCGGGCTCCGTGATTGTTGACCTTGCCGGTGAATCTGGGGGGAACTGTGAACTCAGTGTGCCGGGCGAGACCGTGAAGGTTCACGACGTCACCATCATGGCGCCATTTAACGTCCCGTCGCAGCTTCCGCTGCATGCGAGTCAGTTGTATGCGCGTAACCTGGTCACGTTTTTCGAGCACGCGACGTCTCAGGGGGTGTCGGTGAACACAGACGCCGGAACCACCGAAGCGGATTTCTCGGACGAGATCGTTCAACGCACGTGCCTGATTCGCAACGGAGAATTTATTCACGATGGGCTCAAGAGACGCCTAGCCGCAGAAAGGGGATAGGTAGATGCACGCCAATCTGCTTGTCGAATTGTACATTTTCGTATTGGCCGTTTTTATTGGCTTTCAATTGATTTCTAAAGTGCCGTCCGTTTTGCACACGCCGCTCATGTCGGCGACCAATGCGATTCACGGAATCATTTTAGTCGGAGCTCTGACCCTGGCCTCCACAGTTCACGGGACTCTGGGGCAGGTCATCAGTTTTTTGGCAGTTTTCCTGGCGACCCTGAACGTGGTCGGCGGGTTCGTCGTTACGGACCGCATCCTCGGAATGTTCCATACCAACCGGCCAAAGGAATGATCACATGAGCAACGCGACACAAATTGCGTACTTATTGACCTCTATTTCGTTTGTTCTTGGCGTCATGCGCCTTCGCTCGCCAGCCACCGCCCGGTCCGGGAACATGTTGGCAGGCATCGGAATGGCGATCGCGTTGATCACCGTCATCGTCGACTACCACAACTTCTCCATGCTGTCGGTTGGACTTGCGGTGGTGTTAGGTGCCGTCGTCGGTACCGTTTCCGCCCGTCGGGTTCGCATGACCGCGATGCCGCAAATGGTGGCGCTTTTTAACGGAATGGGAGGCGGCGCAGCCGCGCTGGTCTCGATTGGAGAATGGGTTCGCGCAGGCAGCACAAGTACAGCGATGCCAGTGACGGGGGGCCTTGCAGCACTATTTACTATTCTCATCGGTTCTATTAGTTTTACCGGGAGCATTCTGGCCTTCTTGAAACTGCAGGAGTGGATCACCGGTCGGCCAGTGACATACGCTGGGCAAAAAATACTGAACGGTCTTTTGCTCGTTGTCGCAGTCGTGCTGGCGATTTTCATGATCGCGTCAGGTTCTGCGAATGCCGGAGCCGTTTTCCTGTTGTTCGTCATTTTGGCACTCGTACTGGGTCTTCTCGTGACTCTCCCGATTGGCGGCGCTGACATGCCGGTGGTCATCTCTTTGCTCAATGCATTTACCGGACTTGCCGCAGCGGCGACTGGTTTTCTGCTTGCCAGCAACGTCCTGATTATCGCTGGCGCACTTGTCGGTGCCTCCGGGACGATTTTGACGCTGCAAATGAGCCGGGCGATGAATCGGCCCATCTCCAACATCTTCTTCGGAGCTTTTGGAAAGGCAGCAGCAGGAGGTGCGGTCGCCGGGTCAGACGGTGTGGTGCAGCCCACCACTGTCGAAGATGTGGCGACACTGCTGGCTTATTCTCGCCGTGTAGTCATTGTTCCAGGCTATGGTCTTGCCGTGGCGCGGGCACAGCAGGAGGTGCGGCAATTGGCGGACAAGCTGGGGCCCCGCGGAGTGGACGTGCTGTACGGAATTCACCCCGTGGCGGGCCGTATGCCCGGCCATATGAATGTGCTTTTGGCAGAGGCCAACGTTCCCTATGACAAGTTGTACGAAATGGATGCCATCAATCCACTCTTCCCAGAGACGGACGTGGTGCTTGTCATCGGTGCCAACGATGTTACGAACCCGGCGGCGCGCAATGAACCGTCGAGCCCCCTGTACGGCATGCCAGTCCTCGATGTCGATAAAGCAGGCCGGGTGATTGTGCTCAAGCGCAGTATGAGTCCTGGTTTTGCGGGCATCGATAACCCGCTGTATACCAATCCGAAGACGAACATGCTGTTTGGGGATGCGAAGGACTCCGTGTCGCAATTGCTGCGGGCGGTAGACGAGGTGTAACCGAACAACATCAGTATAGGTCAGGCGCTGCCCAACCTGCTGTCGCAGATACCAGAGTTTCTAGGCCCGAAGTGTTATCTTACCCTAGAATCGTAGTCTGGTGCGCAGCAAGGTTGGGCATTCAACCCACCACAATCTCAGTGGACCGCGACGCCAGGTCTGGGTTACACGGCCTGAGTTACGGCTTCCTAGAATTTGTATTTTCGGAGTTTGTATTTGTCATTTCTTGCTTCTCAATGAGACGGAGTCCGAATTGTACACAGGCGTCAACCGTGTCTTCGGGTCCTTGTTGCGGAGACGAAAACGTATATTTCGCTTGCCTTGGCTGTCCGTCCACCGCTTTCCAACGCACAGCAAACCACGTGGGTTCCAGTCGATATGCCCATACGTCATCGCGGTCTGGAATTGGGTTATACTCTGGTCTGGCATCGTTAACTACGATCCAGCCATCCGCTTGGGGCTCGATATGAATAGCTTGCCACATCCGTGTTTGTACACCTCATCTAACTTTGTCCGTCATCTGAAAGAATTATTGAGTTCGGGCCTGTCCATTTATTTTAGCGCACAATCCCAAAGATGTGTTTTTGCTTGGACCTTGACATTTCGTGTATCCGTTGATATGGGTTAATCTTATATTCTCCACTGCGATGAAATCTAGCCGCTATTCTGATAATATTGAGGCGTATTTGCACATTCATTCGCGGGCACTGCAAGCCATACCGGCTCTATATGCCCGTCACTCCAATCGGCATAAGGAATGTAAACATGTCATCTAACCGACTTCTCCTGTTTTACTTGGTTACCATGTTGTACTGGTTTTCGACGTACACGTATGTACCCTTGTTGTCTCCTTATGTGCGCGCGTTGGGCGGCTCTCTAGCCATGGCTGGCATTGTAATTGGTTCATACGGATTCTCTCAAATGCTGTTTCGAATTCCTCTTGGAATTTGGTCCGATCGCGTCGGCCGGCGCAAACCGTTCATCTTCGCGGGAATTGCCGCGGCCACGGCAAGCAGTCTGGGTTTTGCTCTGACTTCTTCGGTCTGGGGCACCTTAGTATTTCGCTCGTTGGCTGGGGTCGCTGCAGGAGCTTGGGTCGTTTTTACGGTGCTTTACGCGAGCTATCACAAACATGAACATGCGCCAAGAGCCATGGGAATTATCAGTTTCTACACGTCGATTGGCCAAATGATTGCTGCGACACTCGGAGGACTGATTGCTGGGGTGTACGGGTGGCACGGCGCTTTTTGGTTAGCCGTTACCGGCGGTGTCGCTGCGTTGCTGCTGAGTCTAGGCATTAAAGAAAACCCGCCGGTGGACAGTGCGTCCGCGATTCGCCTTGTAGACCTGCTCAGAGTAGGGAAAGACAAGATTGTTTTGGGGGTTTCCACGCTCGCCGTTCTCGCTCAAGTTATCACGTTTTCGACGATGTTCGGTTTTACACCTCAGGCGGCCGTTTACCTGGGCGCTACGAAGGCGGACCTTAGTTGGCTGACTTTGGCGTCCACTTTGGCTAACGCGATTGCGTCGCGGTTGAGTGGAGGGTGGTTTGCAAGCAAACTCGGCGAACGCCGCGTGGTTATGCTCGGCTTTGGGATTTCGGCGGTTTCTACGGCTGTCATTCCGTTTATCCATTCATTGCCTTGGCTATATATCACCCAGGCCATGAACGGTTTCGGCCAAGGTTTTTGCATGCCTGTTCTAATGGGGTTAGCGATCAAACACATAGCGCCCAACCAGCGAGCCACAGCCATGGGTTTTTACCAGGCCATCTATTCGTTGGGAATGTTCGGAGGCCCTGCGATCGCGGGGATTGTGGGAGACCTCTTTAGTCTTGAGGGGAGTTTCCTCATGGTCTCCGGGGTGAGCCTAGCCGCGGTGTTTCTAACCGTTGGGTTGGCGCCAAGGTCTGTACAAAGACATCCGTTTGTAACAAGCGACGAAGAAGAAAGGGGGCTTTGACGTGTCACAGACAGCCATCCGGATTAATTCTGAAAGGTTGAGAAACACACTTGAAACATTCTCGAGATTGGGTGCGACCGACAACAACGGTGTGACCCGGTTGTCCCTTTCCCGCGAAGACATTGAGGCTCGCGATTATTTTGTGGCGTGTTGCCAAGAACTCGGAATGTCCGTGAAAATGGACGATATGGCAAACATCTACGCAACGTTAGACGGGGTCATCGAACAGCCTCCTTTCGTCGTTGGATCGCATTTGGATTCAGTCAAAAAAGGCGGCCGGTTTGACGGCGTACTAGGGGTTGTCGCCGGATTGGAAATTGCCAGGACGCTTCGCGACCATCACATTCAGCCGAGGATTCCCTTTACCATCGTAAACTTCACGAATGAGGAAGGGGCCCGGTTTGACCCTGCCATGATGTGTTCTGGAGTCATCTCCGGAAAGTTCGAGAAATCAGACATGCTGAAAAGCACAGATACCCAAGGCGTGAAATTCGGTGAAGCTTTGGCAGACAGTGGGTATGAGGGACAGGTTGAAAACCGTTTGACAGACGCGACGGCTTTTTTGGAAATGCATATTGAGCAAGGTCCAATTCTGGAGAGTGAATCCCTGAACATTGGAATTGTCGAAGGCGTCGCCGGCATGGTCAATTATGAAATCAAAGTGACTGGTGAATCCAATCATGCTGGCAGCACACCTATGTCCATGCGAAGAGACGCTTTGTTTACGGCAACCGACGTGATCGTCCGGCTGCGCCAGGAGCTTGGTGAACTGGACCGCGACTTGGTTTATACTATGGGTCGAATGAACGTTCTGCCGAACATCCATACGGTGATTCCGAACCAGGTAACTTTTACTGTGGACGCAAGACATAAAGACCCTGACGTCGTTCGGCAAGTGGTCGAAGTCATTGAGGGGTTGCCCGAATCATTCGGAGGATGTTCTATTGCCAAGACTCGACAGTGGGCTCGAGATACCGTCTTCTTCGATGCGAAGATTTGCGATCAGCTCGAAAAGTCGGCACAGTTCTTAGGTCTAACCAGCAAGAGAATGTATAGCGGCGCAGGCCACGACGCTCAATATATCGCCAGTTACCTCCCTGCAGCCATGCTTTTTGTTCCCAGTGTGGGTGGGAAAAGTCACTGTGAAGAGGAATTGACTTCATATGAAGATTGTGCGAATGGAGTGAATGTCCTGTTGGAAGCAGCGCTTGCATTTTTGAAATAGAACGAATCCGTATTTTGGAATGTTCACATAGCACCAGTGCGTGTTGCCGCACTGGTGCTATTTGCGTCGGATAAATCTGGCCAATTCTCCACGAAACATGGATGCCTCAAAATTGGATGCGTCTGTCTTTAGAAGTTGTTCCTGCATCATGCGATACAACTCGGTATCTGTAGGTCCTGGACGATGAATGTCTTCCGTGGATTCCCACTTCGACAATTTCTGTTTCACCCTTTTCATCGTGAGACCCAACTCAACCAGTTCGCGGATCTTCATGAGTCTTTGGACATCGACTAAGGAAAACAAACGCTGCTTTCCAGCTGAGCGAACGGGACTCACGAGATTGTGTTGTTCGTAATAGCGGATCTGCCGAGGTGTCAGCCCTGTCAACTTTTGCACTGTGCCTATAGAAAACAAATGGAGTTGCCGGCCATCTACGTCCATCCGTAAATCCTCCTCTCGTTTACTGCCACCGCGTTAAGTGCAATTACACTCATATGTTAAAAACAATAACACAAAGAGATGTAATTAGGTCAAGATAAGCGATTTATTTAATTTATTTGCGGATATATTAAATGATTAACTTGACACAATATGAATTATGGACTAAATTTTTATCCATAACAAAGATTTGGTGTTATAAAACTTTACACTAGGAGGGTGAAGGGCAATGAAGCTGGTTCGGAAATCAGGCGTGTTGGCTTTGCTTGGACTATTGGCATCTTTGGTTTTTCCATCCCAGGTCTTTGCGGCTACAACGGCGCCGAAACTCAGTGCCGGTGATACCAGTTGGGTGTTGGCGTCGTCAGCTCTGGTGCTGATTATGACGCCTGGTGTCGCGTTTTTTTACGGAGGGTTGGTGCGCAAGAAAAACGTGATCACGACGATGTTTCAAGTGGTCGCGGTCATCCTCATCGTTTCCGTGCAATGGGTGCTGTTTGGCTACAGCTTGGCTTTTGGACCAGACTTTCACCACATTGTCGGCGGTCTGCAGTGGGCGTTGTTTAACCACGTTGGGGCGGCCCCTGCAACTCAGTATGCCGCGACCATTCCGAACGAAGTCTACGCCATCTTTCAAATGATGTTCGCCATTATTACGCCGGCGCTCATTGTCGGCGGATTGGCGGAACGGGTCAAGTTCTCCTCTTTCCTTGTGTTCATTCTGTTGTGGAGCACCGTGATTTACGATCCGCTGGCTCACTGGGTCTGGGGTGCCGGGGGTTGGCTGCACAACATGGGTATGCTGGATTTCGCAGGCGGCACAGTCGTTCATATCAGCTCCGGCGTTGCAGGTTTAGTGGCGGCCATGTATCTAGGCAAGCGCGCCGAACACGGCTCTCCGAATATCAAAGCGCACAATGTTCCGTTGGTTCTTTTGGGGACCAGCCTGTTGTGGTTCGGATGGTTTGGTTTCAATGCCGGGAGTGCATTACAAGCCAACCCCTTAGCCGGATCGGCGTTTTTGACCACCAACACAGCAACGGCCGCATCGGCTTTGGGGTGGATGTTGGTTGAGCGTTGGCGTACAGGGCACGTTTCACTGGTCGGTGCCAGTGCCGGTGCAGTGGCGGGATTGGTCGCCATCACTCCGGCTGCGGGTTTTGTAACTCCAGGAGCTTCCATCATACTGGGTGGTCTCGGGGGAATCATCTGCTACTTTGCTGCCACCTTGATGAAAGAAAAGCTCGGATACGACGACGCACTTGATGCGTTTGGCGGCCACGGCATTGGTGGAACCTGGGGGGCACTGGCGACGGGATTGTTCGCGACCACCATGGTGAATTCGGGCGGGGCAAACGGATTGTTCTATGGAAATCCGCATCAGTTCCTTTTGCAAGCCGTCGGTGTTGCAGCCAGTTGGGTGTTTTCTGGAGTTGGTACGTGGGTTCTGATTAAACTCGTTGACCTGGTGATGGGCTTTAGGGTGACCAAAGAAGAGGAGCTTATGGGTTTGGATATGGTGCTTCACCACGAGAGTGCGTATCCCGAAATGCTCACGGTTCACGAGCTTCCGACCATGTTGAAGGGCGAAAATGTGGCGCCCAGGTCATAACCGTTAAACCTTACGATTGGAGATTCAAGGGCGCATGCGCGGTGAGCGCCCTTTTTGTTTTGGAGAGTAACTGCCTTTCATGATTTTCCAAACTAGAAGTTCTCTCCAAAGCCGATGTCCGTTTGGCGCATGAAGCCCGCGCCTTGCATCCAGGTTTCGTCAATGTATCGTGCTGCGGCGATGTCCAATCTTGATGTTCATCGTTCGATGCCACAGTGACCCCAGGACAGAAAGAGCATTTAGCCACCACATGACTTGGGACACGGTTTGCTCGTCGATGCGGCGGGAATGCATTAAGCGCTCCAGGTGGTCGTGAGCTCGTTCTTCGCGTTCAGTGGTCATGCTTGCCACCTCCTGCAACATTCTTGGCAAGAATATCGCATTTTTTGAAACTGTGTGGCAGGGCCATGTTAACTATTCGACTCTAGTACATTTTGACTGGTCATTTTGGACTGGTCGCTTGGATGCAGGCGGAAGTTTAAGATCGCCTTAAAATACGGTCGTGAAATGGAAAGTTTCCGCATGCGGGAACCCGCCTGTTGTGCTCGCCCTGGATGATTGCTTCAATTAAAGCGAATACGGGATTGCGGGGAATGCACATGGAAAACAGGGTGCCGGCTTTCGCCCAACAATGGCGGATGAAGCATGTACGTGCGTATCGCTGGGTGGTCTTTAGCACCGTCACCATGGGTACGTTCATGGTCAATTTGGACTCAAGCATTGTGACGTTGGCCTTCCCGACGTTTAGCCGTCTTTACCAGGCAGGTCCGCAGCGTTTGCAATGGGTCATGATTGCTTATCTCCTTTCGATCACGGCGGTTTTGCCGACCGTCGGTTTCATGGCAGACGTATACGGACGAAAGCGATTTTTCTTATGGGGCATTGGTATTTTCACCGCTGGGTCCGCACTTTGTGCGATATCTTCTTCCTTGATGTTTTTAGACCTTTCACGTATCGTGCAAGGATTGGGAGCCTCTATGATTATGGGGAACGTCATGTCGATTGTGACGATTACGTTTCCGCAAGGGGAGCGGGGGCGCCCACTGGGCATGATTGGCAGTGTTGTAGCTGCTGGTACACTGATTGGACCCGCACTTGGCGGAGTTTTGATCCCGCTTTGGGGTTGGCGGTCCATCTTTGCAGTGAACATTCCCTTCGGAGGATTGGCGCTTCTTGCCGGATTATGGCTCTTGGAGCCGATGGTCAACGGAAAGTCAAATGCCAGCAATTCAAAAGGGAAGCGGTTGGACTTTTTGGGTGCTGTTTTGTTTGCTGTCGCCATGGCAGCCTTGATTACGTTCGTTTCCAATGGGACTTCCTGGGGGTGGTCAAGTGTCGTTTCCATGACGTTGCTCGTTGGTTCTGCAGCGGCCTTTGCAGTTTTTATCCGCCATGAGCGCAAAACCGACATTCCTTTAATTGCATTTGAACTGTTTCGAATTCCGGACTTTACGTTGGGGAACGTCACGAACTTCGTTTGCTATGCGGTCCTGATGTTTCCGCCTTTTGTGACCCCTCTTCTGCTTGATGCTATCCACATATCCACTCTGCACACAGGACTGTTGATGGCGATTCAACCCATTGCTACCATTGTCATTTCCCCGTTTGTTGGGAGATTGGCGGATCGCTTCAACAAAGCCTTGATTTCGACGGTAGGGTTCCTCATTGTGGCGTTCTCTCTGGTGTTGATGTCGACGATTCACATGGGCTCGCAAACCATGTGGATCGCGTTTGCGATCGCGTCGTTTGGTGCCGGTATCGCCGTTTTCTCCTCTCCGAACAACGTGGCGGTGATGGAAAGCGTACCCCCGACACGAACCGGGTTAGCCGGGAGCCTTTTGGCGTTGACTCGAAATTTTGGCAAGGTGACGAGCATCACTCTGGCAGGATTAGCTTTAACCCTGGAGTTGCACGGTTCTGAGGGCAGCCTTCAGTTCGTTCGTGCGGCACATACGGCGTACCTGATGGCCAGTTTTCTCGCGGGGGTCGGCGTAATCATTTCCGGCTTTCGCCTGTTTCGACGGCAGGCGTCGAAACCATCGTTTCGAAACAAAACTTCCAGGCAGGTTTAGTGAAGTCCCTTTTTAGTGTGTGTCGCATATTCGGGGATTACCGCGAAACCCGGACACCGTTCTTCTATGTGAAACTACACGTAGATCCGGGTTCTTCCAGCAATCATAATAGGGCTATCAAACGGTTTTGCACCCGGTATCTGTGCAAAAGTAGAGCCATTCCGGGTTTTCGGAAATTTTTATTCCACAAGAACTTAGAACTTACAGAAAAACTAGTAGTGGCAGGAGGGGGTCTTGTGCTTCGGCGCAGTGGTGTGTGGAGAAAGCATCGTGTAGAAAGTAGGAAAGGTTTCTTGCGTGTACTGACTGTGGTTGGGATTGCAGGGGTTACTGCCGCAGCGGTTGTGGGTTGTGGATCGTCCGGTTCGAGCGGTACAGCGAACAACACCAGTTCGGGCAGTCAGGGTTCTTCCGCGTATCCGGATCATACCATCAGCTTCATTGTGCCCTACGCTCCAGGTGGGGATTTTGACACCACAGCCCGTATTTTGGCGCCGTATTTGACAAAATACCTGCCGCATCACCCATCGGTCATTGTCAAAAATGTCCCCGGGGGCAACAGTGTAATTGGAGACATGCAGGTCATCAACGCGAAGCCGGATGGATACACCATCGGCTACTTTACTCTTCCCGGAATTGCACTCGGACCGCTGATTGGCCAAGGAAACTACGATTTGACCAAGGTATCTTGGGTCGGTCAAGTGTTTGCGATGCCGTATGTAGCAGCGGTATCGAAGAAATCGGGATTGACCAGCTTAAAAGCCGTTCAGGCGGACAATCACCTTAAGGTGGGGACCACGGGTATCACCACCACAGCGGGATTGACCAGTTTTATCACCATGCAGACGCTCGGTGTAAAAAAGTCTACCACTGTTCCGAGCGGAGGGGCTTCTCAGAGTATCTTGGCTGCGTCACAAGGGGCGCTAGACTTCGTCCAGTTTCCGTACCCGGCACTGCGCCAGGAGATTGCTGCGGGTTTGCTCAAGCCTTTGTGGGTAGACGCCCCGAACCGGTTATCTCAGTTGCCCAACGTGCCGACCATCAAAGAGTTAGGCTATCCACAGTTGGCCAACGTCGTTCGTTTGGTTGGCGCCATTGGAACAACACCCAATGTGTCTGCACAGGAAGTGAGCGTTCTACAAAAGGCGTTGCAACAGGCGGAGAAGGACCCGGAGTTCTTGGCGAAAATGAAATCGGCCCATGAGTCGGCGGCATATCTGAACGGGCAAGATACCTTGTCGGAAGTGAAGGGCGACATTCAATTGATGCAGAAGTACGCTGTGCAAATCAAGGCTCAGATTAGCCATTAAAGGAAGGGGCGCCCCGGATGTTTGCTCACCTGGCACCTGCTATCGGGGCATTTTTTGCCTGGCCTGCACCTTTGTTTCTGGTGATTGGCGTGTTGGCAGGCATGCTGTTCGGTGTACTTCCGGGCTTGGGCGGACCGCAAGTCTTAGCGCTGCTGACACCGCTCACCTACCGGATGAACCATACGTCTGCTATCGTTATGTTAATCGGTGCTATGAGTGCCATTCCCCTGTCGGGATCGCTGACAGCCATTCTACTGAACCTTCCTGGACATGCGCCGAGTGTCGCATCGAGTTTTGACGGCTATCCACTGACCCGTCAAGGCCGGGGTGGGTACGCTGTGGGGGCTTCCGCCATGAGTGCCATTCTCGCAGCGGTGATCGGCGCCGTTTTGCTCACTATAATCTTGCCGTTGGGCGAACGCGTTGTGCTGGCATTTTCATTCCCAGAGTTCTTCATGATGGCCTTGGCGGGTCTCAGCATGGTCGCGGTCATCTCCCGGGGCGGCTCCATTTGGAAAGGTATGGTTGCCGTGGCACTCGGGCTGATGATTTCTTTTATTGGTTCCGATCCTGTGACGGGAACGACGCGGTTTACTTTTGGAAATCTTTACTTATATAACGGCATTGACATCGTCCCCGCTTTAATCGGTCTGTTTGCAATCAGCCAAGCGCTCGAAATGATGCTCGAAGGCGGCCAACTCAGTGCGGATAGGGACAGCGAACTTCGTCTGACGGGTGTTTGGGCCGGAATGAAATCGGTATTCCAGAATTTTGGAGTGTTTGTTCGAGGAAACCTCATCGGTACGTTTATGGGGATGATACCCGGAGTGGGGGGCTCCATCACGACTATTGTGGCCTACGGCCAGGCGGCTCAACTGAGCAAGCACCCGGAGCAGTATGGCCAGGGCGAGATCGGAGGCGTCATCGCACCGGAGGCCGCCAATAACTCCAAGGATGCAAGCGGATTCATTCCTACGCTGCTCTTTGGCATCCCCAGTCACGTCGAGATGGCGGTACTGTTAGGGACGTTGACCGTGCTTGGTATTGACCCCGGTCCGCGGTTAGTACAGACCCACCCCGACCGGGTGTTGATGGTCATTTATGCCCTCGTGGCGGGAAACATCCTGACGGCAGCCGTTGTCCTCGGACTCGGCGGGTACATCTCCCGCTTGGCTCTTGTCCCGAAACAACTGTTGGCTCCTATTGTCTTCGCTTTGTCCATGGTAGGCGCCTATGCTCTGAACGGCGAAGTGGGAGACGTGGTGGTGGCGCTCGTGTTCGGCGTATTGGGATTTGTCATGGACCGTTTTGGTTTTCCGAAGATTAACATCGTAATTCCCATGATGATTGGCGGGCTGATGGAGACTTCGTTTAATCAAACCTTGTTGGCAATGGGATGGCGAGGTTTTGTGACTCGTCCGATTTCGCTGGGTTTGTTATGCGTTGTCATTGCGGTTTTGTACTTTTCATTTCGTACAAAACGGGGGCATTCCCAGCAGCGTGTCAGTTCAACGGGAGGTGTGAAGAGTGAACAGACAAAAGCCGATTGACACGCTTGTAGTCGACGCAACTTTGTTTGTGGTATTTGTCGCGTTTGCGGTAATCGGTGCGCAATATCAACCCATGGCCCGCGAACTGCCGCTGCCCATTTCCATTGTGGGCGGACTCTTAGTGTTCGCCCTGTTGTTGACCGAGTTGTTTCCAAGAGTTCAGCAGGCATTGCCTTGGGTCCAACGCGCAGGGTTGACCACAATTCAAACGAAGGGATCCTCAAAACATTCGAAGCGGGAAGGTTTGTCTGGAAGAGAATGGTCCAAGGTCCTGCGGTGGATTTGTTGGCTTGCTGCATTGCTCGTCGGAATGCAGACCATTGGCTATCTGCCGGCTTCCGGCGGGTTTATCTTTTTAATGACTTGGCTCGAGGGACGGTTGAGCTGGTGGAAGGCCTTGGCTTCTGCAGTTGCAGCCTGCCTGTTCTTCTACGTCGTTTTCAATTTGTTCCTGTCCGTTTCCTTTTAATAGGAGGGATGTTGTACATGGCAAAGGCATACAGCAGCGAGTACGCTGTCAGACGGGAACTCGCGCAGACTGCGCGTCTGTTTGAAGCCCTCGACTTGTTCGACATGAACGGCCACGTCAGTGTGCGCTCAGACGGTGGGTGCTTCATCCATAGCGCGCCGGTACCGCGTCAAACCGTGGGGACAGACGACATTATCGAAGTCAACGGGGATGGCGTCATAGTTTCCGGAGACGGAGACGTACCCAACGAAATCTGGCTGCACCTCGAAATTTACCGTGCTCGGCCGGAAATTCGCGCAATTGCTCACTTTCACAGCCACTGGACCAACATCCTCACAGCAGCCCGCGTCCAGCCGCGGCCGGTAAATTCTGTTGCCTGTGTCTTAGGCGAGATTCCGGTGTACCCCGATCCCGATTCTATCAGCACCGCCGAACGAGGTCGGAGCGTTGCGTCTGTGCTTGGTTCAAACCGAGTGCTCGTGCTGCGGGCGCACGGAGCCGTCGTGACAGGTTCCTCGTTCGAGGAAGTTCTTGTGGCTTCTAAATACCTGGAGTTGAACTCCGAACAGCAACTTTTTACACATAGCCTTTCAAAAGATGCGGGGTTGTCAGCAACCGAGGTCGAGCGCCTAGGCAGAGCACTTTGGGTTCCAAAGAATGTCTCAAAAGCTTGGCAGTATTATTTTACAAAGGCAGTCCGGTCAGGGCGGTTTCTTCCGGTCGATTGAACGCGTGTATGAGGCTGAAAGAAGGATTTTGGCCTAATACACTGAATATACCGGATATTACAAAAAACAGTTTAATGGGAGTTTAAATAACGTTGGGGGGAAAGCGGAATGCCTGGTGAGGCAGAGCATTTGTCATCGGTTCACAACGCGATCCGGATTCTACAAGAGTTTTCGGACGATAGGCCGGAATTTGGAATCAGCGAGCTGAGTGCCCGCCTAGGTCTGGCGAAGAGCACGGTTTATCGACTTTTGCACACGCTCACCGAGATGCGGTTAATCGACCAAGACGCCCGCTCGCACAAGTATCGACTGGGTCTGGGGTTATTCGTCATTGGGTCCATTCCGTACAGGCGTATGGAACTTCGCGTCAAGGCATTTCCTCTTCTCATTGATTTGATGAACCGGGTTCGCAGGGTGGTGCGGTTGGCTGTTTACGACCAAGGGGCTGTCGTCTATCTATGCAAACTTCCAGAAGATAAAGAAACGACCATGTTCAGCAGCATCGGCAAACGGGTGCCATGCCACAGTACCGCTGTAGGCAAACTGCTTCTTGCCTACCAGGACGAGCAGGAGATTGAACGCGTGTTAAGACGGCCGTTGAAAGCGTATACACGCGGAACGATTGTAGATGCGGATAAGATTCGCGCGCAGCTGCAGGCCGTTCGCAAAGATGGGTTTGCGACCACATATGAGGAGTCTACGAAGGGGATCTGCTCCGTGGCCGTACCGGTGACGGCGGAGGGAGGGCGAGTGCTCGCGGCGCTGAGTGTCACGGGTTCCAAGTCCGAATTTTTGCCGATTCAAGTACGGGAATATGTGCGGGAGATGCGAATGTACAGCCGGCTGATCACTGAACAGTTGGACTGTGTGGAATAACGAAAGGCCATCGCGTTATCGCAACTGACGTTTAACGACATGGATTGCTTAAAATTGTGTGCTCGTGTTCCATCCACAGGAAACAGTTCGCCCCCCAGTGCCGGTACCCGTCTATAATGACCTGGACACCGCAACTCGACACTGGGAAGGGTGTAGGGAGAATGCAGAGAACCTCGTTGCCCTTGGCGGCGCCAAGGTTGAGACCGAACCGTTTACCGCCGCACGTATGGCGGCTGTTGACCGTCCGTTCCTTGCGTAGTTTCAGTCAAGGTTACTTGAACGTCGTTGTTCCCTTGTATCTGATCTCACTTGGCATGTCCACACGGGATTTGGGGTTGCTGTTCAGCGCTTCATTTTTGGTTGGGGCCGCACTTCTTCTGCCCGTTGGCGTGTACGCCGACCGTTTCGGGCGCAAACCGTTCTTGATTGGTTTTACGCTGCTCATTATCCTCTGGGGGCTGCTGTACACAGAGTCTACGAACTGGATGATTCTGGCGGCCATCGGAGCTCTCGCGGGAATTGGGCGCGGGGGTGCTGGCGAAGGCAATGGACAGGGTGGTCCGTTCGCTCCGGCTGAACAGGCCATGTTGGCAGATTTGGTACCAACACCCTACAGGCAGTCCGTTTTTACATGGAATTCCTTTCTCTCCGCTGTTTTTACTGGATTGGGCGCAGTTGTCAGTGGTTTTCCATTCTGGTTTCCAGGACTGCATGTAGGCAACTTCAGCGGCGACAGGGTCCTTTTTGTCGCCACGGTCGCCATCGGTATTGTTTCTCTGGCAATTCTTTGGAAACTTCCGGAACCTTCCCGGGATAAGCAGCCCAACGGGGAACCGCATCTTGATAAGGCACCAAAACCGCGTGCTTCGTCAGCGACAGAACCGCACGTATTGCGGCGAAAGCACAGCAGACTCCCATACAAACCCATGTCCAGCTTATCCGTGCGATTGGCCCTACAACAGTCCGCGGCAGGAGCGGCAAATACGTTTGGACTTGGTTTTATCAACTCTCTCTTTGTCGTTTGGCTGCACGACCGGTACCACGTCAACGCGGACGTAATTGGGTCGATTTTTTCGGCCACCTACGTGGCCCAGGCAGTGGGCGTATTCGTGGCCGCACGTCTGGTACGGAGAATTGGCCCTGTCTATACGGTAGTAGGCACAAGGGTCATAGCTTCCTTGCTGGTAGTGGCAACGGCATTTGCGCCGACGGTCTTGGTCGCCGGCATTTTGCAGGTTATGCGGATGGCTGTCGCGACAATGGCCGCCCCAGTACGCCAGTCGTTCATGATGGGCCTGTTTTTACCGAACGAGCGGGCAAGGGCTTCCGCGGTGGTCGGGGTTGCCCGGCGCATTCCTGCAGCGCTGAGTCCAGCCGTTTCGGGTGACATGATGACTATGGGGGCGCTCCAAGCGCCTCTGTATATCAGTGGGATTTTTCAGCTTATGAGCGCGTACCTGTATTTCCGTTATTTCTCTGCACTGGATGAATAACGAGTTCCTGCCTTGGTTGACCACGCCCCTTTGAGTTCTTGTTTAACCGTTACACCGTTGCGTTTGTCTGTGCTGGAGTTGACCACTTCCCTGTGCCGTAGATGATTCCTCCGACCAGGTAGGAGGCGGCGACGACCAAGAAAAAAGCTGTGAATCCGAATCGGTTTACGATCAACGACAGAGCGAGCGGCCACAATGCAGAAGCGGCAAACGTGATTCCGAAAAACAAACTGTACGCATTGGCGTGGTCGACGTGCGACGTAATGTCCGACACCAGGGTTTGCTCAACAGGGCTGTACCCATACACAAACAGGCCAAACGAAAGTAACAGGACGGTCAGAACCAAGGGGTTGACAGCGGCAAACAACGCCACGCAAATCGATAAACCGCAGGCGCCGAAAAGCAAGAAACTGAGAAATTTAGACCGTTGAAAGCGGTCCGAGATTCGTCCGGAAAGCGCAGGACCGATGACGCTGGTCAAAGTGAAGACGGTAAAAAGGACGCCTGTTGACACCTTGCTGAAATGGAGTTGGTTCAGGAAGAACAATGGGAGGAACGTCTGTAAAATCCCGATCCCCTTTCCGCCCGCGGTCACGGACGCTGTTAGAATCAACCGACGAACTTGCGGATTTCTCAGCGGTGCGATAAACTCATTCCATTTCGAGGCACCGCTTTTCGACTTTGCAGCCACCATTTCTGACGGAAGCGACGCAAATAACAACACCGCGACCGCGAATGCGGGCAGCGAAAACAAATACAGTGTGTCCCTCCATCCTACCAACGGGATTAGCACCGTGGCCAAGAGCGGCGACAAGACCGTCGCAATATTGGCGACGGCGAAGTGCGTAGCTTGTGCAGAACCGCGGCGTTTTTTGTTAAACCACTTGCTGAGCATCGCGCTGGCGATGGGGTGATGAGGACTGGCAGCCACTTGACCCAAGGTGACAACCCCAGTCAATTCGACATAGTTATGGACCAATCCGCACAATCCTGTACCTAATCCCACTCCGATGTTCTCGTACGCGATGAGGTCCCGGCCGGAAACGTACTTGGCCACAGTCCCCCATATGCCTTGAAGTAGTCCGCCAATCAACCGTGTAATAGTCAACATCGTCCCGAGTTCGACATAACCGAAACCCATCGACTTCATAAGCAAAGGATAGACCAAAGGCAAGACGGCGCCTCGCATGTGTGTAATGGCATGGCCGATGCTCAGAACGCTCAACCTCCACTTGGCTTCAAGCGGTTTCTCATCCGACAAATACGTGACATCCGTTGATGTGGACATGGGGTTATTCACTTTCCTTTCATTTACTTTCCTTTCATTTGCTTTGCTTTAATTCATTTCAAAAGAGTTTTGCTTGCCTCTAGGATAATCGCAGCCCAGGTCTGCGGGGCGGTTCGATTCTCATATGCGGAAAACGAGGCGAACTTTTATGTTTTGTGTTCCGCATGAAAGAAACGGCCAGCAATTGTCGTTTTGCGCCGCCCTATACTAAGAACATCGTAGAACCAACTCTCTCAAGTGTATGGGTACGCATGGTACAAAATTTATTCAGAATAGCTAGAACCATCTGACATATGGACTGTGGAGGTGAAGCATCTGCACTCAAGTCGACGCAAGGCGTCGGCAGATCCGAATTCGCCGCGGGACCAAACGACCGCGGTTTCGTGAAAGAGGGGGCGTCATGAAGAAGAAAAGTAAATGGCTGGCGGGAGGGATATCGGTTCTGACCCTCGTCGCACTCGCGGCAGGCTGCGGAACCGCCAACACGGCCAGCACGTCAAGTAACACGATAAGTACAAGCAATGCGGCGACGGGAAATGGCACCGCATCAAGCCAATCGACAGCAGGATTTTTTAAAGGAAAGACGATGCAAATCATCGTACCTTACGGACCTGGGGGCGGCTATGACCAATGGGCGCGGCTGCTGGCGCCGTACCTGGAAAAGGAGCTTGGGCTGGCTAAAGTCGAAGTCGTCAACAAGCCCGGCGGCGGTGGATTGGTTGGCACGAACGAGATCTACGCAGCTAAACCCGATGGGCTGACCATTGGCGACACGAATGCCGGAGGCGACGTATTTGACCAAATTGACAACGCGCCGGGGATGAACTTCGATGTCACCAAGATGAGTTGGATTGGACGTCCGGACAATGACCCGCATGTTATTGCAGTTCATACCAACGGCAAATACCAGTCTTTCATGGACCTAGTCCACGCGACCAAGACCATTAAGGCGCTAGCGACTGGCAAAGGCAGTTCAGATTATAACGCAGCCGTGATTACGTACAACGCTTTCAAAGTTCCATATACGATGGTGGCCGCGTTCAGCGGCAGCAAAGCGGAGAAGGCTGCATTTTTGAGCGGAAACGGGGACACGGTTTCACTGTCGGCGTCGGACATTGCCCAAATTTCCAAACAAGCCAAGGTGGTTATCCTAGAATCTACTAAGTCGTTTGCAAAACTGCCGAATGTACCTACCGTGATCCAACTGGCTAAACAGGACGGCCTAAGTCAAAGTACCATCCAGGCATTGACGGCCATGACAGGCATCATGGACCTCGGGCATGCGTTCGTGGGGCCGCCGGGGATTCCGGCAGACCGCCTGGCACTGCTGCAAAAGGCTTTCCAACAAGCCTTGCAAGACCCTTCGTTCCTCGCCGAGGCGAAAAAGGCCAAACTTTATGTCGGATACGACTCGGGTTCTGACTTGGCACAAATCGCACAGAATGCGATGGGGAACGCGAGTGAGCTAAAACCGCTGCTTCAGGCGAAGTAGTCTTTCTGCCCGGTCTGTGCGGGGAGGTGTTTGAGTGTTATCGGCTCTATTGGCTGGGCTGTCCTCACTGCTTACGGTGAAGGGATTGCTGTTCTTGCTGTTAGGTTCCTTGCTCGGTACGATTGTCGGAACCATTCCGGGACTCGGCGGCGCCGTCCTGTTGACGATGTTGTTGCCGTTCATCTACGGCATGCCGGTCATTCCGGCTCTCAGTCTGCTCTTGGCTGCACATACAGGCATTTACTTCAGTGGTTCCATTACGGCGATTTTGCTGAATACGCCGGGCGCTCCGGAATCTGCGGCTACAACGTTTGACGGCTATGCGATGACCAAACAGGGTAAGGCACCCAGGGCGCTCGGTATTTCGGCGGTATCGACCACCATCGGCGGTTGGATCGGCGTAGCACTGCTTCTGATTGTCATTCCATTGATGTTTCAGCTCATTAAGTTGTTCCAGCCCTCGGAGTATTTGATGCTGGCCATTTTGGCGATTGTCCTAATTGGGCAAATGCGGTCCGGGTCGTTGACCAAAGGGCTGCTGTCAGGCCTGTTCGGGCTCATGATCTCGTTTGTTGGATACGACCCAATCACGGGCGTGCAGCGATTTACGTTCAACCTGTTGGCGTTGTACAACGGCTTTAGCATCACAGCTGTCGCATTGGGGTTGTTTGCATTTGCCGAAATGTTTCATCTTTACTCGGCGATTCGCCCCGCGTCTCAAGGCGCAAAATTGGAAATCAAGGGAAATGTGCCTGGATCCCGTGTTGTGGATGGAGTCCGGGACGTGTTTAAACACCCGTGGCTGATGATTCGATCGGCGATTCTTGGCACACTGCTGGGGGTCGTCCCCGGCATCGGAGGTGTGGCCGCAAACTTTATTTCCTACGGCCAAGCGCTAAAAACCTCCAAGCACCCGGAAAAGTTCGGTACGGGGATTCCGGAGGGTATTATTGCGCCTGAGTCTTCGTCGATTTCAAAAGAAGCTGGAAACCTCATTCCGACTGTGGCACTCGGAGTCCCCGGGGGTGTGGGAATGGCCGTCTTGATGAGCGGGTTCACGATTCTGGGCATCGTACCGGGGCCGACCATGTTGACCAACCATTTGGATGCAGTCTTTGCAATGGCGTTGGTGATTGCCATTGGGAGTTTGGTGTCGAGCGCGATGGGCCTTGGAATTGCGCCGTATTTGGCAAAGGTAAGTCAGGTCCAGGGACAGGTCCTCGTTCCATTTATCCTGGCACTTGGAACGCTGGGCGTATATGCGGCGGACCGCAGCGTCGGGCAAGTCGCAGCCCTGCTGGGATTTGGTTTAGTCGGGTTGATGATGAAGCGGTTTCACTATTCGATTCCTGCCGCGATGATTGGCTACATTCTAGGCGGAGTTGCGGAAAAAAACCTTTACCTCGTTCAGCAGTTGCAGGGATGGAGCATCTTCGAACGCCCGTTGACAGATTTCATGGTCGTCATAATTCTGGCGCTGGTCATCGGTCCGTACATCCGTCGGCACAAGAAGGTTGCAGAACCACTGAGCGAGCGGGAGGTTGAGCCGGGGGGTGCAAAGCTGTGAAAACGGTACAGGGTGAGTTGTTCGTCGATGTCGCGTGGGTGGCGGGGTCTGCGTGGTACATCGCAATGTCGTTGCATTATCCGCCTGCTGGGCGATTGATTCCCCTTGTTGTCGGTGTTACTTCACTGATTGTGGGCGGGGTCCAGTTAACTGGGAACTTTGTGCCGGCCATGAGAAGGTTCACGCACGACCGGAAAAATGCCGCCGGATTCCAACGGCCCGCACTGGGTGCCAGCCGTCGCAAACAGCAGGTAGCGCAACAAGTCGCAATTCCCGCTCAACAAGCGGTGCTGCAGCAGCCGCACTTAACAGCGGACCAAGCCGGTGCTGCAAGATTGGAATCTGAAGCAGACACAAGCGAGACCGTCCGCCAATGGCGGGCCATTCTATGGGCAGCTGGACTGATCGCAGGCATTTTTGTCCTAGGATTTGTCGCCGCCATTCCGTTGTTCTTTCTCGCGTACTTCTTGGTGCAAAAGAGCCAGAGAAATTGGAAACTGGCCGTGGTTTCCGCGGTAGTGATGGGTTTATTGACGTACGGCGTGTTTGATCAAATTCTGGGTCTGCAACTGTATAACGGTCTTTTGTTTTCCTAGCGGAGGTTTTCGCTGCGGCTGTTGAGCTGTTCGGCGACTAACTGTACGCCAATTGAACAGCGGATGTTTGTGAGGAGGAATTTAGATGGGAACAGAGTCGCATTACCACAGTAAAAAAGACAGGGTGTTCGTTCGCGCCATAGCGGGTGAATACAACTTAAAAACGGAATTGGCGCGTCTGCGTTCCTTACCTCGTGTGCGGCGCGGCGACGAAATCAAGTTTCTGGACGGCCCGCAAACGTTTAGCAAGCACTATGTAGAGCCAGTGGATGGACTTGGGCAGACGCTGCACATCCACCTCGAAGAGTATGCGCCTGGTGGCAAGTCGCAAAAACATGGCCACGTCAACGAAGCCGCATTCTACATTTTGGACGGCAGAGGGTTTGAAATTCACGATGGCGTGCGCTACGACTGGGAAGCGGGGGATGTTGCCATTGTGCACAACAACTGTGTGCATCAGCACAACAATGCCGACCCGGAAAAGCCTGCGCGCGCATTGGTCATCAAGACCAAGCCGATGTACATGTTTATGAACATGTTGTTCCAAAAGACGGTTATTCCCCGGCCGACTGAACCAACGGAACATGGCCACGGGTTTGTCCCCAGACAAGACGAAAACTAAGCGTTTCTATTTTTGCGTTATACAGCATTGGGTGAATTTCGTGATTGGATTGGAGGAAATAAGTATGGCGTGGGGAGAAGCGAAAGTCTGGAATCAGGGTGACCGTACCTTGTCATTTTACCAGGAGACGTTGACCGACGCGGCGGAACGGCCAAAGCGCGACCAAGACCGCAAGAAAATCGTCAAACCTTGGGAAATGCCATGGGAACTGGCTCCGCAAGGGATTTTGAAGCACATGATCAACGAGAAAATGAACACCCGTATGGAAACCGTCGACGTGTACATGCAGATTATTCCCCCAGGCAGCCGTTCCGGCAAACACCGTCATTTGGCGGAAGAATGTTTGTACGTTGTCGAAGGCCAGGGCTACGACTTGCACCAGGATTGCGATGTTGAAATTACCGATACGTATCACTGGAGGCCTCAAGACGAGGTGAAGCGTTTTGAGTGGAAGGCTGGGGACGTCATTTACATTCCGCCCAATACGATTCACCAGCATTTCAATGCAAATCCCGACCGTCCGGCGAGGTTGGTCTCAGCCATCAACCGCATCTACAAATATTCGGGGTTGAACGACTTGGAACAGTTGGAGAATGCTCCCGAGTATCAACCCGACAAAAAGTTAGACGCGGAGGCTGTTTCGGAGTTGCTGAAAAAGTAGGCAGGGGGCAGCGCCTGGTGAAAAATGGACTCAAAAGCATAGAAAAAGGAAAAATTGTCGCAATTTTTGGCTATCGGGAGGATGGCAAATGGAAGGCCCAACAACTGCGCCGTGAGGGCGTGAAAGTGGTTTTTGGAATCCGGCGCGATCGCGATGAGTGGGATGCTGCGCACCAGGATGGTGAAGACGTGTTATCCCCTGAAGAAGCGGCGCGGATCGCTGATATCATTCAGGTTTGGTGACGCTTTTATGGACTGCCAATGCTCGGAGGTGAGTTTATGGCCAAGTTGTCTTTGTCGTTTGCCTGCTGGAATTACGACCGCGTCGCTGCGCTTGTGGATGGCACCGTGCCTGTGCGCGGCGTAGAACTGAATCCGCTCATCATGGAGGTCGAAGAGACATTTTGGCGCATGATGCGCCACCAGGAGTTCGATGTCGCTGAACTGTCGTTGTCGTCCTATTTAATTGCCCGGGACCGAGGCAAGCCTCGGTTTACAGCCATCCCGGTATTTTTATCGAGGTCCTTTCGGCATTCGGGCATTTTCGTAAACACCCACGCCGGCATCGAACGGCCGGAGGATTTGCGAGGAAAGCGAATCGGCATTCCGGAGTATCAGTTGACGGCGTGCCTTTGGATTCGCGGTATCCTGCAGCACGAATACGGGATTCACCCAACGGATGTGAATTGGTTTGTCGGTGGAGAAGAGACCCCAGGCCGCGTAGAAAAAGTGGCTTTGGATTTGCCGGATGACGTGAAGATTTCCCCCATCGACGAAAACGCGACATTAAACCAAATGCTTGAAACCGGGGAACTCGACGCGTTCATTGGACCGCGGTCGCCGTCTTCGTTTCAAAACGGATCGCCTCATGTCCAGCGCCTGTTTCCGAATTACATGGAAGAAGAACAGCGTTACTTTGAACGAACGGGGATTTTTCCAATTATGCACGTAGTGGCCGTCAAGGACGAGATTCTCGAACGCCATCCTTGGGTCGCCATGAACCTGTTTCAAGCCCTGCTCGCAGCCAAAGAGGCAGTCTATGCAGGGTTTCGTCAAACAGCGGCCCTCAAAGTCACCCTGCCTTGGCTGACGGCCGAAGTCGAACGCACCGAGCGGATCATGGGCAAGGACTTTTGGCCGTATGGAATCCAACCGAACCGCAAGACTCTGCAGGCTGCTGTGGATTACTCCTATGAACAAGGATTGATTAAGAGGCGGCTGGAAATCGAGGAACTTTTTGCGACTTCGACGTTGGAGTCGTACATTATCTGAACTATCGGGTCAAGGGGGGTGATGGCCCTGTCAGAAACTGTACTGGCAGCCGTCGCGGTGTCGTCTAAAAAAACCGAATTGCGCGAACTACAAGTTCCAGAAATTCCGGCAGATGCAGGGTTGCTGCAAGTTGAAGTCGTAGGTGTATGCGGCACCGATGTCGCCAATTATGCGCACATTCAAGAGCCGAGAATCCTCGGACACCACGTGATTGGGTTCGTCGACAAAATTGGGCGGGAAGCAGCACGGCGGTGGGGCGTCAAAGAAGGGGACCGCGTTGCGATGGAAGAGTACATTCCGTGTGGCCAATGCGGGGAATGTCGCCGGGGAAGGTATCGCGCGTGCCGGTTTACGGACTCTCATTTGGGAGGACTGCGCTACGGAAATACGCCGCTTCACGTGCCGCCTGCATTGTGGGGAGGATTTGCACAGTACATGTACTTGCACCCGAATGCAGTCCTTCACTCTATGCCTTTGCACGTCCTGCCGGTGGAAGCAGCCTTGACGCTGCCTTTAGCCAACGGGTTTGAGTGGATGGCGATCGAATGCGGTGTGAGTTTCGGACAAACGGTCGTTGTTCAAGGTCCCGGACAGCAAGGCCTGGCGTGTGTGCTAGCTGCCAAAGCGCTGGGCGCGCGCGTCATTGTTGCAGGGCGCGAAACCAGCCGCCGGCGTTTGGAACTCGCCAAAGCCATTGGAGCGGATGAAGTCGTCAACGTCAGCCGTGAAAACCTCATCGAGCGCGTCAGCCAATTGACCTCTGGAAGGCTTGCAGATGTCGTCATTGATGTGACGTCGAGCGGAGCAGGACCTGTGCTGCAGTCTATAGAGGCTGTGAAGCGAGGGGGTGTTGTTGCGTTGGCAGCGTATAAGCATCAAACCATTGCGGACTTCGACATTGATCGGATTGTGGCGAAGTCTTTGTCGGTCAGGGGGCTGAGAGGGCACAGTCATCGCTCGGTGGAAATGGCGGTCAACTGCATTGCTTCCGGGGTGTTTCCGATGCATGTGCTTAACTCCCATAACTACTCGCTGCACCAAACGGATGCGGCACTTCGCACGGCAGGGGGAGAGGGGGAATCCAACCCGCTCCTGGTCGCGGTCTCCCCATTCGAAAACAGGAATGGTCCAAGCGAATTCGCGAAGCGCGAATCCACGAACGTTTATAGAAAGGAATGAAAAATACCCGGTTAGCGAAACCGGTGAAAATAGTGTTCCATAGACCGGAAAACGCACCCCTTCGCTGTTTGCACGCGACCTATAATGACTACGACGCAAGAACTCTACCGTTGAAAGGGATGTCCGGAAATGTTGAAAAAAGAGGATAACGAAACGATTACCCGGACAGGGCCGGGTACGCCAATGGGGGAAGTATTCCGAAGGTATTGGATACCTGCACTGCTATCGGAAGAATTGAACGCGCCCGATTGTCCACCGGTTCGCGTGCGGCTTTTAGGCGAAGACCTCGTCGCGTTTCGAGACAGCGCTGGCAAGGCAGGTCTTTTGGACGCCTACTGTCCGCACAGAGGCGCTCATCTGTTTTGGGGCCGGAATGAAGAGTGTGGATTGCGTTGCGTCTACCACGGCTGGAAGTTTGACGTGACGGGTCAATGCGTCGACATGCCCAATGAGCCACCAGAAAGTAACTTTAAACACAAGGTCAAAGCGACCGCCTATCCCTGTTGGGAAGGGGGAGGCGTCATTTGGACCTATATGGGACCGCCGGAACTCCAACCGCCTTATCCCGATTACGAGTGGGTGCGAGCGCCAGAGACTCACCGCTTTGTCAGCAAGACGTTGGAGGCTTGCAATTACCTTCAGGCCCTCGAAGGAGGTATCGATACATCGCATTCTTCGTTTGCGCACAATAACAATTTGCAGGATAAAAAAGCCCTGCGTGCCCGTGCGACAGCTCCTAAGTTGGAAGTGTACAAACGGGACTACGGTTTCACCTATGTTGGCGTACGAGATTTGGGAGCAGACGGTTCCTATGTGCGTGCCTATCAGTTTATCATGCCAGCACAGCAAATGCGGGGATACATGACAAACTGGAGTACTGGAGAACCCGAACTCTATCCCTCGGTCAATGGCCACATTTGGGTGCCTATCGACGATGAGAACTCCTGTGTGTACAACTGGTTCTACTCCGCGGACCCAAATCGCTCCTTGCCTCGCGACTACTGCATTGAGCATGAAACCTTATTTGGACGGGGCCCAGAGGACATGACAGCAGACTACCGTTTAAAGCGAAACAAGGACAACGATTACTTAATTGACCGCGAAGTACAGCGAACCAAGACTTTCACAGGCATTTCCGGAATCAATACCCAGGATTTCGCATTGCAGGAGACTATGCTGCCGATTGTCGACCGATCGAAGGAGCGTCTGGGTGCCGCTGACGCGGCTATCATCGTGGCGCGGCAATTGTTGCTCGAAGCGGCCCAAAAAGTTGCCGCCGGTGAACTGCCCCGCGGTGTCGACCCGGAGACGTATCGGGGAGTGCGTGGCTGCGACCGGATCTTGCCTCGGGGAGTGCCCTGGCAGGAAGGCCTGAAAGAGGACTTGGAGGCGCGCTTTTAGGCGGGGAATCCAAATAAAGAGAGGTGCCGTGAGATGGCAAAGGTATCCGATGAATTGGCAAAGCGGTTTGCAACCGAAAAGAACTCAAAGTATCAGGAATGGGTCCGCAATGAAGGTCTGGACATTATCGCCGCCCATTACGTTCCCGACTTGCATACGGTGGAACTAAAACCTTGGGCCCGGCGAGGCGGGGCTGGCGTATACATCAACCACGAGGCCTCGAGGACCTCGAACGATTGTTACGTGTGCGATATTCCAGCCGGAGGCAAACTGGCTCCCCAGCGCCAGCTTTACGAGGAAATGGTCTATGTGCTCGATGGCAGGGGTTCGACGACGGTGTGGAATGACGCCGGTGCCAAAGTTACGTTTGAGTGGCAAGCAGGGTCCTTGTTCGCCATCCCTCTCAACTGCTGGCACCAGCACTTTAACGGATCGGGACTTGAAACCGCTCGCTATCTGGCCGTCACGAATGCGCCGATGGTAATCAATTTGTACGAAGAGACAGAGTTTGTCTTTAATACGCCCTACGATTTCAAAAACCGTTTCCGGGGTGAGCCGGACTATTTCACAAACGAAGGAACACAAAAGGGGTTTCTTCTTGAGACCAACTTCGTAGCTAATACCCGGACGTTGCCGCTTATCAGCGCCAAGGAGCGAGGTGCTGGCGGCGGACATATCCGGTTTAACCTGGCAAAGGGCTCCATGAACAGCCACATTTCGGAATTTCCAGTCGGTACGTATAAGAAGGCCCATCTACACGGCCCGGGTGCGCACGTGATTATCTTGAGCGGTGAAGGTTTCAGCTTCATGTGGCCTGAGAATTCGCCGCTCCAAAGGTACGATTGGAAGGAAGGCAGTATGATTGTTCCACCGGATCGTTGGTACCACCAGCACTTCAACACGGGGTCCACACCTGCGCGTTACCTCGCGCTGAAATACGAAGGAACGGCAATTCGCAACGAACAAGGGGTGCCGAAGGCCTGGATCAGCAAGCGTCTAGGTGGTGACCAAATCGACTACGCCGATGAAGACGCACAGGTACGTCAGGTCTTTGAGAGTGAACTGGCAAAAAATAGTCTTCATTCCCGGATGGCGCCTGTTTACGAATCCGAACTCCAAACACTCGAGGAGGCTCGCACCCAGGAATGAACCCAGGACAGCACTTTTGCGAAACTGAGGCTTTTGCCTTGGCGGAACTGCCGCCCGTGTTCTGGCTGCACGAGACTGGAGATGACCATTTTCACGAAGACGAGGACTGGTCGCCACAGACCGATGGGTTGTGGCTGTCGGATCACTTTGAATTGACCAGCGTCGGCATCGACATCGGGTCTTCTACGACCCAGGTTGTGTTCTCCAAGTTGACTCTGCATCGGATGGGTACAGATTTGTCGAGTCGGTACAATGTCGTCAAGCGCGAATCGATCTACCGCTCTTCTGTGAAATTGACCCCGTATTCTGGAACGCATCGAATTGACGAGGCGCGGCTTGGCACAATCATTGCCGCGGCCTATCAGGAAGCGGGGATTACGGCGTCGAGTGTGGATACGGGAGCTGTCATTCTTACCGGAGAGGCTATCCGGCGGGAGAACGCAGAGGCGATTGCGCACATGTTGTCACATCAAGGCGGGCGTTTTGTCTGCGCCCTTGCCGGACACAACTTAGAGGCACTGCTGGCTGCGTACGGTTCGGGAACGGTATATCTGTCGCACAAACAAGGGTCGCGGGTGTTGAATGTGGACATCGGGGGCGGTACAACCAAGCTCGCCGTCGTAGAAAGCGGGCGCGTGGTGGAGACGGCCGCGCTGCACATTGGGGGTCGACTCTTGGCGACTGACGAACGCGGCGTCATTACGCGGTTGGAACCTGCTGGACAGCGAATGGCACAAGCACTGCTCGGGGTCGACTTACAACTGGGACAGACGGTGTCTGAGGCCGTCAAAGACAAACTTGCCGATTGGCTCGCTCACCAGTTGGCGTCTGCCCTCAAAACCGGCACATTGCCGGATGCCGTGAAACAACTGTACGTGACCCCTGTCCTGCAATGTCGAGGGCCCTTTGACGGAGTCGTTTTTTCCGGAGGGGTCGGGGAGTACGTATACAATTTGACGGACCAGGACTTCGGCGATCTCGGCCGCTATCTGGGAGCGGCGGTTCAACGCGAATTCGCCTCCAATCAGTTTGGCCCTGTTCTTCACGTCGGTGAATGTCTGCGTGCCACGGTGGTGGGCGCCTCGGAGTATAGTGTCCAAGTGAGCGGAAATACCATTTATCTTTCGAGTCAAAATGTGCTTCCCGTACGCAACATTCCCGTCTTGCATCCTCCTTGCAATTTGCACCACGACATTACGCCTGCAACGGTTGGAGAGCAAATTCGCCGTCATTTTGAACGGTTTGATATGCAGGAAGGGGCGGTGGACGTTGCGTTGTCCTTTCACTTTGACGGTCCGCCGGCATACGATCGGATCCGCGCCTTGTGCGAAGGAATCCGGTTTGGATTGCCCAACTCCATCCAGGGCCGGAGGCAAGTCACCATTTTGTTTGACCGCGACATTGCGAAAACCGTAGGATACATCCTTCAGGAGGAACTGGCGGTTTCGTGCCCGCTGTTGATCTTAGACGGCATACACTTGCATGACTTCGACTACATCGACATCGGACGGCTCATTCAGCCTGCCGGAGTCGTGCCCGTAACGGTTAAATCCTTAGTATTCGAACTACAAGATGCCTGGGAGTCGGCTTCGGCCGCAAGGCATCATGCTCATTGAGTCTTTTCTAGATGGACTGAGGAGGAGTGCCAAGGCATGAAGGACAACAGTTGGTGGAAGTACGCTTTGGGTGTGGTTTTGTTGCACGCTGCAGGAATTGTCTTATTAGGCCTGACCGCACCTCATCACCCTGTTGTCGTTGGGTTAGCGGTTTTGGCCTATGCATTTGGGTTAAGACATGCCTTTGACGTCGACCACATCGCTTTTATTGACAATACGGTTCGCAAGTTTCTCGAGCAGAGAAAAATCCCGACTGGTGTGGGATTTTTCTTTTCTTTGGGGCACTCGTCCGTGGTGGTTATCATGGTCATTGCCACGGTTTTGGCGATGCGGTTTATGGAGCACCACCTGCTCAACTTTCAACATGTGGGCAGTATCTTAGGCACTCTCATTTCCGGAGTTGTCTTGATTTTGTTGGCGGCTGTAAATTTTGCAATTTGGTTGAAGCTGTATCAGGCGTTGCTTCAAATGCGCAAACGCAAGGCAAATGTGGAAGGTATCGAACAATTACTGGCATCTCGCGGGTTCTTTGCCAGACTGATTGGCCGGCTCATGAGGCTGATTACCAGCAGTTGGCACGCGTACCCGGTTGGGTTCTTGTTTGGGTTAGGTTTTGATACGGCGAGTGAAGTGGCGTTGCTTGCCGTGTCAGCTACTGCTGCGAAAAACGCACTTCCGTTGATGGGTGTCTTCTCCTTGCCGATTTGTTTTGCGGCCGGTATGAGTTTGATGGATACAGCCGACGGGATATTTATGGCAAAAGCTTATTCGTGGGCTTTTTCCACCCCTTTACGCAAGATGTATTACAACCTCTCGGTGACTGGACTTGGAGTCGCAGCGGCTGGAGTGATTGGCGGAATTGAACTGATGCAGGTACTCACACAGGAGTCGGGACTGAGGTCGGGCTTTTTCCGATGGATTGAAGGGCTGAACTTTGGTGTCATGGGCGGCATTTTGGCCGCCATGTTTGTCGTCGTATGGGCGGCGTCATTTGGCTGGTGGAAAGTGGGCGTTCGACCTGCGGAAACGAGAGGTGACGTTTATGCTGGTTCTGAATAATGAAGAGATTGCGTCGATGATTTCCATGCAAGACTGCCTTCGCGTCTTAAAGGACGCGTATCAAGCACTGAGGGAAGAAACCGCCTTAAACACGCCAAGAGTGGACAGCATCATCAACCTGAACGAGCAAGAGGGAACGGTTTATTCCTTTAAAACCATGGGAGGAGTCATCCAACAAGGCGTCCAGGCGCTCAGAATCAATTCAGATGTGGTCCATTGGCCGGACGTCACGGGACAACGACGGAGAGTTAAAGTCCCCGCTGCAAACGGCAGATGGGTTGGGCTCGTCTATCTCTTTGATCCGTCCACGGGGATGCCTCTAGCCATCATGCCCGATGGTGTCATCCAGCACTATCGCGTTGGTGCTGCAAATGGTCTAGCCGCACAATACCTCGCGCCTGTGGGGGCGAAAACAGCCGCTTTATTAGGTTCAGGCTGGCAGGCACAGACCCAGCTGCTCGCTTTGGACGCCGTGCTAGGTCTCCAAGAGGTACGTGTTTTCAGTCCAAATCCCAACAATTGCGAGTTTTTTTGCCACATCATGCAGCAAAAAACCAAAGCCCGCCTCATTTCCGTGAGCTCCGCTTGGGATGCTGTGAAGGATGCGGAGGTGGTATGTTCGGCGACCAACTCGATGAGTCCTGTTCTTTTGCTGGAGTGGATTCGGCCCGGTGTGCACTTCAGTACCATTAAGGCACAGGAAGTTGGCGCGGATTTCTTTCCGCTCGTCCATCCGTTTTTACACACGGTCCGCCAAGCGAAGGCAGAAGTCATTTCGGCGGGCGATGTTCCAAACTTTGAAAAAGAGCAAGGCTGGTGGCGCAGGCCTGAAGTTCGGTCGTATCCAGACCTGACCGACTTGATTTCTGGCAAAGTCGTTGGGAGACAAACGGCCAGTGAAACGACGCTGTTTGTCAACAATGTGGGGATGGGTCTTCAATTCGCCGCTGTGGGAGGGCTAATCTTGGAAAAGGCACGGGAGTTAAAACTGGGCCGCGAACTTCCAGATGACTGGTTCACCGAAAACGTTCATCCATAGTGGTCTACAGCGAACCATAGCCTCAATCGTGATGCAAGAGTTTTAACCATGGAGTATTTCAACGATTTGACACTTTAACGATTTCACTTTGCAGGGGGAAAGCCATGATGCGCTACAAACGGGTACTCCTGAAACTAAGCGGAGGCGCTTTGGCTGGGGAATCCAATTTCGGATTTTCAACAGAGCGATTAGAACACATTTCGAGTGAGTTGCTTTCTCTAACGGAAATCGGGGTTCAAGTGTGTGTCGTGGTCGGGGGAGGAAATATTTTTCGCGGCAAGATGGCGGAATTGTGGGGTATTGAGCGTGCTGAAGCGGATAACATTGGAACCTTGGCAACGGTCATTAACAGCCTGATGCTTCGCGGAGTCCTGACCTCAAAAACGGACCGGCAGGTTCGAGTGATGACCGCCGTACCCATCAATGCGGTGGCAGAACCGTACATTCGATTGCGAGCCATTCACCACTTGGAGAAGGGGTACATCGTGATTTTTGCTGGTGGCAATGGGCAGCCGTATGTTACAACGGACTATCCTTCGGTTCAACGAGCGATTGAGACGCGTTGTGACGCGATCTTAGTCGCGAAACACGGGATTGACGGCGTGTACGAATGCGACCCCCGAGAAAATCCCGATGCTCGACAGTACGGGACATTGAGCTATAAAGACGTCGTTGCCAAGGATATCGGTGTTATGGACCAGTCCGCCATCCTATTGGCAAGGGACCACAATCTCCCGGTACATATTTTTAATTTTGAATCTAGAAACTCTATGCAAAGGATTTGTGAAGGTGAAGACCTGGGCACCCTGGTTTTCCACGGGGAGTCTATTTTTCAGGAACCCTTTTCATGACGCTGCATGCTAAATTCCTTGTGGAAGCTTGTATTCATCTGTAAACTATTTGATAAGAAGATTGAGTGAGTTGTATTGGTTGTATTGCGGTTCGAGACGAGTACAATTGGAAGCGGTGACTTTTTCGTCGTGGGGGGTTCAAGATGACGAAGCATGGCTTGGACGAAATTCTCTCGAATGCAACCTTAGTCTTAAACTCCATTGAAGAAGGAATTTACGCCACAGACGAAGCGGGTGTCATCATCTACAGCAACCCAACGGCTGCCCGGATACTTGGTTACAGTGTGGAGGAAATGCTGGGACAGCCTGCCCACGATTTGTTCCGTCATTCCCGTTCTGACGGAAGTCACTTGGCCAGGCACGAGTGTGAGCATCACCGTCTGTTGGTTTCAGGCGGATTGGTCGATGTGCTGGACGATGTTTTTTGGAAAAAAGACGGGACAAGCATTCCAGTGGAATTTACGAGCACCGCGATTCATAAAAGCGGAAAAGTGGCGGGTATCGTCGTGGCGTTCAAAGACATCACGCGAAGAAAAAAGGTCGAATCCCGGTTGCTGCATCAAAATCAAATTTTAGAAATGATAGCCGCTGGAAAACCTCTGGCGGAAATTCTCGGATTTTTAGCGGAAATCATTGAGCATCAAACGGATGCTGAGTGTTCGATCGTTCTTGCGGAAACTGGAAACACTCTTCTGGACACAGGTATTGCCCCTCTGATTGAAACTTGCGTTCCATCCCGAACTCCCTCCAGTTCAGTCCCAATTCTGTCAACCGAACATTCTGTTCTTGGCACGCTGACGGTAAATTTTCCCGAACGCAAGCAACTTGGAGCCGAAGATTTGTCACTGCTCGAATCGTATGCCCATCTCGCGGGAATCGCCATTCAACGGGATCGTGCAGAACGAGAGATTCATCATCTCGCCTATCACGACTCTTTGACGGGACTCTACAACCGCCGTTGGTTTATGGTCCAGGCGGAACAAGCCATTAGTGAAGCGAAAAAAAACTCAGGGTCGATTGCGGTCATGTTGATTGATTTAGACCGTTTTAAATGGATTAACGATTCCTTGGGTCACAATTTTGGGGATTTGGTTCTGAAAGTGGTTGCTGAGCGTTTAAAGTCTGTCATGATGCCGTCTCAATTTGCGGCGCGAATGGGAGGAGACGAATTCCTCATTTTAATCGATCGCGTCCCGTCAGTGACAGGGGTTCTAGAACCTGCCAATGCTTTAATAGAGGTGTTGAACCAGCCGATTGTCGTGGATGACAGGACGTTTCGACTGACTGCGAGCACTGGGATTGCTTTTTATCCCCAGGATGGGGCCGATCTCGACACGTTGATCCGGCAAGCGGATCGCGCAATGTATCACGCCAAGGAAATGGGCGGCAACGGGTTGCGACTGTATCAAGCGTTGAATCACGATCAGTATTCAACGCATGGTTTGTTGGAGACTCAACTTCAGCAAGCCTTGGATGAGGGACAATTGTACCTCGAGTTTCAACCGAAAATGAATGTGGACAGTGGACGAATGACCGGAGCCGAAGCGCTTGTTCGGTGGCAGCACCCAGAGCTTGGCGTCGTTTCACCCGGAGATTTCATTGCCATCGCCGAGGAAACAGGCTTGATTCGCCCTCTCGATTCCTGGGTTTTACAGACCGTGTGCCGGCAAATGAAGGACTGGAAACAACGGGGAGTAGCGCTCGTGCCCATTGCGGTCAACTTATCTACCGCACAGTTTCAGCAACCCGATCTGGTTCCCTGCATTCAGAGGCTGTTGGATGCTGAAGAACTGGATTCTTACTGGCTTGAAATCGAGATCACCGAAACCACATTGATGAGAAGTGAACAAAAAGCCATGGAAAAGCTCAAACTTCTGCGTGACATGGGGATCCGCGTCTCGATTGACGACTTTGGCGTCGGGTATTCCTGTCTCGGGTTATTGCAGCACTTAATGGTGGATTCCCTGAAAATCGACAAGGCCTTTGTCAAAGACATAGACCCGCAAAAGGCGGCCATTGTGTCGACGATCGTTCAACTTGGGCACAGCCTTCAACTCAAGGTGGTAGCGGAAGGGGTTGAGACGGTTGAACAACGCCAATTTATCCACGAACAGGGGTGTGATGAAATGCAGGGCTTTCTCTTGAGCAGACCTCTGTCGGCGTCGGCGTTTGAACAGTTTGTTTTGCAATCTACTCTTGCACCTCTTGCACCGAAATTTGTTTGACAGGCTCTTGAGTGCATTGCTCTCGCATTCCTCCCAACCTTTAGATATCTTCATTAAAAACAGAGATATTGAAATCAACGGTCGTTTAAGGTATAGTCCAACCATCAGATTTTTTCGTATTTGAAGTTTGATTTCGAATATGAAAACACGGGAGATGAGTGGAGATTGTTAGATGCTGAGACAGCGCCCCGGAGCCCGAAGGAGGGTCTGATAGAGGAGCCGGAGGCACCCAAGGCCGTGGAGGATTGGGTGAAACCCATCGCGGACACATTGGTCGTTGGAACTCCGGTCTATATCGCCTATTCATGCTGCGAATGCGCGGTCGAAGGTTTGTTGGAATCCGTGCGGGATTTCCTGCTCCAGCGCTTAGAAGTTCAAGCAATCACGCGTGCTGAGTACGAAGCTGCATTGGCAAACCTGTTTTCAGGAACAGATATTCCTCCTAAAATATGTGAGAATTCCCCAGAGATCGTCAAGGTCGAGTTAGGGATGAGGGGTTGTAGTGGATGGCTGAATACCGCGCTCCTTCGGTAGAACTCGCGATGCGCATCCTTAAATTGCTGAGCCGTTATAAATACAAGAGTTGTTCGCTAAAAGAGATCTCGGAACTTCTGAACAGTAATGCGGCAACTTGTTTGCGCGTCTTGAGAACCTTAGCCAAGGACGACTTTGTATCTTTTCATCCAGAAACGAAAAAATACAGTCTGGGACCTTATTTAATCCCCTTGGGCAACCGGGCCAAGGAACTGAACGGTTCTGCTTCGATGGCCATTGCGGAACTGAAATCCGTGGTAGAACTCACGGGCCTTACGACCGTACTCATCGAACGGCTGCAGGACGATCACCTTATTTATATCGGCTCCGAGGAACCGTCAAACGAACAAGTGAAGATTTCCGTGTCGATCGGACAACAGTTTGCCATTGACAAGGTGGCATTTGGACGGTGCTTTTTGGCCTATGACGACGAAGCCGGGTGGGAACGGCCTGATCCCAGTACCCTTGAAAACCTCGTTCAAAAACTGAGAGAAATTCGCGAACGTGGATATGTGGTTTCACATGGAGAACTAACGCCTGGCATTTCTTCTTTTGCTGCGCCCATCTTTGATAAAACCGGACACGTTCAATTTGTGATGGCTTGTTTGGCCATGACCACCCAACTGTCCCGTGAGCAAGAACCCAAGGTCATTGACGTACTGCTTGAGAAGACGCACAAGCTGTCGGAATGGAATAGTTATCCTCAAAGGTAAACGACATTTCGCATTGGTGATGTTTGTCGATACAGGATTGAGTTTAGACCCCCTTTTTCTCTCCTTTAAGCCCCCTAGTTGACAGTTTCAAACCCATAATAAACTGTTAATTCATTATTTACAAATAATTGTACTAAGTGTATCATGTCAGTATCGTTCAAGAATAAGGATGGATATTCAAATATATGAACAATGTATCTGGTAACGGCGAGGGTAGTACAGAGCAACTGGGGTCTTTTCGAACCATAACAAGACTTTTTACGATTTTAGATATCTTGTCTAAAAATCACGGTGGTCTGTCCTTGTCTGCAATCGCCCGTGAGCTTCAAGCCGTGCCCAAAAGCAGCGTATTTAATCTTCTCAAGCAAATGGAAAAGGGTCATATGCTCCACTACGACCACGATACGAAGGTCTATCGAATTGGCTCTGGGATGATCCGATTAAGTTCGGTCATCATGCACAACTACACTTTGCAGCCTAGTGCTCGGCCTCTTTTGGAGAAAATTTCGAAGGAAACCGGTGAAGACGCGTATCTGGGGATTTGTGATGAACAGCATATTGTTTACATCGATAAGGTGGAGGGAACGCAATCCATCCGTCTGAATATTGCAGTTGGTGTCCCGAGAGCCCTTCATAACACCGCCATTGGGAAACTCTTTCTTGCTTATATGCCGCAAGAATGGCTCCAATCTGTGCTGGATGAAAACTCGTTTATCGCCACTGCACGTAACACCATCACAACTTCGGAGCGGATGATGGAGGAAATCGCGAATATACGAGCTGAGCAAATTTCCATTTCAAACGAGGAAAGCATCGATGGAGTGTTCGGGATCGCTGCGCCCATTTTTAATAAACAGGGGGAAATCGCGGCCGGAATTGGGTTATCCATGCCAACCCGGCGAGCCATTGACCGCCTACCCTTCATCAAGGAGTTGGTCTTGCAAACGGCAGCAGAAATTAGTGAAATGTTTGGGATGTAGAAAGGAGAATTGAAAGGGTATGAGGCAAGGGTATAAGGTTGTCGACGTAGATGCGCATTATTTGGAGCCAATTAACGAGATTGCAAACTACGTAGACGAACCATGGCGCACGCGGATCAAAAGCATCAATCCGGATCGGCTCATCCCAATGACACTGGGCGATAGGATGCTCGAAGGCAGGATTCGGCGAGATGATATGGATTACAGTTATAATATGGGAGTCACTCGGCCGAATCAGGTTTCTACGGTTATGAGTCGGCTTGGAGTGGACGCGAGTATTTTAGTTGCCAATCGTTTGGTCACATTTGGCCATACGCCAGTCCGCGACTTAGTGGTTGCTTTAGCCAACGGGTACATTGATTTTATGCTGGACCAAGTCGCCTCTCCGGATAAAGGGATCTACACAATGCCCATTGTACCTTGGCAAGACCCGGAGGAATCTTCCAATATAATACATCGGGTAGCCGCAGACCCTGCGGTGGTCGGTGTATGCCTCATGAGTTCAGGAGCGTATCCACCTCTTGGAGACGTTCGTTATGACCCGATTTACAGGGCAGCTCAGGATCATGACCTCCCGATTGTCTTTCATTCGGCCCCAGGGCTGACTTTGGTTGATGGCGCCTCCCCTGCCGATGGATTTCAGCGGTTGATTGAAGCACATTCGTTTGGGTTTACGGCAAGCAATCTGTTGCAGTTGACGAGTGTCCTTATGCAAGGCTTACCTGAACGCTTTCCAAAATTGCGTTACGTTTTTCAGGAATCCGGCGTGTTTTGGATTCCCATGATGATGTATCGGTTAGACGAGTACTATTTAAAAAGGAGATCGGAGGCTCCATTGTTAAAAGGTTTGCCGAGCGAATATGTTCTGGACCGCTTTTATTTTGGTACCCAGCCATTGGAATCCCCGAAAAACCAACACCACCTAGAGGCTGTATTTGATATGGCTGACGGCACAAAACACTTTCTGTTTGCCTCAGATTATCCGCACTTCGACTATGATGACCCATCTGCTATTTTGAAACTTTCATTTCTTAGCCGAGAGAACAAAGCTGACGTTCTAGGGAACAATGCGATGAAGGTATTTAACTTGAGAAAAGGAGGGGTTAAGGCTTGGGAGAGCACTTTGCAGCCAAGGTTGATGACATCCAACCCGGTCAAGGAATAGTTGTTCAGATTCATGAACGGTCCGTGGGACTGTTTCGAGTAGGTGAGGAATTTTATGCGATCCGGAACGTGTGCCCGCATCAAGGAGGCCCGCTGGGAGAGGGTTCGTTGTTCCCTCTGTTGCGTGCCCAAGTAGTAGAAACAGGGAAAGTCAAAGAATTTAACGATTATGAACACATGGTACTCTGTTGCCCCTGGCACGGTTGGGAATTTGACTTAAAGACTGGAGAGTGTATTGCAGACCGTCATCAATGCGCTCGCGTGTACAAAACGCGAGTGGAAGGGGATCAAGTCATTATTATAGATTAATTCTGTTAACCACTCGAAAACATCGGTGAAACTTTAGTTGGAGGAGGTAATTGGAAATGACGCAATTTTCGATTTATGGTCGGCCCGTTCTTTACAAACAAATTCCGCGTATCGACCCAGCGATCGTTCAGGGACTGGAACAATGTGGCGTTGCGACAGTCGTAGAGGCCCTTGGCCCTTTTGCTGGGCCGCAACAGTGCATGACGCAGCAAATGGTTCGTCGAACTACGAGAAAAAGAATTGTGGGACCGGCTGTTACGGTCATGGATGCTATTGGCGACAACATCATGATGCACGCTGCCTTAGACGTGGCGCAAAAAGGAGACATCTTGGTGGTGACTTGCGGAGGGACGCTGGGCGCTCAGTGGGGTGAAATGGTATCTTCGGCCGCAGTTGCCCGGGAATTTGGAGGGGCTGTCATCGATGGAGCTGCCCGAGACCTAGACCCAATCGAGGAGTTGGGGTTCCCGGTGTGGTCGACTGCCGTCAGTCCTCTCGGACCGCGTAAGGATGTCTTGGGTTATGTTAACCGTCCTGTGAACTGTGCAGGCGTTCGAGTGGCTCCAGGGGACATCGTTGTTGCAGACGGAGATGGCGTCGTTGTGGTCCCGTGGAGACAGGCTGAGGCTGTCCTAAATTCAGCTAAGCAACGGTTAGAAAGAGAGACGACCATCCGCCAACTGGCATTGTCTAAGGGACAGTTACCAGGGGAGCATTTAGGAATCTATACATACTTGAAGGACAAAGGCCTGGATATTAAAGACGGGGTTTGGTATGAGGATGAAGAAATATAAGCGGCGACACGACGACTCGTCTGCTTATCCTCAGAGTTCACCGTCGTTAATATAATCTCAATTTTATGTCTTTTGAGAGGTGATGTGTCACGAGATAAATGTTTGTTTACAAAAGAACACCATTAGTTGAATTTGGAAGGGAGGGGCTGTTATGCCTGGTGAAATTCGTCCTGGTACAGTAGTGATGCCTGCCAATCCAACGAGGGTTCGTTGGACTGGTCTGACTTTGGTATTCATCTTGTGCACAATTGCTTATGTAGACCGATCGAATATTTCGGTGAGCACCTCAACCATTTTAAAAGCGATCCACATTACACCGGTGCAAATGGGTCTTATCACCACGATATTTTCGGCAGCGTATGCCGTGATGCAGTTACCCGGAGCCATGTACATTCGCCGTCTTGGGACGCGTGCGGGCGTGACGTGGATTATTGTTCTTTGGTCCGTCTTCACAGTCCTGACGGGTTTGGCAAACGGGTTTATATTCATGTTGCTTGTCCGAATGTTGTTTGGTTTTGGCGAAGCGCCCTTGTTTCCAGGTATGAACACGTTTAACCTGCACTGGTTTCCGGTTAAGGAGCGGGGGTTTGCCAACGCGATCCCGATTTCAGGCGCCTATTTTGCCCCGATTGTGGCGCCTCCGCTTACGGTGTGGATTTTGCTCTCGTTAGGATGGCATTGGGTCTTTTATTTAAGCGGGGTTCTTGGATTGATTGGGGCTGTATTGTGGTACGTGTATACGCGAGATAACCCGCGTGAACACGACGGCGTGAATTCGGCTGAATTGGCTGAAATTGAATCCGGAAGAGATTCGCCCGTTGCGGGTGCGAAAATCCCATGGGGGCGTCTGTTTGCATCCCGCTCTTTCTGGGGTATTGGGTTTACCTATTTCTTTTCTCTCTACGTCATTCAATTTTTCTTGTATTGGCTGCCGTTTTTCCTTCAGAAGCAATTGCATATGAGTTTAAAGTCAATGGGTTTCGCCTCCTCCGTACCTTGGATTTTCATTTTTATCATGACCATGTTTTCCGGTAAAATCAGCGATGGTTTGCTTAAGCGCGGTCGTTCACTGTTCGTGTCCCGAAACGTGGTCATCATCTGCGGCTTTGCCCTTTCTGCGATTATGCTTTACGTGAGTACATTGGTAACCAATCCGTGGGCCGTCGTCCTGCTTTTGAGTTTGGCTCTTGGGTTTGCGGGATTTACCGTAACCATTCCTTGGGCAATTGCCACGGATATTGGGGGTGAATTTACAGGAACCATTTCGGGCTGGATGAACATGTGGGGCTTTGTGGCAGCTACTGTCATGCCCACCGTAAGCGCTGTCATTGGAACGGATTACGGTTGGAACTATACGGTGTTGACGTTGATGTTTGCGGCGATACTCGGTGTGGTTGTGACTTTCCTTATCCACCCGGGGCAAAAAATTCAGGCCTCCGAATCGTAAAGTTCCCGATTAAAGTGCCCGTTTGATCGTTTTCATTTCCCCCGGTGAACGCAGTTTCCCGGGGGACCAGCTTTGTAAAAAAACTACAACGCCAGCGAGGAACAATCCTCTTGCGGAACAGGATGATGCATGATGCTAGAAAATCTCACCGCTGCACCTCTTAACGTAGGGCACTTAACGTTAAACAACCGGTTGATTCATGTGGCAACCGTCGGGAACTACGGGAAAAACGGATTACCGACCGAAAAACAGGCGGCGTATTACCGGAGGAGAGCTGAAGGAGGCGTCGGGCTAATTGTTACAGAGGGATTTTCAGTGCATCCTAGTTCCCAACCCAACCCCTCTGTGGTTCACTGCTATGATCCAAAGGCAAAACAGGGTATGGAAAGGATCGCGAATGTCTGTCATGATTTTGGCGTCCCAATTCTCATGCAGCTCTGGCACGTTGGACGACAACAGCTTTGGGGTCCAGTTGGGTCTCCCTGGGGTGTATCGAGTTTGCCAGATGCGTTAAGCGGGGTCGTGCCCCATGTGATGACCGAAAGGGAAATCCAAGAAATCGAACAGGCCTTTGTAGAAGCCGCAGTCACGGCTCAGCAATGTGGGTTTGACGGAGTCGAATTGCATGGCGCGCATGGCTACCTCATTACACAGTTTTTATCGCCGTGGACCAATAAGCGAGCAGACCATTATGGCGATCGGTTGTACTTCTTGAAAACCATCCTTCAACGCATCCGCAAGGCTTGCGGGAAGGATTTCGCCATTGCAATAAAACTCAGCGGCAGTGAATTTGTACAGGGCGGGCTGGATGTCCAAGACACGAAAAGCATCGTCGATGATATTACAAGTGACGGACTCGTAGACCTTATCTCAATTAATCAGGGGAACTTCAGTCTCAGTTTAGAAAAACATGTTCCGGACATGCATTATCCCCAAGCGCCGTTTCGAGACATTATTGCTCAAGTTCGGACAGCCGCAAATGGTGTACCTGTGGCTGGGATCGGAAGGATCACCGATCAAACGACTGCAAACCAGCTCTTGAAAGATGGGATTTGCGATCTCATTGGCATGGCTAGAGGTCTCATTAGCGATCCAGACCTTCCACGGAAGTGGACTGGGTTGAGTGAAGAACCTGTCCGCAATTGTATTTCTTGTAACGTGTGTTGGGGTACCATTCACAGTGGGAAAGAGATGCTGTGCATTCAGAATTCCGAGGTAGGCAGTGAAGAGACGTTCGTGTACACGAAAGCCTCTCATCCCAAAACCATCCATGTCATTGGCGGGGGACCGGCTGGAATGGAGGCCGCGTGGGTAGCGGCAAGCCGGGGACATAAAGTGACGTTGTGGGAAAAGGAGGCATTCCTCGGAGGTCAGGTACGCGTCTTGGCCGACTTGTCCGGATTACAGGGGTACGGCGATATTATCCGGTATCAACAGAATCAACTCTCCCGCTACGGTGTGGAAGTGGTCTGTGGAAGAGAAATCGGTACACAAGAACTCGCACAGATGTCAAATGCAACGGTCATTGTCGCAACAGGGTCTGTCCCCCAAAGATACCCGCAAGTCCTCGCTCCCTTAAACCCAGTTTATCCTAAGCAATTGAATTCGCTGAGAACCAAAAGCCCCGCTAAAGTGTTTGTGTTTGACGAGAGCGGAAATTATCATGCCTATGGGCCGTTGGTAGAGTTAGCTCAGTTGGGATGGAGTGCCGTTTTGATTACAACGCGTACAGAACTCGGAATGGGTCTAGACTACTTGTCCCGAATTGGCCTTCATCGCAGACTGCGCCAACATTCTGTGGAAGTCTTGACCGGTTTTGATGTGGCTGAAGTCACGGACTCGGAAGTCATTCTCAGAGATGTATTCATCGGGGAGACTCGTTCTCTTGACAGGCCGAATGCGGTCGTCTGGGCAGGGGCTCGGGAAGCCAACGATGACTTGTGGCGAAACGAAAAGATTCAGTTTCTGCCATTGCGCCCAATTGGCGATGCATACTCACCTCGAAACATCCTATCGGCCATCCACGAAGGAAACCGGATTGGCAGAACGGTTTGATTTTGAACGAAAGGGGGGAACGTGATTGAAAGTCAATGAGTTTTTAGTGGAAACTCTGGCGATGAATGGAGTGAAATATGTCTTTGGAAATCCCGGAACAACTGAAATCGCTTTAGTGAGGATGTCCGGTCAAGCCGTCTACCCTGAGTATGTCACTGTGCTCAGCGAACTTGCCGCAGTCGCTATGGCCGATGGTTACGCGAGGGCAACTCGCAGCCTCGGCGTCGTGAATTTACATGCGGCTCCCGGATTAGGAAACGGAATGGGGTCTTTAAGTACGGCTCGGGCCGCGAAAACTCCGTTGCTCGTTTTAATAGGTGCTCAGGACCGCCGCCATCTTCATACTCGTCCCATTTTGGATGGTCCTTTGGAAGCCATGGCATCTTCAGTCAGTAAAGCCGTATATACGCTCCATTCCTTGCAGGATGCGGCTTTTTATGTTGAGAAAGCGATTCGATTGGCTCTTACTCCGCCTCGCGGACCTGTCGCTTTAATTTGTCCCATGGACCTTATGGAACAAGAAGGTATCGATGAAAGACCGCGCCGGATTTTTCAACCTGGGTTATCTGGATTGACCGAAGAAGACGCAGAGCTTTATCTGCGTTTTCTCACTGACTCCCAACACCTTGCTGTGGTCGCTTCCGAAGAAGTCTATTGGGACCAGGCCGGCACGGAGCTCGAAGTATTGGCGCGCGCTACAGGGGCGCATATCTATGCAGCACCTTACACAGGTGTGCTTCCTGTCTCTTCGGCTGCGCAAAGTTTTGCGGGTTACCTGCCGCCGAGCAAACGCAAAATTGAGCGGTTGTTAGAAGCCTACGATGGTCTGTTGTTCCTGGGAGTGACGGGTTTAAGAACAACATTGTACAGCTCTGGAGAACTGCTTCAAGTGAAGGCCTGGATTGGGGAGGACCCAGACGTTGTGGTGCCTGATACGGAGTACAAAATTGCCCGAGTCGCGGATATTAAAAGCGCTCTTCGGCAGATCAACGCAAAATTGGAACCAAAGGTCATGGGGACAGATTTGCCTGTACGCCCCTCATATGAGTGGCACGAGACGGGTGCAGGCACCCATCCGTCGACGGTTGTTGAGAAACTGTTAAAAATGTTCTCGGACTCCTTACTTGTGGATGAGTCTGGTCTTTCAACCACGGATGTAAGGGCATTTATGAAGGTTTCAGACGGGGATTACATCATGAATGGATCCGGAGGGATTGGATGGGCTTTACCCGCGTCTGTTGGAATCCAAATGGCGAATCCGAAGAGGACAGTACTGGCATTGATTGGGGACGGCTCCGCGATCTATGGCAGTGAAGCCATGTGGACAGCTTCTAAACACGGAACTCGCATTGTCCTCATCGTGTTTGCAAATGGTCAATATGCAACTTTAAATTCGGCCGCAAAAGTTTTGACAAACGAATCTTCTCTCAACAATTTTTCCTTGGCCCATCCGGCGATCGACTTTGGTGGACTTGCAAAAATGTACGATTGGAAGCATTTCCGCGTCGCAGAGGCGGACGACTTGGACAGGGTGCTTCAAATGCTAGTGACAGGCGTCGAAAACAACACATTGGTTGAGGTTGTTTTAGATGCAAACACGATTCCAATCACTGCGGAGGACCACTTTTAACAAGGGGGGAAGAATCTTGAGTGAAGAGATTATTGAACAGTTAAAAGGCATTTCTATTGCCGCAGTATCGGATGCGATGGATCGCCTTGGGATTTCTGGGACCTGCCTTGGGATACAGCCTCTGAGGTATGGTTTTACGATGGTAGGACGGAGTTATACCGTGCGGTACCTGCCGCTTGGCCAAACTCAAGGAACCGTGGGAGACTACATCGACGAAATTCCTGAAGGCTCAGTGGTTGTACTGGACAATGCTGGTCGCACCGATTGTACGGTGTGGGGGGACATACTTACTGCGGTGGCACACCAAAAAGGGTTGGCTGGTACCGTGATCGATGGAGTATGTCGCGATGTCCGTCACAGCCTCGACCTAAATTATCCCATTTTTAGCCGAGGGCAATTTATGAGAACGGGCAAAAACCGGGTTGAAATGGTGGCCACATGTGTCCCAGTGAACATCGCCGGGGTGCCGGTAAGAACTGGAGACATTGTTTATGGAAGTGACGACGGAGTCCTTGTGATTCCTCAGGAAGTGGAGCGGGAAGTGGCAAACATTGCGCAAGAGATTGAACAATCCGAAGAGGCGATCCGAAAAGAGGTCATGACCGGAATCTCCTTAAGAGATGCCCGGAAGAAACACGGCTATCACACCCTGCAGTCTCCCAAATTGTGAGATTGGGCCTGATGAGGCTGTTGCACGATTCGAAGGAGGAATACTCATGGTCAAATTATCGTTTGAAGTCATGGAGCAAGGCCAGATTGCGTTTCCAGTCGAGTCCGTGATTTGCGTCGGTTATTCGGGGCGGAATCGGGATGCTGTTATGAAACACATTCATGAACTCAAGGAACTCGGGGTTCCGGAACCCAATGAAGTACCGACCATCTTTCCAGTGAGTAACAACAGTGTAACTCAAGCTTCAAATATACAAGTCGTGGGAGACACTACATCCGGAGAAGTCGAATTTGTGCTATTGATTAGCGGGGACGAGACCTTTGTTACGGTTGGTTCGGACCATACAGACCGGAGCTTTGAAACGGTCAGCATACCGCACTCGAAACAATTGTGTGCAAAGCCGCTTGCCAATCAGGTGTGGGAATTGGGATCCGTAATGGACCACTGGGATGAGATTTCTTTAACTTGTGAAATTTGGAATGGGGACGCCTGGGAGGTTTACCAAAACGGAAGGGTTTCCGGCATACTAGATGTCGATTCTATTTTATCTTTTGCTCACGAACGGCAGAGAATTGACCCTCGCGGTACGGTGGTTTTTTGCGGGACGGTTCCCATTCATAGTGGAAAGTTTCGGTATGCCGATGCATACCGGCTAACCATTTCTGACCCAGTCTTAAACAGGGCCATTGTCCATGAATACAATGTGGACAACATTGCCTGATAGAGCCTATACTATCTGTTAATTTTGATGGGTTTGGTTACTCGTTTGGCGATTCGCACTGTTGAGAGGAGAAAACCCCATGGAAACGAAGCAAGACAATCATCCCCTGGAATGGAGTCTCATGGACCTTGCCAAAAAGATTCAAGACAAGGAAGTCTCTTGTGTTGAGATGACTCGAATCTCTTTGGATCATATCAAGAAAACGAACCCGGAAATCAACGCCTTTATTACTATCATGGAAGAGTCTGCTCTTGATGCAGCCCGTCAAGCACAACGGGAAGTTATGGACGGCAAAATACGAAGCCCTCTGCATGGGGTTCCCATTGCCTTAAAGGATCTGATTGACGTCACGGGCGTTCCTGCCAGCTGTGGATCCGAAGTTTATAAGGATTATGTCCCGAGTGTGGATGCTGAGATCGTCACTCGTTTACAAAACGCCGGAGCGATTATCGTTGGAAAGCTCAACATGCACGAGTTTGCTTATGGGACCACTGGAGACCGGTCTTATTTTGGTGCTGTTCGTAATCCGCATAATGCAAATAAAATTACCGGGGGATCCAGTTCCGGTTCCGGAGCCGCTGTCGCAAACCATTCCGTTTTCGCAGCCATCGGATCGGATACCGGAGGGTCGATACGAATTCCTGCGTCCTGCTGCGGTATTGTGGGAATGAAACCGACGTTTGGATTGGTGAGCAAGCATGGGGCTAAGGCATTAAGTTGGTCGTTAGATCACTTAGGTCCCATGACGAGAACCGTGAAAGACAATGCTGCGATGCTGAACTCTCTTGCCGGTTACGACGAAAAGGATCCGTATTCGGTGCGCCTGGCACACCCTGACTATATGGACGGAATAGACCTGGGAATAGAGGGGCGAACCATTGGCATCCCGACATCCTTTTACCTTGACGTGATCGATAACTCGGTTGCAAGTCTCTTTAAGCAAGCTGTTCAGCTCATGGAGAAACAAGGAGCAAAAATTGTAGGGGTAGACCTGCCGCACATGAATGAACTACTAGCCGCGCAGCAAACCATTCTAGCTGCCGAAGCTTATTGCGCCTTGGAAAAGGAGGTTCAAGAGGAACCCGGAAAAATTCATCCAGAAGTCCGGGAGAGAATTCTTTCCGGGAGATCTATTGAAGCCAGTGAGTATATTCGGATGCTCCAAGTGAAACGTTTGGCGACAAACATGTTTCTTGACGCGTTCGACAGAGTGGACTCTATCATGACTCCTACCCTGTGTGTTGGACCTGCAGATATTGGTACTCGCGAAATCGAATTAAACGGGACGCAATACCTTTATCCGAAGTTATTAAACCGGTTAACAGGCCCATCCAACACCACGGGGATGCCAGCCATCTCAGTACCGGGTGGGGACTTGCCCGATGGGATGCCGATGGGAGTCCAGTTTATTGGAAAACCCTTCAACGAGTCAATGTTGTACCGGGTCGCTTACGCCTTGGAACAAGCGGTTTTGGGAAGTGAATAGATAAAACTCACTGCCTGAAAGGTGCAGTGCTTAACTGGAGCAAAGTAACCAACTCCACTGTCGGAGTTGGTTACTTTCGCAGAGTGGTATTTTATGCTTTCTAATACGTGTGGCAATGTAACGTTTCTGAATTGGTCCGGCCGCAGCAGACTCATTGTCACGCCAGGAATCAGCTTTCAAACCAGCGCCGGACGTTCCCGGCCAACATGGCTTGAATTTGTTCCTCTGTGACACCGCCGTCTCTGAGTACCGGCAGGATCTCGTCAAGGACGTACGTCATGGACCACTTGGGAACCAATTGCTTAACCAGCTCTTCCGGGAACCAATCAATGGTGCAGCAGTAATCTTGCGACAGCAGCATTTGATTGGCATAGCCGAGTTTGGCGAGTTGAATTACGGTGTCATTGCGCCGCTCGGTCGCAATGCCCAGTGGACGGTCTAGTCCATAACGGTCCATTCCGATAAAGGCCCCGCGTGCTAAAACCTGAAAAATATAATCTAGACTGTCTGTATCCCCCGTGTGGCCAATCAGCACACGTTTGGGGTCTACCCCCTCTTCTTTAAAAATGTCCAGTTGTTTGAGTCCCGTGCCGCTGGCCGGATGCGAGTGGGTCATAATCGGTACACCCGTTCGTTTGTGGGCGCGTGCGGCAGCTCGAAGTACCTTTTCGACATCGGGGGTCACACCCTGGGCATCGGTGGCACATTTAAGAAAGCCGGCCTTAATACTCGTGTTTTGGATACCGACTTCAATATCCCGAACAAAAACATCGGCCATATAGTCGATGCTCCGGTTTTGGAAGTGGGGCGGTATATAGTGGTACGAATAGATTCCGGTGGCGCCAATAATCTGCATTCCAGTGGCTTTTGCGACTCGTTCCATAAACCGAACGTCACGGCCTAACTCCATGACAGTGGGGTCACAAATGGTTCGAATGCCCCTTTCTTTGACAGCAAGGACTTGTTCAACGGCCTTTTGAAATTCGTATTCTTCGTCGTATAGATGGGGAAACTGAACGGCTACAGACTCTGAGCGCGTACGCAGGTGCTCATGGACCAAAGTCAACCCAAGTTCAGAGCTGTCAATCGGTCCGGTGATGGTTTGAATCAACGCCATTTTGTCTACCTCCCATTTTCACATTGTTGTGAGGCAATACTAGAGCACCTCCTTCACCACTGGGTGGGCTCATTTTCCGCTCGCTTCATCCTCCACACACTGTTACCGTTAAGAACCCAGCCGTTTTCTAACGATTTTCTCCGTCTGTTTCAGTTCTCTCTCTCTCTATCTATCTACTATACTATTAACAATATTCCATTTATATGCCCAATTTAAATTGTATGGGAATTATCCGCTGCGTTTGCAGTGTCGTGCTGCCGTTGTCAGAGCGACGATTGGGCTGTGTCAGGCTTGAGGATGGGGGACGGGGGCTGTCAAAGGCATTGGATAGAACAGCCCCTTGCCGATTAGTACAATTTAAGGTACTGTTCTCTCTCCCACGGATGAACGGTCGAACGGTACATATCCCATTCCACCGATTTCGCCTGGTGATAGTGCAAGAGTGCGTGGTCTCCTAATGCAGCCTGAATGACCTCATCCTCGGCCAAAGCTTCCATCGCCTCTTCCAAATTTTTTGGCAGTGTAAAGATGCCGGATTTTAGACGTTCTTCTGGAGACATGCTATAGATGTTGCGGTTGATAGGAGGTTGCAATTTCAGTTGGTGGCGAATTCCGTCCAAGCCGGCTTTCAACATGACCGCGATGGCTAGGTAGGGATTTGCAGCTGGGTCGGGGGACCTCAACTCGATCCGAGTGTTCATGCCGCGCCCTGCCGGAATTCGAACCAGCGGACTGCGGTTTTTATGGGACCACGCGATGTAAAGCGGTGCCTCGTACCCTGGAACGAGTCGTTTGTAGCTGTTGACAAGAGGGTTGGTGATGGCTGTCATGGCCCGTGCGTGTTTTAAGATGCCTGCCAGGTAGTGCTGTGCCGTCTCGCTAAGTGATCCTTCTTGCGTTTCGTCGTAGAATGCGTTCGTTTGACCTCGAAAAAGGGACTGGTGAATGTGCATGCCCGAACCGTTTACGCCGAATAACGGTTTTGGCATGAAAGTGGCATGCAAACGGTGTTGGCGGGCGATGGTTTTGACCACGAGTTTAAAAGTGACGATGTTGTCTGCAGCTTTCAGTGCATTTGCGTATCGAAAGTCGATTTCGTGTTGACCGGGTGCGACTTCGTGATGAGATGCTTCCACTTCAAATCCCATCTCTTCCAAAGTTAAAACGATGTCGCGGCGGCAGTTTTCTCCCAGGTCTACGGGAGCCAGGTCGAAGTACCCGCCATCGTCGTTGGTTTCAACAGTCGGTTCACCTTGTGGGTCTAACTTAAATAGAAAAAATTCCGGTTCGGACCCGACGTTCATGCTGGTAAACCCAAGTTCTTGCGCTTCTGCCAGAACTCTTTTTAAAATACCTCGCGGATCGCCAGCAAACGGCGTCCGTTTCGAGGTGTATACGTCACAAATCAGTCTTGCTACCTTGCGTCCTTGACTGGACCAGGGGAAAATCAGCCATGTGCTCAGATCTGGATACAGGTACATGTCGGATTCCTCAATCCGGACAAACCCTTCTATCGAGGACCCGTCAAACAAGATTCGGTTGTCCAACGCCTTTCCCAATTGATCGTATGGGATCTCGACGTTTTTAACCGACCCCAGCAGGTCGGTAAATTGAAGTCGAATGTATTGCACGTCCTGTTCTTTTGCCAGGCGCAGCACTTCTTCGCGAGTGTACGTTCGGTACACAGCCACCCCTCTTTTCGACACGGCGTTTGAAATGTAGGACTTGTCAGACAGTTTAACCTGGAGATACGAATATAGCAACAAATTACTCGAATATGTTATATATAATAACATATAGATTTGCTATTTTGATTAATAACTAGTTCATCTGACGGTTTAAAATAAATGACTTTAAATTACTTGACGCATTATATCTTTTGAATTATTTTGTTAAACATAAAAGAAATTATAATGTAATAAAACATTACATATATTGTTCGTTTGAAATGGGGACAGTCTTTGTGAGTATTTTCCCGTTCTTTGATCCCGATTGGTTAAAGGACACTGACGCGGTGTCTTCCAGTGAGCTATGGCGAGCCAGTGTGCTTCAAAGTGTCGAGGCATGGCTGTCCTCTTCTCAGGACCCCTCTTTGTGGATGTCCCAGTTTACGCAAATTCGCCGGAGGATTATTCAAATTGTGTGGGAACACGTGATTCCGTCAAGTGTAAGAGAACAAATGGAGTACGTCGTTTTGGGGTCCGGCAGCCGCGACGAAGATACTTTATACAGCGATTTGGACCACGCCGTATTTCTGAACGACCATCTGGGTCCAGATGAGGTGGCCCCGTATTTGTCTCGATTGATTTCCCGCCTCAATTCATTCGGATTTCCGGTCTGCCAAGGTTTTGTAATGAGCACCAATACGAGATGGATTGGAACGGCGTTAGACTGGCACAACCGCATTGAAAGTTATTTCCAATATCCGGATTGGGAAAACTCTCGCTACCTGTTTATTCTGCTCGACGGAAAACCCCTTTCCGGCGAATCGCCCACTTGGTCTCGCGTATTTTCTCAGGTCTTTCACGGAATACGTAATTCCTCTTTTATATGCTGGGAAATGGCACACCTGGGTATCCATCGAACCGTAGCTATGAACGTATTTGGCCGCATCCGGACGGTATCCAGAGAATCGGGTGACGCGGTGAACGTCAAAGATGGATTGCTAAATCCAATTGTTCGAAGTCTGCGCCTAATCGCGGTGGCCGAAGGATGCCAAGAACCATCGACGCTGTTTCGCGTGAGCTGGCTGGAAAAAAAAGGCGTATTTTCTCATTCATGGGCGCAGCGTATTGAGTCCGCGTTACAGTTTGGATGGCGGCTGCGGCTGATTCAACAGATGGATGACCTCAAAAATGGCCGGATCGGGTCGGAATTCATTCACCTAGCACAGTTGGAACCCGGACTCAAAGAGCAGTTAACGGTCCATCTCGACACAGCTAAACAACTGGAACGATGGACACATCGCCGCTTTCCGAAACCGAGGTGATGGTTGTGCCATTGTGGAAACGACACCCCAAGGACCACGAGTTGTGGCAGCAGGTCGGTGCCGAAGCCGACGAACACTGGGCTGACCGTGTTTTAGACACCCCTCTGGAGGAAGCTGCGTATTTTGTGGTGGACCTCGAGACCAGCGGTTTTTCAGCAGCGACTGACAAGGTCTTGTCGCTGGCTGCGGGATGCGCCAGAGGGAGAGAACTCCCATGCGCCATCGATCAATACGACATTGTTTATCACCCGGATACCCGCGATGTTCCCGATTTCATATGGGAGTTGACCGGACTTACACCCCAAGACATCCAACGCGGCAAGGATTGGAAAGAAGTGCTGCGACAGGCGTTGTCCTTGGCGGCTAATCACGTCTGGATCGCGCATCACGCTCGACACGAAGTGTCATTCCTGCAGCGCCACGCTCGCTTGCTGTGGAAAACGCACATCCGTCCCATCGCAATCGACACAGCGGTCGTGGCTCAAGCCTTGGCGAGGCTTCCGAAAGTTCCAACCCTGGACTTTGTCTGTGCGTGGCTGGATGTGCCTGTCGTCAGCCGTCACAGTGCAAATGGTGACGTACTGATGACCGCGGAAGTGTGGAAGCGGCAAATCGCCCTGTGCCAGTCCATGGGACTTGAAACGGTAGGAGATGTCATTGAATTTTCAATTTCTTACGCAAGTGAATAATTGCTCCTCGACTTTCGACTCCGTTCAACATCGAAAGGGAAAAAGAGCAGGGCTTTGCATCAGCGGCTTTTGCACGGCCCTGTTTCTGCTTAGTACGCTTCCGTGTTGAACGACATGATCCAGATAGAACCCGCCACAATGGTCACCACCAACAACAGCCCCAAAGCGAGCAGCCAGATGTGCCAAGCTCTTTCGTCCGATTCGTTGACGTGCATAAAGAAGAACAACTGAATAAAGATCTGGACCACCGCCAGGCCTAACAAACCGGTAATCATCTGCGTTCTTTGCAAAAAACCTTGCCGCACCAGCCATAGAGCAGCTGCAGTCAGAGCCATGGAGAGCACAAACCCAAAACTCGGTACACCGAGTCCATGCTCAGGATGAGCGCGGTTGCCGCGTGTCGAATTCATTCAATACAGGCCTCCAATCAGGTAGACGACGGTAAACAAAAACACCCACACGACATCTAGAAAATGCCAGTACAAGCTGGTGATAAACACCTTGCGCGAGGTCACTGGGGTAATGCCGCGCTGCAGGACCTGAATCAGGACACACGTCATCCACACAATCCCAAAGGAGACGTGAGCACCGTGGGTCCCAACCAGCGTAAAAAACGCGGACAAAAAGGCGCTGCGCTGCAGGGTGGCCCCACTCGCTGCATCGGCGACGAACTCGCTAATCTCCAGCCCTAGAAAGGAGAGTCCCAGCGCCATCGTAACCACCATCCACGTGACTAGACCGCGGCGATTGTTCTGGCGCATGGAGTGTGTCGCGATCCCGGAGGTGAAACTGCTCGTCAAAAGGATCGCAGTTTCCATGGTGTACCCCTGCACATCAAACACCAGTGACGGCTTGGGACCCGTGCCTATGTGCTTGTACAAAATCGCGTACGTCGCGAACAGGCAGGAGAACAACAGCATGTCCGTCACCAAAAAGATCCAAAACCCAAAGATGCGCAGCGCTCCATTTTCAGTCGAGTACTCTAAAGGCAGGTGCTCCACGGGCGAATGGCGCAGCACCTGTTCACTTGCTGCCATGGTTACGCCTCCCTTGCACCTTGTATCTGACGGATTTCTTCTACCGGGATGTTGTACTCGGTGTCGTAGTCAAAAGACCTTGAAACCAGCACAACGACAACACCTATGAAGCCGGCCGCGACCAACGCGTACCATTCGAACACCAATCCGAAGCCTGCGATGAAAAAGCTCAGTGAGAACAGAAACGGCTGCCCGGAATCTTTAGGCATGTGTATCGGCTGCAACGGTTCGTGGGAGTGGATTCCGACGATGCCTTCAGGTCCCGAATCTTGTGTTCCGGCACGCCTTTGTTTTGCCACCCACCAAGCATCCCGGGCGTCCACCGTTGGAATGCGCGCGAAGTTGTAGTGTGGAGCGGGCGAAGGGAGGGACCACTCCAGGGTCCGCGCATTCCAAATGTCGCCGGTATCGTCCCGTTCCCCATGCAAGGCGCTGTAGACGATATCGATGACAATCAATGTAAATCCGATGGCCATCGCGTACGACCCCATGGTGGAAACGAAATTCCACGGAGTCCACCCCAACCCTGCAGGATAGGTGTACGTGCGACGGGTCATACCCATCAGTCCGACGACGTACAGGGGCATAAACGTCACGTAAAAACCCGTGTTGAACCACCAAAATGCGTGTTTCGCGATCCGTTCGTTCAATCGGTGGCCAAACATCTTGGGCCACCAGTAGTACATGCCGGCCAGCATTCCGTAAACGGTGCCGCCGATGAGAACCTGGTGAAAGTGGGCAATGAGGAAAAAGCTGTTGTGGTACTGGTAGTCTGCAGGAGCGATGGACAAAAGCACTCCCGTGGCGCCCCCGATGGCAAAGTTCGGGATGAAGCCCAAGGTCCAACGCATGGGTGCCGTGATCCGGACTCTGCCTTTGTACATGGTAAACAGCCAGTTAAATACTTTGACGCCGGTCGGAATCGCAATGATCATCGTGGCGATGGCAAAAAAGCTGTTGACGCCTGGCCCTGCACCCATCGTGAAAAAGTGGTGAGCCCAGACGAAGTAACTAATGACGGTGATAACCATGATGGAGGCCACCATGGACGAGTAACCGAAAACGCGTTTGCGTGAAAATGTGGCGACCACTTCGGAAAAGACGCCAAACGCGGGGAGTACGACAATGTATACTTCGGGATGGCCCCAGATCCAAAACAAATTGACGTACATCATCGGCATGCCGCCGGCAAGCATCGTGAAAAAGTGCGATCCGGCAAGCCTGTCCATCAGCAGTAAGGCTAATGCGGCCGTGAGGGCAGGAAACGCCACCACAATCAAGATACAGGCACCGAGCACACTCCAGGTAAACAGCGGCATCCGCATCAAGGTCATACCCGGTGCCCTCATCTTCAGGATTGTGACGATGAAGTTGATTCCTGTGGCCATCGTCCCAATTCCGGTTATCTGCAGCGCCAGCAAGTAATAATTCTCCCCAGGACCCAAGTCGAATTCCGGCCCGGCCAGCGGCGGGTAGCTGGTCCATCCGGCGTCTGGGGAACCGCCAATGACAAAGGAGATGTTAAAAAGCATGGCGGCAAAGAAAAACAGCCAAAAACTGATGGCGTTGAGGTACGGGAAGGCGACGTCGCGCGCCCCAATCTGCAATGGCACCACCACGTTAAACAGTGCAAAGATGAACGGCATCGCCATAAACAAAATCATGAGTGTGCCGTGAGTGGTAAAAATTTCGTTGTAGTGCTGTGCACCTAGAAAATGCATATTAGGAAGCATCAACTGCGTGCGCATCAAAATCGCATCGATTCCTCCCCGAAAGAGCATCAACAGGGCGCTGATGAGATACATGATGCCAATTTTTTTGTGGTCAACGGTGGTTAACCACTCTCGCCAGAGCCACCTCCACTTTTTAAAGTATGTAAGGACAAACGCGATCGCGGCAATCACGAGCACGATGGAAACGTCCGCACCGTAAATCATCGGTTCACCCTGGACAAAGAAGTGGGCAGCAAAGTTTCGTATCGCTTCCGGCATGTTCACACCTCGTTTCGTCTTAGTCGGTACCCGCCATGTTGCCGTGTTTCATGTCGTTCATGTGGTGTTTCATATACATGCCGCCTGACCTTTGGACGGTCTGTTCAAAGCTTCCCGGCGGATACGACGAGTAGGACTTTTCGCCCATGACACTGTTGCGCGTGAGTTCGTGGTAACCGGAACTGCTCAGAGCTGGTGCTGTGGACTTAACCTGCTGGACCCACTGTTGAAATCCAAGACGGGATTTGGCGTCGACGTGAAACTTCATCTGAGCGAACTCGCGTCCCGAGAAGTTTGCTCCGCTGCCGAAATACACCCCAGGCCGATCGGCTTGCAGCCACAAGCTCATGGCCATGCCTGGCATGGCGTACTCTTGGCCGCCTAATTGAGGGACCCAAAACGAATTCATGGGAGCGTTGCTCGTTAAAACGAACCGAACGGGTTGGTTTGCGGGAATGGCGCAGTAGTTGACTGTGGCAATCCCCTGCTCTGGGTACTGAAACAGCCACTTCCAATTCAATGAGGTGACGTGAACGGTCAAGACCTTTGCGGAGGAGTTTGCCGGAGGACGGACTAACCGATACGTGTCGCGCACCGTCAGTGTTCCAAGGATCGCGATAATGACCATCGGGATTCCCCACCAAATGGCTTCCAGTGTCCGGCTTTCGGACCAGTCCGGTACGTAGTCCGCGGAGTTTTCGGGTATATCGCGATAGCGCCAAATCATGTAAAACAACAGGGCAATGACGGGGATGACGACAACTAAAACCAGTACAATGGAAACCAAAATGAGCCGGTGTTCGACCTGGGCGACCGGTCCCGCGGGACGAAGCACCAAAAGGTGTTCGCCGCAGCCGGTCAACAAAAAAGGGATCGCGACAAGAGAAATTTTCCCCATGGCAACCCCTGTTCCAGTGTTCGCCGAGCCTGTTTGTTTGGCTCTGTAAATTTTGCTCATGACCACTTTCCAGAGACGGTTCACCTCATGTTCCACATCCTCTCCCACTGGATGGCGCCATGTCACTCGGCGCCAAGGATTGCAGCCGTAGTACCTCACCAATGTTGAAGGGAACGGCTGCAGTGAGTTTGACAGTGGATAGGATGTTCAAAAGGTGAAATGAGACGCTCATCCAAACCTCTCAAAGTTTGTAGTCCAATAGGACCAATTTTTTTGAACCGTGGCGACGTCTAGTGGGGAAATGATGGATGAGCAAGCATGAACATGCGCTGTCTGAGTCTGATGTCGGCGGATTGTTTACTAGGACTTCATGTATCAGAAGATCAGACTCTTTGAGCAGACGCCGAATCTACTTCTTTGTACATTGCGGTCTCAAATGCTGTCAATAAATTCAGCACCTGTTCGTCTGCGAACGGAAGGATTTGGGTCAGTAAAACACCCGTCAGCCGTTTGACGGGGTCGATCCAATAGTAGGTGTTGGCAAGTCCAGCCCAGGCTAAGCTGCCCGCACTTCTTCCGGTCGGAGCGTCTTCCGTCGTGATCATATAGCCCAATCCCCACTTTTTGACCATTCCCGGGAAAAACTCCGCGTCATTTGTAACGGCCGGAATCGCAGTCTTCATGGGACGAACGTTTAAATCGCCGATATGACTGCGTCCCATTTCCACTGTCGTCTCCGGTTGTAAAATTCGAACTCCATTCAACTCGCCGTTCCCTAGCAATGCACGCAAGAAAGTGAGATAGTCCTTGCCTGTGGAGTACAACCCACCGCCGCCCATGAAGAATTCGGGCTGTTGAGGAACTTCAAAGTCGATGCGGGTCAGCGATCCGTCTAAATTGCGCGAGTGCATTCCAGCCAATCGGGAACGCGCTTCGGGCGCAATGATAAAACCGGTGTCTTGCATTCCAAGCGGGATAAAGATGTGTTCTTTCATATAATCGTTGAGTGACTGACCACTGGCCGCTTCCACCGCCTGCCCGACCCAATCGATGTTAATGCCATATTCCCATCGCTCGCCTGGGTCAAACACCAGCGGCGTTCGAAGGGTGCTTTTCTTACATTCAATAATGCCTGGGATCCCGTTTTGCTCCATGAACCGAACCATGTCGGAGTTCCACATGTCGTACGTAAACCCTGCGGTATGGGTGAGCAAGCGACGCAAAGTAATGGGAGATTTCGGAGCACGCAGTCGAGGAGTACCATCCTCTGTGAACCCTTCTAAAACCTGGGCTTCGGCTAAATTGGGAAGAACGTTTTGTAAAGGGGCGTCCAATTCAAGTTTCCCTTGTTCCACAAGCTGCATCGCTGCCACGGAAGTCACAGCCTTGCTCATAGAGGCAATCCAAAACAAAATATCACATAATTTTAGTTGGAACGCGATCGTAAATATTAAAGTCAGCGTGTCAAGGCGAATGGCGAGCTTACGCAATCGCGACGGTGTTAAACGTTGTGCGGTGCACAGAATGACCGCGACACGTATCGAACAGTCTTTGAAAATTTCAAAAAACAAAAAGGGTTTGACCGTTTCCATGGATAACAAGACTATGGAACAAATCTATCGAAAAGCCTAAGCATGGAACATCAAGAACCAGGCAACGGTTGAATGAATCATCGATACTCGCGTGGAGGCTAAGATCATGTCAGTGGATGCAGTGTCATTTTTAAAGCAAGTCCTTAAAATTCGCTCCATCAATCCTCCAGGAAACGAACTTCCTGTCGCACGACGGCTGAAGGACCTACTCGATGAGCACGGTTTGGAAAACACACTGATCGAATTTGACGAAAACCGGGCCAACTTGGTCGCTTGGCTGCGGGGGGAGTCCATCGACCCAAACCGCCGAGTTCTGGCTTTATCAGGACACATGGATGTGGTGCCGCCCGGGCAAGTGGAGTGGAACTATCCACCCTTTGATGCGGTGGAACAAGACGGCAAGATTTACGGTCGGGGTTCCAGCGACATGAAGGGGGGACTCGTGGGTCTCGTTTTCGCTATGATCGCGTTGAAAAAATCTGGGGTTCGGTTGCGCGGCGATGTGAAGCTTCTGGCGAGTGCCGGTGAAGAAATGGGCGCTGTGGGAGCCAAGCTTTTGGCGGAAACGGGTCACATGGACGATGTGGACGCTCTCATCATTGCAGAACCTAGCAACGACAACGTGGTGATCGCGCACAAAGGAGCGCTGTGGGTGGAAATCACCTGCTACGGCCAGACGGCGCATGGGTCAACTCCCAAACTCGGCATTAATGCAATTGAGCACATGAATCGCGTTATTACGGCGATATTGAACGACTTTCATATGGAGTATTCTCCAGACGACCTGTTAGGAGAACCGACCTGTAACATCGCCGTGATCGAAGGCGGCGTAAAGACCAATGTGGTGCCGGACAAGTGCCGTGTGGAGTTGGATATTCGCACCGTGCCTTCGCAAAAACACGAAGACGTACTGCGGTCGTTGGAAAAGTTGATTGAAGGAGTCAAGGCGGACTGCCCGGAACTCAAAGCGGAACTGAGGGTGTTTAACGACTTGCCTCCAATCGCCACTGCTGCGGACCACCCGTTTGTTCGCACCGTTCAGGACTCTACGGCACAGGTTTACAGTCAAGCAAAGCCCATCAAAGGGATGAGCGGGTACACGGATGGCGCAGTTTTGGCTCCGGTTGAACGGGGAGTTCCTGCCGTGATTATTGGGGGCGGCCGAATTGAACTCGCCCATCAACCCAATGAGTACATCGATACAGACAAGTTTCTGCAGGCCATCGACTTGTATAAAACCATCATTGTGAATTACCTTGGCACTGAGACGCAAGAGTCTTAACTAGGCTTGTTATGGCTTTAGTAGCTGGTGATTTCTCGACGATGTCACAAGACTCACTTTTTTGAAGAGGTGGTTAGATGAACCGCATTGGTTTTATTGGACTGGGTACGATGGGCATGCCCATGGCAGGGAACCTTCTAAAAGCTGGATACGATGTGACGGTGTACAACCGCACGCGGGAAAAATCGGCCCAACTTGCCGAACAAGGAGCTCAGGTCGCAGAGACACCGGCCGAGGCAGTCAGGAACAGCGACGTCGTATGGACCATGTTGACCGCTGATGCTGCCGTTCATGAAGTGATTTTTGGAGACAATGGGGTCGCAACTGCAGCGCGGCGTGGGCTCATTGTGATTGACTCCAGCACCGTTTCTCCGACAACTAGTAAAGATTTGGCGGAACGGCTTGAGGAACTCGGGGTCGATTTTCTAGACGCGCCCGTGGCCGGAAGTAAACCGCAAGCCACTGCCGGTGTACTCACCTTTATGGTCGGAGGGCCCAAGGCGACGTTTGATGCGTGTCAACCGTTGTTTTCGGTGATGGGTAAAAATGCGTATTACATGGGAGAAAACGGGGCCGGTTCCTATACGAAACTCGCCAACAACACCATGGGGGCCATCAATCTCCTCGCCATGACTGAAAGTTTGATGATGGCTGTAAAATCGGGCATTGATCCGGAATTGTTTTTACAAGTCGTAGCCGGCGGAGGCGCGCGCAGCGGGATGGCTGAAAATCGGGGTCCCAAAGTTTTGCGGCGGGATTTTCAAGCGAATTTCGCATCGAGACTCATGCTTAAAGACCTCGGGCTTGCGCAGCGTCTCGCAGCCGACTTAAACATGCCCGTCCCTGTTTTGTCGGTTGTAAAAGAAATGTTGCAGACGACCGTGAGTCAGGGATACGGTGATGAAGACGCGTGTGCGGTTGTCAAGTGTTATGAGGGGTGGCTCAAAGTCACGGCGCAAGGGCACAGCCAGACCTGAATCCATCGTAGCAGCCATCGTGGCCGTTCCGACTTAGGGGCGCCAAACACTGCAAATTTGTGCAGTTGAAGCGCAAAGTGCCAAAGCCTTTTCACTTATCGCACATACAGGGCTCCTGGGTGTTTTGGCCCGGAGCCCTGATTATTCGCCCTAGTTCCTTCAAACATAAAAACTTGAAACATAAAAACGGTCGGAGTGATTGATCCTCAAATCAGCAGATGGAACAACGAGGGTTCTTTGTTGATCTCGATGTATTGAATGCCGTAGTGTTTCATTCGGGTGATGAGCGGTTCGTAATCTTCTCTTTGCTTGAGTTCAATCCCGACCAGGGCGGGGCCGTCTTCGCGATTGTTCTTCTTGGTGTATTCAAACCGGGTAATATCGTCGTCAGGTCCAACGACCAAGTCGATAAACTCCCTTAGTGCACCGGCTCGTTGGGGAAAGTGGATAATAAAGTAATGCATCAGTCCCTCGTAAATCAGAGACCGCTCCTTGATTTCCTGCATGCGGTCGATATCGTTATTTCCGCCGCTCAAAATACAAACTACGTTTTTCCCCTGGATTTGGTCTCGATAGTAATCCAGTGCAGCAATCGGCAGCGCTCCTGCTGGTTCCGCGACAATGGCATGCTCGTTGTACAACTCTAAAATGGTTGTGCATACTTTACCTTCTGGAACGACGACAACGTCGTCCAGAACTTCCTTGCAGATGTTAAAGGTGAGTTGTCCCACTTGTTTGACTGCGGCGCCGTCCACAAACTTGTCAATCTGCTCCAGGGGAATGATGCGGTTGCCTTCCAAGGAGCGCTTCATGGAAGGAGCACCAGCAGGTTCCACTCCAATCACCTTGGTGGTCGGGGAAACTTGCTTGACATAGCTACCCACCCCGGAAGCGAGTCCACCTCCGCCTACTCCCAGAAAAACATAGTCCAGACTGGCGTCGGTTGCTTTCATTTCATTGAGGATTTCCATTCCAATGGTGCCTTGTCCCGCGACGATTAACGGATGGTCGAACGGGTGCACGAAGACCATTTCGTGTTCCGTACAGTACTCCATGGCTGCCTTATAGGAGTCGTCAAATGTATCGCCAATCAAGCGAATGTCGACAAAATCGCCTCCGAACAACTTTACCTGGGAAACCTTTTGTCTCGGTGTGGTGGATGGCATAAAAATCGTGGCTTTGACATTTAAATACCGGGAGGAATAGGCGACACCTTGCGCGTGATTGCCCGCACTGGCGCAGACGACGCCGTTAGACAGGGTTTCCTTAGGCATGTGACGGAGAAAGTTGTATGCTCCACGAATCTTAAAAGAGCGAACCTTCTGTAGGTCTTCCCGCTTTATAAAGACGTTGCAGTGGTACCTTTCAGACAATACCTGGTTTTTCTGCAACGGGGTCGTTAAAATGACTTCTTGAACTATTGCCAAGGCTTCCGAAATTTCCTCTGTTGTAATTGGAACGATCTCTGCGCCGTGTGAAGTTTCGGATTTGTACATTTTGCCGTTCTCCTTCCGGAATTGCGAGTTCTGAGAAAGTATAACATACGGTTCCTTCGCAAATCGCAAGTTTACTCAATATGAAATAGAGGATTGCGGATTGAAAAAGAGAAAACCCAAGTGACAGAGAAAATCCCAAATATAGGAAAAGTGAGAACCCTTGAAACACTCAACCGCGGTGTCGGCTCAGACTAGGAGGACTCATCGTGTTTAAACCCTTTACAGCCAGTGGCTTTCCAGCTCGAGTTTCACCCATTCCTTATCTCAGTTTGGCATTTTTATCGCAAACCGGTATGTCGTTCGTGCAGCAAGGATTAGTCGTGTTGGGGACGTTCTTTGCCATCCAGTATCACCTCAATTTGACGCAGTTGGGTTTCGTCACGTCAGCGCTGTCGTTTGGGGTGATGGTGAGTATGGTTTTTATCGGATTGACCGTCGATCGTTTGGGACCACGCGTCGTGTTGTTCTGGGGCGCGTTTTTGATGTCAGGACTTTGTTTCTTGCTGACACAAGTGAATTTGTTCGGCACGTTGCTCATCGTTTTGTTCCTTGCAGGTGCAGCCCTCGCCATTGTCCCTGCAGCGGGGACCAAGGCCGTGTTTACAGCCTTCGCCGGGCGCCCGCGGGGATTAGTGATGGGAATTCGCCAGACTGGGGTGCCCATTGGAGCCGCACTGTCCGCGTGGCTGTTGCCGCAGATGGCGTCTCACACGGGGCTCCGCCCGGTGTATTACATTTTTGTATGTGAGCTGTTGCTGACAAGTTGGGCGTTTGTGGCTGTGATGCAGCCCTGGAACCGCGTATCTGCAGCGGCAGAGAGAGTGAAGCTCCGGCGCACGGATTGGTTAAAACTGCTCCGTCCGTTGTCGGTTGCCGTGTTGATGGTCTCGGGCCAATACATCCTTTTAACGTACACCATCTCGGACCTTCATCAAGGACACCATCTGACTCTTGTCACGGCGGGAGAGGTTCTCGCTTTAAGCCAGATTGGGGGAGGGTTGGGCCGCATCGGCCTTGGCCAGCTCAGTGATTACCTCGGGGGGCGCCGTCCGCCGGCGATCGCGTTAGCCGCTGCACTGGGGACAACTTTTGCTTTTATTGTAGGAGTGTTGCCTGCACGTGTCCCTGTTGTGGTGTTGTTTATCATTTGGTTCATCTTGGGCTTTGCAGCAGCGGGTTGGAATGCACTCGTGCTGACATGGGCGGGAGAATCTGTCCCTCCGTCTCACAGTGGATTGGCGATGAGTTTGGCTGGGTCGACTGTGTTTCTCGGTGCTACGATTTTTCCGCCACTCTTTGGATTTGTGGTGGATACATCCCATCGCTTAGCGTTCGGCTGGTGGTTTCTTTCCGCAGTTCTTGCGATCGCGGCCGGCGTCGCATGGAGGTCGGCGCGCTCCCTGTCCAAATCTCCCTGACCGGATTCAGCGCAGTGGCAAGCTTGGGACCGTGAATGGTCTCGGGTTTGCCGTTTTATTTTTGAGAAATTTTAAAAAATTTGACCTTGTTCCGTATGCTGGAACATTTCCGTGGAACGTATTTTTTTCGGATGATAGCGTTTACAAGTAAGGCCGCCCAGGTCTTCAACCAACGAAGGTGAGGGGTGTGAAAAGCGAGGCGGACCGGAAAATTGTAGATTTGGGGGGTTGCGTGTGCCGGAAGTTTCAACGAGCAGTTTTCGCAGATACGAAAACTTTATCGTGATCGCGATGTTCTTTACGTACGGGTTCGTGATGATGGACCGTCTCAGCATTGTCTATTTGTTTCCATTTATTGCACCCGCTTTAAAACTTACCGATACTCAGATTGGACTCTCGGTATCCATTCTTTCGGTTTGTTGGGCCGTTTCCAGTTGGGTGTTTTCCAGCGTCTCCGATTTATTCAATGCGAAAAAGAAGTTTCTGATTTTTGTGGTGCTGGTGTTTTCCGTTGCGTCCTTTTCCACCGGGTTAGCCGCGACATTTGGGACGCTCATGCTCGCGCGCGGGTTGATGGGGGCGGCAGAGGGTCCTGTGGTGACGCTGGCACAAGCGGCTGTCATTGCAGATTCTTCGCCGAAACGGCGTGGATTTAACATGGGATTCGTGCAAAGTTCGACGGCGTTGTTGGGTGCGGTCGTGGCTCCATTGCTCGTGGTGGCGATTGCACAGGCTTCGAGTTGGAGGTACTCGTTTTACATTTTGACCGTTCCGGGGATCCTCATCGCTCTCATCCTGATGAAGTACATGAAAGAGCCTGTGCTGACAGGAATGGCGTCCGAACACGTGCACGCTCGTCCAAAACTGTCGGATTACAAAAAGGCTTTTCAGCACCGCAACATATGGCTGGGCATGATTATTTCCATCGGATTTATGAGTTGGCTGTTTGCATTCACGACATTTGCACCGACGTTTCTCGTAGAAGTGGACAAGATCAGTCCGTCTTTAGTCTCATTGATTATGAGCGCCATGGGACTTGGCAGTTTTATCTGGGGTCTGCTTTTGCCCTACTTGTCCGACCGATTCGGCCGGAAACCCATCATGATTATTTTTGGTTTGATTGCAGCGCTGGCTCCGATTGTTTTGGCTGTTTTGCATACGACACCTTGGATTCTCATGATTGTGGCGTTCTTTTTGGCCGTCGCGCAGGGATACGCGCCGGTCTTCATGGCGATTATCCCCTCTGAATCGGTGCCTCGGGCATTCGTGGCGACGGCGATGTCCATCATCGTGTTTGTCGGGGAAATCTTCGGTGGAACCGCAGTTCCGACGATTGCTGGAACTTTGGCAGACCGCCTCAGTCCGGTCGCTCCATTGTGGATGGCCGCAGCCGGGTCCTTTTTGGTGTTTTTGGTCTCTTTTGGACTGAAGGAAACATCCCCGTTAAAACTGAGCCGGGTGGCTGCAAAGTCCAAGCTGCAAGACACTTCGTTGCCTACGGTGTAGTTTCTTCTCAAAGTTGGCTGAAACAAGGAACCGTCCGCCTCGGTTAGGCGGACGGTTCTGCTTGCCTGGAGGGATGCGCCAATCCGAACGCATTGCGGGAAAAGAGTGAAGAGGGCGCAACGCATTTGCTCATGGCGGCGGGTTTCCTGGGGTGTCGCAGGGCGAAAGGCGGAGATGACCCGAGCAGAAACATACGACCCCCCTATGTCCAGTCACTTCGGAGGTAGGTGTCATATATTGGACAAAGCATCTCAAATCCAATGGTGGGAAGAGACAATGGCGAACTGTGCAAAGCATTCAGACAGGCCCAAGTGCAAGTGCCGGTGCAAATGCACGTGCAAGTACAAGCATTCGTCCAGGAAGAAGCAACAAATCACGCGATGGAAGTCGGAAAAAATCACGGCTGAGTCGGGAAATTTAAAACGGCCAGGAAGGACCGAACCCGAAAAAGAACACCCAAAGAGTGTTTTAGAGGAGGTCAGAGAAGAACTGCGAGATGGCATGAACCTGTGGATTAGAGAAGTGCTGCTGCGTTGATCCTCGTGGTTTGGCTACGTGGTTCCGTAAGCGATATGAGAAGGAGTTCCTCCGAGACGTGGGGATTCAAAGGGACAAGCCTCTCAGGCCTATGGATTCGAAGTTCTATTGGCAGAAAAGCGCTTAGCGCCGGCGCACATAATACCCGAGCCGGGCAGAGATTTCTTCGCCGACTCGCTGCAGCTGTTTGGCGAACACGTCCATTTTTTGTTCGGTGAACCGCGGTGTCGGTCCGACCACAGTGACAGCTCCCACGACTTGGCGCGTGTAATCCCGAACGGGAACGGCAACAGAAGAGACACCTTCGCGCAGTTCACCGCAGCTCGTCGCGAAGCCGGCCTCGCGGATGCCGTCGAGGTGTTTGCGAAACACCTGGGAGTCCGTGATGGTCATTTTGGTATATTCGGTCAGCCCAAGTGCAATCACTTCGTCAATCATTTGAGGAGGCTGGAACGCCAGGATGACCTTGCCGGAACTCGTGCAGTGCAAAGGGTTCTTGCGGCCCAAGTGGGTAAGGATTTTGATTGGGTGTTTGGACTCCAGTTTGCTGACATACACCGTGTTGTGGCCTTCCAACACGGCGAGGTGTACGGATTCGTCAAACCGATTCACAAATTCCTCGAGCAGGTGTTGACCTTCCCGATAAATTTCGAGATTGGACATGAGGACGCCGGCCAGACTCAAAACGGACAGCCCTAATCGGTAACGGTGCGTCTTGTCGTCTTTGCGGACAAAACCGTCTTCGGCAAGGGTCGCCAAGACGCGATGCACCGTGCTTTTAGACAAATGGAGGGACTGTGCAATTTCCGTCACCCCTTTTTCGGGTTCGTCCACTGTAAAACACTTGATGATGCGAAGGGCGTTGCCCAACGAAGACAACGTGTTTGGGACGGAGTTCTGGTTGTACAATCATCTCACCTCGGTGTATGGGTCAAATTGGTCATTTTATCCCAGGTATGCCGTAAAATGAACCGGAGTCTCATACTTATCTTATTATTTAAAAGAATCGATGTATAGTTGAGCTAAAGACATCCAGAGCCAGAGAATAAAGCGAAGATGCATCCCGTATAGAGGAACCCGGCTCTAGTCTCACAGCATGACCAGTGCTACCATACGGAACAGTGAAGCGCTTTCGCGGGTTTGAGTTCTGAAAAGACGAAATTTTCAATTCCAAGAAACAAAGACATGCAGGAACCAAAGAGGCAGTGAGGCCCTTAGTGAAGCCTGTAGTCACGAAGGTCTTTCGATTTGAAGGGAGGCAAAAGCATGAGTCTTGAACTTGCGATGATCACGCCGCATACGCCGAGGATTTGTCACAAGGATAAAGTCGCGGATTTCCAAAAACCAATGGTCGAGGCGATGTACAAAGCGGCAGACGTCATCGAGCAGGTCAATCCGGATGTCATGGTTCTCGTGTCGTGCCATTGGGTGTCAAGCTTTATCCATTACGTGGATGCTACACCTGTCCACCGCGGTATTCTCACCGCCGTGGAATGCCCCGACTTGATTCACGATGTGCCTTATGACCACCTCGGTCAGTCTGAACTCGCCGAAAAGTTGGCCAGTGCGGGCAATGCGGCTGGAATCAGCGTCGCGGCCATCAACGACCCGACTTATGTGTGGGATTACGGCACAGTGGTTCCACTGCGATATCTGTTAAAAAAGGATATCCCCGTGATTGATTTGTCCGTTTGTTTCGCTGCATCCCTAGAAGAAACCATGCAGTGGGGGCAAGTCATTGGGGACGTGTTAAGGGCATCCCCGCTGCGCTCTGTTTTTGTCGCTAGCGGTGCATTGGCTCACAACTTGCACCGTGGACCGGAGTTGTGGCCAAACATCACTGAGCAAGCGCTCGATCGGGAGTTTTGCGCCTATATGGTGCAAGGCGACTACGCCTCAGCGAAAGAAATGCTCCCATCGTATGCGCGGGCTGCAGGCGTAGAATCCGGCGGGCGCCACGTTGCGATGCTGCTGGGAGTCTTGCAAGAGAAGTTCTCAGGCGTTCTTCACGGCTATGGCCCGTCATCAGGCTCCGGAAACCCGGTTTTGACGCTGCAGCCGGCGTAAGGAACCGTCAACGAATTTTAGGCGGTCACTTTAGAGTCTCTCACCTTTCAGGGAGTTCACTGTAAGCACTTCATTTTCTGGCACTTGAGGGTCTGGCATTTCACTTTACAGCATTGAGAGGTATCCAAATGGAGAAACTACTGCACTTTATTGACGGCCAGTTCGTAGAGTCAGCGGACGGGCGGACGTTTGACAATGTGAACCCTGCAACCGGAGAGGTCATCAGCCTGGTGGCAGAAGGTGGAAGACAGGACATCGACAAAGCGGTAGCGGCAGCCAAACGGGCCTTTACCGCGTGGGGAAAGACGACGCCGGCAGAACGGGCCAAGGTGTTAAACCGGATCGCGGACCTCATTGAACAACGTCAGGAAGAACTTGCCATACTCGAAACCTTGGATACAGGAAAACCGTTGTCTCTGTCAAAATCTTTAGATATACCACGTGCAGCGTACAACTTTCGCTTTTTTGCAGACTTTGTCAAAGGACTTGGGACGGAGTGCTTTGAGATGGAGGGGGTGGCTCTAAACTACGCCTTGCGTCGCCCCGTCGGAGTGGCAGGCCTCATCTCACCCTGGAATTTGCCTTTGTTGCTTCTGACCTGGAAGGTCGCTCCGTGCCTGGCTGCCGGTGACACTTGCGTGATTAAGCCTGCGGAACTCACGCCCACGACAGCGACCAAGTTGGCAGAAATCTGTAAAGAGGCGGGGCTTCCGGACGGCGTCTTAAACGTCGTGCACGGCTTTGGTCCGGATGCGGCGGGGTCGTTTTTGACGGAACACCCGGACGTTCAATTGATCTCCCTGACGGGAGAGACGACGACAGGCAAAGCGGTGATGAAGGCGGCCTCCGCGACCTTGAAACGGCTGTCGTTTGAACTGGGCGGAAAAAACCCGAACATTGTCTTCGCGGATGCGGACCTGAACGACGCCATCGAGACCACTATTCGTTCGAGTTTCAGCAACCAAGGGGAAGTGTGTCTATGCGGATCACGGGTGTACGTGGAACGGCCGTTGTACGAAACGTTTGTGAACCGACTTGTCGACCGGGCCTCGCAATTGGTTGTAGGCGACCCGATGGATGCGGGCACGAACGTCGGATCGCTCATCAGCGAAGAACACCTTTTGCGTGTGGAAGGGTTTATTGAACGGGCCGTGCAGCAAGGCGGCCGCGTTCTATGCGGAGGCAAACGTCCATCTCACGTGGCGTGCGGTTCGTATTTGGAGCCCACCATCATCGTCGACGTCAACGAGTCCTGTGAGATTGTGCAGCAGGAGGTGTTTGGGCCGGTCATCACGATTCAACCTTTCGATTCGGAAGAAGAGGTCATCTCGGCGGCGAACGACACGCGCTATGGGCTGAGCGCCAGCATTTGGACGTCGAATTTGAAGCGGGCACACCGGGTGGCTGGGGAGTTGGAAGCTGGAATCATCTGGATTAACAGCTGGTTCCTGCGGGACTTACGGACGCCGTTTGGCGGTATGAAGGAAAGTGGAATGGGACGGGAGGGCGGCATGCACAGCTTTGAGTTTTTCAGCGAGTTGAAGAACGTGTGCGTCAAGTTCTAGGGCAGGAGTCCAATTCAATGCAGGAGGCTCATCGATGCAAAACACAACTACCGATATCGTCGTTTTGTGTGCAGACCAGTTGGAGACGGCCGAAGCAACCCGGAGGCCGATTCGGCCCATTACAGAACAGTTTCCCGATTGTTCGGTAGAAACGGCGTACGAGATTCAAATGTACAACGTGCGACGCAGGGTCGAACGCGGCGATAGAGTCGCTGGCCACAAAGTCGGGTTGACGAGCAAGCCCATGCAACAAATGCTCGGCGTGCCAGAACCGGACTTTGGTCACTTGTTTGCTTCGATGTATTTCCAGTCGGGAGATGTGGTGGACTATCCGTTGATTCAACCCAAGGTGGAGGCGGAACTGGCGTTCATCTTGAAGGCGGATTTGGCCGGTCCAAACATCACCTTTCTCGATGTCCTTGAAGCTACCGAGTTTGTCGTACCGGCGCTGGAGATCATCGACAGCCGCATTGCGGATTGGAAAATCAAGTTGGTCGATACGGTTGCGGATAACGCGTCTTCTGGGTGTTTTGCGTTGGGGGATACGTACACCGCGCCCACGAATGTGCATCTGGGCACCGTTGGCGGTGTCTTTAAAAAGAACGGCAGCGTCGTCCAGACGGGCGCAGGGGGTGCAGTATTGGGGCACCCGGCCCTTTCCGTGGCCTGGCTAGCCAACAAGCTGGGGTCATTGGGTACCGTGCTGCGCAAAGGGAGCGTTGTTTTGTCCGGAGCCATCAGTGCTGCGGTTGCAGTCGAACCCGGCGACTGCGTATCCGTTTCGTTTGGAAAACTGGGGCGAGTAGAAGTGACGATGAAATAACTGCGCAATTGTACGGAATTTACAGCCAGGACATCGGCTAGCGGAGGGCGGAGTATGCAAAAATTGACGGCAGCCATTATCGGGTCCGGCAACATTGGGACCGATTTAATGATGAAGTTGCAGCGCAGTGAATGGATCGAGCCGCGTTGGATGATTGGCATCGACCCCGAATCGGACGGCCTGAAACGGGCCAAGAGCCGGGGACTCGAAGTTTCCCACGCGGGGCTGAAAGCAGAGTTGGAGCGGGGCATGCGTCCGGACATCGTATTCGACGCCACCAGTGCCAGAGCCCACGTGAGGCACGCCAAGTTACTTCGGGAAGCCAATATCCAGGCGATTGATTTGACGCCTGCGGCGCGCGGACCGTACGTGATCAGCGCTGTTAATTTGCACGAACACTTTGATTCACAAAATGTCAATATGGTGACTTGCGGGGGCCAGGCGACAGTCCCCATGGTGTACGCGGTCAGCCGTATCACCGGGGTCTCGTACGCAGAGATTGTGGCGACCATTGCCAGCAAAAGTGCAGGTCCCGGGACGCGCCAAAACATCGACGAATTCACGGAGACCACGGCTAAAGCGATTGAATCCATCGGCGGAGCGAAGGAAGGCAAAGCCATCATCATTTTGAATCCTGCCGACCCCCCGATTCTGATGCGAGATACCATCTACTGCATGATTGAACAAAGCGGGAACGACGTCTACGAGCAAATCGACCGCTCCATTCGGGACATGGTCGCTCATATCCAGACGTTTGTCCCAGGGTACCGTTTAAACCGCGATCCGATTTTTCGAGACAACCTCGTCAGCATCTCGATTGAAGTCGAAGGGCTGGGAGACTACCTGCCCGTGTACGCAGGAAATCTAGACATCATGACCGCGGCGGCCACGCGCTTTGGCGAGGAGTACGCGAGGCACCGCATGTCGGTACGGGGAGGGAACGCACAGTGACCGCGACCTACAAAATTGAGCTGACGGATGTGACGCTGCGCGACGGTATGCACGCCGTCAAACACCAGTTTTCTGTCGAAGATGCACAGGCCATTGCCCAAGCGCTGGACCAGACGGGAGTTGCGCTGATTGAGGCGACCCACGGGGACGGCTTGGGCGGAAGCTCCGTTCAGTACGGTTTTTCCAAGGAAAAAGAAGCGGATTACCTGCGCGCCGTTTGCGGCGTCGTCAAAAACGCCCGTGTAGCGGCTTTGCTGCTACCGGGTATCGGAACGATGGAGCACCTGAAACGCGCGGTGGAGTGCGGCATTCAGGCGGTGCGAGTGGCGACCCATTCGACCGAAGCGGACATTGCGGAGCAGCACATCTCAGAAGCGCGAAAAATGGGACTCGAAACGGTCGGTTTTTTGATGATGTCCCATATGACCCCGGTCGAGGTGTTGGCGGAAGAAGCGAAAAAGATGGCGTCGTACGGAGCAAACGCGGTGTACATTGTCGATTCCGCCGGGGCCATGATGATGGACGAGGTCCGGCAAAAGGTGTCCGCGATTCGGAGTGCCATGCCGGCGGATGTGCAGGTGGGTTTTCACGCCCATAACAACTTAGGTGTCTCAGTCGCAAACTCGATTGCGGCTGTCGAAGAAGGCGCGTTCCGGATTGACGCCAGTTTGGCCGGATTGGGTGCGGGAGCTGGAAACACACCGCTCGAGGTGTTTGCCGCAGCCTGTGAAAAGGTCGGGATCGATACGGGCATCAACTTGTACGCAGCCATGGATGCGGCAGAAGACGAGGTCCGCCCTCGAATGTACAAGCCGATTGCTACGGACCGCTTGAGTTTGACGCTGGGGTACGCAGGAGTGTATTCCAGTTTCTTGCATCACGCCTACAAGGCAGCGGAACAGTTCTCCATTGAAGCCCGGGACGTGTTGGTGGAGCTTGGCCGGCGCAAGGTCGTTGGGGGACAAGAAGACATGATTGTGGACGTGGCGTACCAACTGGCCCAAAAGGCCAAATCGTAAGGGGAGAGGCCGGGCTCAATCCTAGAGGGCATGAAGTAGGGATTCGCAAAGGCAAAACACAAATTGTACAGAGCGGAGGATACGTCCATGGACCTAGAGCAAATTGCATCCGAAATCACCAGCCACCAGCAATCCGCAACGGAGATGGAAAAGATCACGCTGCGCTACGACGGATTGACGGTTGAGGATGCTTATGAGATCCAGCGCCTGAGCGTTGCCAGCATGATTCGCCCAGGCAACTCGCTGGTGGGGTGGAAAATGGGGTTGACCAGCAAAGCCAAACAACAGTCCGTGGGCGTCAACGAGGCGCTGTACGGCAGGTTGTTGGCTTCTATGGAATTGGCGCAGCCGGAATTGAGCCTGAAGGGGTTGATTCATCCGCGCGTTGAACCGGAAATCGCATTCGTACTGAAGCACCGGTTGGAAGGGCCTCGGGTCACTCCCCGGGATGTGTGGCTGGCCACGGAGTGCGTGATGCCGGCGGTCGAAGTCATCGACAGCCGCTACAAGAATTTCTCGTTCACCTTGGTGGATGTCGTGGCGGACAATGCTTCCAGTGCGAAGTTTTTGGTGGCAGACCAGGCCTATTCTCCCTATCAGTTTCGCTGGGATGAAGTCGGCGTCGTCATGAAGAAAAATGGAGAAGTGGTGCAGACCGGGGCAGGTGCTGCGGTCTTGGGCCATCCGGTTCGATCCGTTGTCGAATTGGTGCACATGCTGCACCGGACCGGGCATGCCTTGGAGGCAGGAATGGTCGTGTTAACCGGTGCCATCACGGAGGCCATCCACGTCTATGAAGGAGACACCGTAAGTGTGGAGTTTGACGAGATGGGTGAAATCCGGCTGGATGTCCGGCCGTAGCTGCGAAACGGCCGGGTTTCCTAAACGCGGGCTGTAAACAAAGAGAGCGCGGACAAAGGGAGGTTTTGGAATGCCCCTGATTCAGATGCACATTTTAGAGGGACGGACAGCAGAAACAAAGCGACAGTTGATCTCCGAGGTCACGGATGCGGTGAGCCGTACGCTAGGCGCCAAACCGGAGTCGATCCGAGTGCTGCTCTACGAGCTGCCTAAAGAACACTGGGCCGTCGGCGGCGTGACTATGGCCGAAAGGCAGCAGGCCAATACCAACGACGCAAAGGCTGCTGTTGGAGATTCGCTGCCATCCGACCCTCATCAAGGTAACGGCGATGTATGACATTCACACTCACTTTATCCCTCCTGAAATGCTCGCGTGGCTCGAGGCCAATTCCGGTGCAGTTGCCGCCGCCTGGGAACGGCGCGGCGCCAATCAGGAACCTTTTTTGACGGTGAACCGAAAGTGGTCGTTCGAGCTCAAACGGGAGTTTTACGAAGAATCGCTGTACTTTGCAGCGCAAGATGAGGCGGGCGTCGAGCACTCCTTGGTGTCCCCCATTCCCCAGTTGTTTCTGTACGATTTTCCCGGTGAGTTGACCTCTCAGGCATCCAGAGTCTACAACCATGCACTGGCGAGTTGGGTGAAGGCGCGTCCACAGCGGCTCTCTGCGCTCGCGACTGTTCCACTCAACGACGTTGCCTCTGCAGTACAGGAATTGACGCGGTCTGTGGGTGAAGGACTTAAGGGCACGATTGTTGGCCCCGGATTCGCCGGGAAATTGCTCAGCGACCCGTCTTTTGATCCGTTTTGGGATGCGGCCAACGAATTGGGAGCCATTGTGTTCATTCACCCCCTGCTCAATGAAGACGCGCGCATCCAAAAGAACCGGATGCCGAACTTGATTGGGGTTCCGTGGGAGACGACCATCTGCGCATTGGACCTCATTTTGACCGGCCACCTCGACCGCTTCCCCGGCGTAAAGGTTCTTTTGGCTCACGGCGGAGGCTTTTTACCCTATCAAGCGGGGCGGTATCACCAAGGATACTTGTCCTGGCCCGCGGTTAGAAACACTTTGCCCAGCAGTCCACAAGAGTATTTGAAACGTTTTTACTACGACAACGTCTTGTGGCACCCGAGCGCACTGGCATTTCTCAAGTCGGTGGTGGGAGAAGACCGGGTTCTCCCTGGTTCAGATTTTCCATTCGACCTGAAGACCTGGCCTCCAGCCGAGGCGGTTGTCCATGGAGTTCACGACTTTCTTGGCATTTAAACCAAAGACCTGAGAGAGGAGGCGCTCCCGAATGCGGACTCAGGTAGGAATTGTCGGCGCCGGTCCGGCAGGACTCATGTTATCGCATCTTCTTCACTTGCAAGGCATCGATTCGATTGTGCTCGAGAGCAGGACCCGCAAGGAAATTGAAGAAACGATTCGGGCCGGCGTTCTTGAACAAGGCACCGTGGACTTGATGAACGCCACGGGCGTGGGCGAGCGAATGATGGCGCAGGCGCAGTTTCACCACGGCATTGAACTTCGCTTCAATGGCCGAGGACACCGCATCGACATGCATCAACTGACTGGCGGGAAAAACGTCACCGTGTACCCGCAGCACGAAGTGATTAAGGACCTCGTCCGTGCCCGCTTGGAGGCAGGAGGGGAGATTCTGTTCAACGTCGGGCAAGTCAGCCTGCACGATGTGGATACTCTGTCTCCCAAAATTCGATTTCGCCAGGACCAAGACGGTGAACTCCAAGAGATTACATGTGATTTCATTGCGGGCTGCGACGGGTTTCACGGGCCGAGCCGACCAGCCATTCCGCGTTCTGTTCGCACGGAATACGATTCGCTGCTTCCGTTTGGATGGCTGGGAATCCTCATTGAAGCGCCGCCTTCGACACCGGAACTCATCTACACAAACCACGACCGCGGTTTCGCTTTGGTGAGCACCCGGTCTCCGCAGATTCAACGGCTGTATCTTCAGGTAGACCGCCAAGACGACATTGCCCATTGGCCGGATGACCGGATTTGGAGTGAATTGCACGCCCGTCTGGAGACCAGCGACAATTGGAAACTGATTGAAGGTCCCATCATTCAAAAAGGGATTGTCGCGATGCGGAGCTTTGTCTGCGACCCGATGCAGTACGGCAGGCTGTTTTTAGCCGGGGATGCTGCCCACATTGTGCCTCCCACAGGCGCCAAAGGACTCAACCTGGCCGTCGCGGATGTGGCAGTCCTTGCTCGCGCACTTACGGAGTTTTACGCAGACGGGGATACCACGCGGATGCAACAGTATTCTTCGATTTGTCTTCGCCGTGTATGGAAGGCGGAGCGCTTTTCTTGGTATATGACGTCCATGTTGCACCGACACAGCCATCACAGTGCGTTTGAACGCAACATTCAACTGGCAGAGCTGGACTATGTCACATCGTCTCTAGCGGCTTCGACGAGTCTGGCTGAAAACTATGTCGGTCTGCCCATGGAGTGGGAACCGCGATAATCTCATTGGACTTATGAAAACACACGGGCAAAGGGCGCCGATGCTGTGGCAGCGGCAGCCCTCGTTCATCGACGTACATCGGTGGTCAAGTCACCGATGTTAGGACCATGTACAGTCCATTGGTCAACTTCACAACGTCACCTGCCACTGCTAGAGCGACCTCTCGCACGAGTTCCTCCTGTTCCTGAACGTCCTTTCCAAGAATCAACGCTGCGCTTCCAGGGTCAATGACTCCGCTGACGTGTGCCGTTGTTCCAATAAACGCATATATTCTCACCCTATCCGCCATGGCGGCTCACCCATTTCTCCAGCATGGCGTGATTTTTCTTTGTCGTTTCAAGAACCGGTGTATGACGCACAACTTGAATGAGCCGTTCCATATCTCGAATGATGGGAACCGTCATGAACGCGATGCTCCCGTCCTCATAGTTCTTTCTCGTATAGTGGTAACGCTTGACGCCTAGGCTCCTCGTAATCTCAAACAAGATGGCTTGCCGCTGTCCGTAATTTTCAAGTGTCACACGAAAATGTTGATGCTTCGGGCGAACAATCACCGCCAACCCCTCATCGAGAATCATCTGTTGACCTAACTCGATACCGACCCGGTTGGAAACAAAGATGTCGTCTACGAACAACTGGTTTTGGGAAACCCGAATTGCGGCCGGAGTCACTTCGGCAATATCCGCAATGATTTGACCCTTCGATATTTTTGCAAGCAGCACAAAGACACAGCCGCCGCCCAAGGTTGCGGCAACAAGCCGGAATACGACACTCTGATGCCCCAGAGACTCCATAATGATCCCTACGGCCAGTGCCACGAAGAGAGACACGTAATTCCGCGCTTCGAACGTCTTGGCGATGCCATCGATATAAGCGCTCCCACGTCTCGTATACTCCACATCTTCCAGTAATGACAGGCTCTTTTGCTCCAACTGACGAACACCTTGGAATTGGCGCATGGCGAGGACAAGAAAGGTGACAGCCGTGAGTTGGTTGGTGAGGAGTGCTGGCACAAAAACAGCTCCCAGAGTAGCCGCGACAAATCCCAACGCCGCAAAGCTCAGGTAACCATTGGGAAAGGTAGGATACTGTCGAAAATCCTGCCGCAAGGTAGCCAATCGAGCTATGGTGCCATACAACGTTGCGGTAATGATTAGGATGAGATGTGGAGTGGACAGAAATGTTGAGCGCATATCTGGTTGCCTCACAATGTTTTTCCATTTATGGTATCCGTGACTCCGCAGTTTGATGCACAAGTTGCAATGCCTGAAAGTTGCAATGATGAGAGTTGCAATGCAATGCTACAAGAGACAGATATGAATTTGCCGTTTGCGGTTACGCGAGCTTTTGTACCCAGTTCCGAGTCTTGCGATACCAAAGGAATAGCCCAGCACGAAGGGCGTTGTCCGCAGCAATACAGCCCCACACAGCCGTGAGCCCCCATCCCAAACGCCAAGCGAGCAGGTAAACTCCCAGTGTTCGAACACCCCAAATGCCAATCATCGTGGTCACCATCGGGAACTTACTGTTTCCGCCAGCTTGAATGGCGGACGTGTCGACCAAAACAGCGGCGAGGAATGGCTGAGAGACAACATCAATGGCAAGAACGAGGAAGAGCAAATGAATGACGTGCTGGTTGTGAGTAAACAGCAGACCAAGCCACGGACTGGACAAGCAAATCACGATGGTCACCACCGTCATGGATATGGCGGATTCAATATAGCTCCAACGGCGATACATCCGAACATCTTTTTCGTTTCCACTGCCAATCGCTTGTCCAATGGTCGCCGTGGCTGCGGTTGCGAAGCCGGTTCCAATCGTGGAGGCGAAGGTGGTCAACGTACCTGCAATATTGTGCGTCGCATATACATCTGTCCCCATCCGAACGATGAGACCAAAATAGATGACTTGTCCAAGCCTCATCGACAGGCGCTCCAACGCCGCTGGGATTGCAAATTTCGCCATGCTCCAACCGAGTGTTCCAGACAGCTTCAAGTCTGAAACGCGTAAGGCGAGGGCGTCCACATCGCGCGACTTTCTCCAGAGGCGAATGAGCGCGTACAGGCGGGCCAGCACCATGGCGATAGCAGCCCCCTTGATTCCGAGCCCGTGAAAGGAACCCACGCCAAATATAAGTACATAGTCGAGGACAACGTGTATCGCGTTCATTTCGAGTCCTACACGAAGCGGGACTTTGGTCATGCCAATTGCCCGAAACGCTGAGGATTGTGCGGTAAACAGTGAAATTAACGGTGAGATGCCAAGGACGACCGTGAAATACGGATAAGCCATGCTTTGAAGGGTTCCGTGGGCACCCATCATGTGCAACAGCGGTACAGCGAAGGCGATGGAACCCATGGATACAACAAGTCCCAGGACACACGCAAGGACGAAACCGTGCCAGATGACAGAGCGACCACGCTCTAGGTTCTTTGCGCCGACCGAACGGGACAAGAATACAGACAGAGCGGCAGAAATGGCGGTAAAAACACCGATATAGGTCATGTTGTAAATGTTGGTCACGCCGACTGCGTCAATGGCGATGAGTCCAAGTTTAGCGATAAACACTGCGTCCACAACGCCCAAAAGGTTTTGGAGATATGCCTCTCCAATTGCGGGTAAGGCAATGTCGAATATGCGCCGAGCATGCCCGGGATTTTTACTGGAAATATCCATGTTTTCCTCTTCACCTGCCACATGCAGCAACAAACCGTACAGCGAGCTGAGCCGTCCCGTAATGTCATTAAGTGCAAGGCCCTAAACTGAACAGCGCATTTGTGCAATACAAACTCCACTTCACCCAAGGACACGAGTCCTCACAACACTAAACTAGTGATGAGTTAATTGGAAGGCCGCATCCATGAGGATCCAGATACCCAGTAGTGCAAGAACCACGCCCGCCAGTTTTTCGGACCACTCTCCCAAATAGCGTTTCAAGCTCGACCCGAACCTCAACCCAATGAACGTAAAAACGAATGCTTGCAGCGCAATGAGAACAAGGGTCAAGGTGATGGGAACTCCAACAAGCCCGATAGAAAAACCAACAGCCAACTCGTCCAGGCTGATACTCAGCGCCGTTAGGATCAAAGTCCATCCCTCGAGCGTGCGTTCGAGCTTCTCTTCTTCTTCATCCTCATCTTCAAAAAAGATGAACCATGCAGCAACCCCTAGTAAGATGATACCGCCAACCAAAGAAGCCCAATCGCCGATAAGTCGACCTGCTGTGTGGCCAATCAGCAGTCCAACTAAGGGCATGATGGCTTCGGCGCAAGCGAACGTAAGCGCAATCTTCACGATTCCTTTGGTTTGAACGAACCCAAGAGCGACAGACATCATCAGCGTATCTGCGCCGAGTGACAAAATGAGTACAACCATTTTCAAAGCGACCAATGCGATGCTCCCTTGGGACCCTTTGTAGTGCTCACATATAGTGCTCACATATCGTGCTCAAATGAAGTGAAACAAGTGTTGCAATTTTATCATATTGTCGTACTCAAGATAGAGTTGTCGTACTCCAGATGGAGGTCGAGCCGTTGCGCCGCAGCAAGTGTCTGCGGCGCAAAGGCAATGGGTGTTTTGTTCGGAGCCAAGCGAAAGAGGGGTTAGTTCGTAAAAGCTGCAACGTGGTCGGGATGATGCTTACGAACCAGTCCGTGCGGGTCGAGCACAAACTTGCGAGCCACACCTTTGTCAAAGTCCCGGTACCCTTCAGGAGCGTTGTCCAGGTCAACGACCGTCGCATTAACGGCCTTGGCAATTTGCGCACGTCCGCTGAGGATGGCGTTCATCAGTTGTCTGTGATAGCGCATCACCGGAGTTTGGCCGGTGACGAATGAATGCGCTTTCGCCCACCCGAGCCCGATGCGAATTTTCAGCGATCCAATCTTGGCGTCGTCGTCAATGCCTCCCGGGTCGCCAGTCACGTAGAGACCGGGGATACCGAGTCGTCCTCCAGCCCGGGTTACTTGCATGATGGAATTGAGCACTGTAGCTGGGGCTTCTGAATGATTTTTACCGTGACCGTGCGCTTCGAAGCCGACGCAGTCGACGGCACAGTCCACCTCAGGGACTTTGAGAATCTGTTCGATTTGTTCTCCCAGGTCGTCGTGTTCACTGAGATTTACGGTCTCGCAGCCAAAACTCCGGGCTTGTTCTAGGCGCACCGGGTTTAAATCTCCGACGATCACGACGGATGCCCCAAGCAGTTGCGCAGAATGGGCTGCTGCCAGACCCACGGGACCTGCCCCGGCAATGTAGACCGTAGACCCCGTCGTTACTCCTGCACTGACGGCTCCATGATAGCCAGTCGGGAAGATGTCGGAGAGCATAGTCAAATCTAGAATTCGCTCCATGGCCTGGTCTTTGTCCGGAAAGGCGAGGAGTTGAAAATCCGCGTAAGGGACCATGACGTATTCGGCCTGCCCACCTACCCAGCCTCCCATGTCTACGTATCCGTAAGCGGACCCCGGTCGGTCGGGATTGACGTTTAAACAAATGTGCGTGTTTCCTTCTTTACACTGACGGCAGCGTCCACACGCAATGTTAAAAGGTACGGAAACCAAGTCGCCTTTTTTGATAAATTCCACGTCGCGCCCAGTTTCAATGACTTCGCCGGTGATTTCGTGGCCGAGAACCAATCCCTCGGGAGCCGTCGTGCGGCCTCGGACCATGTGCTGATCGCTGCCGCAGATATTCGTAGAAACGACTTTCAAAATGACACCGTGATCGCATTTTCGTCCGACATTCAGAGGGTTGACTCCCGGACCGTCTTTCAGTGCTAGTTCAGGGTAGTCGATGGTCTCGATACCAACTCTCCCTGCTCCTTTATAGACTACGGCGCGATTTCCTGACATCACTGGACACCTCCATAGATTGTGATACATTGAATACAAAGGAAGTTTACGGAATTTAATACTTCGGAACAATCAGAAAAAATAGAATTGATGCGGGTGCATAGGGTTCATTGTGCGTGTACACAAAGTTGTCTGTTTGGCTCTTGCGCGGCGAAGTTGCACATTTCGTCTGGGAAGGATGATTGAAATGGACGAAACGGTACGCACCCGGAAACACTTCCAACAAAATATTCACCATGAAAAAGACTGCTTTTCGGCGACTGAACGGGGAGCCTTTTTACTTGCTGACTTGGATACGGCGTTACTTGAGTTGCACCGCAGGTTTCCACATGCCAGTCTCATTCTGGAAGACCGTTTTGGTGTTGCGGTCCGAACCATCGGCAAATTTGAGTTGGAAGGGGTTTCCGGATGTGAGTGGGGTGTCGCACCATTGTTGCTCAACGGTCGCGAATTTGGGCAAATTCGTTACATCGGTGAATTGGGTCACTTATCGCGAGCAGACATTGGGCCGCTGGTGCTCAGCTTGAGAGAGTTGGAACATTGGGCACAGACGGAAGGGGAACGGCGAGGAGAAAAGGTGCAAAAGCTGCTCGCTGAGGGGATGACGCCGGAAGTGATCCGGTTGCTGTCCTTGTGCGGCTTGGGTGAGCACGAGGGATACACCCTGGTGGCCTTGGAATTGGCCTCGCCCACGGACAAGTTTCTTTATATGGACTTATTGCGTGAGTTCATGCTGGCCCGCATGTGGGGATACCAGGCTTCGTTCGCGTTCGTAGCGTACCGACTGGGCGGATTGCTGGGTGTTTTTCCGGGAGCGGATGAACCGTACTGGCACGCCAAATTAGAAGAATGGGTAGCACAGTGGAATCAATATCTGTCTAGTTTAGAGTCGGGGTCATCCATGGAGATCCGAGCTTGCCTGTCTTCTGTGGATTCCTTGAAGCACTTGGACAGCGGTGTCCGACAAGTGGACACCATTATGCAGTTCGCCGCTCGATGGAACCTTCTAGGTCTGATTCGACCACGGGTAAGCCATACGTTGACCTACATGCTTTCCAACCTGAGTGAAGCAAAGGTTTTTGAGTTGGTACACCGGACGCTCGGCCCTATTTTGGTGCCGGAGCACATGGATTTGCTGCATACGCTGCGGGTCTACTTATTTCTCGACCAAAACGTGACCGAGGCGGCAAAATCTTTGTACATACACCGCAATACGCTGCTTTACCGGATCCGTCATATTGAAGAACTTCTAGGTATTAAACTCCGTAACACCGCTGAATTATCTACCGTTTGGTCTGCACTGGAAGGATTGGACCTACTTGAATTATCCGGGTTTGACTTCTTCCACTAGCCAGTACAGATATAAGTTGTCCTATAGATTTCCTCGTGGATTTTCGTCATGTTCTCATAATCTGTTTGGTTATGAATGTAAAGGTGGTCCACAAAAAACACTCATCAGCAAACAACCCTCATAGTTATTTAAAAATTTCAACTATTACAATATGATTGAGGAGAGGTTGGTTGGATAAACACGGCAGCGAGGGGGGAAGTTATGCAGTTTGACTTTTCGCAGGTCCTGAAGAAAGTTCAGGAGAGGGTGGTCGGCCGCAGATCGGAGATGGCCATGATTCTTTCGGCCATCCGGGTGCAGCGGCCCGTTTTGCTGGTCGGCGTTCCAGGTGTCTCCAAGACAACCATTCTCAAAGCCCTCATGAAGGAAGTTCATGGGGAGAATGGTTTGTTCACCGCAACGGGTGATGAACAATTGTCCGTTCATGGGCTCGTTGGAACGTTTGATCCGTCCTTAGTCATTAAAGACGGGTACAAGCCAGAGTATTTCGTTCCGGGTCCTTTAACGAAGGCGATGCAAACGGGAGGAATGTTCTACCTCGAAGAACTCAATCGCACTCCGAGTAACACGCTCAACGTGCTCATGACTGCCTTGTCCGACCGATATTTGGACATTCCGTATTACGGCCGGGTCGAAGCCGCTCACGGATTTTCGTTTGTAGCGTCGAGCAATCCTTTGGACGATATCGGAACAGACCGGTTGTCCAGAGGATTGGCAGATCGCTTCATTACCTTGGAATTGACATACCAGTCCGAAGCCGAAGAACAAGCTATTGTGGCGCGAATGGCACCTTCATTTTCTCAGGAATGGATTGCGTATTCCGTTCAAATTGCACGGATGTCGCGCCGCCATCCGGACTTGCTCTACGGAGCATCTGTCCGCGGAAGCATTGACTTTTTGCTGATGTTGAGTGAACTGGTGCCCGTTCTCGACGAGGGTATGCTTCTGGAGGTCGGGGTAGCTGCGTTTTCTGGACGGGTATCGGCCCGGCCCTCTGCTGACCGCACGGCCAGAGACGTAATTTTAGAAATCATGCAAAATTTAGACACACCTCCTCCGGACAAATTCAGGGAATTGTGGAATGACTCCGGGGGCAACCCTGCAAAGGGTTCACAAGGCGGCGCAATGGTCGAAGCTGGGGAGACGCCGGCGCGCTCCATTTCCGGAGGTGCCGTGCAAGGGGACCCACCCAAAGAAACGCGCATTGACATGGCGTGGCAAGATGCCGGTTCGGGTGGGACAAAAGGGGCAACGGACCGAAAACCGGGCCCGTCGAACCACTTGCAGTTTGGCACGACACAAGAGATGGAACGGCTTCGGGAATGGCGGCCGGACCAACTTGTTGACAAAGATGTCATTCAACGCTGGGTGCGCGCAAGCTACATGCGGGTTAAGGGCGGCTCTGACGCTTCGCTGGGAGTTGCGAAGGGCAAGTTGACAACCGTTCCCTTGGGGCTTCAACCCGCTGCTGAAATCGACGTGCCCGCCACCGTGTCAAATCTTGTTTCCGGACCTTTTGGAACAACTCCGGTCATGGTTCGCCAAAGGTCAAAACTTTCCCGTCGCTTTGTCCTGTTTGTGGACCACTCGGGCTCGATGATTGGCTCAAAGCTTGTGGTTTCGGCAGCTTTGGCGAGTGTGCTGACGCAACTCTCCGTTTCGCAGCACATTCGATTTGAAGTCTATGCATTCGACCAAGGCATTCAGCCGATCAAAGAACTGTCGGAGGCCAAAAAGTCGGAGGAGGTGATCGACGAGATCCTGAGGCTGCCTGAGGGTCGGAGCACGGACCTGGGAGGTGTATTTCGCTACGGCAGCAAGTTGCTGGAGAGATGGCCGGATTGCGAAGTCATTTTGGTCAGCGACTGCATGCCGACCCGGGGGGAAAAGACCTTTTTGGCTCTCAAGTCGCTCGCAAGAAAAATACCGAAGCTGTTTATTCTTCAGGTAGCTGGAAACGAAGGCAGAATCCTCGAATCCCACGGTGGGAACGGGCTGGAAAACTTGGACTTGTACGGGTTGTGGGCTCTCCGTTGGGTCGGACCCGAGCGCTTTCGCTGCGTTGATGGCATCGGCGACTTGCCCGAGGCCCTGAAAATGATTGCGCAATTCGCCTGAGACCGCAGGGGTACCGAACCGCTGGGTACCGATTTGTACAAGTGAATTTTGGGGAGGTCGAACGAATCGATGGGACAAGAAATGACGCTGTCGGTCAACGGCAGGAAGCACACTTTCTACGCCGACGCCAGCCGTACCCTTCAAGATGCGCTGCGCGGCGACTTAAGCATGACAGGAACGAAAAATTGTTGCAATGACGGGTATTGTGGAGCTTGCACTGTGCTCATGGACGGCGTTGCTGTAAAGAGCTGTTTGGTTCTAGCCGTGGAGGCGCAAGAGACGGAACTGCAAACGATTGAAGGGCTGGGTTCCAATGACGAGTTGGATCCCATCCAGGCGGCCTTTATCGAACACGGGGCAGCTCAGTGTGGGATGTGCACCCCGGGCATGATCATGTCTGCCCGCGGCCTGCTCGATGAAAACCCGGACCCAACCGAAGACGAAATTAAGGAGGCCATTAAAGGCAACCTTTGCCGCTGTACCGGTTATGTCAAAATTGTCGAAGCCATTGCTTCGGTCGCACAACGAACCGGGGCAGACGCGATCCCACACACGGCCCAGGGCCAGGGGGGCTTGGACCTTGGGAAGGTGGTTCAACAAGGCAAGCGCGTTGCGGGGCACAGCGTGCCGCGCGTCGATGGACGCGAAAAGGTCACGGGAAGAGCGGATTACGTGGCGGATATGACACTGCCGGGGATGCTCTACGGCGAAATTTTGCGCAGTCCTATCCCCCATGCGCGCATCGTGAGCATTGACGCAGATGAAGCCCTCAAAATCCCGGGCGTGTTTGCGGTGATTACCGGCAAGGATATGCCGCCCAACAAATTTGGAGCCTTTGTACCGGATGAGACCGGCCTGGCTGTAGATACGGTCCGCTATGTCGGGGATGCTGTGGCGGCCGTGGCGGCCAGTACTCCGGAAATTGCGCGCAATGCCCTGAATTTTATCGACGTACAGTACGAAGAACTCCCGTTTGTGACGGACCCTGAGGAAGCGATGAAGGAAGGGGCTCCTCAAATTGCGGAAGCAGAACGCAATATTGTGGCGCATAACCGGGTGATCGGCGGCGATGTGGAACAGGGGTTCGCCGAAGCGGATTTTGTCTTCGAAGACCGCTTTGAGACGACGAAGCAGGCTCACGCCTGTATGGAGCCGCACGTCTGCATCGGGCAGTGGGACTCATCCGGAAAGATCACGTTGTACGATTCAACCCAGTCCACATTCTTCATGAGGTTCCACCTCTCCAACATCTTTGGCCTCCAGGAAAGTAAGATCCGCGTCACAGCCCCTTATCTCGGAGGCGGGTTTGGCAGCAAGAGCGAGGTTCACGCCATCCACGTATGTTCCATCATCTTGTCGAAAAAGACAGGACGGCCCGTCAAGATGGGACACGACAGGGACGAGGAATTTACCAGCAGCCGCACCCGTCACAAGGAAATTATCTATTTGAAGACCGGCGTCAAACGCGACGGAACCATTACCGCCCGACAGGCCCGGGTCATTTTAGACAACGGCGCGTACACCAGCTACGGGCCTGGGGTGTCCCTGACCCAATCAATGCTTGGCGGCGCCGTGTACCGCATTCCACACTACCGTTACGACGGGTACGTGGTGTATACCAACACCCCGATGGGAGGGGCGTTTCGCGGATTTGGCAGCCCGCAGTTTACGTTTGCCGCGGAGAGCCAAGCGGACATGATCGCAAAGAGGTTAAACATGGACCCCGCGGAGTTTCGGAGGATCAATTTGACGCATCCGGGGGACAAAGCCATTTCGGGACCCACCCTCACGACCAACGGCGCTCGCGAATCGCTAGAAAAGGCGTTGCAACGGCTCGAATACACCGGGCACTCCGCCGCGAAACAACCGTACAAAGGCGTGGGTTTTGCTGTGGGAACCCACTTTACGAGCGGGAAGTTCCATCCTGAGGCCAACGCGGATTTTTGTGGAGCGACGGTCAAGGTGAACATCGACGGTTCTGTCAACGTCTTGGCCGGGGTCATTGAGATGGGCACGGGCTGCGCCACGACCTTGTCGCAAATCGCGGCGGAAGAACTCGGAGTCGATATGGAGGACGTGGAAATCACCCTGAGCGATTCCGAATTCATTCCGCCTGACCTTGGAACCTTTGGAAGCCGCGCGACCACCCTTGGGGGCAACGCGGTCCGCATGGCTTGTCAACGGGTCAAGGCGCAGCTTGCCGAGGAGGCTGCCAAACACCTCAATTGCTCGCCGCAAGACATTGCGTTTGAGAACAAGCAGCTTCGAAGTTCTCATGGACAGTCAATTGATTTGAGAAACCTTGTGGCTGGAATGTTGTTTCGGGACGGCGGCGGCACCCACGTGATGGCCAGCGCTCATTACGACGCCCCTTGTTCGCTGCCAGACCCGGAAACCGGGGTCGGAGATTTTGCCATGAGCTACTCGTTTGGCTGCCACGCCGTCGAGGTCGAAGTCGATCCCGATACCGGAAAAGTGACGATTTTGAAGTTTATTGCCGCTACGGACTGCGGCAACTTAATCAACCCGGCCGGCGCCGAAGGACAGGTTCAAGGCGGTGCGATGCAAGGCATTGGCTATGCGCTCTACGAGGATTTGAAGTGTCCCGACGGGCAGCCCATCAACACGCGCTTTGGAAACTACAAAATCCCCACAGTCATGACCGTTCCGCCGATCGAGGCGATTTGGGTGGAAACCGACGACCCGAATGGAGTCTATGGATCCAAAGGCCTCGCGGAAATGGGGTTGGTTCCGACTGCAGCAGCCATTGCCAACGCCGTGGAGGACGCGATTGGCGTACGGATTACGGACTTGCCCATCACCCCGGAAAAAATCCTAAAGGCCTTAGAAACCGCCGTCCAAGCCTAACGAAGGAGGCCTGTTTGTGAAGGTTCAAGAGAAATTCACACTCGATGCTTCACCGGATGAACTGTGGAAGGTCATTCAAGACATTCCAGCGGTTGCTGGGTGCATTCCTGGCGTGGAGGAGTTCGCTCCGCTCGAAGACGGTGTTTACCGCGGAACGATCAAGATGAAGATGGGGCCGCTGGCGCTGAACTTTAAAGGCGAAATTAAGATTTTGTCCGTCGACGAAGAACAACGGGTTTTGGTGATGTCCGGAGAGGGTTCCGACAGCAAGGTGGCTTCCATGGCAAAGATGACCCAGAGTCTCCAGGTGGTCCCTGAAGAACAGGGGGCGTCCATCTTCATCGAGGCGGATGTCGACTTGCGCGGAAAACTGGCCTCGCTCGGCTGGGGGCTCATTCGTCCTAAGGTGACCAGCATGACTCGGGATTTCGCCCAAAACTTAAAAACCTATTTAGAAACGGGGACTCCTCCAGTAGTGATTCCTTCGTCAACGAGGTGAGAAAAATGGAGTATATTCGACCAACCAATCTTCAGGAGTTGTTTCAAGCCGTTGCGGATTTTCCGGACGCAAAGATCATGGCTGGCGGGCAGTCGCTGTTGGCGATGATGAAGCAGGGCATTCTCGACCCTGAAGTCATTGTCAGCCTAAGGGGTGTCGGCGAACTCAACGCGATCGACAAGTCGGACGATGGAACTCTGACCATTGGAGCGATGGTAACCCACCAGAGAATCGCCGCAGATCCCATAGTTCAATCTGTAGCACCGCTATTATCTGAGACGGCTCGGCGCGTCGCATCGGTTCAGATTCGCAATTTGGGAACGTGGGGAGGCAACTTGTCACACGGAGAACCTGGAGCAGACCCCCCGGGCTCTCTCATCGCGGTGGGGGCGCAACTCGAGCTGCAGAGTGCCGACGGACACCGATTCGTTCCCGTGGAAGATTTTTTCCTGGACTACTTGACCACCGATATTCAGCCGGGCGAGGTTCTAACCCGCATTGTGGTTCCGCCCCAGCCGCCCGGAAACAAAACCATCTATGCAAAACACACGGTGCGTGATGACGGAGACCTGGCGATTGTGGGCATTGCAGTGAGGATGACGCTGTCCGGAGAACGAATCTCCGACATCCGGATTGGGATTAACGGAGCCTCCCTGACGCCGCTGCGCGCAACTTCGGCAGAACAGGTTCTCTTGGGACAGAACCCATCGGAGGAATTGTTTGAACGGGCTGCTAAACATGCGGCACAACAGTGCAATCCGTTGGATGACGCAGAAGCGTCGGCTGAATACCGGTTGGCGGTGGTGAATTCGCTGCTCAAGAGGTGTCTGCGGGGAATCGCGAATCAACGTCCGAGTTCCATTGCCTGAGTTTGGCGTCAAAAACAGGACAGGAGAGGGGCTTAGGCATGGTCTTAGGCATGGCAGGAAACATCGATATGAATTCGGACATGGGGGAGAGTTTCGGCGTTTACCGATATGGAGCCGACGAGGGCGTTCTCCCGGTGATCAGTTCCGCAAACGTCGCCTGCGGGTTTCATGCGGGCGACCCTAGCGTCATGCGAACGACTTTGAAGTTGGCTCAGGATTTTGGCGTGCGCGTCGGGGCCCACATTGGTTTTCCGGATCGGTTGGGGTTCGGCAGGCGCTACATGGATTGCTCACCCCAGGAAGCCCACGATTATGCGCTGTACCAACTCGGGGCCATGTACGCCTTTGCAAAGGCGCAGGGCATTGAGCTGTCCCATGTGAAGCTGCACGGAGCTTTTTACATGATGGCTTTGCGGGATGCTCCGTTAGCACAGGCCATCGTTCAAGCCATCCGATCCTTTGACGCGGAGCTGTTGGTTTACACGATTGAGGGGTCTGCGCTCGCTCAAGCTGCAGGCGAAAAGGGAATGAGGGTCATTTCCGAGTACTTCGCCGATCGGCCGTATCATTCGCAAGGAGTCAAGATGTTTGGATGGACCCTCGAAGAACTGGGTTCACCGGACGACATGGCCGATCGCGTCGTTTCGCTGGTGACCCGAGGAGAAATTCGCGGTTTGAACGAGGAGGTCGTAAAACTGAGGGCCGACAGCGTCTGTGTCCATTCGGATACACCCGGATCCGTACGAATCGTGCAGGCCATCCGCCGTAAACTTGAAGAAATCAATTGTAAAATCGCATCGCCTCTCGATTGAGAACTAGAGGTAACGAAAAAGGGTACAATGGGCTGCCGCCTCCAGCAGATTCACTGCTGGTGCGGCAGCCCTGTCTCTTTCATGGGGGCGCACGATGGCGGGCCAAAGGTTAGACCGTCTTTTGATACGAATGGCTTCTCGAGATCAGGGATTCAACCAAGCCATCCGGTCCGACCCGAACCATGTAATTTGTGCGCTCTTCGATGAGGCGTTGGCGCGCGAGTTGAAAGACGGTGACAAATTGATCGTTTTCTTCCCGAAGCTCCTGGTTTTCTTTTTCCAACTTCTTGACGATTCGGTGCAGGCGCCCTAGTTCATTTTGAAGGTGTGTGTACTCCTGCAAGATACTGGCGAGGTGGTTTTCAATCGGACTGTTAGAGCTGATTTGACTGTTCAGGCTGGGTGGGTTGGTCGGACTGATTGGCTTGGTCGGACTGGTCGGTTGGCTCGAACGGACCGCGTTGCTGTCAGTTTGGTGAAGGGCGGGAAGCAGGCTCGTATCGGTGTGGTCGACGGTTTGCCCTTCAAGAGTTTGGGAACATTCCGGCGTTTTTGTAATGGGAGGGGGGCCATCCGCTGTACAACACATCGCTATCCACTTGTACCTTGCAGCGTTTTCGGTCCGCCTCCCATTTTCGCGGATAAACTGCTTCAAACCCTCTGACGTGCTCTTGCCGACCGCAAGGGCCTCGGAAACGGTGCGTTTCAGATGGTCTAACTCTTCGGGGAGCCACTGGTTTAATCCCATTGCTTTCATCCTTTCTGGGTTCTTTCATTCTGAATAGGGCCTCTCTTCTGTCGCTTTTCTTCTATAGATTTTTCTTCTTTGGATTTTTCTTCTTTGGATTTTTCTTCTTTGGATTTTTCTTCTTTGGATTTTTCTTCTTTGGATTTGCTTCTATGGCTTCGTCTTTTCGATGGCCTTCACTCTTCTTGCGTTTCTTTGTCTGTCCGTTCAGGCCTTTAATCGCTGAAACCGAATCACCAATTGGTCTTTGAAACGCTTCATGTCCACAATGCGGATTTCCGTTCTGTCCACGAGGCGCTGGAGTTGTTCCAAACGGGACGAGGTGCGGGATTCTTCCCGGGATAGGACACAGGTTTCGACTTTACTCGTTGTGCGCACGACTGGTTCCTCCTTTTGCAAAAACAGTATGTGTTTTGGAGCCTTTCAAACGCCCCGTTCGAAGCACATGGATGAGGGCTTGCCGCGTTGTCCATCTGTTGTTCGTCTATGGGATACTTCACGGTTCGTATCTGTAATGGTTAATGACATTATAGAGCCAGATCCAGCGACTATCAAGATTTTATGTAATATAAATTAACATAAAGCACCGGGAATTTTGAGGAACAGAGGAAATTGTGATGGGTTTTTGGATAGGTAGTCTTCTTTGACTTTCAAGATGGCATATTACTTCACATTATGTAAGTTAGAGGGATAGCACCGTGTTTTTTGGACGGGCCGTCAATCTTCCGCAGCAAGTTCGCGGTGCATGCGAGGGTTGCAGATGAGACAGGCTCCACTCAAGTTGGTAGGCTAGTGTTATAATTTAGATAATTACGGAGTGTGACTTGAATCGCTGGAGTGTTCAGAGGAAACGGGAGGGATAGTGCCATCGTGAACGAATCCGGAAGGGCGCGGTCCTGGACGACACAGCGCGACGAAAAGGCGCGGCGTTTAGCAAAGGTTAAGGATTGGCTGGAAGGTGTATTGCTGCCGTCCAACCGCATCGTCGATGCCTTGGAAGTCCTTTTGGCTCCGGGAGACCGGGTGGTTTTAGAGGGCAACAATCAAAAACAGGCGACGTTTCTTTCCCACGCTTTGGCCAAAGTGAGTCCCAACCGCGTGCACGACTTGCATTTGCTGATTTCGAGCGTGTCCCGCCCGGAACACTTAGACATTTTTGAACGCGGGATCGCCAGAAAAATCGACTTTTCCTATTCAGGTCCACAAAGCTTGCGGATGGCCCAAATGATTGAAGACCAAAAAATCGAAGTGGGAGCCATACATACCTATCTAGAACTGTATGCTCGCATGTTTATCGACCTCATCCCGAACGTCGTTTTGGTGGCTGCCGACAAGGCGGACCTTGCCGGAAATCTGTACACAGGGCCAAACACCGAAGAAACGCCGACCCTCGTGGAGGCTGCAGCTTTTCATAACGGCATCACAATCGTACAGGTCAACGAAGTGGTTGAACAATTGCCTCGGGTGGATATTCCGGCGTCCTGGGTCGATGTTGTCGTCGAGGCGGATACGCCGTATCAACTGGAGGCTCTGTTTACCAGAGACCCGCGCCTCATCACCGAGATGCAAGTTCTCATGGCGATGATCGCGATTCGCGGCGTCTACGAACGGCACCAGGTCCAGTCCCTAAACCACGGCGTGGGATTTAACACAGCTGCCATAGAACTGTTGTTGCCGACGTACGGCGAACAACTCGGGCTGCGTGGGAAAATCTGCAGGCATTGGGCGCTCAATCCTCACCCAACGCTCATTCCGGCCATCGAAAGCGGGTGGGTGGAGAGCGTTCACAGTTTTGGCGGAGAGGTTGGGATGGAAGATTACGTGGCGGCGCGTCCTGACGTTTTTTTCACAGGTCGAGACGGCAGCCTCCGTTCGAATCGCGCTCTGTCGCAGGTGGCGGGCCTGTACGGGGTCGACTTGTTTATTGGTTCTACCTTGCAAATGGATGCTTTGGGGAACTCGTCCACCGTCACACAGGGCAGGTTGTCTGGCTTTGGAGGGGCGCCAAACATGGGCAGCGACCCACGCGGCCGGCGGCACGCGACACCGGCTTGGACCCATCTGATGACAACGGATGACTCGGTTGCGCGGGGGCGAAAACTGGTCGTGCAGATGGTGGAGACGTACCAAAAAGGGGCCCTGCCCACCTTTGTCGAGTCATTAGACGCAGTCAAGGTCGGACGCGATGCCCATTTGCCCATCGCCCCTGTAATGGTCTATGGAGACGACGTGACTCACGTGGTGACGGAGGAAGGCGTGGCCTATTTGTACAAAGCCCGCAACCTGGAGGAACGGAAACAGGCGCTGGCTGCCATAGCCGGTGTCTCGCCTTTGGGACGAACCCACGACTTGACACTCAACGACAAACTGCGGGCCGACGGGCTCATCGCGTTTCCGGAAGACCTGGGAATACGCCGTACGGATGCCAACCGTTCGCTGCTTGCGGCAAAAAGCATCGAGGACATCGTCGATTGGTCTGGCGGCTTGTACAAACCGCCCGCTAAGTTCCGAAGTTGGTAGGGGATGGGGGTGTTTGTGAACCGTGAAATCCATGTGGGTTGCCCCAATGCCTGACGACGCAACTTTGTCCAGCGAGGCGGCTTTGACGGTGGATACAAGGTCAAACGAGGGAAGAGGGTCCGTCGACGCCGTTTCCCCATCTCGCGGTGCGCGTCGCAGCTCCGTTGAATGCGCGCGGGTGCTGGCGGATTTGGCTGCCGGCGCATTGCTCGAGGAAGCGGAGTTGACCCCGAAACCAGGATTGGTCGACTTGGAGTCCTCAGGGAGTCACCAAGACATGGACATTGAACTGATGCGGCGGTCTGCGCGCATTTTGCACCCGTGGTTCGCAAAGTTCGCGGAAATCTCTTATGGCTGCGCACCAGGCAGGGAGCTTCGGGAACGGCTCGGCGAGGCAGGACGCGATGCCGAAAAAGCCATGCTTCGCGAGACGGGCGGAGTCAATACGCATCGCGGCGCCATTTGGACGCTGGGTTTGCTCGTCGCCGGGGCTGCCATGGGCGTGCCGCAAGTGGACGGCGGCAAACTTTCCGCGCAACAAGTCGCGGACACAGCGGGTGAACTGTCTCGCTGGTCCGACCGATTCTTGCCGTCTGGTCACAGCCATGGACAACAGGTCCGGAACAAGTACGGGTTCAGCGGCGCGCGGGGTGAAGCCCAGAGCGGCTTCTACCACGTTGTGCAGATTGGGCTGCCGGCATTGAGGGACTGTCGCAGCCGCGGACTGGCGGAGGTACATTGCCGTCTGGATACGCTTTTGGCCATCATGGCCAGTTTAGATGACAGTTGTCTGCTGCACAGAGGCGGCACTCTCGCGTTGGCTCGGGCAAAGCAGGGCGCCAAGGCAGTACTGGCCCACGGCGGCTCTTCTGCAGCCGAAGGGTGGGATTTGCTTAAAGCATTGGACCGAGACATGGTGTCCAGACGCATTTCTCCGGGCGGCAGTGCAGACTTGTTGGCAGCGACATTGTTTTTGGACAGTCTGATGGAGGCCCTGGTGCAGTCTCAGGCACAGGCTTCAGGACCGCAGTCAATGCGTGAACAAAGCGAGGGGAACTTACCATGGAGCAAATGACGTTTGAGTACCCAGCGAACCAGTCCGTGAACGGGCGGGCTCACGTCGGCGTAACCGGCTCTGGCGATTTGGAAATTCTGATGGAACCTTCTGTCGACGGGATGGCCCGCGTAGAGGTAAAGACCCAATCCGAGGGCTTTAAGGACGCGTGGCAGGCCGTGCTGGACCGATTCTTTGTGCGCCACGATTTGGCGGTAGCTATCGAGATCAACGACTTCGGCGCGACTCCGGGCGTCGTGTCCCTGCGTTTGGCTCAGGCCGTGGAGGCGCTAAAACCATGAGCAACCCTGTCCATGCGCAAATGAACACACCCGGTATGCTGGCGCGAGCCAGCTTTATTGAGCTGACCGCCAGGGGCAGGGCCAAGGCTGTGATGGACCCTGGGACGTTTCGCGAGTTGCTCGATCCGTTTGAACGCATCACCTCTCCACACCTTCCGGTACAGGGGATTGTGGGGCAAAGCGACGACGGGGCAGTGGTGGCCAGAGGCGAGATCGACGGCCAACCAGCCGTTGTGATTTCCCTCGAAGGGAAATTCCAAGGCGGCGGGGTCGGCGAGGTCTCTGGTGCAAAAATCGCAGGCACTTTGGAACTCGCGGTGCAGGACAACCAACGCGGCACTCCGACCCGGGCGGTGCTGCTGTTGGAAACGGGCGGTGTCCGGCTGCAAGAAGCCAATTACGGTCTGCTTGCCGTCGCAGATGTGCACGCAGCCATTGTTTCGCTGCGCCGCTACCAACCGGTGGTGGCGGTCGTTGCGGGAATGATCGGCTGCTTTGGCGGGATGTCCATTGCCGCAGGACTGTGCAGTCACGTTGTCATGACCCGGCAGGGACGGTTCGGGTTGAACGGACCTGAGGTGATTGAACAAGAGGCTGGCGTCGCAGAATTCGACTCCCGCAACCGCGAGCTAATCTGGAGTACCGTGGGCGGGGAGCAGCGCGTTCTCACGGGGTTGGCGGATACCTTGGTCGACGACGATGCGGAACAAGTGGCCCGAGCGGTACGGGGTGTGTTTGCGCAACCGCGATCGAGTCCATGCCGGAGCACCCAAGTGGAGCGGTTTTTAAGCCGTTTGAGGCAAATTGACCCATCGGTTTCCATGGGACCGGCGGCTTTGCGAAGTTTATGGGGAAACCCGGGTGAGAACCCAGTTCTGCATTCGGTGCAAAGCCGCGATGCGGCGGCACACCGGGCTGCTTCGCAGGCTGGATTGGCGCCGGCTTCTGCATCGGACAAAAGCCGCGGAATGCAGTGGTTTGAAGCGCTGACAGGGGTTTCTTCGGAGGATGCGATGGCGGGAACCGCGTCGGTTTTGTGTGCGGATGCGGCCCTGGAGGAACCTGGGAATGCCGGAGGTGCCACGGCTCGCTTTGTGTGTGTGGCGCAAAATCCTGGGGCCCGTTTTCCTCGAGTCCGACACGGGGAGGTCGGCTTGGAGGAGGGGTGGACAATTGCACGCGTAGTGCGGGAAGCCATCGCTGCTGACGAGGGCAAGCGGCAGCGCCCCATCGTGGCGATTGTCGACGTTCCCGGCCAAGCGTTCGGCTACCGAGAAGAGCTGCTTGGCATTCACCTGGCTCTGGCCGCTGCTGTCGACGCCTATGCGACAGCCCGGTTGGCGGGCCACCCTGTCATCTCCCTGGTAGTCGGGAACGCGATCTCAGGAGCCTTTTTAGCGCACGGCCTGCAGGCCAACCGGATCATGGCTTTGGCGGACCCTCAAGTGGCCGTGCACGTCATGTCCAAAAAATCGGCGGCCCGGGTCACGCGCCGCAGCGTAGAAGAGTTAGACGAAGCCGCCCAAAAAGTGCCTGGCATCGCGTACGACGTTGGTTCTTTTGCAAAGCTTGGCGCACTGTATCAGCTCGTCGAAGGGATTGACGCCGACGCACCCAGCGGTAAAGGCGTCTTGCAAGTACAAAAACTCCTTCGCGAGGCCATCGCGGACGTCGAGGACGTCAGTGAGGCTGCCGATGCCACCATGGAGGTTCTGGAGGACGCGATCGCAGGTGCCGAGAAGGACCAAAAGGGCGGCCGGGATTTATCGAGCCGCCTGTCGTCGCCGGAGGCGAAACACACCCGCGCGGCCTCTATCCTCGTGCGATCGCGGTTGGCAAAGCAATGGAACTAAGGCCTCACGACTTGCTGCGGATACGGACCCAAACCGCCGCCGGGGTGGCGCATGGCGCAGCTCGTGCAGGTATGGAAAACGGCCTCGGCGTGTACCGTGGAATGGGACTTACCCACGACGGTGTTGCACCTGCGTGGGTCGAAGAAGCGCTTGCGACGCCTTGGGTTGTGGTGCGTCGCGACCTGCGGCGCGGCGACAGGGTGCCTGTCGGCGTTCGAGGCAGACAGCGCAACCAGCGCTTTGCCGCCTACTTGGAGAAAAGCACCATCGCTGCAGTGGTCACGCCGGAACAGTTAGCGGCTCAGGCGGCCTGGAAAAGTCACGCGCGGCAGTTGGAAGTCGAGGCGTTTTCGGCCCTCGATGTCTTGGCCAATCGCTATCGCAGCTTGGACTTGACCTGGGGTCCTACCGGAAGCCTTGGCTTTGAGCTGGCGAGCGGCGCACCGGCTGCGGTTCAAACAAGCGATGTCGATCTCGTCATTCGCGCCCCAAGGGCTTGGAATAAAGACGAGGCGCGGTCTTTGCAGGAATTTCACCAAAATTTTACTGTCCGCATCGACGTTCAACTGGAGACTCCAAACGGCGCCGTTTCGCTGGCCGAGTATGCTCGCGAAGAGGGGCCCATTCTCCTACGCACGAGTGAAGGCCCGCGGCTCGTCACCGACCCGTGGCTTACCGACCCGGTTCGTGGTTCGTGGAGCCAATTCGTGGTTCGTGGACCCATGGTTGGGACACAGCCCCTTTGTAAGGAGACGTGAAGATGGGCGTGGCATTTTTGTTCCCGGGTCAAGGTTCACAACATCCTGGCATGCTCCACCAAAGCCCGAAACATCCGGCCGTGCAATCTACACTGCGCGAAGCTAATGACGCACTGGGTTTTGATGTGTTGTCCTTGGACACCGCGAGCGCCCTTTCCTCAACGGTCGCCGTGCAACTGGCGTTGTTGATTTCCGGGGTCGCTGTCACGCGCGCCCTGTACAGCGAAGGGCTGACTCCGGACGCGGTGGCAGGCCACTCTGTAGGCGCGTTTGCCGCTGCGGTCGCCACCGGAGTGCTGGGCTTTCAAGACGCCCTTAGAGTCGTCTTGCTTCGCGCTCAGTTAATGGAACAAAGTTTTCCGAAATTTTTTGGCATGGGCGTGGTCGTTGGGTTACACGAGCGAAAACTCGAAAGCATCCTGCAACAAGAGTTTGACGAGAAACACCCCGTCTACCTGGCCAATGTCAATGCCCCGGATCAGGTAGTTGTGGCAGGCGCTGTTCTTGGAATTCGGAAGGTTTTGGAGAAATGCCGCAAGATGGGGGCCCGAAGGTTCGAGTTGCTGGATGTTTCAGTTCCGAGCCACTGTGATTTACTCCACTTTGTCTCGTATGAATTAAATGAGAGACTGAGCCGGGTTGCCGTGGCCGATCCGAAATTTCCTTACATCGGCAACTGCAACGCTCGAGCCCTGTTTACGGCAGACCAGGTACGTGAGGACTTGGCTTTAAGCGTGGCGAAACCGGTTCGCTGGCACGATATGACGACACACCTGTACGAGCGCGGGATCCGGTTGTTTGTGGAAATGCCGCCTGGACAGGTGCTGTCGAATCTCGCGGCCGCCCATTTTCCCACTGCACGATCGGTGGCGGTCGAAGATGCGGGCTTCGAGTCCGTGGTGTGGCTGGCGAATCAACAACGAGGAGGGGCTATTGAATGAGAGAACTGAGCTTAGTCGTCGACGCAAAAGTGGCTCTGGGAGAAGGTCCGAGTTGGGACAGTGCACGGCAGTGCGTCTACTGGGTCGACATTCTCGGCAAAAACCTGCACATTTACGACCTGAAAACCCAAACGGACCGCGCGGTTTCTGTTCCGGAGTACATTACGTCCGTAGTTCCATCCACCCCTGGCGAAGTGATTGTGACGCTGCAACACGGTTTTTATCGGCTGGACATACAAACTGGCCGACTGGAAGTGATACGTACTGTCGAAGAAGACATGGAGGGAAACCGCTTCAACGACGGCAAGTGCGATCCGGCCGGCCGTTTGTGGGCCGGAACCATGGCTATTGACGAAACCCGTTTTCAAGGCAATTTGTACCGCATGGGACGAGACAAAAGCGTTGTGAAAATGATGAGCGGGGTGAGCATTTCCAATGGCCTGGCCTGGAGTCCGGATGCCACCGTCATGTACTACGTGGATACGCCCACTCGGGAGGTTGTGGCCTACGACTACCAATTGGACAGCGGAAGTCTGGAAAACCCGCGAGTCGTTGTTCGGATCCCCGAAGACGCTGGGTTTCCAGACGGCATGACGATTGACGCAGAAGGCATGTTGTGGGTCGCACATTGGGGAGGAGGAAGGATTTCCCGTTGGGACCCGGTTGAGGGTAAACTCCTCGAAGAGGTTCCCATTCCAGCTTCTCGCGTCACATCTTGCGTGTTCGCAGGCGAAAACCTAAACGAGCTGTACATCACAACGGCCCGCAACGGTTTGGATGAGGAAACGCTGCGACAGGAACCGGATGCCGGCGGACTGTTTCGTTTGATCACGGACGTCAAAGGGTCTCCGACGGTCCGCTTTGAATTGGGTTAAGCTGTGTCGACACGAGCGGCCTTTTCACAGCGTTGGTAAAGGGGTGGCTCGATGCCTTTTTTCATGGGCGTGGACGGCGGCAACAGCAAAACCGAGGCTGTCGTCGTAGACGAAAACGGGCAAAAGCTGGGCGAAGGGCGGTCTGGCTGCGGGAACCACCAAGTCCGTGGAGTGACCTTCGCGTTGAACCACATCCGGGAAGCGATTGAGCAGGCCGCAAACGCTGCTCACCTGTCCTTTGAACAGATTGAATTTGTTCAGTACGCCTTGTCCGGGGCGGACCGGGAAAGAGACGAGGCGATTTTAAACCCGGCTCTGTCAGCCCTGCCGCTTTCCCGCTGGGCCTTGGCGGGCGACGCCATGGCCGGGTTGCGAACGGCCTGTCCGGACTGTGTTGGCGTCGTTCTGGTCTGCGGCGCTGGGACCAATGCTCTCGGGCGAAACCGGTATGGACGCGTGGTGCAGACGGGTGGATTTGGCTATCTGTACGGAGACAGCGCCGGAGGCCGCGATATGGCCAGGGAAACCTTTCGCGCGGCAGTGCGGTCGTACGAGAGGCGCGAAGAGGACAGTCTGCTGGCTGCGCGCGTTCCACAGTTTTTAGGGTTTGACAACATGCAGCGACTTCTGACGGAGTACCTGGACAAAGGAATCCAAGAAGTGCCCTTGGACTTGACGGTCGTGTTGCACCAAGCGGCACAAGACGGGGACAAACTGGCTATCCGCATGCTCGAGTACTTCGGCCGCGAACTGGGGACGGCGGCAAATTCTGTGATTGCCCGGATGGAACCTAAATTTGATGTTTCGCCAATTCGCGTGGCGTTGGTCGGGTCTGTTTTCCAGAAGGGCCAAAGTAAACACCTCCTCAATGCGTTGCAACACACCATGCTTGGCGAAGGTCCGGAAAATCCACAGGTCGAACTGGTCATTCCCAACATCCTGCCTGTGTACGGTTCTGTCCTGCTCGCCATGGACCATCTCGGGATGGTGCCGAACCAAGCGATGCTCGAGTTGTTTGCAGCGTACAGCAAGGGCTGAGTCTGGGGCTGCGTTCGTCTGCAAATTCATTGGCTACAGGAGTGGGTCTAAGTGCTAAGCCGTAAGCTGAAGTTGACGGTGATTGGCGGTGGGTCGTCGTATACTCCGGAACTTATCGAAGGACTGATCCGCCGTCACCAGGAGTTTCCTGTCGCCGATTTGGTGTTGGTGGACATTGAGGAAGGCAGGGAGAAGCTCGAAATTGTGGGCGCACTTGCGCGCAGAATGGTCAAGAGCGCAGGGGTGCCTATCCAGATCCACTTGACGTTGGATCGCAAAGAGGCACTGCGCGAAGCGGATTTTGTGGTCACTCAACTGCGCGTCGGTCTGCTCAAAGCCCGAATCCGGGACGAACGTTTGGCCTTAAGACACAATTGCATTGGGCAGGAAACGACCGGAGTCGGGGGGTTCGCCAAAGCTTTGCGGACCATCCCGGTACTGCTGGAGATTGCCCGCGAGATGGAAGAGCTTTCGCCGGATGCGTTTCTGATCAATTTCACAAACCCCGCGGGCGTCGTGACCGAGGCGCTGTTGAAGCACTCCAATGTCCGGGCGATTGGTCTGTGCAATCTGCCGATCGGCATGAAAATGCGCATTGCCGCTCTGGCCAACGTCTCTCCAGACCAAGTGGAACTCGAAATGGTTGGAATTAACCACTTGAACTGGACGACTAAGGTGGTTGTCGGCGGCGTCGAACTCACGCAACAGCTGTTGAAGGCTCAAGGCAGTATGTCTGGTTCGGCGTTGAAAAACATTCCTGACCTTGGCTGGGACGCGGAGTTCATACGGTCGTTACAGGCTCTGCCTTGCGACTACCACCGTTATTATTACATGGCAGATGAAGTGCTTGAGAGCCAAAAAAGGGATTTGCAAACGTACGGTACGCGGGGAGAGGCGGTCCAAGCGATTGAGGCGGAACTGTTCAATTTGTACCGCGATGAAAACCTGTCGGCGAAACCTCCTCAGCTCGAACAGCGAGGAGGGGCATATTACTCGGAGGCTGCGCTGAACTTGATGACGTCCATTTACAACAACCGCCGGGACGTACAGATTGTCAACGTGCGAAACGGCAGCACATTGCCTTGTCTTCCGCCGGACGTGACGATTGAAACGCGTTGCCGCATCGACGCTCAAGGGGCGCATCCATTGTCTGTGGACTCCGAAGTGACACCGCAAGTCCGGGGATTGCTGCAAGTGGTGAAAGCCTATGAGGAGTTGACGGTGAAAGCAGCAGTGGAGGGAGACAGGGATGCGGCACTGCAAGCGCTGACCATTCACCCCTTGGTTCCTTCTGCGAGGGCAGCGCGGGCGTTGTTGGATGACATTTTGAAGGAAAACGAGGGCTATTTGCCGCAGTTTAAGTGACTGTAAAGGCGTTTTTGGAAGTGGACAGTTCCTGGATTCTTAAATTTGAAAAGGTGACGGAGGTCACAGCGCTTAAGACCGCAAAACCTATAATGGACTCTGACGAGATGGTTAGAAAGGAAGGGTCCACTATGGGATTTGCCATTACGGATACACTCGGAGACATTGTTGCACAGCTTCCAAAGGCCGGTGAAGTCTTTCAGAACCACCGCATTGACTTTTGCTGCGGCGGAAACCGCGCGCTTTTTGAGGCCGCCGGCGAGCAGAACGTGGATGCTACACAACTGGTGCAAGAGTTAAACGCCTTGCTTGATGCGGCTTCTGCGGCAGACGCAAACGAGGTGGATTGGACGACGGCCCCGTTGAGTCAATTGGTCGATCACGTCCTCAATCGCCACCACGCATACCTGAACACCACACTTCCGACACTGGGGGAATTGGTCACCAAGATCTTGCGTGTTCACGGTCAAAATCATGCAGAATTAGCCAAAGTGCATCAGCTGTTTTACACCCTCAAAATGGAATTTGAACAGCACCTCATTAAGGAAGAGACGCTCGTGTTTCCAAAGATTGTCGCATTTGAACGGACGGGATCCAAGGACGCTCTGGAACAAGCCGTGGCGGCTATCGATGAACTCGAAAAGTCACACGACAGTTCAGGCCAGGTTCTCAAAGAACTGCGAAAGGTCACTCGCGACTATGCCGTACCCGACGATGGATGCGGAACTTATCACTATACTTTTCAAAAGCTCGAGGAAGTCGAGTCGAACACGTTTGTCCACATTCACCTGGAAAACAACATTTTGTTTCCACGCCTGCAAAGGACGTCAAACGCACAGAGCGCGTAACCTCGCGTAAATCAACGAAAAAGGCTGCGCTTGTCAGAGACTCTGAGAAGCGCAGCCTTTTTGTTTGCGCGTTCGCAGTACCTAGAACGCGCGGTTCGGGCAAGACAGTTTTTTAATGGACACTGGCGACCGCCAGCCCTCCTAGGACAAGCATGACGGGGATGAATAGGAATGCAATTGTGATGATCAACCGTCCAAGGCCTGAGGGAAGCAGGCTTGAGTTTCGATGGTAGAGGTTTTCCTTCACAGTCAGCACCTTCTTTCTGCAAGACTATTGTCTCAGCCTTGTCAAGAAAACCTTGTGATGAATGGCACACTCATAAAAAAATCGGGATAATTGTCTAATTTTGTGTAGAATAGTTTTGCTAGTACAAAGGTTCTGGGGTTAGACTATCATATATACTAGAATTAGGTCATTTTATGAAAGGTGAAGACAGCCATGAGAGTTTCCTTATTTATCACCTGCGTTGCAGACTCTCTTTATCCGGAAGTCGGTGAAAGCGTTGTCCGGATTTTGCAAAGGTATGGAGTCGACGTGGATTTCCCCATGGAGCAAACCTGTTGTGGACAGCCATCGTTCAATTCGGGTTATTGGGATGAAACCATTCAGCTCGCAAAAAATTGGCTGGATGCGTTTAAAGATAGTGAGTACGTCGTGACTCCATCTGGGTCGTGCGCCGGCATGGTTGTGCACAACTACTTGGAATTGCTCAAAGATGACGCGCACTACCGTCCGATTGCCGAAAAACTCGTTGCACGCACGTACGAGTTCACACAATTTCTGGTGGACGTTTTAGGCGTCACGGATTTGGGCGCAAAAACGTCCCAACGCGTGACGTTTCACCCGTCCTGCCACTGTTCGAGGTTCCTCGGCGTCACAGAACAACCGAAGCAATTGCTGCAAGCGGTGGAGGGCATTGACCTGGTGGAGTTGCCCGACGCGGATATCTGTTGCGGGTTTGGCGGTACATTTTCGGTGAAAATGTCGGAGCTGTCGAGCGCGATGGCGGATGAAAAGGTCGAAAATGTGGAAAAGACTCAGGCGGACGTGTTGGTTTCCACGGACTTAGGATGTCTGATGAACATTTCCGGACGCATGCGGCGGGAGGACAAAACCGTCGAAGTCAAACACATCGCCCAATTCTTGGACGAGGGGATGAAGTCATAATGCAAAGCGGACTGAAAGAACGGATCCACCTGGCGCTGCAAAACGACCAACTGCACGGTGCGGTTCGTCGCGCGGTAGACCACATGAAAGCGCAAAAAAAGGCGACGGAAAGTCAAATTCCTTACGAAGATTTTCGGCGCAGGGCCAGTGAAATCCGTTCCCATACAGAGCAGCATTTGGAGTATTACTTAGGTCAATTTGCAGAGAACGTCCGCAAAAACGGCGGCCATGTACACTTTTGTCAAACCGGCGAAGAAGCCGTTCAGCAGGTTTTGGACATTGCAAAGCGATGCGACGCCAAAAGCGTTGTGAAGTCCAAGTCGATGGTCACGGAGGAACTGCACCTCAACCACGCCTTGGAGGAGGCCGGCATCGAGGCGGTCGAGACCGACCTCGGGGAATACATCATCCAACTGGACCACGAGACTCCTTCTCACATCGTCGGTCCTAGTCTCCACAAGACCAAAGAGCAGGTGGCCAAGCGCTTCCAGGAGATTTCCGGGGAGGAAATTTCGGCGGATCCTACACAGTTGACCGCGTTTGCGAGGCGGGTCTTGAGGCAGAAATTTCTACATGCGGATATCGGGGTCTCGGGATGCAACTTCGCCGTTGCAGAAACCGGTTCCATTACCTTATTTACAAACGAAGGAAACGCGCGAATGGTGACGACTCTGCCGCGCGTCCACATCGCCATCATGGGCATGGAGAGAATTGTACCTACCCTGTTGGACCTCGAAGTCATGATGAACCTGCTGCCTCGTGCGGCCACAGGGCAGAAATTGACGAGCTATGTCTCCATGGTGTCGGGCCCGAAAAAGCCCGGAGAAATTGACGGACCCGAAGAGTTTCACGTCGTGGTCGTCGACAACCACCGCAGCAACATGTTGAACACAGAGTACCAAGAAGCCCTCAACTGCGTGCGCTGCGGCGCCTGTCTCAACGCTTGCCCGGCTTTTCGACATACCGGCGGGCACGCCTACGGGTCTGTGTATTCTGGACCAATTGGCATCGTGATCACGCCGCTGCTTGAAGACGACAACCGCGCTGCGCAGGAACTACCCTACGACTGCAGCGTCTGTGGAGCTTGCGCACAGGCTTGCCCGGTGATGATTCCGCTGCCGGACATGATTGTTCGCCTCCGGGCGCGCAACGTTCGACGGCAGCTCACCCCGAGCGCCGAGCGTTTGGCATTCCGGCAGTTTGGCAACGTGTTCAGCGATGCCAGAAAGTATAAAACGGCTCTGACTTCGGGACGGATTCTCCAGAAGTTTGTCTCAAAAAACGGTTACATTGACGCGAAAGTCCCCGGATTGTCGGGGTGGACGGCATTTCGGAGTTTTCCCGAACTGCCTGCAACGAGCTTCCGGGATCGGGTGGCCAACGGCCTGCTGGATCAACTGAAGAGCGAAAGCGGGGGAAACAAACGGTGAGGGATGCAAAAGAACTGGAGTTTTTGAAAAACATCGCACGGCGTTCCGGCCGAGCCGTTCCCCTTACAGACCCGCCGCAAAGGGGCAACGTGGGAGTTCTCGGCTTGGTGGACGCAGACCCTCAGACGCCGCTTGGCGAACTAAAAGACCAGTTCATCGCGAGTTGGACGGCACTGCTCGGCGTGGCTGGAACGGTTGCCAAACAAGACGTGCCTAAGCTGGTCGAAGGAATTGTCAAAGAACACGAGGCCGGACGCGTCGTAGGGTGGAACGTTCCCGAGCTTGACGAGTACGGCGTTCCAGATGCCGTTGCTGCCGCGGGTGCAGCGTATCGCGCGTGGTCGGATCAAGAAGACATCGTGGAGTTTGCGGAGCAATCCACCATCGGCATCACGACGTGCGACTTCGCCGTCGCCGAAACGGGAACGCTCGCACTGTTTTGCGACCCGGACAAAGGGCGACTGGTGAGTTTACTGCCTCCTGTCTATCTGGCGCTCATCCCAGCGGACCGGCTGGTCCCGAGGATGACGCAGGTCATGCGTCACGTCTCAGAGCACGGGGCGCCCTCTTCGCTGAATTTTGTGACTGGCCCGAGCCGGACCGGAGACATCGAGTCGGTCTTGGTCGTGGGCGTTCACGGACCTGGCAAGGTATACGCGTATATTGTGGAGTGAACCTTTTTTCGCATGGGTTTCCAAGGTTTGCGTATGGGGTTTGGAGTTTCAGGGGTGTTGCTTTGCAACACCCCTGAACTGTCGATTGCACAGACCCACAGACCCGCTTCCGCTAGACGGCCTGGTGATACGAATTCGATCATTCGCACTCGGTGATTCACTTGCCACCCCCTGCGCCTTTCGCTTCTCGGTTAGGAAATGACGTCAGGCAGAAACTCAGATACTCCGCTTCCATACGCGAATGCAGCCAAAATGACGAACACCGGATGGATTTTCCGGAATTTCATCAACCAAACCGAAACGGCGAAAATGACGATAGACTGCATCCACTGCAGTTGACGCACCGAATCGCGAAACAACGCCCAACTGAGGGCAAACATCATGATTGCGATGACGGGTTGAATAAGCAGGACCATGCCGCGCAGAAAAGGGGCCTGACGGTACTTTTTCAATACCCCTAAGAGCAGGATCAGTCCGACGGCCGAAGGAAGGATGGTGACAAATAAGGCGAGAAATGCTCCGGCAATTCCTAGGGCGTGAAAGCCTAGTCCAGCGGCCAATTTCGTGGCAATCGGTCCGGGGAGTGCGTTCGCCACTGCAAGCACGTCGCCGAAACGCTGGTTGGACAACCAATGGTAGTTTGTCACGACTTCGCTTTGGATCAGCGGGATCGTGGAGGGACCTCCCCCATATCCCAACAAGTTGGCCAGGAAAAAAGCCCAGACTACGTGAAGCCAGTTCACATCGGCCGCCCCCCGTCCTTGAACTGCTGTCGGCGAACCATGCGCTTTACCCAGCCGGCGAATCGAAAGTGCACAGTTCCGTAGGCGAGGAACGCGATTACGACAATCGGGGAGGAGAGGTTGAAAACCTGAAGGAAGACAAATGCCAGAGTGAGGAACAATAAGGTCAGCCACTTTCCAAGGCCTTTGTACGCATGCTCGGCAAAATCGTAGCCCATGATGACCAACAGGGCTACAATGACAGGGTCTACGGCTTGGATCATGCTGTGTATGAGCTTCGAGTGATTCAAGAAATTCATCGCGTTCATTAACAGGATAACTCCGACCGTGGTGGGCAGAATGTGCGCTGCAATTCCGACAAAAGCCCCTAGCCACTTTTTGTGATGATACCCGACATACGCCGCAAGCTTCGTCCCAATGGGACCTGGCAGGGCATTCGCCAGTGCCACCATCTGTGTGTATTCTTCTTCATCCATCCAGTGATACCGATCGACCGCCTCGTATTTAATGAGTGGAATCACTGCTGGACCCCCGCCGTATGATGTGAGTCCCGCCCGCAACATGCCAATCGACAGATTGACGTAATCCTTCGCAGACAACTTCTACTTCCTCCCTTAAAATTTGATACGAAACCCAGCTTTACGAGGCGACAATTGTTAGTAATGTTATGACAAGTTAGTTTTATCTTTAGTATACCGGGGGTAGTACTGTCCCTGCAATCCCGGTTTTGCTCTCTCCGGACGGAAATTTGAGCCAGGTTAGTGATGCCGTGCGTAGTGTAAGATCATGGAATCCGTCAACATTTCAACCGGTGCTCGGTTGTCTGTCAACAACTCCCCGGCTTGTGCGGCTCGCGGAGACACCGGTTGCAGGGACTGCCTCCACTCTTGGACGACAGGGTACAGCGGACTGTTCGCTTGAATTTGCCCCAGGTTTTTTAACTGCAGCGGCAAACGGGTACCCAACAGCACATAGTTGTATTCTCCGCGGGCTTTTAGAATATAGGTGTGGGGAAATACCGAGGTCATGGTGCGTTCAAATGCAAGCAGCAGCTTGGAATCGGCAGAAACGGCATTAATGTTCAGAGCCGCCACACCGTACGGGCTCAAATGGTCTTTGACCTGTTGGAAAAACTGTACGGTCGACAAGTGAAAGGGAATGTAGATCTGTTGAGTGTACGCGTCGATGACAATCGCGTCGTACTTGGCCTCCGAACCGCTTAAGTAGACCCGGGCATCCTGGTTAACGATGTGAGCGTCGCTGGGGCGCAGTCCAAAGTACTTGTAGTCGAGTGGGATGACGGCGGGATCGATCTCTACGCCAGTAATCTGAAGGCGCGGGAAGGCACCGCGATCGTAGACGGACAACAGGTGGGGAATGGTGCCTCCGGCGGAACCGAGCACGAGGACTGAACTGGAGCCATTCGGCGCAAGACGCGTCCCAAAAGAGCTTGTCGGTACACTTGACGCGGGGTGGGCCAGGTAGGGCAAGACCAGGTAATCGTCGTAGTAGTCACCGGGGTTAAGCGCATTGTTGGGCCGGTAAATGGATTGGACGCCGCCGCCTTCGTTGTAGATGAGGTAGGTTGTGCCGTCCGGTTTTTTTTCCACTTGCACGAACTGGTACAGGGTGTCTTTTGCAAACACCACAGAAGACCCGGTCCTGACCGGCCCGTGCAAGACAATGTAGAGGATGGCGGGGAGGAGCAAAAAGGCAGCGGCCACGTAACGGAAGCGCGAAGTCCGCAATCCCCATGCGCTGGCCGCAATCAGCACGGCTGACCAGAAAAACAGCGTCTCGCGAGTGCCCCAAAAGGGAATGGTGCCGAAGGCCGTTCCGAACGTTCCAATGAGGCTTCCGAATGTCGAAAAGGCATACAGGTTTCCGGAGACTTTTCCAATGTCGCCAAGACTGTGGTTCGCCAATCGGATGGCAAACGGGCTGACCATAGCCAAGAGCAGCACCGGGGGTGCAAAGACCAGTAGAATGGCTGCAAGCGATAAGACAATGATGGCTACCGGTGTGTTGGTAATTCCATGTGACATGGCTTTAAAAATGATGTCGCCCCACACAGGAAGCAAGGACATCCATACTCCCGCTACGCTGGAAACCCCCATGAGGATCCGGGCGTCGGGTTTGCGGTCGGCCAATCGTCCGCCTATCCAATATCCAATGGCCAGACACAAGAGGATGAGTCCGATGATGTTCGCCCAAATGAGCATAGATGTGCCAAAATAGGGCGCAAGGAACCGAGAAGCAGCCAGTTCCAACGCCATGACAGAGGCACCTGTTACGGTGACGTAACTGTACAGGAAAGCTTTCGTATACTCAATGCGGCCTTTCGCTGCAGGTTCAACGTCTGTGAGCGAATGCATGCAACCCCACCTTGTGCACTTGGCTGTGGCGGACCAGGGAGCTTTCGCGTTTGGCGCCCATGATTGTCCGCTTGTGTAAGCTTTTCCTAGAATAGCATAATTTCAGTTTTGATGACGTATTCGAAAGTGCCGTGCCTGTTGCACTTTTGCGACGTTTCCGCAGTTTTGACAGACTAGTGCGCAGGCGCGTGGATTCAGGTACACTAAATCGAGGAGGCTTCGTTCCCATGGGATTCGTTACATTGGAAGACGTTCAACGAGGTCTTGCGGAAGTTCTGTCGCTGTGGCGGACCATGCAGTCCAGCGACCTGGAAGACGCAGGGGCCGACGCGGATCGGTTCCAAACGGCATTTTATCGCTTTGTGGACACCGTACAGGGGTGGGTTAGCGGCCTGAATCGACGTCCGGAGGACGTGGAAGCAGCTAGGAACCTTCCAGAGTTCGCGGAACTGTTTGATGCGCTTCCCGGGCCGTTGCAACTGCCATTCGAAACCGAGTTGGAGGGAATTTTGGCAGGGCAAACGCGGCGCGTGGACAGTACGGAACAGTCCTGACGGCGTTGTGAAACGGAGTGACTATAAAGATGGTGGGACTCGCCGTATTCATCACCATTGCAGGGTTTAGCATTTTCATCTACGGACTGGTTTCATTTGCAATTCGCGAGAAAAAGAGCGCGGAAATGTCCGCTTTTTTTGGACTCGTCGTCGTATGTATGGGCTTCCTCCTGGGTGGACTCAACCTCAGGCATCCGGAATTCGTGCACCAGGACTTACCTCAGGCTGTACACGCTGTTCACCACTTGACCCATTGACGGGCAGGCGTTTTAGGGTGACGGCCTGCCGGCCAAGCTGCCGCCATGCGGCAATAAAGGAAGAGCGATTGAGGCGTTGCGCTGCTTTCCCAGTCAGCGGATCATTGACATAGACGAAATGCGGGTCATAGCCTACCAGTAAGACAGCGTGCTCCTGAAACGTAGCCCGGACGGGACCGTCCGGGCTTTCCCACGTCACCCAGGAAAGAGTCGGGTGAAACGTGGCTGTCGTCCAAACGACAACGGGTACGCCACGGTCAACGGTCTGGGTGAGGACTGAAAAAGGTTGTCCTGTGAGATCAACGGCTTGTCCCGGAACGATGTGGTTGAGCAGTGAAACGGCAGGCTCATGATAGAGTCCATATCCGTACCCATCCACTTTCCCGACAAATCCCCGGTTTGGGTTTCCCCATTTTAAAATTTTTCCGCTTTTGTCGCGCACGAGCGGCGTTGGATCTTGCGGCTGCATCTTGGCCAGGGTCATTTTGTCGACCGGACGGTTGACGGCCGTCAGCAGCATGGCCAGACTTGTCACTTCGCATCCGTTTTGGAGTTCAGGTTTCTGAGACAGTGGGGCTACGCAAAGCAACACCGGTTTGGGGTGCGGCTGTTGCAGGGCATGTGGGGAAAATGCAGTGTTGGCTGCGCTTGTGGTCATGGTTGCACCAGGGGCACCTGTTGCATCGGTTGCACCGGCGAAGGAACGGCTGCGAAACTTCATTTCAGGGTCAGAGCACCCGCCTAAGGCTAGAGTTAGGGTGGCGGACAAAACCCAACCTGCCGCCACTTGCCTGGCTCGGGGAGTGCGGCAGGTTTCGCGTGTTGTCTCTTTGTCGGATGTCTTTTTCGCCGTTGCCAAAGCTGAGGCGTTTGCATTCGGCACTTTGCGCACTACTCCCGTTTCCCTAAATGTTTGCTGTACCGGATAAATTTTTCGCCGCTGCGGCTGATTTGCGTTCCGTTTGGAAGCCATCCAAGCCGTTCGTAAAACACGCCGGCTCCACCCAATTCGCGGGGCAGTGTCACCAGGTCGATGCGGTCCAGCCGTGCTTCCCGTGCGGCTTGTTCATAGGCACGCACCAGCAAAGAACCGATGCCTTTGCCTCGGTGTGCGGGGTTTACGGCCAGGTGTGTTAAGTCGCCGACCAACTGTGGCGCTTGAATCTCTTGGTTGCTGGGCGAGGACCCTCTGTGCTGCAGGCTGCGGTAAATGCCTTGGACATAGCGTTTCGCGCGGGTCCGGTACAATTCGTACCCAAACACAGGGTGCAGCAACGCCTGCATCGCGACGTGCCCTGCCAAGAATGAACCGTGGCGCCGGACCAGGTAGTGATAGTGTTGCGCGGGATGGAGGGTGCCGAGCAATACGCCTGCCACGCGCTCCTGCTCCTCCCCTTCGTCCAAGGCGGCCAGAGCTACGGCATAAGGGCTGTCTATAAAGGCCATATAGTAGCGGCGAAGAAACCCCCGGCCAAAACGGGTGATGAATTCGTCGTCCAGGACGTTCTGATGGATTGCGACAACCTGGGTCAATTCGTTTCTCGCAATCGGCTGCACTGTTGTTCGCGATTCGATTTTGACAAATTCAATGTTTCGGCTCATCGGCATGCGGTCATTCCTATTCACAAGTTTTTGAGAGTCCATTCCCAGTCCACCTCAACCTAAGTTCCCAGGCTTTGCACTGGCCTTTGCGTTCGGAGACGGTGACGCTGAGTGTGCGAAGAAGTCGGTGACTGACATGTGTAGGAACTCGTTCCATCAAGAAAAATATCGTACCACAACAGGAACGTGACCACGGTCCAGAGTTCACGGGCGCGATCGCGTCGGCCCGAACAATGCTCCTGCAACAAAACCAGCGCGTATTCGCGGTTGATGAACTCGCGCGCCGCGCCAGAGGCAAAAAGGTCGTGAATAAACTCTAGCATATCTGTACAAATCCAACGGCGAATGGGCACAGGAAAACCGAGTTTTGGCCGGGTCGACATCCAATGGGGAACAATACGTGCTGCAGCCTGACGCAGTGCGTATTTTGTGGTTCCGGCCGCGATGCGGTACTTGGCCGGGACAGTGGCCGCAAACTCAAATAGTTCCCGGTCAAGAAAAGGCACCCGCAGTTCGAGTGCATTCGCCATGGTCATTTTGTCGGCTTTCATCAGAATGTCGCCGGGCAGCCAGGTGTTGATGTCAATCAGCTGCATCCGCGTAATATCGTCATGGCTCTGGTTCTCGCGGTACAGCCCGGCGATTGCAGAGTACGAATCTTTGAGGTCAGAAAACGGCTCCCGTGGCGGCAGCAGTCTGCGCTTTGCGTCGTCTGCAAAAATGTTCGCGTTTCCAAGAAAACGGGATTCCAAAGGTACGGACCCTCGCATCAAAAAACTGCGTCCTTTCAAGCCATAGGGCAGGCGCTGAGCGACTTTTCCCAAACCAAAGCGCAGTGTTGCTGGGATGTAATCAAACATCCGAAGAGACACCGGCTCGTGGTAAATCGGGTAGCCTCCGAAAATTTCGTCGGCACCTTCACCGGATAAAACGACCGTCACGTGTTCCCGGGCGGCTTCTGCCACAAAATACAGACCCATAGCGCTGGCATCGGCAATCGGGTCTTCCAGAGAATACATGAGTCGGGGCAGTTGCTGCAAGTAGGTTTTTGCCGAAACGCGCACTTCGTGGTGTTGGCTGCCCAAATGCTCGGCCATTTTCCGGGCAAGGGTCAACTCGTCGTGTTTTTCGGGAGCCTCCTCGAACCCTACAGTAAAGGTCTGCAACGGTTCGCGCTCCGTCATCAATGCGGCGATGGTGCTGGAATCGATGCCGCTGGACAGAAAAGCGCCCCGCGGAACGTCGCCGGTTAAGTGGTTTGCCACAGAATCGCGCAGTTTCGCTTCGATGCCTTCCACGAAATACGACAAGGGCCGGGATTCGTCTGGGGAGAACTCCGCTTTCCAATACCTGTGAAGGCGCAGGTTCCCCCTTTGAAACTGCAGATAGTGTGCCGCAGGAACCTTGAAGATTCCTTGAAACATCGTATCCGGGTCTGGGACGTATTGGAATGTCAGGTAATTCCACAATGACGGCGCAGAAACAGCTCTGGCCACGCGTTGCGAGGCAAGGATGGATTTGAGTTCGGATGCGAACAACAGGGCGCCGTCTTGTCGCGCGTAGTAAAGGGGTTTGATCCCGAAGTAGTCGCGTGCCAAATACAGCTCATCCGAGGCCAAGTCGTAAATGGCCATCGCAAACATTCCGCGAAGCTCTTGCAACAAGTCAATACCTTTTTCCTCGTAGAGGTGCACGATGACCTCCGTGTCTGTATCGGTTCGAAAGCGATGGCCCAGCGCCGTGAGTTGGTTTCGCAATGGCTTATAGTTGTAAATTTCGCCGTTAAAGACCACCCATACGGTTTGTGTTTCGTTGCACAGGGGTTGGTTGCCATGGGCAATATCGACGATGGACAACCTTCTAAATCCCAGTCCAACCCCTTGGTGTACGAAGTACCCTTCGTCGTCCGGTCCGCGGTGAATCATGGCATCCGTCATCCGGTACAATTCGGTCTCATCCACGTGCTTCGCCGTTTTCTCCACGATTCCGCAAATCCCGCACATAACCAAAAGCTCCGTTCGTTGTGGTTTTGTAAAATTAATTTTTTCCAGTCCGTCTGTTTTTAACCAAACAATTTTTTTGTACGGGAGAGCCTTTACCTTTAAGGGGACCGTAATCTTTTAAGCGGATTGTAATCTTTGCTGCCTACCATACTTAGTAAGGGGCATTCGGGCACCCTTCCTTCCATCCACTCACCAGCGGCTCGGCTGGGCCTTGCCGTTGCAGCTTGACAGTGCCGGATTGGCCCTTTGGGGAAGGTCCATACAGTCAGAGGTATCACAAAACGCTGCTGCAAACGCTTGGCACACAGTCCTTTAGGTGGGGGCGGCGGTCAGAAATCGAGGGAGTCGGGTATGATTTTTCAGGCGCTGATTGTCGAAGACGATGTTGAAATTGCAAAGATTACAGCTTCGTTCTTGCGCGAGGAGTCCTGGCAGTGCGCAGTGGCCCACACAGGCAGTTTAGGGTTAAACATGGCGCTTCAAGGCTCGTATGACCTCATCATATTGGATTGTATGCTGCCGGATATCAGCGGAGTGGAAGTTGTTCGCAAAATTCGCCAGGCTTCACTGATGACCCCAGTGTTGTTCCTCACCGCCCTCGACGGTGTGCAAGACCGGGTCCGCGGATTGGACGCAGGGGCGGACGACTACCTGACTAAACCGTTTGATATTCCCGAACTCTTGGCTAGGATCCGGGCTTTGTCGCGCAGAAAAGGGAGTATTGTCGTCAAAGAGAGATTGGTCTATGGACCGTTGACCATCAGTCAGGATTCCCACGATGGAATCGCAAACGGTACACTCCTGCAGTTGACAGGCAAAGAATACGAGATTTTAAAGTACCTTTTGCGCAATGCGGAACAGATTCTCACAAGGGAGCAGTTGTTCGTCCGGGTATGGGGATACGACTCCGATGCAGGACCCAGTGTTGTTGACGTATATGTACACCGGCTCCGGAAGAAGTTGGCGGAGCACGGGTGCGATCGATACATTAAAACCGTCCGTAGCATCGGCTACATGTTGCGAGAGTAGGACCTCGCAAACCCCATAGGCGTCTGACGAACTGTGGATGTGCCTTTCTTTGATAGTCCTCGATTCGTCTTCGTATAGTTTTTCGTGTTAATATAGTTTATTGAATATTGTGTTTCTATTATGGTTTATCTATCGTTGATCCAGAGCACGAGCAGGAGGGGAGAACACGTGGAGCTAGGGGACGAAGCACAGCGGCAGGAGGAAATTTTTGTACAAACGAAGGACAAGGTCGCTCTCATTGTCATGAACCGACCTGAGCAACGCAATGCGTTTACAGATACGATGATTGAAAAATGGGCGAAAATTCTCGAACAGTTGCGCGACGACCCGGAGGTCAATGTGATTGTGTTGACGGGTCAAGGCAGCAAGGCCTTTTGTTCTGGCGGAGACCTGCACACCTTGACGGACAGTTTACACCGGGATGCACTGGGACGCAAAAACGAGTTGTGGACTCATATTCACAAGGTTGCCTTTGAAATGGAACGGATCGACAAACCCATCATCGCCGCGATCAACGGTGTCGCCGTAGGCGCTGGCTTGGATATGGCACTTTTGTGCGACATTCGATTCATGTCAGACACTGCCCGGGTTTCCGAGGGATATGTCAAGGTGGGGCTGGTCCCGGGTGACGGGGGAGCGTATCTGCTGCCGCGGGTTGTCGGACTGCCAAAGGCCTTGGAAATGTTGTGGACGGGCGATTTTTACAACGCCGCCGAAGCGCTGCAAATGGGGCTGGTCAACCGCGTATATCTGGCTGACGAATTATTGGACAAGACGTTGGAATTTGCCCGAAGACTCGCACAGGGTCCCTCCGTGGCCATCCGCATGATGAAACGGGCCGCCTATCAGTCGCGCAACATGGACCTCAAAACGGCATTTGACCTGATGTCGTCGCACTTTGCCATTGCTCGCGAGACCCAGGACCACAAAGAAGGAATTTCAGCGATGTTGGCCAAACGCGCGCCCAACTTTGTCGGGAAATAACTTGCGAATTAAGTTTGACACACGGGAGTTGCCTGCAGGGTCACATGAGTAGATGGGATTTGGATGGGGATTTGGTTGGAGGGGCTTGGCCTGGGAATTCGGGCTGGGCCCCTCCCGTTCGTTTTTTTTTTTTTTTTTTTTCAATTAAAGTAATGGCGAAATCCGTGACCAACTCATCGACGGTGTCATCTTTCGCCTAAGCCCGTATTGAACCCGTGAACCATGACCTAGCATAACGTACATTTTGTTCATTAGTGGTGCGGAGCGTATGGGTCACGCCCTGCATAACGCACATTCTGGAGCAGTACGTGTTTTATGGACAATGAATATTGTATGGCTCCTCAGGTTGGACGACCAGTAATAGTGACGCGGTTTACTCGTTGAATTCAGATCTTTCACGAACTTGTTGTGGAGTATTGGTTAACTTGATGGTAACATATAGTTAACTAAATAGTTAACCAAACAAACTGAAGCAAATGTCAAATGTCAAATGTCAAATGTCAAATGTCAAATGCTGAGGCCGATTGCAGATCCTCAAATGCAAAGACCAAACGCACGACAGACCAGGCAAGTGTGTGGAGGTGAACGGATGAGCACGGTTTACAACGAGCTCTACCAAAAAAACCGCGATTACTTATGGAACCCGTTTACGCAGATGAAAGACTACCTTGCCGACGACCCCGTGATTATTGACCGTGCACAGGGTCGAAAGCTCATGGATGTCGAGGGGCGCGAGTACTGGGACGGCGTGTCTTCCGTCTGGCTCAACGTGCACGGCCACCGCGTCCCGGAGCTCGACGAAGCCATCCGCAAACAGTTGGATAAGGTCTCTCATTCCACTTTGCTTGGAATGGCGAATGTCCCGGCCATTTTGCTGGCGGAACAACTTGTGAAAATCGCGCCGCCAGGGCTTCAGAAGGTATTCTATTCAGATTCCGGAGCGGAAGCTGTGGAAATTGCACTGAAAATGGCCTTTCAATACTGGCGCAACATTGGCCGCCCAGAAAAAAACACGTTTCTCACTATGAAAGAAGCCTATCACGGCGACACCATCGGGGCCGTTTCCGTCGGGGCCATCGACATGTTCCACAGTACCTATACCACTTTGCTGTTCCCGTCCCTGAAACTCCCTTACCCCAACGTCTATCGCAATCCATTTAGTGTACATACACCCAGCGAAGTCATGGAACGTTCCCTGGCCCAGGTTCAGGATGTGATGGCAGAACAATGCGGGCAATTGGCGGCGGTCATCGTGGAACCCGTTCAAGGGGCGGGTGGTATGGTGCCGATGCCTGAAGGCTATCTTCGCGAGCTGCGCAGACTTTGCGACGATTACGACGTGCTGCTGATTGTGGACGAGGTCGCCACGGGATTTGGGAGAACCGGAAAGATGTTCGCTTGCGAACACGACGGTGTGACACCGGACATTCTGACCGTGGCTAAAGGCATTACAGGGGGGTACTTGCCCATTGCGGCGACCCTGGCTACCAATCGGATTTACGATGCGTTTTACGCGGACTACGACCAGTTGAAGACTTTGTATCACGGGCACTCGTACACGGGCAATCAACTGGGGTGTGCAGTAGCGTTGGCCAACCTCGAACTGTTCCAGTCCAGTTGGCTCCTCGAGCACGCAGCGCACATTGCCGATCACGCCAGCGAGCGGCTGCGCGCGTTTTGGGAACTCGATCACGTTGGCGACGTCCGGCAAAAAGGCCTCATGATTGGCATTGAACTCGTCGAAGACAAGGCCTGTGCAAAACCCTATCCCTGGCAGCAGCGGACAGGAGTCAAGGTGGCCAGGCGGTGCCGAGAACTGGGCATGCTGCTGCGACCGCTCACGGACGTGATCGTCTTCATGCCGCCGCTGGCAACTACAGTGGAAGAGTTGGACGCGATGTTGGACATCCTCTACCGTGCGATTGTCGATGTGACGCAACAAATTTGACGCACATTGGCAACCGTGCTGCGTTCCCGCAAGGTGACCGTCTATCGGTTAGAGCCCATCACTTTGTGAATTCCAAATAGAAAGGCAGGGAATCCATACGGAATTGTTGGCACAGGAACTCAAATACATTCGCGATGCGGGTCTCTACCGCTCCTTTCGCACGATGGAAAGCGCGAGCGATGCACAGGTTCAGGTCGAATCTCAACGCCTCATCATGTGTGCTTCTAATAACTACCTGGGTTTAGCGAACCACCCGGAGTTGATGGATGCCGCGTGCAACGCGATCCGGCGGTTCGGTACGGGCTCTTCGGGATCGCGTCTGATTACCGGAAACACCCAGCTTCACGACGAACTGGAAGCCGCCCTGTCGCGGTTCAAAAAAACGGAAGCAGCCATCGTTTTTAACACGGGTTTCATGGCCAACCTGGCCGTGCTTTCGACGCTGGTCAAGGACAATGACGTCATTTTTTCCGACGAGCTCAACCATGCCAGCATCATTGACGGCTGTCGGTTGTCCCGGGCCCATGTTGTCGTGTATCGCCACAACGACATGGCAGACCTGGAAGACAAGTTGATTCAGCACGTGCAAACTCGCCGGCAGTCTAACCCCGGTGCCGAAGCGCAAAGCTTTCGCGCGCTCATCGTTACGGACGGCGTTTTTTCGATGGACGGAGACATCGCCTTGCTGCCGAAGATTGTCGAGCTGGCAGAGCGCTTCAAAGCGTGGGTCATGGTCGACGACGCGCACGCGACAGGGGTTCTCGGAACGCACGGAGGGGGTACAGCGGACTACTACGGATTGCCGGCGGAACGGGTTCACGTGCAGTTAGGCACGCTGTCCAAGGCGCTTGGTGCAGAGGGCGGATATGTAGCTGGCAGCCAGGTCTTGATCGACTACCTGCGCAACCGCGCCAGGCCTTTTATCTTTTCCACAGCGCTGTCACCCGGTGTCGTCGCCACCGCCAAAGCGGCTATGGAACTCGTCGAGCGCGAGCCGCAGCGGCGCACTCGGTTGCAAGACATTGCCCGGAGTGTCCGGGAAGGTCTCACCCTGCTTGGTTTTCGCGTATTGCCTGGGGTGACGCCGATTATTCCCGTCATTATCGGAGACCCGCAGCGCGCGGTAGACTTCGGCAGGCGCCTGGAGGCTATGGGTGTGTTTGCACCGGCTGTGCGTCCGCCCAGCGTTCCTGCAGGCACCTCCCGTATCCGGTTGACCCTCATGGCCACTCACAGCGACGAGGACGTACACAGGATTTTGGACGCGTTCGCGCGGATTGGCTCGGAATTGGAGGTGATCGCGTGAGCGGCCTGTTTGTCACCGCCACCGACACGGAGGTCGGGAAAACGGTCATCGCAGGAGGGCTGGTCGGCGCCCTGCGGCAGGAGGGCATTGACTTGGGCGTGTTTAAGCCGATGCAAAGCGGACACTTGACGGAAAACCCGGAGGGAGACGCGGCCCGTCTAGTCCGAATATCTGGCGTAGACGATGACTTGCGCGAGGTCTGTCCCTATTCCTACGCCGAACCTCTGGCTCCCAGACTCGCCATGACGCGTGCGGGTGAACGCATTTTTACGGAGGATTTGCTGCGTCACCTGCAACACTTGCAAAACAAACACCAGCACGTCCTGGTGGAAGGGGCGGGAGGACTGGCCGTGCCGTATACGTCTGACGCGCTCGTGGTGGACTTTGTCCGAGAACTCAACTTTCCGGTCGTGGTGGTGGCGCGGCCCGACCTGGGAACGGTTAACCACACCGCGCTTTCGGTGGAATACCTCAGGGCGCGGGGACTGACCGTGATCGGCGTCATCGTCAATGGCTATGGCAGGGCAGCCCCTGTGTCCGTCGCGGAGAGGAACAACCCCGCAATGATCGAGGAGGTGGCACAGGTCCCGGTACTCGGCGTAGTGCCGTGGCTTGGGGACGAACCGAACGAGTCTGACATGGTTGCTGTAGTTTGGGACTGCGTGGACCTCAATTCCATCAAGTCCCATCTGTAAAACGATGTGAACACGAACTGGAGGTTGTTGGAATGGCACAAACCACTACAATCGACTGGACCGAATTGGCGCAACGGGTTGTGCATGGCTACGCCGTCACGCGAGACGATGCACTCGCCATGCTGCAGTCGGACGACGAGGACATATTGGACCTGCTGAATGGAGCGTTTCGCATCCGCCGCGAGTACTTTGGCAAGAAAGTGAAATTGAACATGATTATCAATGCAAAGTCCGGGATGTGTCCAGAGGATTGTTTTTACTGCTCGCAATCGACCCGTTCGGAGGCCGCCATTGACAAGTATCCGATGCTGTCTAAGGAGACCATTGTAGCTGGGGCCAAAGAGGCCGTCGCACGCAAGGCGGGCACCTACTGCATCGTCATGTCCGGCAGAAGGCCGTCCAACCGGGAAGTGCAGCAAGTGGCCGAAGCCGTCAGCGAGATCCGCCAGGACACCGACTTGAAAATTTGCGCGTGTCTCGGACTGCTCAGCCCGGAGCACGCTCAGGCTTTGGTGGATGCAGGAGTCCATCGCTACAATCACAACTTGAATACCAGCGAGGAAAACTACGGGGAAATCTGCACGACGCACAGTTTCGAGGACCGCGTGGATACCGTTCAGACGGCGAAACGTGCAGGGCTTTCTCCTTGCTCCGGAGCTATCTTTGGCATGGGTGAGGGAGACGAAGGTGCCGTGGATATTGCGTTTTCGCTCAAAGAACTGGATGCGGACTCGATTCCTTGCAACTTTCTCAACCCGATTGAAGGTACACCGTTGGCGGGGCAACGGGAGCTAACGCCCGTGAAGTGCTTAAAGATTCTTGCCATGATGCGTTTTGTCAACCCGACGAAGGAAATTCGCGTGTCCGGAGGCCGGGAGATCAACCTTCGCCACTTGCAGGCGCTTGGCCTGTACGCCGCAAACTCGATTTTTGTCGGAGACTACCTCACCACCGCCGGACAGGAACCGACCGAGGACTGGCAGATGATTGAGGACTTGGGCTTCGAGGTGGAGGAATCCGCTCTGTAAGTGAAAGTTCGCGCGATGGCTGTCAAATTGCGCAAAACACAAGCCCCGATCGATGGCAGCCGGGTGAAGCATACCCACCCGGTCTGCCGTTTCCCAAACCCTTCTCTCACGCCAACCCCGAAACTTGAACTCCAGTTAATTCTGATATAATTCAGAAATAAGTCTCTTTTATTGGTTGGTAAAGACGCCGGGTCTTCCTCGCGTTCCCGCCCTCGGGCGACACCGGGTAAAACGTTTCATGGCTTTGTAAAAAGGTTTGCAAAAACGCGCAAGGAGTGATCGAATGGGTTCCTCTTTGGACGACCTGTGGGGTCAAAGCACCAGAAATTTGAAAGCGGTTTCCTACGAGGGCTTGTACGAGGACTTTCATTGGAAACTCCCTGTAAGCTACAACATCGGTGTGGACGCATGTGACCGCCATGCTCAGGATAAGGGAAAACTGGCTCTGATTTACGACAAGGGGAACGGCACTCACGAGAAATGGACGTTTTGGGAACTCATGCGGCATTCCAACCGTCTGGCCAACGCTTTAGCGGGGTTGGGATGCGAACGAGGCGACCGGGTCGCGGTCTTGCTTTCACAAGGTCCGCACGTTCCGATTGCACACTTGGCTGCGTTTAAACTAGGCGCCATCTCGGTTCCATTGTTTACGCTGTTTGGTTCTGAAGCCCTGACATACCGGCTGAACGACAGCGGGTCGCGCGTTCTCGTCACCGACCAGGAAAATTATGAAAGGATCATGGATTTCCGGAACGAATTAAATCACTTGGAACATGTCATCGTCGTTGACGGTGCAGTTTCAGGCGCGTGGTTTTGGGAAGAGTTGCTGCTAAACGCCGCACCCGACTTTGCCGCAGCGAGCACGACACCAGACGATCCGGCTATCATCATTTATACATCGGGGACAACAGGGCCTGCCAAAGGCGCTCTGCATGGGCACCGGATTTTGCCGGGACACTTGCCTGGAGTCAGTTTGCCGCACGAATTTGCCCCGCAGCAAGGCGATTTGTTTTGGACGCCGGCAGACTGGGCGTGGATTGGCGGACTGTTTGACGTGTTGTTTCCGTCGCTGCATTTTGGCACGCCGGTGGTGGCTCACCGGATGCGGAAATTTGATCCGGAGCACGCCTTTGAGTTGATAGAGAAGTGGGGCATTCAAAATGTGTTCATGCCTCCGACATCGCTCAAGATGATGCGGCAGGTCGCCCACCCCAAAGAGCGTTGGAAACTGCAGCTGCGCACAATTGCAAGCGGCGGGGAACCGCTTGGCGACGAAACCTTGCAGTGGGGAGAAAATGCACTGGGTCTTCACATCAACGAGTTCTACGGGCAAACGGAGTGCAACCTGGTTGTTTCCAACAACCGCTCCCTGTTTTCTCCCCGGCACAATTCCATGGGCAGGGCGGTTCCGGGTCATGTCGTTGCCGTGATCGACGACAAGGGAGAACCGGTCAAGCCGGGGGTCGTAGGGGAAATTGCGGTTAAGCGGCCAGATCCAGTGATGTTCTTACGGTACTGGAACCGCCCTGAAGCCACAGCTGCCAAGTTTACGGGGGATTGGATGCGCACCGGCGACACAGGCAAAATGGACGAGGAAGGATATTTTTACTTTGTCGGCCGTGCCGACGACGTCATCAGCTCTGCAGGCTATCGCATCGGGCCTGCCGAAATTGAAGAGGCGCTCGTGAAACACCCCGGTGTGTTAATGTCGGCGGTCGTCGGAAGTCCGGACTCCTTGCGGGGAGAGGTCGTGAAAGCGTTCGTTCAGCTCCGCGAGGGCGTGCAAGCCAGCGACGAGCTCGCCCAAGAAATCCGCCAGTGGGTGAAATCCCGGGTCGGAGCTCACGAGTACCCGCGTGAAGTCGAATTTGTCGACGCGTTTCCTATGACTCCGTCCGGCAAAATCCAGCGGAACGTGTTAAAACGGTTGGAGTATGACAAAAAGGGGACCCAACGCCCGTAGACGAACCATCCTATGCAGTCACCGGAGGAGTGGATTTCTTGTACCTGTCACGTCGAACCATTGAAAACATCGTCAAGTCTGGCTCCCATCCTGTATGGGACCCTAAAGCCCTGAATTCCAAAAACCTGGACCTTCCGGAACGGGTGATTCAGGTCGGAGAAGGGAACTTTCTGCGTGGATTCGTAGATTGGATGGTCCACCGCTTGAATCAAGCGGGTTTGTTTCAAGGGCGCATTGTCGTAGTGGCGCCTCGTCCGACGGGGCGGACCACGGTGGAGCAGATCAATGTGCAAGACGGGTTATACACGGTCTGGCTCCGCGGAATCTCTGAGGGTCAACAGGTCGACCAACCGGAAATCGTCTCTGCGGTCAGCCGCGCCATTGACCCCTATGAAGATTGGCAAGGGTTTTTAAAGTGCGCAGAAAACAAAGACATCGACATCTTTGTCTCAAACACGACAGAATCCGGAATCGTCTACCAGCCGGAAAACTATGTACCCACCGAACCTATCTCTTCGTTTCCAGGAAAACTTACCGCATACTTATACCATCGGTTTGTCTACTTTGACGGAGACTCCAATGCAGGCATGCACATCGTGCCGTGTGAACTGATTGAGAACAATGGGGACGTTCTGCGCGACATCGTGCTCCAACACGCGAAGGACTGGGGATTCCCGGAAGCCTTTCGTCAATGGGTGAACGGTGCCAACGACTTTTGCAACACGCTTGTGGACCGGATTGTCACCGGTCATCCGCCGGAACCTGAACGCACCCGGCTTTTTACAGCGCTGGGCTACGAAGACCCTTTGTTGACGATGGGAGAGCCGTTTCACTTGTTTGCTATCGACTCCAAAGGGACAGCACCACAACAGGAGAACAGCACTCAAACCGCGTCCCAAGAGAGCTTGGTCCCGAAGGAAAGCTTCGTAGAGGGTTTCAGGCGGGGGGATTTGAGCCGGAAATGGCCTTTTCACGAGATTGGACTCAACGTGAAGTACGTTTCCGATATTTCCCCGTACCGCGTTCAGAAGGTGCGCATTCTCAATGGCGCACATACGGCGATGGCCTACTTAGCTCGCTCTCTCGGGCTCTCGACGGTGCGCCAGGCCGTTACCGACCCTCTTTTGTCTCAGTTCGTCAACACTGTGATCGACTTGGAAATTGTTCCTATTGTCCAATGCGAGTTGCCGGACGTGGACCGGGAAACGATACACAGCTTCGCGCAATCGGTGCTTGAACGGTTTGCGAATCCATTCGTTGAGCACAAAATTATGGATTTGACCCTCAACGGTTTGTCCAAGTTCCGGATTCGCCTCCTGCCGGTATTGGAGCAGTTCAGCCAGCTTCGCCAGACCCCGCCGCAGCGATTGTCTCTCGCCTTGGCCGCATTTTTGCTTTTCTATAAAAGTGCGGACGATGGTCAAGTGCAATGGGAGGTCAGGGACGATCCAGTTCACGTTGCAGCCATTCGGTCCTTGTGGGCGAATGAACCCCTGGATTCGTTAAAGAACACGATTGTGTCCATTCTGGGTCTGACCGAAGTTTGGGGGCAAGACGTCAATGCCATTCCAGGATTAGCGAATCGATTGGTGGAGCAGATTGAAATCATCCGACAAGTGGGTACGCAGCAGGCTATCATGCGCGTTTTGCAAACGGATGCGCTGTAAAGACCATCGGATCAAAGAATCCTTTTATCTTCGCTCTAGTTAAAATTCGAGGGGGATTCAGGAATGCTGGAGGAGCAGTTTTCATATCGCAACGAGGAAGGGTTTCAAATTTTTTATTACCGGTGGAGTCCGGAAGCGGCGGATGTCAGGGGTGTGGTGCAGATTGCTCATGGGATGGGCGAAACCGCTGCACGTTACGAACGGGTTGCCCGCGAACTGTGCCGTCAAGGGTTTCGTGTATATGCCAATGACCACAGGGGCCACGGACACACGGCAGTCGGCGTCAACGACTTGGGATACATTGGAGAGGAAGACGGATTTGACGGGATGGTTCGCGACCTGAAACAGCTTGGGGACATCATTTGCGAAGAAAACCCCGACACGCCAGTTTTTCTGTTGGGGCACAGTATGGGTTCGTTTTTAGCGCAAAAGTTTATGGCTCTGTATGGAGACTCGCTCTCTGGAGTCATCTTGTCCGGAAGCAATGGACCCGCAGACCCGCAAACGATGGAGCAAGGAATGTTTGTCGCTAAAAGCGAAGTAGAGGCAAACGGCCCGAAAGCCAAGAGCCAGTTGTTGACGGGGATGCTCTTTGGGGGATTCAACCAGTCGTTTGCACCGGCACGAACGGATTTTGACTGGCTTTCCCGAGACGAGAGCGAGGTGGATAAGTATATTGCAGATCCGTACTGTGGTTCCGTATTCCCCTCCAGCTTCTTTTATCACCTGTTTCAGGGACTGGCCGCCTTGCACGAACCGGAACTCGTCTCACGAATTCCGAAAGACTTGCCCATCTACATCTTTTCGGGGGACAAGGACCCAGTCGGAAACTTCGGTGAAGGGGTCTTGCAGCTCTATGAAAGTTACAAACAGCTCGGTATTCAGGACGTGGAGTGTAAACTGTATCCGGATGCTCGGCATGAGATGCTCAACGAGATCAATCGGGACGAAGTCACTCGCGACTTGATGGAGTGGTTAAATCACCATATCGCTTCTTAAGCCTATCTCTCTGAGTAGTGGAGTCGAGCCTGAAGGTAGGGGCCGCAAGTCCTGTGATTTGCCCGATTTGACGCGGCGATGGTCATAGTACTTGCGGCTTGTGCTATTTGGAGCTGCACGCGGGCCTAGATGGCCTAGAAGGCATAAAATCCCGGCATCTCGTTCATAGATAAGTTGGTGTTGCGACGAGCAACAATTGGAAGGCAGCATTGCCATGTTGCGGGGAGGCCAAAGGATGGATTTAAAAGACAAAGTTGCTGTCATAACTGGGGCGGGAAAGGGCATTGGCAGGGCCATTGCCGAGGCTTTAGCCGCACAGGGGGTGCACTTGGGACTGATTTCGCGAACCGGGAGCGACTTGAGCGCAGCAGCCGAGCGTTTAAAAAAAGGACATAACGTCCGCGTTCAATTCGGTGCAGCCGATGTCTCCCGTCGTACAGAAGTAGAAACGGTCATTGGGCAGTTAAGGAGCGAGCTCGGTCCAGCAGACATTCTCATTAACAACGCTGGAGTGGCCAAATTTGGAACTGTGGCAGACATGCCTCCCGAAGACTGGGAACGCATTGTACAGGTCAACTTGATGGGCACCTATTACGTGACTCGCGCCGTTTTGCCGGATATGATACAGCGAAACTCAGGCAACATCGTGAACATCAGTTCAACAGCAGGAGAACGCGGCTCAGCGACGACGTCAGCCTACTCAGCTTCAAAGTTCGGGGTCATGGGGTTGACTGAATCTTTGATGCAAGAGGTGAGAAAGAACAACATCCGCGTGACGGCTTTGACCCCAAGCACTGTCAATACGGAGTTAGCTGCAAAGGCCGGACTCAAGATTGGGGATGAAGAGCACATGATGCAGCCTGAAGACGTCGCACAACTGCTCATCGCCATGTTGAAGCTTCCACAGCGAGTTTTTGTCAAACAAGCCGGTCTATGGATGACAAACCCTCAATAAACAAGCGTTATTCGTATCACCGCAAACGCAGTCACTCTCAAATGGTTTATAATGGAATGAGAAGGAGTTCGATGAGACAGGAAAAGTGAGCCTGACGACGGGGAAGGTGAGCCCGAGGCAACTCGGCTAGTCAGCCTGAGCAACCGGGAAGGTCAGCCGGGACAAGTGGATGGATGACAACCTTTCATCGAGGGTGGCGTGCGAAATGAAAAGTGACATCGAAATTGCTCAAAGCGCCCGGATGATTCCGGTTCGGGAATTGGCAGTAAAACTAGGAATCGATGAAGAAGACTGGATTCCGTACGGGCACTACAAGGCGAAACTCGATTTGAAACTTTTGCAGAAGTTGAAGGACAGGCCAGACGGAAAGTTGGTCTTGGTTACGGCAATGAGTCCGACACCCGCGGGAGAGGGGAAATCGACCGTAACCGTCGGACTTGCCCAAGCCCTGCATCGGATCGGTAAACGGTCGATCGCCGCACTCCGGGAGCCTTCCCTGGGTCCAAGCTTTGGGTTGAAGGGGGGAGCCGCTGGGGGAGGATATTCCCAAGTGGTTCCGATGGAAGACATCAACCTGCATTTTACCGGGGATTTTCACGCGATCACGGCCGCTCACAACCTTCTCGCCGCAGTCATCGACAACCACCTATACCAGGGGAATGAACTCCAACTCGACCCGGCCCGGATTACCTGGAAGCGGGTTCTCGACGTGAACGACCGCGCTTTGCGCCGCATTTCCACCGGCTTGGGCGACGGCAACAACGGGATACCGCGGGAAACCGGATTTGACATCACTGTAGCTTCTGAAATCATGGCCATTTTGTGCTTAGTTGAAAACATGTCTGAACTTAAAGAAGCTTTGGGGAGGATTTTGGTCGGTTATACGTTCGACGGGGACCCGGTGTACGTCCAGGACCTTAAAGTACAAGGTGCTCTGGCCGTGTTGTTGAAAGAAGCCATTCATCCGAATCTCGTGCAGACACTTGAAAATACTCCAGCCCTCATCCACGGGGGTCCTTTTGGAAACATCGCACATGGGTGCAACAGTTTGGCTGCCACTAAATTGGCGCGCAAACTTGGCGACTACGTCGTGACAGAAGCGGGCTTTGCCGCCGATTTAGGCGCTGAGAAGTTTTTTGATATCAAGTGTCAAAGAGGGAACCTGCAGCCAGACGCGGCAGTCATCGTTGCTACCGTGCGCGCCTTAAAATACCACGGCGGAGCAGCGAAACAAGACTTGGCCGGAGAAAACCTTGGTGCCATTTCACGAGGGTTTGCTAACTTGCTGCACCACACACGCATCGTTCGCAAGTACGGGGTTCCCTTTGTGGTTGCGATCAACCGGTTTGCTACAGACACGCAGGCAGAGTTGGATTACGTCATGGAACTGTGCAGCCGACACGGATTCACGGCCGCCCTGACGGAAGTGTGGGAAAAGGGCGGCGAAGGCGGGGTTGCACTCGCGCAGGCGGTGGTCCGTACCGTGGAAAATTCGCGATCAAATTTTGTCCCTCTTTACGACGTGAAGAGGTCCATACGGGACAAGGTGGAAACCATCTGCAAAGAGGTATACGAAGCCAACGCCGTCCATTTTACGGAAGAGGCTGAGCGCCAGTTGCAAGATTGCGAGCGACATGGCTGGGGCGACATTGCAATTTGCATGGCAAAGACACCGTACTCTTTCTCTGATAATCCCAAACTCGTCGGCGACGCGAAAGACTTTGCGATTACGGTGCGGGAAATTCGCCCTTCTTTAGGGGCTGGATTTTTAGTTTGCCTGACCGGAAACATTTTGACCATGCCAGGACTCCCAAAACACCCAAACGCGCTGGCCATGGACATTGACGATGACGGCAAGATCACTGGGCTGTCGTAAGCTTGACAGGCGGGAAGTCACAGAACCGGGCATAGGCGTCTTAAGGATTGTTTGTACCGTCTTTGGCCGGTTCGATGATGGTCTGCAGGTTTTTCTTCAGGCTGTCTTCGAATGTTTTCTAGTGGATATTCTCTAGTGAGTGTTGAACGAGTGCTTTAACGGGTGCTTTCAAATGAGTACCTTCTAATGAGTGTTTTCAATGTGTTCATCGACGGTAGAGTCGGAAACTGTCGAAGACGGTTTTGCGGTGGACGCGACCTCGGTATTCCCGGAAGTTTCAACCGCTTTCTTGACTTCATCCGTAAGGCCGCTGGTCGCGCTTTTGAACTCTTTCAACGACTTTCCGAACGCTTTGCCGATTTCGGGCAGTTTGCTTGGACCGAATACGAGAAGTAAGGCCACCAAAATCAGAATAAGACCTGACCAACCGATGTTTCCAAAACCCATCAGAGATTCCTCCCAAAATTTCTCCGAATATTTTAACTTGTAAACTCTATTGTACTATTACGGAAGCCGATTGCGCAACCCTTTTAGAAGCCATGCGAGGACTCCGGGTCGAGACGCATCTCGTCACATTTGCGGGAAAATCGTTTTGCCCATGCGGCGCCCCTTGAGTTTGTAGTTGAGCAGGCATTGACATTCCTAGTGGTTCGGCATAGAGTTTTTTATCGAAAATAATTTTCTACAAACGGGGGAAGTTAGAGTGTCTGTTGTTCAACAACGCGCGCACAGTGTGGAAACCCGCTCCCACATGGGCGGACTATTTGGATTGAGTTGGTCCCATTTTTTGAACGATGGATCTGCCAATTACTTGCCCGGAATTTTGCCGGCCGTCTTGATTTCGCTTCACGAACCCGTTCGCATGGCAGGGGTTCTCATGGCGGCCTTGCTCATCGGGCAAGCACTGCAGCCGTTGATGGGTTTTATCGCCGACAGGCTGGGCGGACGGGCGCTCATTATGCTTGGTCTCCTGGGCAGCACTGCAGGGGGAGCATTGCTCGGGACGACACACTATTTGTGGGTGTTTATTGGATTGCTTCTTTTGATTGGGTTGGGAAATGCCATGTTTCATCCACAGGCTTTAGCCGCAGTGCGCAGCCGTGCAACGCAGCGGCAAGGGCTCATGTTGTCGCTGTTCCTGATTGGCGGAGAACTCGGACGCGGAGTATGGCCGACGGCGACGAGCTTCGTCGTCGTTCATTACGGGTTGCCGAGCTTGTGGATGTTCGTGTTTCCCGCGCTCATTACGATTCCTTTTATTCCTAAATGGGCTCCGCGATTGCCCGCGAAACGCGCGACAGGCAACCGGATTCACTGGGCGTCGCACCTTCGTCCACTGGCGATGTTGGTGGGGTTTGGCAGCATTCGATCTCTCATTACGTACGGACTCGTGACGTTTATTCCCATCATGTGGCATTTGGAAGGCGGTTCTTTGGTAGCCGGGGCTTCCATCATTACAACACTGCTGGCCGTAGGGGTCATAGGCAACCTTGGAGGCGGTCATTTGGTCGACCGCATGGGAAGGCGGCCCGTGTTGCTGTTGTCCGCTATCCTGACGTCGGTGCTGATTCCCGGGGTGATTTACGCGAGAGGCCCGTGGCTCTGGGTCATCGCGGGATTGCTCGGAATTTCAGTGTTTCTCAGCGCCTCAACGACAATTCTGATTGGTCAAGACATTTTCCCAGAGAACCGCTCCATGGGTTCCGGAATCGCTTTGGGGTTGACCAACGGGATCGGAGCCATGTTGGTTTTATTGATTGGATTTTGGGTGAACAATACCAACATTCTGACCGTGTTCTGGATTTTCGCCGCCGCCGGGCTGTTGTCCATCTCGTTTCTATTTGGTTTTTCAAAAGAGCTCATAGGACACATGCGCGCGTAACGCGGCTTTGGATGTTCCCTGACCCTGGGTGCTGTTTGTGTTGGCACAGATGTTGCTACTTGTGATTTTGATGCAAGGACCAGCAACAGTGTGCTGACACGACAGATTACTGCGATGTGGAGGGAACATGCGATGCGGTTTGAGGAATTATTAGACGGTCGAGTGTACGATTTAGGTCATCCGTTAAACCGGGATACTCCGATTTGGCCGTCCCATCCACCTTTTTTTATGACACTGAGCAATCGCCACGGGGATGTCCCAGACCCGGCGGATTGCGGATATGGGTCGGCCAATGAAATCATCGTCACAAGCGGACACCATTCTACCCACATCGACTCTCTTGCACACATTTCGAGTTACGGTCAACTGTACGGAGATGTGCAGGCAGCTACAGTGCAGATGGGAGTCGGTCAAAGAAGGGGCTTTGTTTCTCATGGGGTGGATAAGATCGCTCCCATTGTACGCCGCGGGATTTTACTCGATGTCGCCGCAGTGAAGGGCAAAGAGCACTTGGACCCGGCGCAGCGGGTAACAGATGAAGACTTGATTGAGGCGGCAACTGCCCATGAGGTGACCGTAGGTCCCGGCGACTGCGTACTCATTCGAACGGGGTGGTCTGCGTTCTTCGGGGACAAAGAGGTCTACATTGGACAACAAGGAGGACTCCCGGGACCGGACATCAGCGCGGCAAAATGGCTGGTCTCACAAGGGGTCTTTCTTTCCGGCTCGGACACGCTGCCCTACGAGTGGCGGCATCCGGATGTCCCAGGAATGCCAGTGCATCAGGAACTGATTGCCAAAAACGGCATCCATATCGTCGAATCTTTAAATCTCGAGCAGCTTTCTGAGGACCGGGTCTACGAGTTTTTATTTATTGCCCTGCCTCTGAGAATTACTGGCGCCACGGGTTCACCAATCCGTCCGGTAGCCATTGTATAGCATCGGTTAAATAGTCTGAACAAACACATGTTTCAGTTTAAAACAAAATGATGTGACCTTATTGCAAACTTCAACGCTCACGCTGCGAAATTTTGCTGTGGGTGAGCACAGACGTTGTCACGCAAACGAGTTCCATATAGTCTATAAAGGTATGGAACGCAACTGGACTCCTGGTCCGGGTTGTCGACCGGCGAATGGGGGAAGTTTTCGTTGATGCCAAGACGACGTGCAAATGAACTCAGACCTGAACTTAGGCCGTATGCTTCGAGGTCGGCCAGAGACCGAAGAAATCGACGCGCGCGGGAAAGACGACGGCGTATTTTGCGAGGCGCGTTATTGGTGTTTGTCGTGGCTGCCGGCGCAAGCGGCGCCATTGCTGGTATGAAGGCAATCTTTGCAGGGTGGCTGGCTCCTGCAGCCCCCACCGGGGCGTCCGCGGTACCGGCCTCCAAGAGTGCTCCCTCGAAGTCGGTCTCTGTCGACTTGTCTTCACCAGCACAGCACTCCGCGAAAAATTCGACGACTCCGGCGAAGACTCAAGGACAGCCTGGTTTGCCCGGGAATCGCCAAACAGGTACGGTGTCGTCGCACCGGGCCGGTGAGACCTCGCCGGCTGCGGCTGCACCCCCGGCCTCGCATGCTTTGACTCCGGACTTGCAGGACCTGTTTTACCACGGGACCTTGCCACAGCAAGCCATGATTCGGGTGCCTCCGCAGTCGCAAATGCCGCAGCTTCTCAACGGCTGTGAGGTGACGAGCCTTTCCATGCTGCTTACAGCGGTCGGACACCCCGTCGACAAGATGACGTTGGCGAACGAACAGCCGAAAGACCCAACGCCTTTAAAAATGAACGCGCATAAGCAAATCATCTCCTGGGGGAATCCGAACGTCGGTTTTGTCGGAAGCGTGACGGATTATGGATACGGGATCTACCACGGTCCAATCGTTCGCTTAATCAATCAGATTTTGCCGGGACGCGGGGTAGATTTGACGGGTAAGCCGTTCCAAGACATTCTGTCTGTCGTGGCGAACGGAACTCCAGTCGAACTTTGGGCTACAGCCACATTCAAGCCCACGAACGACTGGGTCACGTGGAGCAGCCCTGAAGGCCCTGTGAAAGCCACGTGGGAAGAACACGCCGTACTGTTGGTTGGATACAACCAAACCCAACTGTTTGTGAACAACCCGCTCAACGGAGAACAGGCACAGCCTGTGTCGAAGCAGGAGTTTTTGGAAGCTTGGCGGCAGCTTGGCGAACAAGCTGTCACGATTGCACCGGCCCCAGGCCAGCACAAGCCGTAAATGCATAGCGACGAATATAGGGGGGTGAACAGGATGGCGGTGGGCGTACGTGCACTCGCATTCGATGTCTTTGGCACGGTGGTAGACTACCGTTCAAGCATTATTTTAGAGGGATTGGCATGGAATGAGCAAAAGGGCATTTCCGTGGATTGGTCCGAGTTTGCCGACGCTTGGCGAGGTCAATACCGTCCCAACATGGACCGCGTGATGAGCGGGGAACTGCCTTGGATGAACATTGACAGGCTGCACCGCATGGCCCTTGATGAATTGTTAGTCCGGTTCGAAATTGCCGACGCGTTCACAGAAGCCGAAAAGCAACGGCTCAACCAAGTTTGGCACCGTCTGCGTCCGTGGGGGGATTCTATCCCAGGACTGTCGCGCATGCGCCAGACATACACTCTAGCGACGCTCTCCAACGGCAACGTGGCCTTGCTGGCGAACATGGCGAAACACAGCGGGCTGCCGTGGGATGTCATATTATCGGCGGAACTGATTCGGGCCTATAAGCCAGACCCGGCAGTGTACAAGGCGGCTGCAGAGTTTTTGGGGTGCGAACCCGGCCAAGTCATGATGGTTGCCGCACACGAAAACGACTTGCTCGCGGCCAAAGCAGCCGGGATGAAGACTGCCCTCATCCTCCGTCCCTTAGAATTTGGTTTCAACCGGCCATTTCACGTCAGTCAACCCTTGAGTTACGATTTTGTCGCCAATGACTTGTGTCATTTGGCAGATCAGATTTTAGATTAGAAAAGGCGTCCCGTTGCGGACGCCCTTGAGCCTCAAGCCGTGACCGTGACGTCGCCGACTTCGTATTCTACGTTTCCCAAAATAGTCTTCCCAATGAAGCACCGTTCCCTGGCGGTATTCGCGGCTTTTACGTATTCCGCCTGGTTGGCGACAACTCCGCCAAAGATGGTTGGAGATACAATCAAACGGCTGAACTTTGCTTTGAGCGGATAATCTGTGACGACCCCTTGAGTCTGAACTTCGACTTTGCTCACCTGCAAGCCGTCGCGTTTCAGCACGCCATACAGAGTTGCGCTGTAGCACGAGGTCACGGCGGAAAGCAGGAGTTCCTCTGGGCTGGACCCTTGTCCTTTGCCCCCCATTTCATACGGTGCGCTGTACTCAACCGTTTGTTCTCCGGTATGAATGGCGCCATGCCCCTCGCGTCCGGTGCCCGTCCATTCGGACCGGATGGAAAACTGTAAGTCTGCCAATGCTAACGCCTCCCTTGCCAACTTGGTTCAGCATACCACAAGCCCTCATGGAGGGGATGTGTGGAAAATCACACCGTCCCGGATTTACGCCGTGTTGCCGGACCGCGTGGGTCAGTCAAAGTCGCATGCATCCGTCAAAGCCACTAGTCAGTCAAAGGAAATTTCCTGCCGGACCCGGTGTTTTCTCAGCTTTTGGTACAATGCGGAACGGCTGATGCCAAGCAATTCTGCCGCTTTTGTCCGGTTGCCTCCGGCTCGATGCAGGGCGTCGAGCAAATACTGCTTTTCGACGCTCTCGAGGGACGCTTTGTACGACCCATTCTCGCCGCTGGAACGGTTCGATGTGCGCTGACTGGGTTCGAAAATGCCCAAGTTGGACTCGGCGCGCTCCGAAGTGTCAAAACCGCTTCGTTCGCTCTGAGTGCTCAGATTTTGGCGGGACAGGGCGTGGTGACATGGCGCATCCATTGGAGCATCCCTCAATTCTGCGGGTAAGTGACGCTGCTCAATCCAATCGTCGATACCGAGGTTCATCGCCCGTTCCAGCACGTTTTCGAGCTGCCGGACATTGCCTGGCCACACGTGTCGTTGCAGAACGGTCATCGCGCCCGAGGTAATGCCCATGACCGACTTGTGGAGTTTTTGATTCAGTTTCTTCAGAAGGTGTTCGCACAACTGGGGAATGTCTTCTGTGCGTTCGCGCAGCGGAGGAATCGCTAAATGCACCACGTTGATGCGGTAGTAAAGGTCTTCCCGGAACTCTCCGCTGACAATCATTTTCGGTAACTCTCTGTGTGTGGCTGCAATGATGCGAACGTCGACGCGGATGGTAGAGGTTCCCCCTAGCCGTTCGAAACTTTGTTCCTGCAGGATTCGCAGCAGTTTGGCTTGCAGGGACAAGGGCATGTCGCCGATTTCATCGAGAAAAATGGTCCCCTTGTCCGCTAATTCGAATTTTCCCGGTTTACCTCCCCGTCTAGCGCCCGTGTAGGCGCCGTCTGCATAGCCAAAGAATTCGGATTCTAAAAGTTCTTCTGGAATGGCCGCGCAGTTGACCTTGATGAGTTTCCCTTTGCGCCCCGATTCCTCGTGAATGGCTTCGGCGAACAATTCCTTGCCAGTGCCGCTTTCCCCCGTGATCAACACGGTGGAAGTTCCCGTGGCGGCCAGTGCCGCTTGCTGTTTGAGGGTGTCGATGCGGTTGGAGACGCTGATGATTCGGTCAAAGGCGCTGTCGCTGCTCTGGGTTCTGTGCAATTCTCCGCGGTAAAAGCTCAAGTCGCTTTCAAGCCGTTCCAAGTGGTGAAATACATCCCGCCATTCGTCGAGTTGGTGAAAGATGACCTTCACGATGGAGCCCAAAGGCAGCCCGTTGCGCATCATGCGCTCTTGTGTCACGAGGCAGGGCCGGTCGTACACTGTCAGGATGTGTGCGGACGGATTGGACCCGGGGATTTTGGATGCAAATTCGGAAACGATGTCCGCCCAGCGGCGGCCGACAAGAACCTGCCGCTGCATTCCGAGTACGTCAAGAGCCGCGTCGTTAACCAGGGTGACGCAGCCATTTGGGTCCAACACGAGGATGCCGTCATAGGATAAGGCAATGGCGTGTTGGAGCATCTGCTCAAGGTTTTTTGTGGTCTCTAATTCGCGAGCGATGCTTTCGATAGCTGTAATGTCCCGAAGCACAGCCATGGCGCCACTGGCGGCCGAGGAATGGGAAAAAGGGATGAAGGACCCCATGGCGATACAGTGCCCGATCTCGATTCGGTCGGGTCCCAACCTCTGCCCAGTCGACAAAGTATGGTGCAGTCTCTGACTGAGGCCGGGAAACTGGATGGCAATGGATTGCCCGAGCACGGTCTCCTGACGGACTTTGAACATGCGTTCCGCGGCTCGGTTAAATGTGGTGACATTTTCTGCGTCATCCACGGCCACGACGGCATCCTGAAGGTTTTCAGTGAGGCCGATGAGTTGTTGAAGCCACTGTTCTCGGTTCTTGAGAAACCCTTGGATCATGTGAGACTTGCCCATGACGCCCAGAACGCGGCTGTTTTCGTCCACGACGATGCCGTGCCCGACTTGGTGGTCGATGAGGACGTCTTTGGCGCGTTCGAGGGGATCGTCTACGTGAAGAGTGACGACGTCGGGGCGAATGAGGTTGTAGATCGGTTCGTCGAGCTTCATGTTTTGCAGCAGGGACCTGTAGACGGCGTATTTGCTGACAATGCCAATGAGACGGTCGGACTCATCGACTACGCTCACGACATCGACTTGGTTCGCAAGAAAGGCGGAAATGACGTCGGACAGAGATTGGTGGGGACGCAACGAAACGACGTTTGGCGTAAAGTAATCGCGAACTGCTGGACCTTGCAACACACTCGCCGCGCCGATGCGCTAAGGTCTCAGGTCGTTCAAAGGGAAACCTTTTACACTCAAGGCGCGACTCCCTCCTTCCATGTCCATAGCCGTAGACAGGTGTCTACATTTTAACACAATTGAGTGAATTTTCGGCATACAGATGAATACAGCAGTACCCGTAACGTCACCTGATGCTGCGTGTTCTGCACGAGATACGTGTGTCATAAAGTTCTGTAAGTTCCGCTTGGGGCAGATTGGCGTCGAGCAGCAGCAATTCTGAGATCAATTCGGAGGGGAAGCCGATGACCCGAACGGGCGGGTTCCGCGCCGGTCAGCGAGTTCGCATCAGGCCGAGTGCGGACAGTGATTTTGCCGGATGTGAGGGAACGGTGGTCTATGTCGGGGAGACCGTTTGCGACGTGAAGATCACGGTGAAAAAACGCGGTTCCAAGGCGGGAAACGCGTACATAAGAGCCTTTTCAAAGCGCGACTTGGAGCGGGTGAAACGCAAGATCGACTTAGTCAGCCTTTCTGTTGCGCCCGGTGGAGATCCCCGGACCAGGGTGGGCTGGGTGATTGCCGGTGTTGCATGTCTTTGTGTCTTGGCCTGGATCGTTTGGTCCCTGTGACGTTTGGTCCCTGTTCGAGTCACGTTGGCACGAATTTTGCGGTGGAACAAGGCGATGCTTGAAGTCTCGCCGGGGACGCAAGGGATGAGCTCGGCACCCTTGCTCGTCGTGCGAAGTGAGAGACGGGAGGAGAGCCCTTGTTCGACCGCTTTTTTGAAGAATATCAAATTGGCGAGACGTGGACGTCGCGCGCCCGCACCATCACGGAATCGGACTTAGTCCTGTTTTCCGCCTTTTCAGGGGACTGGTACCCTTTGCACACCGACAAGGAGTGGGCCGCGCAAAGTGTGTTTGGGCAGCGCATTGCACACGGTATGTTAGTGTTGTCCGTCGGCACTGGGCTGACGAGAATGGACCCGGGTGTCATTGTGGCATTCTACGGGATCGATTCCGTGCGGTTCACAAGTCCCACTTTCATCGGCGACACCCTCCACGTCGAATTGGAAATTTTCGACAAAGTGGACAAGGGGAAGGCGGGTTTGGTTACCGTAAAATCCCGCTTGTGCAAACAGACCGGAGAAGTCGCTGTGGCCTCCACCCTGCGCGTCTTAGTTCACAAGTCCGAATCAACGGATACTCCAACGACTGCACCGTTGGCCACCCCGTAATTTTGCGGCTGACGAGGTCGTCAACGGCCATCTCTTTTCGCCGTCGGGTGTACCATCTTCGTAAAGGAGCGACACACTGTGGATTATCGAGAACTTGTCGTGGAGGTTGACGATTACGTCGCGACGGTTACTTTAAACAACCCGGAAATGCGAAATCCGTTGACCAACCGATTGGTAGAAGAACTGATGCATGCGCTGTCGGCACTCGATGCGGATGACGCTGTCCGGGCCATCGTCTTGACGGGCAGCGGGTCCGCCTTTTGTGCTGGCGGAAACATTCAGGAGTTCGCGGCCACCTTGCAGAAAACGGCTCCAGAACTATACAAGGACGCTCGCCGGTCGACGCCGCTGTTCCAACTCGGAAGTCAGGTGCGCACGCCTCTGATTGCGGCTGTAAACGGCGCCGCCTTGGGCGGAGGATGCGGTTTGGCGGCAATGTGCCACCTGGCCTTAGCCTCAGACAAGGCCAAGTTTGGGACCACTGAACTCAAATTGGGATTAGTGCCGTTTGTCATTCTGCCTTGGATCCGCCGGGCGGTTGGGGAGAGAAAGGCGCTTCAAATGATGTTGACCGCACAGGTGTTTACGGCTCAGGAGGCCAAAGAGCTTGGGTTGGTACACAAAGTCGTGGCTCATGAGGAACTGTTGCAGCAAGCTCATTGGTTGGCCCGGCAGATTGCTTCGTACAGCCCGCTCGCCGTGGGTTTGAGCCTGAACGCGTTTTATACCACCGAACAAGCCGGACTTACAGAAGCGTTGGACTACCTGAGCACGCTGCGAATTGTATCGTTTTTGAGCGAAGACTTGCGCGAAGGGTCTCGCGCGTTTCTGGAAAAAAGAAAACCCGAGTGGAAGGGGAGATAGGCGTTGCGGACGGTGAGAGTGGGAGCAGCACAGGGTTTTTACGGGGATTCGCTGGACGCAGCCATCGATACCGCAAAAAGAGGGAATATTCAATATTTATCGTTTGATTGTTTAGCGGAATTGACGATGGCCATCCTCGCAAAAGACAAAGCCAGGGACCCGGCCTTGGGATATACCAAAGACATCACTTTGGCGATGCAGGCGCTGCTGCCATTTGCCAGGAAAAACGGGTTTAAGATCCTCACGAACGCAGGCGGCATTCACCCGGAGGGGGCAGGCAAAGAAGTGGTTCGAGTGGCCCAGTCTCTAGGACTTAAGGGCCTCAAGGTTGCCGTGGTGACCGGGGATAACGTCATGGACCAACTGGAAGCCCTCGAGGCGCGCGGGGTCGACCTAGCCGATGTGGAGACGGGTCGACCGCTCAAGGAAGTGCGCGATCGCCTCATGTTCGCCAACGCATACCTTGGGTCACAGCCCATTGTCGAGGCGCTTCGACGCGGCGCCGATGTGGTCGTGACTGGACGAACCACCGACACGGCCCAATTTTTAGCCCCTTTGATTTACGAATTTGGCTGGAGCCAAAACGATTGGGACCAACTCGCACAAGGCATTCTGATGGGACACTTAATGGAATGTTCGGCGCAGTCGACCGGAGGAAATTTCAGCGGCCGTTGGTGGGAAATCGAAGGTATGGACCGCATGGGTTACCCTGTGGCAGAAGTACAGGAAAACGGCGACTTCGTTTTAACTAAGACAGAAGGTACGGGTGGATTGGTTACAGTGGATACCGTGAAAGAACAGATGCTCTACGAGATCCACAATCCGCGCGCATACATCACGCCGGACGTCGTCGCCAACTTTGCTGCGGCCAGACTGCGTCGAGACGGGGAGAACCGCGTCGCGGTATCTGGCGCCGCCGGGACGCCGCGCCCGGACACCTTAAAACTGGTGATGGGCTATGAAAGCGGCTACATGGGCCAAGCCATGATTGGTTATTCATGGCCTGACGCCCTAAAAAAAGCCCGGGCCGCAGAGTCCATCGTTCGCAAACAATTAGAACGGCGTGGTTGGAACTACGACGAAATTCACGTCTCTTACCTGGGCTACGACTCTTTGCACGGTCCAACCGTGCACGAAGCGGACGCAGAACTCAACGAAGTGTATCTGCGCATGGCCGTGCGGGCGAAAACGAGGGCGGAGGCAGCGCGTTTCGGCCGCCTGTTCCCGCCCTTGGCGCTCAATGGTCCGCCTAACCTCGGGGGAGCCGCAGGAATGGACGCGCCGCGTCAACTCTTGGGAATGTGGTCCGCCTTGGTGCCACGCCAAGTGATTGAGGAGAACGTGAACATTGAGGTTGTGGAGGTGACCGTCTAATGGCGAAGGTACAGTTGCGAGAGATTTCGCAGACCCGTGCTGGCGACAAGGGGAACACGGTGAACGTGGCGCTGTTCGCTCCCACACGCAAACTCTACCAGGCGTTTTTGCGGGAGGTCACTTCACCACGGGTGAAAGAGCACTTTCGCGGTCTGGTGGAAGGGGACGTCATCCGCTACGAAGTCCCCAACCTGTTGGCGCTCAACTTCGTGCTTCAGGGCGCCTTAAACGGCGGGGGTTCCTTGTCCATCCGCATGGACAATCTCGGCAAGTGCTTCGGCAGCAACCTGCAAAGGATGTACATCGAAGTGGAAGACCTGGAACTCGCGGGTGACGTGGAATCGGCGGACGATCTCAAACTCACCGACGGTCCGGAACCCACTGGAGAGTCGACGCGCTTGAACAACTGTGTGAAATGAGGTGATGTCTGTGCCATACCCTCCGTACTTCACTGAGGAACACGACAAACTGAGAGCGTCGATTCGACGCTTTATCGAAAAGGAGGTTCGACCGTTTGCGCTGGAGTGGGAAGAGCGAGGCGAGTTTCCAAGGTCCGTCGTTCGCCGCATGGGTGAACTCGGTTTTTTAGGCCTTCGCTACCCCGTCGAAGTCGGCGGGCAAGGGGGCGACTACTTCAGCGCACTCGTACTGTCTGAGGAGATGGCCCGGACGGGGGCCGGGGGTTTTTCCATGGGCATTGCCGTGCAAACCGACATGGCGACGCCGCCAATTTTGCAGTTTGGTTCCGACTGGCAAAAGCAAGAGTTTCTGAGGCCGGCCATCTTGGGCGAAAAACTGGCGTGTATCGGCATTACCGAACCGAACCATGGTTCGGATGTCGCCGGGATTGAAACCCGGGCGGTCCGGGACGGCGACGATTGGGTGATTCGCGGCAGCAAACTGTACATTACCAACGGACCGCGTGCCGACTTCATCACGTTGGTGACGCGCACGTCTGACGAGCCGGGGTACAAAGGCATCAGCTTGTTCTTGGTCGAACTCGACCGGCCGGGTGTGTCTGTGAGCCGCAAGCTCGACAAGGTGGGGATGAGGTCTTCCGATACCGCAGAGTTGGTCTTTGACGACGTCCGTGTGCCTGCGCGCAACCTTCTCGGGGTGGAAGGCAAGGGATTCTACCAAATCATGTGGGAACTGCAGGGGGAGCGGATGATCGCGGCGGCCGGCGCCATTGGAGCGGCCCAGTACGCGTACGAATTAGCCAAGGATTACGCGAAAACTCGACGTGCCTTCGGCAAGCCAATCGCCAATTTCCAGGTGATGGCTCACCTCTTGGCGGAGATGGCCACCGAGATTGAAGCGTGCCGGCAAATGACGTATGCGATTGCCTATCGCTTTGGACAAGGAGAAGTGCCCAGCAAAGAAATTTCCATGGCTAAACTGGCCACGGCGCAGCTGGCGTTCTGGGTGGCCGACCGCGCCATGCAGGTGTTTGGAGGCAACGGCTACATGGCAGATTACCCGATTGAGCAGATTTGGCGCGATACGCGCCTGAACCGCATTGGAGCCGGTACCGACGAGATCATGAAGGAAATCATCTGGAAAGAAATGGACGGCAGGTACTGAGAACGGGGGTCAGCTTGTGGGACACTGGATTTTTAACAAGGACCACGACATGTTCCGGCAAAGTGTTCGGAGGTTTGTGGAAAAGGAGATTACTCCGTACGTCGAGGAGTGGGAAAGGGCTGGGGAAGTCCCCAAAGAGGCGGTCGCCAGGGCCGGGGAATTGGGCTTTCTCGGGGTCAAGTTTCCCGAAGAGTTTGGAGGTAGCGGGGGCGATTGCGTCTACGACGCCATCGTCGTGGAAGAGTTTGCAAAAGGGGCTTCTGGGGGTGTCGGAACCGCCATTACGGCCACGGTGGAAATTGCAGTGACCCCAATTTGGCGATATGGGTCGACGGAACAAAAGCGGCGCTACCTCGAGCCCGCAGTGCGGGGAAAGCGCATTGGGGCGCTGGCGGTCACCGAACCCGACGCGGGGTCGGACGTGGCGGCTATCCGTACAACAGCTCGCAAAGACGGCAATGAGTACGTGTTGTCCGGAACAAAGACGTTCATTACCAACGGGGTGAACGCAGACTTTGTCTGCGTGGCGGCGAAGACCCATGCCCAATTGGGGCACAAAGGCATCAGCTTGTTTGTGGTCGACGCGGACACTGCGGGGTTTTCAGTGGGAAGAAAGCTAAAAAAGCTGGGATGGAGGGCGTCGGATACGGCGGAACTGGCCTTTGACGAAGTTCGCGTTCCGGCACAAAACCTCATTGGGGAAGAAAACCGGGGCTTCTACTACATCCTGCAAAACTTTTCCTGGGAACGCCTGGTCATGGCGCTTTCCAGCGTCGCGCTGGCGGACGCAGCCTTGGCGGCGTCTATGCGCTACAGCGGGGAGCGGAAACAGTTTGACCGCCCGATTCAAAGCTTTCAGGTGCTGCAGCACAAAATGGTGGATATGGCCGTCGAGATCGAAAAAGCCCGCTACCTCACGTACTGGGCACTGTATTTGTTTCAACAGGGAAAGGATGCGGTAAAGGAAACGACCATGGCAAAGGCTTATGCGGGGGAAATGGTCCGGCGCGTCACCGACTCAGCCATGCAAATTTACGGAGGTGCCGGTTACATGATGGAATTCCCCGTCCAGCGGTTTTGGCGGGACGCCAGAATCATGTCGATTGGCGGTGGAACCACGCAGGTCATGAACGAGATTCTCGCAAAACAACTGGGAATTGTCTAAGGGGACACAGCCTGCAAATACCCTGCAATGCAGCGCCTAGCAATTTGGAACTTACCCTGCAAATCCCCTGCGGTCAAAAACGGGATCAAGTGTACAGACCGGGATGCAAAGAAGGACAGTGACAAGGAGGTTTGGCATGGATACACGGCTCAAAGAGGACCGTCAAAAGCTTGGGGCAGCAACAGAGCAAGCAGGCAACCCGGGCTCGCCGCTGGATGCGATGGTCGAAGAACTGGAGGCTAAAAAAGCGAAGACTGTCCGCGAAATGGGCGGTCCGAAACGGATTGAAAAGCAGCACGAGCTCGGCAAATGGACGGCGAGGGAGCGAATCGCCCGACTTTTCGATGCCGAAACCTTTGTAGAGATGGGGGTACTTGCCCACCACCAAGAACAAAGCGGGGACATGGCGGGGCGTTCTACGCCAGCCGACGGAGTCGTAACCGGTTACGGAAAAGTCAACGGCCGCATGGCGTGCGTAGCTGCTTACGACTTCACGGTGATGGCCGGGTCCATGGGGCGTGTGGGGGAGAAAAAAGTTTCCCGCATGCGCGAGTGGGCGTTAAAAAATCGGTCTCCCCTGATTTGGCTCATTGACTCGGCGGGTGCGCGCATCCAGGAAGCGGCCAGTTCGCGGTTTGCCGAAACCGGAGACATCTTTTTTGAAGAAGTCCGCATGTCCGGAGTTGTGCCGCTGGTGTGCGCTATGATGGGCCCGGGAGCGGCAGGGACCGCATACGTGCCTGCACTGGCAGACTTTGTTCCCATGGTAAAGGGAACGAGTTTCATGGCATTGGGCGGACCTCCGCTGGTCAAAGCGGCGATTGGCGAAGACGTCACGGAAGAGGAACTTGGGGGAAGCAAGGTCCACTGTGAGGTGTCGGGCGTGGGAGACGTAGAAGTGCCAGACGACGCTGCATGCATTGACACCATTCGCGACTACCTAAGCTATTTTCCACAGCACAACCAGGAGCGCCCTCCCGTGTTGACCACAGCCGATCCGTTTGACCGGCGCTGCGAGCGGTTGACCCAGCTCGTCCCTGTCGAAATCAACAAGGCCTACGACATGCGTAAGGTCATCGCGGAGATCGTCGACGACAGCCGGTTTTTTGAAATCAAGCCACGCTGGGCGCGCAATATGGTGACAGGCTTTGCCCGCGTCGCGGGACGTTCCATCGGCATTGTGGCCAATCAGCCGATGTGGATGGGCGGTGCGATTGACGTCAACGCCTCCGACAAGGCGGCGAGGTTCATCCAGTTATGCGACGCCTTTAATATTCCGCTTTTGTACCTGGTGGACACTCCTGGCTTTATGATCGGTTCGGCCGTCGAGAAGCAAGGTATTATCCGCCACGGGGCCAAGTTCCTGTACGCCACTGCGGATGCGACGGTGCCCAAGTTTACCGTGGTCGTTCGCAAGGCCTTTGGCGCGGGGTATTACGTCATGAACGGCCGGGCGTACGAACCCGATTTGTTGGTGGCTTGGCCCAACGCGCAAGTGAGTTTGATGGGCGCACAAGGGGCGGTCAACATCATTTTCCGCAAAGAAATCGCCAAAGCCGACGACCCTGTTTTGCGTCGTCAGGAACTCGTCGCTGAGTACCAAAGCAAGATCGGCACGGAATTGGTTGCGAGTGCCGCCCTCATCGACGACGTGATCAATCCGGCTGATACGCGCAGAGTATTGGCACTGGCCCTGGAGCGGTGCGAGAACAAACAACTGGAACGGCCCTGGAAAAAACACGGCGTCCTTCCAGTGTAAAAAGGTGTTTAGTGAGCAAACGTGGAGGGATGGCTATGTCCATTGGTGAGTTGGAGCGAAATTTGATTCAACGGGTATGTGTGGGGGACATTGTGGCTCGTGCGGCGGCACACTACCCGGATAAGGTCGGAATTATCGATGGGCAGCTTCGCCTTACGTACCGCCATTTCAACGAAGTGGTCAATCGCACTGGCCACGCTCTGCTGTCGCTGGGGCTGAACCACCAGGACCGCGTGGCCATCGCAAGCCGCAACACGTGGGAGTTCCTCGCGATCTATTTTGCCTGTGCCAAGGCGGGCCTCATCGCGATGCCGGTCAACCTTGGTCTCAAACCCGCGGAGATTGCGTACTGCTTGCGCGATTCCAACGCAAAGGTCCTGCTCGCGGAAACGGTGTTGAGTCATGCGGTTGCGCAAGTGGCTCCCTTGGCACCGGACCTCGAACACGTCATTTGGTTGAGGTCAGGGTCCGACGTGCCGGCGGTTGAAAAGACCTATGGCGCGTTTGAAAGCCTGTTGACAGCAGGGAACCCGGCTGAAGTGGAGCGCGTGGTAAGCGATCGCGATGTCATTCAGCTGTTATATACCAGTGGTACCACTTCGATGCCCAAAGGGGTGCTGACCAGCCACGTCGCCGTCGTGATGACGGCCTTTTCGGCGGCTCTCCGTCAAAAATCCGACCCCAATGACGTGGTCATGCACGTGCTGCCGTTGTTTCACTGCGCCCAACTTAACTCCCTTGCCATCCCTGCCTTTGTCAATGGCGCAACTTCCGTCATCCTGCCCAGCTTTGACGTCAACCGCGTGGCCGAAGAGTTGGAACAGCACCGGGTGTCGAGCGTTCTGTTGCTTCCCATGATGTACCAGGCCCTTCTTAGTCATCCGGGGGTTCAGCGACGCAACTATTCGTCGGTGCGCTATGCCATCTACGCCATGGCCCCGATGCCCGAATCCCGAATTTCCGAGATTCAAGCCCTGTTTCCCAACGCAAAAGTCCTTCTCGGGTCCGGGCAAACGGAATTTACTCCTCCCACCACATTTCAGTTTCCCGAACATCAACAAACCAAAGCGGCTTCCTGGGGTCCTGCAGCGCCGAGCGTCTGGGTGGAAATCATGGACGACCACGGGCGGCTTTTGCCTCGCGGAGAAACGGGAGAAATCGTATACCGAGGACCCAATGCGATGGAAGGGTACTGGAATCAACCGGAGAAGACCCTCGAAGCGTTTCATCACGGCTGGTTCCACAGCGGGGATGTGGGCTATATGGACGACGAAGGCGTCGTGTGGTTCACGGACCGCAAAAAGGATATGGTGAAAACGGGCGGAGAAAACGTGGCATCCCTTGAAGTGGAGCGCAAGCTGCTCGAACACCCGGACGTGGCGGAAGCTGCGGTCGTGGGTTTGCCGCACGACCGGTGGGGGGAAGCGGTGACAGGCCTAGTCATTCTTAAGGAGGGGCGCTCGCCAAGCGAGCAAGACATCATCGCGTATTGCAAGACGACCTTAGCTGATTTTAAGGTTCCAAAGCGGATTCACTTCGTAACCGAGTTTCCACGGACAGGTACCGGAAAGATCCAGAAGCACGAGTTGCGCGCCCATTTCAAAACGATGTATCAGGAGAAATCTCCGTCTTAAACACAAAACGCACCTCGGTGGCAGGGTTTCCACCGGGGTGCTGTTAATTTCGGTGTATTGTTGAATCCTGGGAAGAAATCGTCCGGGCAACAGGTGCATCGACGCGCGTGCTATCGCTTTTCGATTTGCGAACTTTGGTCCGTCGGATGCGAAAGTACGTGGTGCTCCGAAAAAACCGGAACAGGCTCCGTAAATTCCCCGTTTCCGAGCGGATATGCGACGTACGTCTGGTGACACACGGAACAGTGAAAGCGTTCGTATTCACCGGAAAACTCAACTTGAACCAGGTGGCCGTGGGGCCCGCAATGTGGGCATAGCATAGGAACATCACCCTTTTCGGTGTGATAAAAGCACTGAAAGCGCTTTACCTGAGCCCTAAACACATCGCCGCAACGAACCGCTGCCCGGAGAGCTGGAATCCTGCCATTACTTCCAGCCTTAACTTCATTGTATCCGATTTTGTCCGCGATGTGAATTCGGGATTGCGGTACGCACGGTGCATGAGTTAAAAAAATATATTTGTCTGAAGTCTTCCTGTTCTCGGTGAATTATTGATATACTGAAAAATAACCAGAGTAACGTGTGAATAGTGCAAGGAAATTTTATTTTTTATCAGATTCACAGAACCTTGTTCTGCAAGGTAGAACAAGGCATGGGGGACAGGGTTCGGCAACCCGACAAAGTCCCTGCCTTGGCAGGATGACAGCGTGCACAAGTCGCATCGGCAGAACACCGGGAGGTGCACCAAAGTGGCAAGCCGTGAAACCGTATCTGTAGAACAAATTGAAGCGGAATTCAAAGCCTTGCTGGGGCAAGACAAGACGGCGGTTGACGCTCAACTGGGGCAGCAACTGACAGGACAGTCCAACCCTGTCGTCGCGTTGACGCCGACGGCTGAAGAGGAAGTATCCCAGATTCTTGCCTTGGCCCAAGCGCGGGACTTAAAGGTTGTACCGCTCGGTCTGGGCAGCCAATCTCAGATGGGTTACCCGGGCAAACCGATTGACCTCGTCATTCGGTCTGCCGGAATGAATCAAATTCTCGAGTACTCTCCGTCAGATATGGTGGTGTCCGTGCAGCCGGGCGTCACGTTGGAACAACTTCAAACCACACTTGCGCAAAACGGTCAGTTTTTGCCGATGGATCCCGCCTGTCCGCCGGCAGCGACCGTGGGTGGCATTGTAGCCGCAGGCAGCAACGGACCGTTGCGGACATTGTATGGAGGTCTGCGGGACATGACCATCGGACTGAAGGCGGTGTACCCGGATGGACGCGTCGTCAAGACCGGTGGAAAGGTCGTCAAGAACGTAGCGGGATACGATATGACGAAACTGTTTATCGGGTCGTTGGGAACATTGGCGTTTTTGTCGGAAATCGCGTTTAAGCTCCGCCCGCTGCCCCACCACTACGAACTGTGCCTGTTGTCAGGCGAGGCCGCTCAAGTCGAACAACTCAGTCACCGGATCGTCCATTCCCATCTGATTCCATCTAGAATGGAAGCCCTTTCAGGGGCTTTCGCCGAGTCGCTGGGAATTGCTCACCCATTTGTATGTGCCGTCGAGTCCCACGAAAATCAGACGGCTGCAGCCCATCAAACCCATCAACTGAAGCAGTGGGGCCAGGAATTGGGCATGCATGTCGAAGTCATGCAGGGAACAAACGTTGCAGCATTTTGGCAGCAGCACCAGGAACACGCTGCCAACAGTTCGCTGGTCATCCGTATGGCGCTGCGTCCGAGCGCGATCGCAGGCGTTGGTCAAAAGCTCCGCGAACACTTGCGCGCGCTTGGACAGCCCTTTCATTTGTCGCTCGGCACGACGACCGGGGCGGGCCGGGTGTTTGCAGGACCTTTAACGCTCAGTCAAGAGCAGCAATTGGTGGCACGTTGCCGGGAGTTGTGTGCCAAAGAGGGCGGAACGGCCGTCGTCGAACGCGGCTCGCTGGCACTGCGGGACAAAGTCGATCCGTTTGGTCCCATGGGTCCGGAATTGGCTCTGATGAAAGGCATCAAGGCGACCATCGATCCAAATGGCCTGATGAGTCCGGGCCGTTTTGTAGGAGGGGTATAAGTGGCGAAGGCAGAGCCGGAAATCTTACAGATGGTGAAGCAGGATACCTCGTTTTGTTGGCCGGATGCCCCGGAGGAAGACAAATACTCAGTCTGTGTGCACTGCGGCTTTTGCCTGGAGGTCTGTCCGACTTATCAGGAACTCGGAGATGAAAACGAGTCGCCCCGCGGACGGGTCTACCTGATTAAGCAGGCGTCTCAGGGAATTTTGCCGCTGGATGAATCGGTGATTAACCCGGTGTTCAACTGTTTGGACTGCCGCGCATGCGAAACGGTTTGTCCCTCAGGAGTCCAGGTCGGCGCCTTGATTGAAGAAGCGCGCGGACAAGTGCATTACATGAAGCAAGAAACCGGTGGAAGCAGTGTGCAAAGCGCGATTGAAAACCTGTTTTTGCGGACCATTTTTCCGCATCCCAAGCGCCTCAAAGTGGTCGGGAAACTGATGCGCGTGTATCAGAGAACCGGGATGAAGTCATTCGTTCACAAGACGGGCTTGATGAAGGTCCTTCCCAAACACCTGCAGGAAATGGATGCCATCTTGCCTGACATTCCGGCGCAGTCTGCGCTCGATTCGCTGCCTGACGTCATTCCTGCACAGGGTCCGGTCAAAGGGCAAGCGGCCTTGTTCACAGGCTGCGTCATGGACGTCGTGTTTTCCGACATCAACCGGGCGACGGCCAGGGTGTCCGCGCGCAACGGATTGACCGTTTTAGTACCCAAAGACCAGGTGTGCTGCGGGGCGCTGCAGGTTCATGCGGGCGACCGCGATCAGGCGCGGGAGATGGCGAGAAAAAACATCGACGTGTTCCTCGCATCGGGTGCGGACTACGTCATTATCAACGCGGCGGGATGCGGTGCGGCACTCAAGGAGTACCCAGAACTGTTTCACGATGACAAAGAGTACCACAACAAGGCCGAAGTGTTTTCGAGCAAGGTGCGGGATATCTCAGAACTGCTGGTCGAAGTCGGGTTTGAGGCGCCGAGGGGTCGCGTGGAACGGACCATCACGTACCACGACGCCTGCCACTTGTGTCACGCGCAAAAGGTTCGTTCCCAGCCCCGTGAAATCTTGCACTCGATTCCGGGCGTGAACCTGGTGGAAATGCAGGATTCAGAGCGCTGCTGCGGCAGTGCTGGCATCTACAACCTCACGCATCCCGAGATGGCGGGCAATCTGCTGGAGAGCAAGATGGATAACGTTCCCGAAGGCGTGGACGGCATCGCCATGGGCAATCCAGGTTGTATGATGCAGATTAAGGTGGGTGTGCACCGGCGTCACAGCGACCTGGATGTCTTGCATACGGTGGAACTGCTCGACTTGGCGTACCGAAAGGAGGATGACGGCCGTGCAGGACAGTGAATTGGTTCGCGAGTTGACTGAGATTGTCGGGCCAGACCGAATTCTGCATACCAAGAACCAACTGGTCGCCTACGAATGCGACGGGTATGTGGCGCATTCGTCAAGGCCCCGCGCCGTAGTGTTCCCGCAAACGACCGAGGAAGTGTCGCGCATTGTCACACTGCTGCACGAAAACGAAATTCCCTTTTTGCCCCGAGGCGCCGGGACGGGATTGAGCGGAGGGGTGATTCCTCTCAACGGCGAGGTCATCATCAGCCTGGTCAAGATGGATAAGCTCTTGTCCGTCGACTTCGACAACATGAGGGCTGTCGTCCAGCCTGGTCACGTGAATTTGATGCTGACCAAAAAAATCAGCAAGGAAGGCTGGTACTACGCACCCGACCCGTCCAGCCAATCGGCGTGCACCATCGGCGGCAACCTGGCGGAAAACGCGGGCGGCTCGCACTGTTTGAAATACGGCGTCACCACGAACCACATCGTGGCGGCGGAAGTTGTGCTGCCGACGGGCGAAATTGTTCACGTCGGTTCCGAATTCGGCGATGCCACAGGCTACGACGTGCTCGGCTTGATTGTCGGTTCCGAAGGGACGCTCGGCATTGCGACGGCCATCACCGTGCGGATCCTCAAGAAACCAGAGGCTGTGAAGACCATCATGGCCATGTACGACCGCGTCGAGGACGCTTCCGATACGGTCTCCGGCGTGATTGGTGCGGGGATGATCCCGGCCGCTATGGAAATGATGGATCAGCTTGCGATGCAAGCTGTGGATAAAAGCAACTACTACGTGGGGTATCCGACGGATATCGAGGCCGTGCTGCTCATCGAAGTCGACGGACTCGCAGCCGGGGTCGAAGAGGCGGCTCAGCAAATCGTAGACATCTGCAAGCAGCACAACGTTCGCACGGTCAAGGTCGCGCAGTCCACAGCCGAGCGCGCCTTGTGGTGGAGCAGCCGCAAAATGGCTTTTGGTGCCATGGGGCGAATCTCGCCGGACTATATTGTGCAAGACGGCGTAATTCCGCGCAGCCGGTTGACGGAAGTGCTGCAACACATCCGCCGCATAAGTGAAGAGACGGATTTGCGCATTGCCAACGTGTTTCATGCCGGGGACGGCAATTTGCACCCGCTCATCTGCTATGACTCTCGGATTCCTGGAGAGACGGAGAAGGCGATCTCGGTCGGTTCTGACATTTTGAAAATCTGTGCAGACGTCGGCGGCAGCATTACGGGGGAGCACGGAGTCGGGTTCGAAAAAATCGAGGAAATGCGGTACGTGTTCAGCGACGTCGACTTGCAGGCGCAAATTGACGTCCGCAGCGTGTTTAACCCACGCGATTTGTGCAACTCCGGCAAGCTGATTCCGCGGCCGTCCCGGTGCGCGGAGGTTAAACAGGTCAAGAGGCTGATCGAAGACAACGCTCTGATTATGGACGGGTTTCAGGACCAGACCTATACCACGGCTCCTTCCGGACACCATTCGTGAAACTGCAAACTGAGGAGACGAGACGATGGACGATTATACAGTCAAATCAGTCGACAAGGCGTGTCTGCTGATCGAGGTCGTCAGCGATTACCCGGAGGGCATCGGGATTACAGAATTGGCTCAGCACGTGGACATGGTGAAAAGCACCGTGCATCGCTTGCTCACCACGCTGATGAAACGGGGATACATTGAACAGGACGCCAGTACCGGGAAGTACAAACTTGGTTACACCTTACTCGACCTGGGCATGAAGCTCTTGTCTTCCATCGATTTGCGGCGCGAGGCCCTGAGTTTTTTGCAGGAACTGGCTGACGCTTCAAACGAGGTGGTTCACCTGGCCTTCCTCGACCAAGGAGAAATCGTCTATGTGGAAAAAGTCGAGAGTTTGAATACGATTCGCATGCATTCGCGGGTGGGAAAGCGCGTCCCGGTCCATGCAACCGGACTCGGCAAGGCGATTCTAGCGTTTTTGCCCTATCAGGAAACCCTGTCGATCATTGACCGCTACGGCTTGCCAGCGTTGACGGAGCACACGATTACCGACAAGGCGACGTTTTTGAAGTCGCTGGAAGATACGCGGCGCAACGGATACGCGATTGACGTCGAAGAAAATCAACTGGGCATTTCTTGCGTCGCCACGCCGATTTGGGACAACAACCACCGCGTTGTCGCCGCCTGCAGCGTATCCGGGCCGAGTGTGCGCGTCACGTGGGAACGGATGCAAGAACTCATCCCGTTGGTTCGCTCGACAGGAGCCAACATTTCAGAACGGTTGGGATACCGTCCTTCGGAACCGGTCAAGATGCGGTTATCCACCTCTTCCTCGCGACGGCGGGGTTGAGTGACTATCGGCCAAAGCTCAGAAAGCTTCCAAAAGGACTTTCGACCGTATTTCTCGATTCGCGCCGCGGGTATGAGCGCCCGGACTCCTGTTTGGAAATTCCGGGCGCACAGACGGGTGACGGCTTTGATTGCCCTCTGCATAGCTTCTGCACAATTGCCGCGCCACTTCTGCAACACCAATTGCCAGGCCACTTAGATAATGAATCCTGGGGCCGGCCAAAGTCCGAACATTCCTCCATACGGGATAAACATTCCAGGTCCCCCAAAAAACTGAACGTGCTGCACATCCGGCCCGTCGCTGTCGTTGTAAACACCCGCTTCGAACTCACTGCCGTCGGTTTGTTGTCCTTGTGCCAATCCCGTGCAGTGGGTCAAAATAATCCCATCGTGCATCACTTTGTAGACAAATCCGTGATGGACTCCGTAAACAGAATGGCAGTGTACCCATTGAGCGTGGTATTTTTTAACGACCTCTTTATGAAAGTGCATGGGCTTCCCTCCCTGGCGATTTGTCACTACTTTACGAATTTTGGTGCATTTGTTCCTGTGCGAATGTCACGACGGGCCGAAAATGGGCACCAGGACGGACTGGCGGGCAGCAGGACGAAATACTTGGGCGGAGGAATGGAAAGCTCGCGGGGCTGTCTCCTCAATCGGGTTTCACCGCTTTTGGGGTAGCGCTGTTTGTGTTATCTGCCTGTGTTCAAAGAGATTAGAATGGACGTCTCGTGTGTTGTCTCCCGGCTTTTGCAGGTGTCTTGCGTCCTTTAGTACGCATAGATTGCAATGGACCAAACCCAAGAGGGAAGGGGACAGCATGAAAGGCGTGATCCTTGCCGGCGGCACAGGGACAAGACTACTCCCTTTGACGAAAACGATGAATAAGCACTTGTTACCCGTGGGGAGGTATCCCATGGTTTTGCACCCCTTGCATAAGCTGAAGGAGGCCTCCGTGGAGGACGTTCTGATTGTCACTGGCCGTGAACACGCCGGGGACATGATTGAGCTTTTGGGAAGCGGTGAGGAGTTCGGGGTCAACCTCACCTACCGGATTCAAGAACGCGCTTCTGGAATCGCCCATGCCTTGGGTTTAGCCAAAGGGTTTGCACGCGATTCGCGAATGCTTGTCATTCTGGGGGACAATGTCTTTTCAGACACGCTCTCGGAGTACGTCCGCCGGTACGAGCAACAGCCAAAGGGAGCCAAGGTTCTTTTGGCCTCGGTTTCCGATCCTAGCCGCTTTGGGGTACCGGTCTTGTCGGGGAATCGCATTGTAGGGATTGAAGAAAAACCCAAACAGCCGAAGAGTCCGTACGCCGTCGCTGGAATCTACATGTACGACGACGGGTTGTTTGACATCATTGCCGGGCTTCGCCCCTCGGGGCGGGGGGAACTTGAAATTACCGACGTGAACAACGCCTACTTAGCAGACGGAGCATTGACGTTCGACGTCTTACAAGGCTGGTGGACAGACGCGGGCACACATGCATCGCTGTTTGCAGCGAACCAATTCGCGCAGAATGTGTCGTACAGCGACTGGGACGATTTCAAGCCCTCAAGGAGGACGGCACAGTGATTGATGGCGTGAAGATCAAGCACCTTGTCAAACACACCGACGATCGCGGTTACTTCATGGAAGTGGTCCGGGACGACGACGGCCTTGTGGAACGTTTTGGCCAACTGTCCGCATCTTTAACCTATCCGGGTGTCATCAAGGCCTTTCACTACCACCGTAAGCAAGACGACATCTGGTTTTTCCCAACCGGCAACGCCCAGGTTGTGTTGCACGATTTGCGCCCGGACTCCCCGACGTATAAGCAAACCGATGTCTATTATATGGGGGAATACAACCCCGTCTCGTTGCGGATCCCGGTAGGAGTCGCACACGGTTACCGGGTGCTTGGGAATCAACCTGCCGTCATTACCTACTTGACGACCCAGTCTTACAACCCGGAGGACCCCGACGAGTACCGGATTCCGTACGACGACCCGGACATCGGATTCGACTGGTCCACCCGGCCTAGGTAATGCAAAAGGGGGCAACACAACATGAGATTGCTTGTGACCGGAGGGGCGGGTTTTATCGGCAGCAACTTCGTTCGCTATATGCTTCAAAAATACCAAAACTACCAAATTGTCAGCTTGGATGCATTGACGTATGCGGGGAACCTGGCGAACCTCAGTGACGCGGGAGGGGATGCCCGACACACATTTGTGCGGGGAGACATTTGTGACAAAGACTTGGTAGAGGCCCTATTTTCCGGCGTTAGCACGAAAGACCACGCAGACACGGCAACGGACGAGGGACGCATTGGTGCCGTGGTACACTTTGCGGCGGAGTCTCACGTCGACCGCAGCATTATGGATCCGGGGGTATTCGTTCAAACCAACGTTTCGGGGACCCAGGTGTTGCTTGAGGCTGCGCGCAGTTGGCAAGTTAAAAAGTTCGTACACGTTTCGACGGACGAAGTCTACGGCAGTTTGACCGATACAGGACAGTTTAAGGAAGACAGTCCGATGTCGCCCAACAGCCCGTACGCAGCGAGCAAAGCCGGAGCGGACATGATGGTGCGGGCCTATCATCACACCTACGGAGTCCCGGCGGTCATCACCCGCTGCACAAACAACTATGGGCCTCGTCAGCATCCCGAAAAGCTGATCCCGATGGTTGTCACCCATGCACTGGCGAACGATCCAATCCCAGTCTACGGAAATGGGCTGCAGGTGCGCGATTGGCTGCATGTCCTTGACCACTGCAGTGCGATTGACCTGGCTTTGCATCGTGCGGCCCCTGGAACGGTGTACAACGTCGGGGCGAACAACGAACACACCAATCTGGAAGTTGTGCGCCTGATTCTCGATTGGCTGGGAAAACCAAAACGATTGATTCGACTTGTACCCGACCGCCCTGGACACGACACCAGGTATGCTCTGGACGCAAGCAAGCTCCGCGCTGACTTGGGATGGAAACCTGCGATCCCGTTTCCTTCCGGACTGAAGCAAACTGTGCAGTGGTACGTGGACCATCGTACCTGGTGGGAGGGGGCAGCGCGATGACCGTTCTCGTTACGGGCGCAAATGGCACGCTGGGTCAGGAGGTCCTTCGAATCCTCAAGGACCGCACAGTGCCGCACACCGGAATGACCCGTCAGGACCTCGACGTCACGGACTTTGGCGCGGTGGTGGCGGCCGTGGAAAAAGTGCGCCCTCACGCGGTTATCCACTGTGCAGCCTACACAAAAACAGATGAAGCCGAGGCCCGCGCTGACCTCGCTTATGCCGTGAATGCGTACGGTACGCGCAACGTCGCTGTCGCGTCGGCACAACTTGGGTCCAAGTTTGTCTACGTGAGCACGGACTACGTGTTTGACGGTGCCAAAGGCAGCCCGTATCACGAATTTGACCCGGTAAATCCCCTGAACACCTACGGCAAGTCGAAGTTGGCCGGCGAGCAAATGGCAAAGACATACTGTCCACAGAGTTTCATCGTTCGCACGTCATGGCTCTACGGCGGCTCCGGAAACCACTTCTTAAGGAAAATTTTCCAATGGACTCAGCAAAACCAGGAACTCCGAGTCGTGCGTGACGAGATTGGGTCGCCAACGTACGCCAGGGACCTTGCCGGGTTTCTCATTGACCTGGTTGAAACCGAAAAATTCGGCGTCTACCACGCATGCAACCGCGGTACTTGTTCGAGGTACGAACTTGCCTGTCAAGCGTTTGCAGTGGCTGGAATCCAAGCCCATGTCACCGCGATCCAAATCAAAGACCTGTCCTTACCAACGCGCCGCCCCATGTGTTCTCCACTGGACGACATGGCCATTCGATTAAACGGGTTTCCGCCGTTCCGTCCTTGGCAGGATGCCTTGCGTGAATTCATCACTCAGTACGGCTCCTCGTTAATGGCCTGAATTCTTGATGGCCTGAATTCGAATGGGATTTCATGTATTATGAAGACGACAGGGACACATGCCCTACGGGCGAAATACTGCGGTGCAGCGCATCGTCGGAAACGAACGAGGGGACGCGGATGCTGGGGAAACGGGTTCGGCACTTGAAACGCTATCGGGAAATCGCTCGCATTCTCATCAAAAACGGGTTTGGCAGCCTTATTCAAGGCATCGGATTGGCGGACTTGCTGTCTTTGCCCAGGCGCTGGTTTACGGGAGCGGACAAGCCTGACTCGTTGTCGCTGTATGAGCGAATCCGGAAAGTCGTTGAAGAGCTTGGACCGACCTACGTCAAGATTGGTCAGGTGGCCAGCCTGCGGCCGGACCTGCTGCCGATTGAACTGGTTCGCGAATTTGAGCGGCTGCAAGACCGGGTGGCGGCGTTCGAGTTTGACGAGGTGGAAAAAATCCTCGAACGGGAACTTGGAGAGCCGTGGCAGGAAGTTTTTGCCGAATTCGACCCGGAGTGTCTGGCTGCTGCGTCGATTGGCCAAGTCCACAAAGCCGTGTTGCACAGTGGGGAAGTCGTTGCGGTCAAGGTGCAGCGGCCTGGGATTTTACAAAACATCGAGACGGATCTGGAAATTCTCGCGGACCTTGCGCGCATGACCGAAAGGCGCTTTGACTGGGCAAAGTTGTACGAACTGACGGAAATCGTCGAGGAGTTCTCCCGTTCCTTACGGCTGGAATTGGACTATACGGTGGAAGCGCGAAACGCGGACAAAATGCGGTCTTACTTTGAACGGGACGACACGGTTGTGATTCCCAGGGTGGAATGGAGCTTGACGACGGCCAGAGTCCTGGTCATGGAGTACGTCGAGGGCGTGAAGCTCAGCGATGTTCGAGAACTGGAACAGTCGGGGTTTGATCCGAAGCTTTTAGCCGAGCGGGCTCTGCGGGCGGTGTTTAAGCAGGTCTTGATTGACGGATTTTTTCACGCCGATCCGCACCCTGGCAATCTAGCTGCATTGCCGGGGCACCGGGTTGTGTTTATGGACTTTGGGTTAGTCGGGCGTTTGACCCCGGAGATGAAAGCCAGGCTGTCGGGTCTGATTGTCGGGCTCATGCGAAAAAGCACTGACATGATTTTGCGTACCCTAATGCGCATGGGTGTTGTGCCCGTGGACGTTCGCATGGATAAACTGCGCAAAGACATCGACGGCCTACGGGAAAAATACTACGAGGTTCCCATGAGCGAGATCAACTTGGCCGAGTCGGTCAATGACTTGTTTATCGTGGCTTACCGCCACCGCATTCGGATTCCGGCGGATTTGACGTTAGTCGGCAAGACGCTGTTGACGATTGAAGGGGTGGTGGAGAACCTCGATCCAGGCTTTCGCATCATGGACGTCGCCGAACCGTTCGGCAAAACGCTGATCAAAGAACAACTTCGTCCGCAGAGGCTCTTTTCGGAACTGTGGGACTACGCAGAAAACCTCGTGGAACCGCTGTACGACGTACCTAAGCAGCTGCAAACGCTCACTCGCATGCTTGCTGGGGGTAAGTTTGAGACGCAAATTAAGGTGCAGGATATCGAACGGATTGCCGGGAAGCTGGACCGTATGAGCAATCGCTTGTCCTTGAGCATCGTGTTGCTTGCGTTCAGCTTTTTTATGGCCGGTTTGATGGTCGCATCTGCCCTCAGCCGAACACAACTGCGCGTTTTTCACCTCTCAGTACTCGACCTAGGCTCTGTGTTTGCTCTGCTGATTCTCATCTGGCTGCTTTGGGGGATTTTTCGATCGCGCCGCGGATGACTTTTTTCGTGTGGCCCCCCTGTTGAGAGACCTTTTCTACGCACTGTACTCCCGCATACGATTCGCCTAGGTATTCCTGGTCACACACCGGATTTCGGGAAATTTGTGCCGTTGCCCCCCACACCATCAAGACGGCCTTGCCGTAAGATGAACAGTCTCGAAAATAAACGCGGCTAGGGTTTCAAAGGCTGCTTTGTGATCCGGTGGTGGAGCCATATGCAAACGACTCTCTACGTGTTAAACCGAATATTTAAGTATGAAGGAAAACCGTTTTCCTTCGCACTGCATCGTCACTTGCTGAATCGAGACCCGGACTCTGAGGAGCTTCGGGGCCTTGTATCGCGGCTGTCAGCAGGCCTTTCTAAAGATGTAGTGTTTAAAGAAATCGTTGAATCAAACGAATTTGAACAGCTGTTGACAACGGCCAACTCTCCGTCCACGAACATCCCAGGACCGACAGTCGCGCAAAACTTGCACGCGATTGTGCAGAGAGAAGATATGGACTTCGTTGACGCGGTTTGCCAGGAAATTTTGGGAACAGATGAACACCTAAAGCTTCGTGAAACCCTGCGGGCAGAACAAATGGCTGGAAAGTCCAAGACGCAAGTTTTGAAAGAGGTCATACTCTCTGCCGAAGCTGCACAGCTGTTTTCTTCCCCATTTCCCGTCCGGCTCCAGGGAGCCTCCTCACAAACGGCAATTCCCCCAGAATCGTCGATCGCGGGTCGTTTGCACCGTGAGATGTCCACAGACGGGAGAGATTTCGTTGTGGAGATGTACCGCCAGCTGTTGAGCCGGGAACCAGACGTGGGAGGGCTTGACGCGCATCTAGGGCTGTTGTCCTCCGGACAATCGAAATGGGCGGTCGTTGACTCTTTGTTGTGGTCGGCGGAAGGGCAGGCTTTGCTCAGCGGTCAGGGTGCGGTACTGGCAGGAGGCAGGCTGCCGCGGATTGCCCGGTTTGCCAGTGTGACAAGGCGGCTGCGTGCTGTGCTCCGTAGGGACGGGACGGCGTTTGTCCGCGCCCTCTATCTGAATGTCCTTGGTCGCCTGCCGAGAAAGAACGAACTTCGATCCCACCAACACCTGCTCGCATCCAATGTCACCAAGGATTCACTGCTGTACTCGACGCTGTTATCCAACGAATTGCGTAGGCAGCTGTCGGCGGGAGGACGCCGCCGACGGAAGAGGAATGCCGCTCCTTTGACCCGTTTATTGCGCCAGTTGCTGCAAATGAACGGGCGGAGATTTGTGCGCAATACGTACCGGCAAGTGCTGGGTCGAGCGCCGGACCCCGCTGGATTGCAGACGCACCTGAGGATGCTGCGCTCCAAGACCCCAAAGACGTCCGTCTTGTACTCCATCTTGCTGTCTGATGAGGCCACGGTGTTGTTGACCGGGAGTTTGCCGCCGCGTGCTCCCTCGCTTGAATCGATTGCTGCGGCGCTGCAGGGACTGCTGCGCCAGGACGGTGCCGGTTTTGTGACGGAACTGTATCGGCAGGTTCTCGGCAGGGAACCGGACGGCTCAGGGTTTCAAGCCCATATGTCCGCACTGGCAGCCGGCGTCTCTAAATTAGACTTGCTGAGGGGGATGCTGGCGTCGGGCGAGGCTCGGGGTGAAGACGACACAGGTGTGCAACAGGCGATTAAAGAGCGCAAAAACATGCCTGTGTTGCGCATCGATGAGCCCGGTGCTGCCGCTATCGGGGCTTCGGTTTCGGTCATTATTCCGACTAAGGACGCGGGAGAAGGCTTTGCCATGCTGTTGTCCGATTTGCGCAGTCAACGCGGCATCGGCCCCCTCGACATCGTTGTCGTCGATTCAGGGAGTTCGGACCATACGGTCGACATCGCACAATTGTATCAGGCGACTCTGATTCAAATTCCTCCGCACGAGTATTCGCATGCGCACTCACGCAATCTGGCGGCCGAACATGCAAACGGAAAGTACCTGTTGTTCGTCGTGCAGGACATGTTGCCGTCCTCCGATACCTGGATTTCTGAAATGGTGTCGTTTCTTGAGGAAAACCGTCTGGCCGCTGTCAGCAGCCTGGAGATTCCCCGCGAAGACGCAGATTTGTTTGCGCGTTTTGAATTGCACAGTTATCAAGAGTTTTTAGGTGTGGTTTCGAACCAAACACGCGTGTTGAGCAAACCTTTGCATGACGCTTACGACGACCTGAGGCAAAATGCCCAGCTCTCCAGCGTAGCGATGCTCATCTCGCGCGCCACGTTCCAAGCCTACCGATTCCGGTCTGAGTACGGAGAAGATTTGGACTTAGGTCTTCGCCTGATTCGCGCCGGACACCGGTTGGGCATCAGTGCCGCTTCTCCAGTCATTCACTCTCATCTCCGGTCGCCTTACTACTTTTTTAAACGCGCGTTCGTGGATTCATTGGCGTTAAGGAGTTTGTTTCCCGATGCCCCAGCCTCGGCCAGTTTGTTGTCCGATCACGTCAACGACGTGCTGTACGCCGCTTTGGCGTCCACCTCGCTGGCGGCCAGGCTCAAAGGCGTTCAATCTCTGGTCCAGGCGAATGAAGTCAAACGGATCGTGTGGGAGGAATGGGCAGCGTTTCTGGAACAGCATGTTTACGACTCCGTTCCCTTGAATTTTGACTCATTTCCTGACGACAGGCTGCGAAGGGTGTTGGGGCGTCTCGGTGAGGAATTTGCGTCCACACTGAGCCAAGGCCGTGAGAACACCTTGTGGTTTGGCCTTCAGAACCGACTTCTAGCGACGTTGGATTACCTGGCTGAGGGAATATCCGACTTGGAAACAGCCCAGTTGGAGGAAGTGGCAGAGGCCTTGTATAAACACTTGGCGGTCCAAGCAGGAGGCGGTTTTGGGCACGCCTACGCAAACGCGGGGGCTCACAACAGCGGTTTCCCGCAATGGCTTTACGACGAATTGAGCAGAGGGGTGTAACCATGAGAATTTTGTACCTGGTTCATCAGTTTTACCCCGAGAGTTACACCGGAACAGAGAAGGCGCTGCTCAACGTGGCTTTGATGATGCAGAAGCTCGGACACCAGGTGAAGGTCGTCACTTACGCTTTGGACGACCGTACAGGGTTCGATGAAGAAATCGACGGCGTCAAACTAAGGCACTTGACCGTCCAAGGCGTCCCAGTGACGGCTGTGAAGTATACGCCTCATCCCTCAGGGTTCGAGGGAGACCTGCTGGATTCCCGCGTCTTGGAGACAGCGCACGTGGTCATGGAGAGAGAACATCCGGATTTAATCCACGTCTACCATCCGATGAGAATGTCTGAAATTCTATGGCAGGCCAAAGCGCTCGAGGTTCCTTACCTTCTGACCTTGACCGATTTTTGGCTCATGTGCCCGAAAGGGATTTTAATCGACAGCAGCGCGGACGTTTGCATGGGTCCTGGAGGTGGGGAGGTTTGCCCGGTACGCTGCCCGGAATTGCCGGCTTCATTCGTACACACCAGGCTGCGTCACGCGGAAGACCTCCTGTTTGATGCAGACCGAGTCGCTTCTCCGTCGGAATTTTTGGCGAACTTTTTTCATACCGAGTTTCCGGGGCTAAGTGTCAAGGTGATTCCGCACGGTCTGCGCTACTCCACGATTGAAAAGAGCTTCGGCCGGTATACGGACGATGCGGCCCTGACGATCGGGTACGCGGGAGCGCTCGCCTGGCACAAAGGAGTTCATGTGTTGCTGGAGGCCTTCCGCAACACGACTACTGATCGCATGCGCCTGAAGATTTACGGTTCCGGAAATGCGACGTATGAGCATCAGCTTTACGACATGGCTCAAGGAGATTCGAGAATCGAATTTATGGGTGTGTACTCGGCTGACGAACTCAAAGACGTGTACGCAGGACTCGACGTGGTTGTAATCCCTTCTCTGTGGTACGAAAACTATCCACTCGTTTTGCACGAGGCACTCGCGAGTGAAGTTCCAGCCATCGTCTCGGACATTGGCGCTTTAGCTCAGAAAATTCAAGATGGGGAAACGGGATTTCGATTCAAGCGCGGTGATGCAGCCGACTTACAGGCCGTTTTGGAAAAGCTGGCGGAATCGCCGAGCGTGCTCAATACGTTCAAACACAACCTTCAGTCCCATATGGTTCCAACGGTCGAACAAGAAACCTACGCGTATTTGCGAGAATACGAGAGGGTTTTGGAACAGCGCGTTAACCGCTGAAATGCCAGCGGCAGGTCCCATTCGCAGACGCTGTACACAAGTACACTCCGTCGCAAAAAAGGAGGGGGTGGGGTGCTGTATTTCGCAGTCTTGGCCCATGACAACGAAGAGTTTTTGAGGTTTCAAGTCGAGAACATCCGTTACTTCAACCCGGGTGCTCAAATCGTGCTTTACAACTCCAGCGGTGACGAGTCTTTCGGGAGCAAGGCAGGGGTCGAGATTTGTCCATACAGTCGGCGTTTGTATTACGGCGGGGTCGAGAGGTGTCTCTACGACATCATGCGTTGGCTTGAAGAGACACACGCTGTTTACGACTACCTCGTGTATCTGGACTCGGACGTCCTGTTTATTCGTCACGGTTTTGAAGACCACTTGAACTCTTTAATGGAAGGGTACGATTTTATTGGGCACCACTATGAAATTTTCTCGCCCATCGAAACTGCGAACAAATGGATACCAGGACAGGATATGGTTAATAGGTGGGCCCTTTGGCAGCCGTTCTTTGATACCGATTACTTTTGCGGCACTTTCAACCCTGGACAGACTTACCGAAAGTCAATCGTCCAGCGCATTCTGGGGAATTTCGACTCAGCCGCTTTAGAAAAAATGTTCGAAACCATCCCTGGAGTCAGTTTAGAAGAGATCATTTTCCCCACCTTGGTGACGAAATACGGAGGGAAAGGCCGCGGCTTTTTGCCGGATCAAGTCACCTATCTGCGTAACGAGGTCCGTCTGACCGCTAAAGAGGTGAAAACCGCCCGCTCATTGCCAGACGTTCACCTGCTGCACCCGGTCGTCCGGGACTTACAGCACCCTTCCGTCGCATGGGTTCGGCTATGGAGTACGGACTTGACCGTTTCCAAGCTGCTGTCCCAAATGTTCGCCAAAGACAACGAGGAGTTTGTCACTTCAGCTTATCAACAGCTCCTTAACCGTGCGCCGGACCCCAAAGGATTTGCGACTCACCTGCAGCTTTTAAATACACAGCGTGTAAAATCGGCCGTGGTTCAGTCGATGGTGCGTTCTGATGAGTTTGCCTCGCTGGTGGCGTCAGACACGACTGGTCTTGCGTCGGCCAACCTGCAAAACGATGTTCGGGCGACGGCCGTCGAAAGGTTACAGGCCTGGTCTCAGACCGACGACAGAGAGTGCATTGGCGGCTGGTACCAGGAAATTCTCAACCGGCGACCGGACGAATCAGGGTTGCAAACCCATCTGGACATGTTGGCCTCCGGCTGTTCGAAGCGCGACGTCGCGGCTTCTATTTTGCTGTCGGGCGAAGCACTGGCTCAATTTGATGTAGTTTCCTCTGGGGGACAAAATTCATCGGTTTCCGAGGCCGCGGAGTTCACGGCATCGGAAACCGCCGCTGCCCCTCCCCAAACAGCTCCGGACGTGATGAAGATTCTTCAGGAACTTTGGAGATACGACGGGGATGCGTTTATCAAACAGCTGTACCTGGCCGTTTTCGGCGTCCGTCCCGGACGCAAGGCGGTTCGCCGCTACCAGCGCCTTTATTTCAAGCACTGTAATGCCCGCGGAGGTTCATGTCGGCTTGAAAAACAGCAACTGACGTTCGACTTGCTGACTCGGTTGGAGACCGTTACGGGGTCACCCAAGCATCGCGTCAAGGCCAGAGGTGGACGGTTGACCCGCGCGCTTGTCGGCATTACCCGCCTGGATGGCGACGCGTTTGTGGTGCAAACCTACCGTCAGGTTCTCGGACGAGAACCTGATTCAGAAGGCCTTTCTGTTCACCGCCGTATGCTCGCCGGCGGCGTCGACAAATGGGTCATCCTCAAAGGGATCCTCCAGTCTCAAGAGGTCCAAGGGTGGCTTCACGGGCTGTGACTTCGGTGCGCGCTCCGGCCCCGGTGCCGGCTCCTGCAGTGGGTCCGGCGGTGGAGGTACCTGTTGGTCCGCGCGTGGTGCTGTGTTTTCCTCATGGACCTGTGATTGTGCCTCTTGTATTGCCGCCGTCAGGACCAGCAATTTACGCGGTTGCGGGAACCCTCCGCGAGGTCCTTTGCGAGCGAACAGCAGTGCCAGGGCCTCGACGTGATCGCCGATCACCATTTGCTCCAGCAAAGAACCGTGCCTCCTGGCGTGAAGCTTGGGACGGTAGCGGTTGCGCGAAATCACGTTGACGAAGCAAGCCGGTTTGACGGATAGCCCGCTCGTCACCGCTCGAACCAAGGCTTTTGGCGGAACAGCCAGTTCAACGGCTGGAATGGTTTCCAGTGCCTTTTGGCTGAGGGCGTGTGGGACGGCTGTAAGTGAAGCGGCGCCGAGGTCCGGCCGGCAAAGGGCAATGTTGAGAAACAACTTCATGGTCGAAACTGGGTCGCGCAGTTGAGAACGTTTCAACTTTCGCGACAGATGGTTGAGTGCGACGTCCACATGCTGACTCAGCACCCGGTTCGCAAACACTCGCAACAGATTTGGGGGTACGGCGAAATCGGCATCGGATACCAAAAGACACTGCGGCTGCCCGGCAATTAAGGCTCCCACTGAACGTCCGACATCATGGCCAAGTGACTGAGAAAAAGAGCACACTGCACCTCCGTGGGCTTGTGCAACGCGTCGGGTGCCGTCTTTCGAGCCGTTGTCGACGACCAAAATGGGATTTGCACGAACCTGTTTCAACGAACGCAGGACGCTACGGATGGTTTTTGCTTCATTGCGTGCCGGCACGACGGCCGCGATCCTTGGAGGGGGTGTTTCATTTCCCTGTTCGGCAAGATTGCCGCTGTGGTCCGTTGCGGCAGAGCCGGGTTGGACCTGTTCGACGACGTTGCGCTGGCGATACAGGTCAGAGAACCCGCCTCTCTGCCCTTTGACTTGAACGATGTGGTGAATGGCTTCCAAGTGGTCGCCAATAATCACGTCTTTGGTCTGATAGTTTGTTCGAAACCGCGGTTTCCAGCGGTTGCGCGAACCCACGTCGACATAGTGGCACGCCACGACTTTCATGCCCGCGAGCACAGCTTTGGCTTGCGCCAAAGGCGGAACGGCGAGAGACGGGATTCCGATTTTCTCCAGAGCGCTCCGGCGTATGGCATGGGGAACTGCCGTGAGGGAACTCGCTTTCAAGTCGCGGCGGCGCAGCACCATGTTCAGCGCCCGTTTCGCCGCGGCCGTGGGATGGTCAAAAAACCGGCTGGCAGGGAGAGGGTAGGTGTTGAGCGCGACGTCCGCACCGCGCTCCAGTGCCCGCACAAACGGAACGAGGTCTTGACGCCTCCATATAATATCGCCATCGAGAAACAGCAGGTATTTGCCTTGCGCCGCCGCAGCCCCAACGGCCCGCCCGGTATCGTGGCCCAATTTTTCCGAGAACTCCAGCACGCGCGCACCGGCTTGGCGGGCCACCGCTGCCGTGTTGTCGCCGCATCCGTTGGCGACCACAACAATTTCTTGGACCCGCTTCCAGCGTTTCAACCGCGGGAGGGTCCGCTTCAGTGTCGAAGCTTCATTGCAGGCGGGAATGACAATGCTGACGCAGCGTTCCACCGTTTGCAGCCTCGGCGAGCTTTTCTCACGTTTCGTGCGCGGACTGACGTCCTTAGATGGAGTGCGGGAGGAAGCGCCGAGCTTGTTACGGGTATGACGTGCCGCAACCGCGAGTTGGCGCTTCGTCGGGTGGCGCCAGTGAGGGTGTTGGGCACGGCGGCCGGAGTGGCTGCGAATGGCTTGTTTTTTTGGCCCTGTAGCCGAACGCTGTTGCACGAAAAACTCCTCCAAACGGGCAGAAGATGTCGAGTCTGAGTTGTTATGTCCCATTGCTACAGAATATGCTTGTTTCGGTCGCGCTGTAGAGGACAGGTGTGAGTGAGCGCGATGGCGGGCAAAGAGACGAGGGTAGGAAGTACGGTGTGCCCCCCTTGCCCTCTTCTAGGGTCCAGCGGAGCAGCGTAGTTTGAATGGCCGAAGTTTGCATGGCAAAAAAACAACGTCCAGTCCCCTCACAGAGGGTCTGGACGAAGAGGGCCAGCTATTGAGTCAGTCTGCGACATCCTGTGGGTTCGTGACGTAGATGTCTGTAACGAATTGCAACGCTGCTGGATTCACATACCCCGGTAGATCGAGTTGGTCGTAGTTGAGTACTTCGAACGAGACGACGACTTTGTACAAATGGGATGGACTGGGAAATGTACCATTGATGGAGTAGAACCGGATGTTTTGCCAATTGTACGGAAATTGCGTCTCGAAATTGGCTGGGTTTGTTACGTTTCCATCATGGAGTACGCCGTCAGACAGTGATGTGTGTGTTCCATTGGTAATGTCATACAGGTCGACTCGAGCGTTCAATGCGTTGTCTGCGAAAGCGGTCAAAAACACCACAATGTCGCTGCTACCAGTGGGATTGATCGTTCCGCTTGCCATCGCAAAGTACAGGGTTTGGCCCGCAGTTGTGGTGGAACCCCAAATGTACTGAGGGCGTTTCCGGGCAGGCGGTACGTTGGTCAGAGTTTCGTTGTCGTTCGTAAAAGGTTCCAATCGCGGCCACAGAAAATCACTCGAAGCACGGTCGACGCGAGTCGCTGTGTGTGCAACTCCACCCGCTAAGGCAAACTCAATCGCGCGCGCTCTAGTATGGGCGACGTAGGTTGAGCGGGCATTGCTGAGTAAACGTTCAAACGGAACGATTGCCATGGATATGTTCCCTCCTGAAGTTGATTGAATGTTGTACGGAAGCCCCGAAACGGTGGGCGATTCTTCCGCCTGACTTCCCCTTTTCCTTTCACCTCCTGGCACTATACCCTATGTGATTTCTCCAACCATTTAAAAGGACAGTTGGACAGGCTCATTGGCGGATTTTTAGTAGATTCGATTCTCGTCTAAAATGTGAAAAGTAGCTCCATGAAAGCTACGCATAGTACATGTCTGCGACAAACGACAGGGCAGCAGGGTTCACATAGCCCGGCTCATCGAGCTGGTTGTAGTTAAGCACTTTGAATGACAGCACAATCTTGTAGTACTGTCCTCAGGCCCATATGGGCGGTGGACTTTGAATGGAATAAAAACGGACGTTCTGCCAATTGTACGGAAAGCGCGTTTCGTAGTGGTTCGGGTCAACCAGCAAGAGCAGCACCGGTTGTCCGCATTGATGCATGACTGGTGCTCAATCGTCATGTCATTACGCTATGTCAAGTGGCAGTCGAGTTAAAAGGACGAATGGACAGGCAAGGACGTGGATTTTTAAGGGGCTGAGGGATACGGGGGTGGCAGCGGGTGAAACGGAGGCATCGTTAAATATGGAGGGGTAAATTCGGCAGGCAGGCGGACCAAGAGGTGGTTGCGCGCCGGAGGAGCGTACGGTGGGAGGGCAGGAACCCTCCCAGATTTGCTTCTTGGTGCTAAATTTAGCCGGAAATCGTCACCAGCAATCGAGGTTCTCCTGCCGCGGGACGGATGTGAACTCCATGGTTTTTCAACTGAAACCTTTGCCAGTTTTTCGCGAGATTCGTGCATGGCCAGACGACGACTTGGTTTGTGCTTCGCGGTTTCAGATTGACCTGGTAGACTGGCACGGTTCGGAGTAAGGGGCGGCGCCTGCGGATGCTGATCACGTCCCACCCATTGCGGATTCGGCGCACCTGTACCCGCTGTGGACGCCGAAGCCTTGGCGGTCTTTGCACGGGGATGTGCATCACCGCTTTTTGGATGGTCACGCCGGCGGGCAGTTCGGCCAGGTTAAACGATACGTACGCACCAAAAACACTGCGATTTTTCAATGCACGTACTCTGTGGTAGCGGTTGGGACGAAGCTCCAACGTGAGTGAACTCCCTGGTGCAGGACGCTGAGCCGATGTAAGTCCAGAGGCGGCTGTCGGTTTTGGTAAGGGGAGCTTTTCGGGCAAAGACACAAATGGAGCCTCCATGGCTCGCGCCAATCCAGACACAGACAACTCCGCGACGCGGCCCCAGTCCAAGCTTTCCGTTCGAGCCAATCCTCTTTTACGCAATTGGGCGCGAAGGGCGGGCGAAGACATGACCCGGCGCAGCCCGTGGGCTATGTTGTCGACGTTTTCTGGGTCGACCAGAATTCCCGCGTCTCCCACCACTTCAGGCAGAGAGGCGCGGTTGGAGGCGACGACCGGGGTCCCGCACTGCATCGCTTCGATGGCAGGAAGGCCCAGCCCTTCGTACAACGTGGGGAAGGCCAGTGCCCCAGCGCGATTGTACAGGCGGAGCAACTGGGATTTGGTAATGCGGCCTGCGTACTTTACCCGGTTTTCAATCCCGTATTGCTTGGCTGTGCTCTTCAGTTGAGCAATGCGCTGCGGCGTCAGATAGTTGACAAGCACCAATTGCCAAGGTTCCGCAAGCCCTGCAGAAGCTATGGAAAAGGCCTGGATTAAACGTTCCGTGTTTTTGCGAAAATCATAGGCGTTTGTAGCCAGAACGAACGGCGCATCAATGGCAAACACTTTCTGAAAATCAGCCAAACTGGCGTTCTCCATGGGATAAAAGGTTTCGTATGACCCTGTCCCGACGGCGGTGATGGCGTCTCCGTCGAAACCAGCCTGAATGAGGTCCTGGCGCGTAAACGCTGAGATGGCGAAAAGGTGGTGCAGGTTTTTCAATATCTCGATACGCTGTTCGTAGCTTCTGCGCAGGTCCTGGGTGGGCAGGTAGATGTCCGGCAAACGCAGCGGGATGATATCGTAGACGGTCGCCATGACGCGAACGGCGGGAATCTCTCCAGTAAAAAAGGCATCCAAAAATGGTGCCGTCATCGGACTTGGCAGATAAAAGGCGTCGAGTTGGCTGTCTTGAATGAACTGAGAAACCTGTTGAACATAGTCCGTGCGGCTGTAATTTCTTGACACAGGTTGAAATCGGAACGCTTCGATTTCCGGGCGCTGAGCCGTGTGGGCAATGTGGTAGAAACTGTAGTTCCCAATACCTTGGTTCACTTCTTCGCGGATGGTATACGACAAATCGAAACCAACGCGCATCTGAAAGCCCCCTCCTTTCAGTGTGTATCCCATCGTGTCTGTTGGCGTTTCTGCAGGCGAATCTATGGGCGCGACGTATGGCTGTTAAATGTACCCATTGTAAGGTTTCTAAGCGCTTGCGGCTTTTGACCCAGGGCGACAGCGCGATTCGGTCCCAACGGGGTCCATTTAAACCAGAGCTTCTCCAACGACTTCTTCCAAGGCAGAGACAAATGCCCGGGCTGTGCGCCCCCAGTTCCACTCCACGGCTGTTTTGCGCGCATTTTCTCCCTTTTGCAGCAGTTCGCTGCGCTGGGTTACGGCCCGGCGCATGAGGACCTGAAGCGCTCCTGCATCGGGTTCTGCCCAAAGCTGGTCGGGTCCGTATAAGTCCGTCCACCACAGGCGGGAAGCGGGTTTTAGTTGATAGGGAATCGGATAACCGCTGTTTGGATTGAAAAAGTCGCTGTGTCCGCCCCAACCGGTCGCCATTACGGGCGTTTGGCATGCCATACTCTCCAGAATCGGCAGGCCTACGCCTTCCGCGCGTGTGGGCAAGACAAAGCAGTCCGCGCCTCGGTACATCGCTGCGACCTTTTCGGGCGGCATGGCCTCGACAATGAGGCGAATGCGCAAATCTCCGGATATCCGATGGTCGTTGAGGACCTTTTGGTACAGTTCGTGCGGAAATTCATTGGCGTTCAACCCGTGCGTTTTCAAAATCAAAACGACCGGTTCTTGCGGTGAAAACTCTCGTGCAAACGCCTCTATCAGGACATCCGGACCCTTGCGTTCGGACCACCCAAATACCGAGAGGAAGACAAACACATCGTCGGGCTCGCCAAAGCGTTCTTTGGGTCCATCCGGGTGATACAAAGACGGATTGACACCGTACGGTGCCAGATAAATCGGGACGTGGACGCCGCCGTGCCGAAAGGCTTGCTGGTTGAGCGTATTCGGGAGGACCATGGCGTCAGACCGGTTGCACGGAGCGGCCATGGCATGAGGAACCTTGGTGGTTTCCCACATGACGCAACTCACGGTCTTCACAAACTTCCCGGCGTCCTCCTGCCGTGGCATCGGCTGTTCCGTCAGCAGCACGCAGCGGTCTTTCAGGGGCCGCTTGACGAGGGATTGGAGTCTCGCCGAGACCTCCGCAGACAAGAAGTCGTAACGCCCTCCGATGGGCTCGAGTTTCAAGTCGACGCCCATGTCCTCCATAGCAAACGCGATTTCCCGAGCAGAGTTTCCGTATCCTGTTGGCGCGAAAAACTCATGGCGAAATAGAACTTGCATCGGGACTCCTCCTTGCCGGTGGTTGCATTCCCCGGTCTGTCAACATGGATCTGGCTTCCAAACCAGGCACTGGACGGGCATTGCATCTTTGCTTACACTCTCGCCCGCCAGTAGTCTAATGTGTCTGTGAGCGTTTGTTCAAAAGGAATGGCCGGGGTCCAGCCGGTGGCCTTCTGGAAGCGTGAGAAGTCGCAGTGCAAAATGGGAACGTCGGACGGCCGCATGCGAGCCGGGTCGCGACGCACTTCAATTTTCTTTGGGCTCATTTTCAACAGCGCCTCTAGGGCATCGCCGATGCGCACGGTAACGCCCGATCCGATGTTGTACACCTCTCCGGGTTCCCCGAGCTGCAAAGCCAGCACGTAGGCGCGAACGACGTCCCGGACATCGGTAAAGTCCCGAATGGCATCCAGGTTGCCGACGTGAATGACAGGCTCTTTTTTGCCCGCTTCGATCTCGGCAATTTGCTTAGAAAAATTCGACAGTACAAAGGCTTCGCCGCGGCGTGGACCTTCGTGATTGAAGGTGCGTGTACGGACGACGTGCAATCCGTAACTCTGGTGGTATTGGTAACCTAGCAGGTCCTGTGCGACTTTGCTGACACCGTACGGGCTCAGCGGCCGCAGTGGATTGTCTTCTGCGATGGGCGTCTCTTCAGGATATACCATCCCGTATTCCTCACTCGAGCAAGCAATTTGCACCCGGCATCGCAGCTTTTGCTCCCGAATTGCCTCAAACAGGTTGATTTGAGACGAAACGTTGTTGACCAGAGTATCCTCTGGCGAGTTCCAGGAGGTGGGGACAAAACTCTGGGCAGCCAGGTGAAAGATGAAGTCTGGACGGGTAAGGGAAAGCAGTTGGCGCACCGAATTTGCGTCCTTGAGTTCACACTCGACGAGTTGAACGCGGGACTGAATGTCTTGGATGTGGTCCATGCGGCTGCGCACCCGGTACGTCCCGGATACCGTAAATCCTTGCGCCAACAGGTATTCCGCCAAATGGCTCCCCACGAAACCTGTGATCCCGGTGACAAGGGCCCTCAATTCCATCGCTCCCTTTCCTGCGAAAAAACCGTCGATGCAGGTCATAGATAGTCGCGGAAACCGGCATCCGCGAGTTCGGAAAGAAACTTTTTGATGTCTTGCTCTTTGTCCCGATGGCAGACGAACACAGCGTCCTTGCCTTGAACCACGAGTAAATCCCGGACACCGTACAAGCCCACCAGCCCGTTCTCGCAGTAGACCAGGTTGTTTTCTGATTCCAAGCCAAACACGGACCCAGAGCCACTGCGGGGTGCACTTGGGGTGCGAGAAAGCAGGGCACTCCAGGTACCCAGGTCAGTCCATTCAAACACAGCCGGCACCATGTACAGGTTTTGGGCGTGTTCGATGACGTCGAATTCAAAAGTCGACTTGGGCAGTTGTTGATAGCGCTCAGTTAGTTGATGACTAGTGAACTGCGATTGACGTTTCCTTAAAGCGACGAGGTGTTGGACCATCGCCTCTTGCTGCTGTTCGTAGAGCCGGCGGACGGCCCCTGTGGTAAACACAAAGATGCCGCAGTTCCAGAAATAACGCCCGTCGTTCAAGAAGCGTTCAGCCCGTTCCCGAGTGGGTTTCTCGACAAACTGCTCAACGGGTACCGCCTGTGCGCCAGGGGGCTTCTCGACGCGGATGTATCCGTAACCCGTAGCCGGATAGGTGGGGGTGACTCCCAGCATGGCAATGGCATCGCGGGTTTTGGCAGTGTGCGCGGCGTCCATCAGGCAGCCCCAGAACTGTTGTGCGTTTCCGACGTAGGCATCGGTGGGCAAAACGGCAACGACGTCGTCTAGTCCCGCGCCGCGTTCCTCGAGTTCCAAGAGCGCAAACAGCAAACCCGCCGAGGTTCCGTGCGCTGCCGGTTCGTAGATGACGCGATCGCCGGAAATTTCAGGAGCTTGAGCGGCCACAAAGGGAGCAAATTCTCTTGGAGCCAGGACGAACAATTCGATCTGGTCCCGGTGCGGTTGCAAGAGGTCCAGGGTCTGCTGGAACAACGACTTTTGCTGGTTGAAAAACATGAACTGCTTGGGGAGGGAACGGCGGCTTTTGGGCCACAGCCTAGAACCCCGACCTCCGGCCATGAGCAGGACCTTCACCTTTTTGTTCATGTCCCTTTCTCCTTTCCTCGAATCGGCGTACCTGCAGCCTGCTCCAGAAACTGGACGAGCCGAGTGGCGCAAGCGTCCCAAGAGCGGGTCTGTACAACCCGCTTGCGTTGTCGCAGAGCCATGCGTCTTGCGCGGACATAGGAGCGGTATACTCGCCGCATTTGCTGTCTCAAGCTGGAAATGTCAGGTTCTGCCCATTGGCCAACCAAGCTCTCGTTGTGACCCGATACAAATTCCGGCACGCTCTGCAGAGAAAAATCGACCGGAAACATGTCGGAGGCACTCAGAAACTCCATTTGACCGCCCCACCCTGTCGCGACAATGGGCAAGCCTGCAGCCGCAGCTTCGAGAAAGGGCAGGCCAATGCTTTCACCGCGGGTGGGGAGTACAAACGCGGAACTCAGCCGATACAGGGAAGCCAGCCTTTTCTCGGGCAGAACCCCGTCGTACAAGTACACAGGGGCTGTTTTTTGATAACCCAGGCGCTTTTTCAATCCTCGGATGTACTCGGCGGGACTGGAGGTTGAATGGTCTGGAAAAGACCGGGTCTTGACGACTAGGCACACGTCCTCATTGGCCCGGAACTCTTCCCAAAAAGCGGGCAGCAACACGTCGTAGCCTTTGCGGAGACTCCATTCAAATACCGACAAAAAGCGGAACCGCGGCAAATCTGCCTTCGCCTTCGCATCGCGGGCGCGGGGGCGAAAACGGTGTGTGTCGACGCCCTGCGGAGCAATCCACAGCGGCACGTGGACGCCTGCGCGCAAGAACGCGTCTGCCGAAGCTTGACTGGCCAGGATCAGACCATCGACGCAATCGTTGACTTGTCTCGCCCAATGCTCGGGAACCTCTGTCGTCTCGGAGTACGTCATTCCCAGCGTGATGAGGTCGTCTTCTCGCTCGTAATCGCCGGGGGTGCGATGGATGATGCGGATTCGCTGTTGAGGTGTTCGGTAAGGACGATTCATCATCTCCAAGAATTCGCGCCGGATTAAATGGGCGTATGGTTTGGGGTTGGGCAGTTCCGTGGCTCGCAGTTTCACATCCACGCCAAGCCGGGAGAGGGCAGAGGTCATGTTACGGCAAATGGTAGAGTGTCCGTTTGGCGATATCCAATTTCCCTCCCACACGATTTGCACGGCGCGTCATCCTTTCCAATCAATTCAAGTAACAACAATTCAAGTAACAACAATTCAAGTAACAACAATTCAAGTGTGACCACGATTTGAGTGACAATCATTCAAGCGTGACGACAATTCAAGTCACCAGCGTGTCAGGTCACAAAGCACTTCAAATCACAAGCGTTTCAAGCCTAAGCGTTGGGTAGCGGTGCCTTTTTTACGAGACTTGCGCATCGGTTGAGCCAGCCTTTTGCGAGAGTTCTTCTGTGAGTTCTTTACCCGGGTTGCTTTTGCGATCTTCCGGGTTCGAACGCGTGAATTCCTGTTTAACAGGGCTTGGTAGGCGGCCACGCACTCGTCATACCACGCTTGCTCTTCGGGTGTTTTGAACCGGCTTCCAGGCACAGGGTTGGCGGCTGCCCCCACGACCTGGTCAAACTCGGAGTGGAACGTTGTGAGCCACATAAATTGCGATTCCTTTCTACCTGCGGGCTTACCTGGATCATACGGTGGCTCGGCCGCTGATGTTCTGGGTGCCTGTCTCCACCGGACGGCAACCCAACGGCTTTGGTACACAACTTTGTACAGCGCAAAACCGGGTTGTGTTTTTAAGGACTCTCACTTCTGCTAAACTGATTGCAGGCTATGTCCCTGAACAGGCAGCGGACAAGCGTTTTACCAAAAGCGGTGTCATCCTTTTAACCGGACCAAGGCTCAGGCGGCATCAGGAGGGAACACAGCAGAGAATCGTTGGAAGTGAGAGGGCGGATTCATACATGAAGCACGTGCAGCCTTTTCTACGCCGTCTACGTGGAATTAGGAATTTGCCTTTCTGGTGGACAGGCCTTGGACTGAGCGTGTTCAGTTTGTTGGTGACTTTGAGTTTTGCAAATCCTGCAGATGCAGCTACATATGACGTAAACCCGCACCTCACTGCGGAGGTCGGATTTAACGGTTACTTTGTCAAAAATCACTGGGTCCCCGTTCGCGTACAGATGGTCAACGGCGGACCTTCGGTGCTCCAAGGGCAGTTGGCAGTTCACATAGATTTCAGTGTGGGCAATGGCCGGTTTGCGCAAGGCACCATGCACTGGCCCGTCTCGATAGCGGGTCACCACACTGCCTCGATGGACATTTCTGTCCCGGGGAACATCATTGACGATTCTTCGTTAAGTTTCTTGGTGGATGGGCAACCGGTTGCTGCCACGAAACTGACTGGCAACGCTCTGGGGGATACGGCGTTGGTCACCGTTTTGTCCGCGAACCCGCAAGCGGCCCAGTTTTTAACGGGGACCACATTCGGACCTGGCGGCGCTCCTGTTTTGCCTGTCTCTATCAAACCCTCAGGCATGCCTGCGACGGCCAACGGCTACAGCGCTTTGACCGCCGTGGTAGCGACGCCAGGGTCCTTAGACGAGTTGTCTAACGCTCAAACCCAGGCATTAAAGAATTGGGTTGAATTGGGCGGATTGTTGCTTGTGGAGAGCACCAACGGGATCCCGAAAAGTTGGCAGTCTTTAATGCCATTGACGGCAAAAGCGCCGCACACGGTGTCCGGGGCGCGTCTAAACGACATGTTGGACATAACGTCAACGCCGTTGTCTCAACACATCACGTCCTATGCGGGGAAAATGCGCCCTCAAGCTCAATTGTGGGCAGGGACGCCGGCGAATCCGTTGTTGGCTGCGACGCCCGAAGGGCGCGGTCAGATTGTGCAAACCGCGTTTTTGCCGACTGAGCCCGCTGTCCTGGGTTGGTCGAACAACCTAGCGTTTTGGACGCGAATTATCAAACAGGGGAGCAGCGGAAACAACGGGGCTTTACCGAGTCTTTTGGACAGTAACGGCGTTTTGTCGCTGGCTGCGGCCAGTGGCGCCTTAACGCCTCTTCGTATCCCTTCCCTGAAATTTTGGGGATTCGTGTTCGCCATATATACGCTCGTGGCTGGACCTGGGCTGTTTTTTCTATTGCGTCGGAGAAAGCGCGAGACTCTCGCATGGGTTATTCTGCCGTCTTTGAGCATTTTAACGACTTTCGGAATCTACGCGTTGGGTGCGCAGCAGCGCCCCGGGGGCATGCTCACTGAAGGAGTTGGCGTGCTCGACTTGGCGGGCAACGGTCTGGCCGAGTCGTACGGAATTCGCGCGTTTATGTCGCCGTACGTGGCGTCGACGACCTTCATCGCTGCACAACCCATGCTGACCCTGCCTCTCGCCGAACAGAATGTCCGCCAGTTGGGCGTTGCGGACGTCACGACCGGCGCACGATCTGTGTCCATGTTTGAAGATGTAGGCCGGTTTGGCGTACGCTACTTGTACTCGGCAGGTGCCGTGCAGCACCAAGGGCGAATTGCTACGGACTTGCTTGCGCTGGGTTCGACACCCAGTTCATTTGCTGGGAACGTCACTAACGACACGCCCTATCCGTTGCAGCATGTCGTCGTGTATTGGAATCAGGCCATGTTTGTGCTTGGAAATTTGGCACCCGGGGCTACCGCTTCCATCACGCCCCAAACGCCGACCCAGGTGGTCCCGGTCAATTGGTTATCTACATACAGCGGCTACAACCGGGAAGTCACGCGGGGGTTAGGGAGGCCGTTAGGCAACTTGGCGAATTCACTCGGGTTTTTCAACGACAATATTCCATTGAGCCAAGCGATTATCATCGCCACGACCAACAGCGACACTCCGGCCTTGCCTAAGCCCATATCCGGACAAACGATTGCGTCTGCACAGAGCTTAGTCATGGTGCGTCAGATGGCCTTTGTGGCACAGTACCCCCATGAGGTGGGAAAACCGTGATTCATACACAGAACCTAACCAAGAAATATGGGCGTTTTCACGCCGTGCAAAACTTTAATCTGACCGTCCGGCAAGGGACGGTATTCGGCTTGGTCGGGGAAAACGGGGCAGGGAAGACGACGACGTTATCGATGCTGGCTACGTTAACTTCCCCCACTTCTGGAACGGCCTACATCAACGGGTACGAGGTCACCCGTCAGGCTAAGGGGGTTCGGCAATCCCTGGGGTACATGCCGGATGCCTTTGGGGTGTACGACGACATCACGGTGGAAGAGTACTTGGAGTTTTATGCCGATTGTTACAAGGTCGACCGGAACGTGGCGAGACGCAGAGCCAGCGACTATTTGGAATGGGTTAATCTGCAGGAAAAGCGCCACACATACGTCAATGCGCTGTCGAGGGGCATGCAGCAGCGCTTGGAAATTGCGCGTTGTCTGATGCACGACCCGAGCGTGTTGATTCTAGATGAGCCGTCCTCCGGGTTGGACCCTCGCTCGCGCCTGGAGTTTCGAACCGTCATGCACCGATTGCGGGCGCTGGGTAAGACGGTTTTGATCAGTTCCCATATTCTTTCGGAGCTCGGCGAGTTTGTCGACGAGATCGGCATTATGCGCGGCGGTGAACTCGCGGCTGTCGCTTCTGTCTCGGTGATGATGACGCATTCCACAGCATACCGACAGCTTCGAGTGTGCGGACGCGCCTTGCGCACGACGTGGGAAGAGGCACTGCGACAATACCCTCAGGTAATAGACGTCACATACATTCCCCAAGGAGTCGATGTCGTCTATGCTGGGACGCTCGACCAACAAGTCGAATTCGTTCGCGGTTTGGTCGAGGCCGGGATTGGAGTCTATCAAGTGGCGGAACGGCCCACGAATATTGAAGAGTTGTTTTTACGTTTGACGGAGCGGGCGGTGGATGCCAGTGGTCAATAATCCTCTTTTAAAAAAGGAGTTCCGGCAGCGCATGCGCACGAACCGGGCTCCAGTCGTTCTGACCGGCTATCTGGTCAGCATGGTGTTGCTCACGTTCTTTTTGCTTTACGAAAACGTTCAGGGGCAGTTTGTGTTGTTTCAGCCGTCGCGCAGCGAACAGGTGTTTGTCACGCTCAGTTTACTGCAAATGACGGTGGCTGCGTTTTTGACCCCAGCTTTCGCTGGTAGTTCCATCAGCGGCGAACGGGAGCGCCGCACGCTGGCAAAGATGCTCACGACGACATTGTCGCCGCTGGAGATTTTAGCGGGGAAAGTCCTCTCTTCGAGCGCGTTGTTGATTTTGTTGTTGGTCATTACCTTACCTCTTTACAGCCTGGTGTTTTTGTTTGGCGGCGCGGTCCCTCAAGAGGTCTTAGCAGTATTTGGTTTCCAATTGTTGGCGATTGTGTTGATTGCGTCGCTGAGCGTCATGTGGTCCACGCTTTTGCTTCGTTCTGGATGGAGCACGGTGATGTCGTATGCGACGGTCGTTTGGATGACCGTTTTTTCCGGAGTTATTGGCTACGGATTGCAAATGGTCTACAAGCTTTACCCTATTGAGTTTTTTGCGTCGACCTGGGGACAGTGGCTGCTCAGCCTAAATCCCCTTTGGATTGAAGCGTCCTTGGAAAACTACGTGCAGGCCGCTCCTCATGCCTGGCTGATTTTTATCGCGTTTTATTCACTGCTCTTGATGGTCTTAACGGTCGCTTCGGTGTGGAGGCTCAGGCCGCAGTCTTTGCGCTTTTTGCCTCGCAAAATGCGCGGCGAGGAAGGGGATTACCAATAAGTTCGGGAAACGCGGGTGCTGCACGCCCGCGTTTTTGGCGGGCCAAAAAACTTGGACTTTCGGGGTTGACGCGAATGCAGCCTGTATGTCTTGCATATTCGGACTGGCTTGGGCGTATTTTGTACAGACGGCTTGGCAGATCCAGGGGGGCTGTTTGTGCAGATCGCGATATCCATGACCTTGGCGTTAGCAATGATTTTGTTTGGTGCAGAACTTTTTACGAATGCCATTGAGTGGCTCGGCTATAAACTTCATCTGGGTCAAGGTGCGGTCGGCAGCGTTCTGGCGGCGCTGGGTACGGCATTGCCAGAGACAGCGGTTCCCATCACGGCGATATTGCTGGGCGGCGGTACGACAACAGCCCAGGAAGTCGGCATCGGAGGTATTTTGGGGGCTCCGTTCCTGCTCGTCACACTTGGATCACTGATTGTAGCGTTGTCGATGGTTTTTGCGCGCAAGACCCATCCTACGATGCAATTGAATGTTCACCCGCGAACTTTCAACCGCGACATGACGTTTTTTTTGGTGGCTTACGTGACCGTTACGTTAGTGGGTGTGACGCGGGTTCAATGGCTGCACGACGCGGCTCCTTGGGCTCTGATTGCCCTGTACATCCTGTTTGTCATACTTACTTTGCGTGACAAGGGCCTGCTCTCGAGTACGGAGGAGCTCAAGCCTCTTTACTTGCAAAGACGCGATGCGGTTCCTGCGATGGCTTTGGTCCTTGTCCAGTTGTTTGTGGCTTTGGGACTGATTGTAGGCGGGGCTCAATTGCTGTCCAAAGGGGTCGAGGTACTGTCAGTCCGATTTGATTTGCCGCCCTTTGTCCTATCGGCTCTCTTGATTCCGCTGGCGACAGAATTGCCAGAAACCCTGAACAGCGTGGTTTGGATCCGGCAGGGCAAGGATGCACTGGCGCTAGGAAACATCACGGGGGCGATGGTTTTTCAAAGCACGCTGGTGCCAGCTTTAGGCATCTGGTTGACGCCTTGGCGGCTCAACCCGCAAGCTTTGCTTACCTCGTCTTTGACGTTGTCGGCTGCCGCCTTGGTATTCGGCATGTTTCGCTTGCGAAAGGCCTTGTTGCCAAGCGTGCTGGTCGGGGCTTCGATGATGTACTGGGTATTGCCGCTGCAGGCTACGGCGGCCAGGTTGAATATGGACACCCTGTATTGGGTGGGAGCGGGGCTGATTGCGGTGGTTTTAATTTGGGCGCTGCGCGCCGGAAGGCAAGCTCGCAGCGCTTAGAGCGGCGTTGCAAAAATACCGTGTGGCGGTGAACAGGCGGCCAGATTGTCTTCATGCTCACTTCGTTTTCCTTGTTGCGCTGTGATACAATGAGTGACGGACTACTGATTGACGAGGAGGACTTTCAAATGGCAACCACCATGGTGAACACGGAGACATTCGCTGCATTTGTGCAGTCAGATATGCCCGCGTTGGTTGATTTCTGGGCAGAATGGTGCGGTCCTTGCAAAATGATGGCACCGGTTTTGGAAGACGTATCGAACGAATACGCCGACAAGATCAAAGTCGGGAAACTCGACGTCGATGCCAATCCGCAGATTGCACAGGAATACGGAATCATGAGCATTCCTACTTTGCTGTTGTTTAAAAACGGCGAAGTCATCAAGCAGATTGTCGGTTACCGGCCCAAAAGCGACCTTTTGTCACAACTCGCAGGCGTTCTGTAAGCTGCCTTCGCAAGACACACCTCGTGCAGCAAAACATAGGTTCGGGATGCTCTGGCAAACATAGGTATGGATGAGAGAGCAATCAGCGATAGAACGGGTTGGCGTTAGCCCACGCGTTGACACAAGAAGCGGCACCCAAGTGGGGCCGCTTTTCGCTTTGATTCATGCTTTTCGCCACTGGGTATCGCTCAATGGCTTTGGCCCATGAGCTTTTACCACAAGCCTGGTCGGCGGGTCGGACTGGCGGTAAGGAACGTTACAGCGCGGCGACCTCTTGAAACGACTCACGCGCTGCCGCCAAGGTTTCTTCGATATCGCGGTCTGTGTGCACAGCGGACACGAACCAAGCTTCGTATTTGGACGGTGCAAGAAACACGCCGCGGCGCAGCATGGCATGGAAAAACTGACCAAACCGCGGTGAACTGGTGCGGGTGGCCTCCTCGTAGTTCGTGACGCGGTGCGCGCCAAAATACAACGTGAGCGCCCCTTTGATGCGGTTTACAGTGACAGGCTCTTGCACCTGATTTGCCGCCTCGAGCAAACCAGCCTCCAGTCTCGCGCCCAACCGGTCCATTTCCTCGTAGAGGCGGGGGTTTTGCAGAACCTTCAGGCAAGCTATGCCCGTGCGCATCGAAGCTGGATTGCCAGCCATGGTACCCGCTTGGTAAACGGGTCCTAAAGGCGCGACTTGCTCCATAATGCTTTGTTTCCCGCCGTAGGCCCCAATGGGCAAACCGCCGCCAATCACTTTGCCTAAAGCAAACAAGTCGGGATGGACGCCATACAGTTGGGATGCCGTCCCGTAGTGGAAGCGAAAGGCCGTAATCACTTCGTCAAAAATGACGAGAGAGCCGTGCTGATGAGCCAAATCAATGACCGATTGCAAATACCCCGGGTCGTTGGGGGCAACCATGCCAAAGTTGCCCACAATGGGTTCGACTAACACCGCCGCCACATCGTCGCCGTGAGTGTTCAGGGCCTCTTGGAGACTGTCGAGGTCGTTGAACGGCACCGTGATCACTTCGCGCGCCGTGGACTGGGTGACGCCGGCGCTGTCCGGAATGCCAATGGAAGACGGACCGGACCCCGCTGCGACCAACATGGGGTCTGAATGCCCATGGTAGCAGCCTGCAAACTTGATGAGCTTGTTGCGTCCCGTGACGCCCCTGGCAACGCGAATCGTGGTCATGACGGCTTCCGTACCAGAGTTGACAAACCGGATGCGTTCCAAATCGGGAACCGCGGCTCGCAGCATTTCGGCAAACTCGGTTTCCCAGGGGGTGGGTGTCCCGTACAAGATGCCGTCCTCCGTGGCAGTCCGCAAAGCCGACATGACCTCTGGATGTGCGTGTCCGAGTACCAACGGACCGTAAGCGGCAAGGTAGTCGATGTATTCGTTTCCGTCCACGTCAAAAAAACGCGATCCGGCCGCTTTGGACATGACGACCGGGATGCCGCCTCCAACTGACTTAAAAGACCTAGAGGGGCTGTTCACTCCTCCGAGCAATACGGATTGGGCGCGAGCTGTCCATAGCTTTGATTGCGTAATATCCATACTTTTTTCTCCCCGCTTTCGATTTCATTCCCATGTTAGCACAAGTTGAAAGGGACAAGGCACGCCGCACCCCGAAGATAGGCGGACACAAACTAGAGGCCGCTTTCGAACTCTATGTCGACGAACGCCTGATAAAAAATCGATGCAGGAACATCGGATTAGGAAACGTCTACGGGAATGTCGATGTTCAAACGCCGAGGATGAACGCCCGTAACGCACGTGTGGCATGGGGGCCACTTAAAAAGGAGTGATACACCGTGAACATCAACAAGCAAAAACTATTCCTTTTTGTACCGGCCATCGCTGTTGTAGCGTTTGCAAGCTATGAAATGGGGGCACTTCGTCATCCTGCCGGCGCGCACGCGTTGGCTGCGACAACCGCCGGGACTGCAAATGCGAAAGCTGCCGGGTCTGCCGATACCGCTGGAGCGTCGGGTAATGTGCAGATTCAAGTTGGACAATCGGAAAGCATCCAGCAATGGCAAGGGACCAGTGCGCCTGCAAATACTGCACCGACCACTTCTGCTCCTTCCAGAGGCAGTTCCAGCCCGCCGACTGGGCCGTCTACGCCAGCGCAACCTGCGCCGTCGACAGGTGGTCTTCCTCCAAACGTCGCCAGCCTGCTCAAATCGCTCGGGATACAACTGAACTTTGCCCAAGGAGGCAAAGTGGATGTGCAGCACGTACCGCCCGGGTTCATCATAGGGAAAGGCAAAGGGCATGGAGAGCACGGCCGCGGCAAGGGGGATATGGGCTTTGTTTTTCAACAAGACGGAGGTGACCACTAAGAGGACCGAGGAAACAACGGAGAAAAATCTCTCACTGGCCTTCTTGTGTTCCTCTTTTGAAATGCAATGCCTCGTGTCATAATAGAATCAGCGGCCGACAAGCCGTATTGACTAAGTTTGCCAAGCGCCCGTCAGGGCGCTTTATCGTTGGAGGGACGTCCTCATGTGGGACAAGCAAGCTGCATTTCGAAGGCTGCCAGCAGTACACCGCCTTCTTAGTTTGGACTTGGCGAGCGAACGCCTGGGCGAGTATCCGCTGTCCAGAATTTCAGATGCCTTTGCCGCGGTTCTTGCGGACTTAAGGCAGTGGTTTGAAGAAACTACTCCAGATGAGAGCGCGTGGGATCAAGCCATAGCGGTCCAAAACATTGTGGAGCGGGCTCGCGCGGTTTTGGAGCGCCAGTTCTTGCCGCGTTTGCGCCCTGTGCTGAATTTGACAGGAGTCGTCATCCACACCAACCTGGGACGTGCTCCGCTGTCGCAACGGGCCCTCGAGCAAGTCGCCGCCGTGGCGGCTGGCTACAGCAACTTGGAGTACGATTTGGAGCTTGGTGAACGCGGCTCCCGTCACAGTCACATCGAACAACGCATTTGCGATTTGACGGGGGCGCAGTCTGCTGTCGTCGTGAACAACAACGCCGCCGCGGTGTTTCTCGTTTTGCAGGAGTTGGCCCACGGGTCGGAGGCCGTGGTCTCGCGCGGACAACTCGTGGAAATCGGAGGGTCGTTTCGCATCCCGGACATCATGAAACTCAGCGGAGTCGAACTGGTGGAAGTCGGCACGACCAACAAGACGAAACTCCGGGATTATGAAGCGGCCGTGACGGAACGAACGAAACTCATTCTGCGCGTCCATACCAGCAACTTCCGGATTGTCGGGTTTACGGAGCAGCCGGCTCTTGCAGACTTGGTCGAACTCGCCCACAGCCACGACTTGCCAGTGTTTGAGGACCTTGGAAGCGGAGCTTTATACGATTACGCCCATGCTGGCATCGGCGACGAAAAGACGATTCAAGAGAGCGTCCGGGCCAGCGTCGACGTCGTTTCTTTCAGCGGAGACAAGTTGCTGGGAGGGGGGCAGGCAGGGATTATCGTGGGCAAAAAGCGCTATATCGACCGGTTGAAGAAAAACCCTTTGATGCGCGCTTTGCGTCCCGACAAGATGACACTGGCGGCTTTGGAAGCCACCCTGATTGCTCACTTGGACGGCGAATTGGCCAAAGAAGTTCCCGTCGTACGCATGCTGACAGAACCGCAGGACAGTTTGGCGGCGCGCTGCGAACAGCTTTTTGCGCGCGTGAAGGAAACCGGTCTGTTGGAATTTCTCGATGTTGCCGTCGACAACAGGGAAGAATCTCAAGTAGGCGGTGGTGCACTGCCGTTGGAACTGCTGCCGACGACTGTTTTGCGCTTGACTCCCAAAGCCCACTCTGCGCAGCACCTGTTTGACCAATTGCGGCGGGTGCCGGCTGTCCCGGTGATCGGGCGGATCGTCGACAACACCGTGATCCTGGATGTCCGAACCCTGCTCCCAGGTCAAGAAGAGGACTTGGTGAACTCTCTTCGAGAACTGCGCGACGTCTATGCAAGGCCGTAGTCCGATTGCATCAATCAGGAAAGCCGTTTCACCGATGGGGAATTCTGGTTTCACCCCGGATGGTATGGACTTTCAGCTTGCGTAGCACACTATGGGTAAATAGCGACCGTTGCTTACCCACTGGGGTGGCGGGGCAAGGAGGATCTACTTTGCGCAGGCGCGAGACCGACATCGCCCGGGGACAGGCTTCTTGTGATGCGACTGCTCAAGATTACGCCGAGTATCGCAATCCGGCTGTGTGGATGGACCGAATGCAGTCCATTTCAACCTTCAGTGCCGTTGGACGAAAGGAACAGAGTGGTCCCAGCACGTATTTCAAGCGTTGAACGTTCAAGACCATTTCGGGATGTTGGAATTCAACAAGACGTTGACAATTCAATCATTGGAAAGTATGATACTTTCGAAAAACATAGCGATTCGATGACAAGGAAGAGTACCGCCTTGAACGCGCCCAGAGAGACCTGCCGCGGCTGGAAGCAGGTTCGTTGCAGAGGACGGGAAAGACACCTTGTAGAACCTGCGCAAACGACTGACGCGACGGCGTCCTTTCCAGTCTAAAGCGCACGGCGCTGGCGTGCGTTACGCGCAGTAAAGTGGAACATGTCACGGGAATGTTGAGGTCCCGTGGTTGTTCAAGCAGGGTGGCACCGCGAAGCTAAGCCTTTCGTCCCTGCCGGTTGGCCGGCAGTTTGACAGAAGGCTTTTTGTGTTTTCTGGCTTGCATTTGTGATGCTGTATTGAGAACGGTTTTGGTCCACAGCGTCTGGGGCGACAACGGCTCAGTGCGCTGCACAGCGGTTGAGATTGTCGTAGTTTGATTGTCGTAGGAGGAAAGACCATGCTAACGCAACGTCCGAGGGGCACGTTCGACATTTTGCCGGAGGAAGTGCGCAAGTGGCAGCGCCTGGAACAAGCCACGCGGTTGGCGTTTCATCACTACCACTACCAGGAGGTTCGCACTCCGGTTTTTGAACACACCGAATTGTTTTCCAGGGGTGTCGGGGACACCACCGACATCGTCGAGAAAGAGATGTACACATTTGTCGATCGCGGCGACCGCAGTTTGACACTGCGCCCCGAAGGCACGGCCGGGGTGGTCCGAGCGTACGTGGAGAACAAGCTTTACGGCGCCGGTGGACTGTCCAAGCTGTATTACATGGGTCCCATGTTCCGCTATGAAAAACCGCAAAAGGGCCGCAACCGTCAGTTTCATCAGTACGGCTGCGAGGCTCTGGGAGCCGAGGGGCCGGAAATTGACGCCGAGGTCATCTCGTTGAACTTGGACATTTTGCGGCAATTTGGCGTGGAACGTGCAAAGGTGGAGCTCAACAGCGTAGGCTGCCCGGTCTGCCGTCCGCGTCACAAGGAGCTCATGTTAGAAAAGCTCATGCCGCACCGCGATCAATTGTGCACGGATTGTCAGAAGCGCCTCGAGAAAAACCCACTCCGGATTTTTGATTGCAAGAACGAGCAGTGCCACGCAGTACTTCAAGAGTCAGGCGCTCCCACGATTCTGCAGGCGCTGTGCGACGATTGCAAAACGCATTTTGACGGGGTCCAATCCTACTTGGATCAAATGGACGTGCCCTACGTCATCAACGAATTTTTGGTCCGGGGTCTGGACTATTACACGAGAACGGCTTGGGAAGTCACCGTAGAAGGCGTGGGTACGGTAGCCGGCGGCGGCCGTTACAACGGCTTAGTCGAGCAAATCGGCGGGCCGGTCACTCCAGGAATCGGCTTTGCAGGCAGCTACGAACGCGCCTTGGTGGCCCTGGAACAGCAAGGATTTCAGGGAGACGCTCCCGACGCTTTAGACGTGTTTGTTGCCGTAGCGGATAAAACGGCGCAACCGGCTGCAATGGCATTGCTGTACGCGCTGCGTTCGGCGGGACTCACAGCCGATCGGGATTACCAGGGCCGCAGCCTCAAGTCCCAGTTCAAGACAGCAGACAGAGAAGCGGCCAAGTTCGTCGCCGTGCTTGGCGACGCAGAGGTTCAAAACAAGACTGCCACCTTAAAGCAGCTGGCCACTGGAGAACAACAAGAGGTGCCGTTCGAACAGGTGGTTGACTTTATCCGAAAAAATCTTTCAAAAGGCGGTTTGGCACAATGACGAGTCAACAAGCAACTTTGTTTCGAACGCACTCGGCGCTTGAGACGGTGCACGTACAAGAAGGTACCCAGGTGGTGTTGTCCGGCTGGGTGCAGCGCCGCCGGGACCTGGGAAGCATTGTGTTCGTAGACTTGCGCGATCGCAGCGGCATCATCCAGTTGGTGTTCGATACCTCAAAGGGGACGCCGGCGCAAGTGATGGAAGCAGCTGACCGGCTGCGCAACGAATTTGTGATCGCGGTGCAAGGCATCATCGTGAACCGGGACGAATCTGCCGTCAACCCGAAGATTGAAACCGGCAAGATCGAGATGACCGTGCATGCGCTTGAGATCCTCAACGAAGCCAAAAATCCGCCTTTTTACATCCAGGACGGGGTGGACGTGGACGAAACCGTGCGGCTGCGTTACCGCTACTTGGATTTGCGCCGTCCGGAGATGCAAAACATCCTAAGGCTGCGTCACCGCCTCATCAAGGAATTTCGCGCGTTCTTGGATGAAAACGCGTTTGTGGAAGTCGAAACGCCGATTCTCACCAAAAGCACGCCGGAAGGCGCCCGCGACTACCTAGTACCCAGCCGCCTGCAATCGGGCGAGTTTTACGCTTTGCCGCAGTCTCCGCAGTTGTTTAAACAGCTGCTCATGGTATCCGGCCTCGAGCGCTACTACCAGGTTGCCCGGTGTTTTCGCGACGAGGACCTGCGCGCCGACCGGCAGCCGGAATTCACCCAGTTGGACATTGAGCAGTCGTTTATTCCGCTGGACACCTTCCAAGCGATGATGGAGCGCATGATGCAAAGCGTATTCCACACCGTCCTTGGAGTCGAATTGACCGTTCCATTCCAACGGATCGCCTATCAGGAAGCCATGGAGAAATACGGGTCGGATAAGCCCGATCTTCGCTTTGGCATGGAGATTTCGGACATTGGAAATTTGGTTCAAGGCGTCGATTTCCGGGTGTTTCAGCAAGCTTTGGAGAGCGGAGGCGCCGTTAAGGCGATTGCTGCACCGGGATGCGCCGGGTATTCGCGCAAACAAGTGGACGAACTCGTCAACTTTGTGGCCCAATACGGGCTGAAAGGGCTGGCTTCGATTTCGGTGCTCGAGGGCGGAGAGTTGAAGTCTTCCTTGAGCAAGTTCTTTACCCCAGAACAGCTTCAAAGCATCGCAGCGGGAGTTGGCGCCAAAGCAGGAGACTTGATTTTGATTGCGGCGTCTTCCAGGCAGCAAGTGCTGCAATCCCTTGGGGCTTTGCGGTTAAAACTGGGGTATGAGTTGAACCTGGCGGATGAAAACGAGTTTAAGTTCGCATGGGTTACAGATTTCCCACTGCTCAGCTACGACGAAGACGAGCAGCGCTTTGTGGCGGAGCACCACCCGTTTACGATGCCGAAGTGGGAAGACCTCGACATGCTTGAATCGAATCCGGGTGCTGTGCGGGCACAGGCCTACGACATGGTGCTCAACGGCTACGAAATCGGGGGAGGCAGCATGCGCATTTACCGGCGCGACATCCAAGAGCGCATGTTCCGCACCCTTGGGTTTTCAGAGGAACAGGCCAATGAGCAGTTTGGTTTTCTGCTCCGCGCCTTTGAGTACGGTACACCGCCGCACGGAGGCATTGCCTTTGGAATTGACCGCCTCGTCATGATTATGGGTCGAGGCAAATCGCTGCGCGACTGCATCGCATTTCCGAAAACGTCCAGCGGCACCGACCTGATGATGGATGCTCCGTCGCCTGTCAGTGACAAACAACTGGATGTGTTAAACTTGGAAATTCGCCAGCGTCAACCAGTTCAACCAAGGGTCTAACGGTTGAACTGTGCCGCGGATGGTGGTACCATAGTCTCACAATCAATCAGGACCCTGCGTTGTTGGTGCGGCCTTAATGTTTTGAGCCAACACTGTAATACTCGGGAGCCTGTGTCTCTCCCCAGCGCAAAAGCCTCCGCGTTCGCGAGTGGACTTGCAACCTGGGATGAGCAGGGCACCCACCTGCGAGAGCAGGTTCAAAACGACGGGTTTCACGGCAGGGCGGGGCTCCTTACCTACATAACGTAATCACAACTGGGTACGTATCTAGAAGCCTATACGTACCCTTAACCATATGCGCATGTACAACCGTATACATATCCATAACCCATATCCATTGCGGTGCGGGGCTGTCTCGAAAGTCTTGGAAGATGGACTGGAGGGACAGCCTATTTGGTGTTCTGTGACGAGGGTGTATGAACCTGTGACGCCTGCCGCGAACTCCTTGGCTGCTCCCTGGTCCTGATTTTGACGCGTATCGTGTTTGGCATCCGGGCGGACAACTGAAGCGGTGCATTTTCTCGAAACTGGACGACTTTGTGACGTGCTCTATGCTGCTGGGTCCTGCAGTGAGCCGCAGTGACCCGCAGCCTCCCGGTTTAACCCGCAGTGACCTGGTTTGACCTGCTGTGTCCCACGGCGTCCTGAGATGTCCAACGGGTGTTGCGGGTGCGTTTCCGAACAAACTATAATAAAGTTGAGTACCTTACTTGGAAATGAGGAGACACCGTTGAACCCAAGGATTGATTTGCGCAGCGACACAGTAACCAAGCCAACTGCGGAAATGCGCCGTGCTATGGCGTCGGCTGAGGTTGGCGATGACGTATATGGAGAAGACCCTACGGTTCGCCGACTCGAAGAACGAACCGCAGAGATGCTGGGTAAGGAAGCCGGATTGCTGGTCACCAGTGGGACCCAGGGCAACCAAGTTGCGGTGGCGACGCACGTACTGTCTGGACAGGAAGTCATCACGGAGGCCCAGGCGCACATTTTCTACTACGAAGCCGCGGCTGTAGCCGCCATCGCGGGCGCTCAAATCCGTCCGGTTCAAGGCCGTAAGGGTGTTTTGGACGCAGAGTCGGTCCGAGAAGCCATCCGTCCGGTCGACGTGCACCAACCGAAAACGGCTTTGGTCTCGATTGAAAATACGCACAACCGCGCTGGAGGGACCGTGACCTCCGCAAACGTTTTGCGCGCCATTTCAGAAGCGGCGCATCAACGCAAAGTGTTGGTGCACATTGATGGGGCGAGGCTGTTTAACGCCGCCGTGGCTCTAAACACCCCGGCGCGGGAACTGGCGGGCCCCGCGGACAGTGTGCAGGTGTGTTTGTCCAAAGGCCTGTGCGCGCCGGTGGGCTCCGTCCTCGTGGGCAGCAAGGCCTTTATTGAGGAAGCTCGGCAATGGCGCAAGCGCCTCGGCGGCGGGATGCGGCAAGCGGGCGTCATCGCAGCTCCGGGAATTGTCGCTCTGACGACAATGGTCGACCGGTTGGCCGAAGACCATGAAAACGCCCGCTTCTTGGCGCAAGAGCTTGGGAATCTGCCTGGCATTGGGATAGACCTCGAGACCGTCCAAACGAATATTGTCATTGCCGACGTTGCGGGAACGGGTCTTAACGCGGAACAGATGTGCAAGCGGTTGGCTGAGTCCGGAGTTTTGGCTTCGGCATTCGGGGCAACCCTGGTGCGGTTTGTCACTCATCACGACGTAAACCGGGAAGACCTGATTGAAGCCGTGAACGCAGCATCGAAAATCGTTCAGGCAGTGAGGGTTTCGTGAACATGGATTTGTTTAGCATGCAAGCGCAACGCGATCGCGACAGTGAAGCCCCCCTGGCCTATCGAATGCGACCGCGCACCTTGGATGAAGTGATTGGTCAGCAGGACGTCATTGGGCAAGGTACAGTGCTTCGGCGCGCGATTGAAGCGGATAAGCTGGTATCCGTCATTTTTTTCGGGCCCCCCGGGACGGGCAAGACCAGTCTAGCAGAGGTCATTGCCCATACGACGAAGGCTCGCTTTGAAACCTTAAACGCGGTTACGGCAGGGATTGCGGACATTCGCAAGGTCGTATCCGACGCCAAGGAAGAGCGGAACCTGTACGGCCGCAAGACCGTACTGTTCATCGACGAAATTCACCGCTTTAACAAATCGCAGCAGGACGCACTTTTGCCCTACGTGGAGGCCGGCGACGTGACGTTGATCGGGGCTACGACGGAAAACCCGTACTTTGAGGTCAATCCGGCACTGGTTTCGCGCTCTCATGTGATCCGACTCCACCCCTTATCCGATGCGGAAATGAGGGTCTTGCTCAAGCGGGCATTAGAAGACTCCGAACGCGGTTTAGGCATGTTGGGCGCGAAGTTGACCGAATCTGCCGAATCCGTGTTTGTGCGCTATGCGGCCGGGGACGGACGACGGGCGCTCAATTCCTTGGAATTGGCGGCCCTCACCAGTCCTATGGGCGAGGACGGCGGTGTGCTCATCGACGAAGAGGCCGCGCGAAACTCCATCCAGGAGCGCAAAGTGCTGTATGACACCTCTGGCGAGGAACACTACGACACCATCTCGGCTTTTATCAAGTCTGTCCGTGGTTCGGACCCAGATGCGGCAGTGCTTTGGCTGGCGAAGATGCTCGCGGCCGGGGAAGACCCGCGGTTCATCGCCAGGCGCCTGGTGATTTCCGCTTCCGAAGACATCGGCAACGCCGACCCGTATGGCTTGCCGCTTGCAGTCGCGGCATTGCAGGCGGTACAGACCGTTGGCATGCCTGAGGCGCGGATCGCGTTGGCCCAAGCCACAACCTACCTCGCCCGGGCGAAAAAGTCGAATGCGGCATACAACGCCATTAACCAAGCGCTCGCAGACGTCAAGAACGGCTTGCCTTTAACGGTGCCAGCCCACCTTCGCGGCACAGGCTACAGCGGCGCTGAGAAACTGGGAAGCGGAGTTGGGTACTTGTACCCTCACGACTTTCCGGGGCATTACGTGGAGCAAAACTACTGGCCGCAAGGTGTAGCACCGCGGAAGTACTATAAAGAGGACGGAGGAGAGGAGCCGAACGAATGAAGATTTCAACCAAAGGGCGCTATGGATTGATGCTGCTGGTGGACTTAGCTACCAATGAAGGCGGATCGCCGATATCGCTGAAGTCGGTGGCCGAACGCCAGTCGCTGTCGGAACACTACTTGGAGCAACTGATAGCCCCGCTGCGCAACGCGGGATTTGTGCGCAGCATCCGCGGGGCGTATGGCGGTTACGTCTTGGCTAAACCCAAGCACGACATCACCGCCGCGGACATCATTTTGACGCTTGAGGGGCCGCTTACGATTGTCGACGAGGAGTTCGAAGACGGACTGGGCGAACTCTGGGACAAGTTGCGAACTTCCATTCTGGACGTTCTGAATTCCATCACCCTGGAAGATTTAGTGGAAATGCGGAACCGCGGCGATCACGCGTACATGTTTTACATCTAGACGAAAGAAGAGAAGGTCATGATTTATTTGGACAACGCAGCCACAACGCCTGTGTCACAGCCAGTGTTAGACAGGATGCAGCCGTTTTTGTACGAGGAGTACGGGAACCCTTCGAGCATCCACCAGGCTGGGCGCCGGGCGCGAAAGGTCGTCGAGGGTGCGCGGCGCCAAGTCGCCCAGTGGCTCGGTTGCCAAAGCAAGGAAGTCGTGTTTACCAGTGGAGGAACGGAGTCCGACCACAGCGCGCTGTTCGGAGCCTACTTGGCCTCGCAAGGCCGCAGTCACCTGGTCGTTTCCGCGGTTGAGCACCATGCGGTCCTGCACACTGCAGAATTTTTGCAACAGTTGGGGGTTCGTGTGACGATGGTCCAACCAGACCGTTTTGGGTGGGTTTCGCCCCAATCGGTGGTTGAGGCTCTGCAACCGGACACCTTTGCCGTCTCAGTCATGACGGTCAACAATGAACTCGGAACCATTGAACCAGTCGCCGCGATCGCGCAGGCAGTCAAACAAGCCGACGCCCAGGTGATGGTTCACTCTGATATGGTGCAAACGGCAGGGGCTTGTCTGCCTCAATTGGGCGGCTTGCAAGTGGACCTCGCGAGTTTTTCGGCACACAAACTCAATGGTCCCAAAGGAATAGGGGCGTTGTTTGTACGCGAGTCGGCCCGTTGGAAGCCTGTCGTCTACGGCGGAAACCAGGAGCGGCAGCGGCGAGCCGGCACCGAGAACGTAGCGGCAATCGCAGGGTTTGGCGAAGCGGCCGAAGACCTGACACAGCACTTTGAACAGCACCTGGCCCATTTGGAAAAAGTCAAGCAAGCGTTTCTTGCGGAGGTTCAAAGCGCGCCCGGGTGTCGCGTCAACAGTCCGGTTTCGGCGGCCCCGAGCATTCTCAATGTCTCGTTTGACGGAGTAAAAAACGATGTACTGCTCATCCGGCTGGACCTCGCGGGGGTTTTGGCGTCGGCGGGCTCGGCGTGTACGGCAGGGAGCCTGGAACCCAGCCACGTTCTCAAAGCGTGCGGATACGACGACAAACGCCTGAGCGAGGCCATCCGGTTCAGTTTTGGCATTCAAAACACGGTCGAGGAAGCCCAGCAGGCAGGCCGCATCACCGCAGACGCGGTACGGGCTCTGCGCAACCGCGCCAATGGCGAATCCGCCAAATAATGTCTTGCATGTTTTTGTTCCTTGGAGTACCATTAGCATCGGAAATAAACCCCATTGTTTTAGGGGATGAAATATTTATAAGTTAAGGTTGTCCACTGGGTTTCGCATGGGCAGCCTCGCTGTGATGTGCGAAAAGGATTAAACCCGCAGGCTTCTTAAGTGGGATTGAGTACATAACAAGGTTGGTCGCTTGTGGTCGTCATCTCGCATGGCGGTTGCGCGTTGAGTCCTTTTTGCGGATCCGGACACAAGTTTAGGAAGAAGATTTGCTGGACAGGCTAAAAGCATCTACGCCGCAAAGGAGTTTTGAATATGAGGTGTCCGCACTGCAACTGTCGGGATATCGGAAAAATCGGTGCCAACCAGTTCTATTGTTGGGGTTGTTTTATTGAATTCAGCGTTTCCGGGGAAGAAGTCAAGGTCTATGAAGTGGCTGAAGACGGATCACTCGTCGCTGTGGAAAACGTGCCCGACGAACTGCAATTGGGAAGCAACGCGGTATAGCTCTACAGCTCGCGGAACGTTCGTGCAACCATTGAATGCAACACTAGACAAGACGCCGTCGTGGCGTCTTTTTCGTTTCTCGGTTTTTCCCATATCTGCACTTGCAAGTCTTGGCGCATCTGTTCCGAGGGCCAGAGGGCTGCCGCTCGTTTGCCGAACAGGGTTGGCGAGCGTCGGATCAAGTGACAGCAGGCGGGGTCAAGCCGACCCCGGCAGGCCGTAGAGCCCGACGCCTGCAGCGGCCAAACCAAACACTAGAGATGCAGCGAGGTAGAATCCAGCCGCAGCGTAGCGACTTTCGCGAAGCAGGATGACGAGTTCGTAAGAAAATGTCGAAAAGGTCGTATACGCCCCACACAATCCTGTCCCAAGCAACAACATGGGTGCGGACCCGAGATGAGGAAAGATGTGACCTAAGGAGCGGGTAAAAAATCCGAGCAAAAATGCTCCTGTTACGTTGATGATGAGTGTCGCAAGCGGGAAAGAGACCACTATGCGTTCGCCAATCCACTTGGACAACTGATAGCGCAACAAGGCTCCAATCGTACCGCCAAGGCCAACCCACACATATGCCATCGCCTTTAAGCCTCCTCGTGCGCTTCGTCCGAAACGGCAAGACGCGATTGACGGGTGGCCGTCGCATAACCTAAGAGTGCGGCTCCAATGCCTCCAATGACAGACAAAAGGATGTAGCCTGCAGCCATGAGCCATTCCCCAGATTGCCAGAGTTTCCAGAAGTCGACCGTAAACGTGGAGAAGGTGGTGAAAGCACCGACAAGACCGGTTCCGATGCCAAGGCGGATGGTTGGGTGAACCGGAAACCGTTCTAAGGTGATGGTGTAAAACCAAGCCAAAAAGAAACTGCCCACGATATTGATCACCACAGTCGCAATCGGAAACCCCCTGAGTGTTCCCATCCACTCAGTGACAAAAAAACGCAAACAAGCGCCTGCCACGCCGCCGGCGGCGACCGCCAAATAGTTCATGGAATTCCCTCTTTTCAAAAGGTCCAACCCATCCATTCCAGATCCAAACGCGTTCGAACCAGGTCCAACCCATCGAACCGATTGGACAAGCATACTCTATTTTAAACTAGGGTTGTCCGCGCAAAGTATACTTGACGCTCTTGGGAAGAGCAAGTGCTTTGCAAGGATTTGCCCTGTGCAAGGAGGAGGTCTAAAACAGGAAAGCTGCAAATGTCCGGACAAACCTTTGCATATACTCAAAAGGATGGACAATCCAATCCGCCAAAGGAGTGAGCGAACGAGTGGAAGTTTCGAACAGATATCTCCGGTTCGCGTTAGCAGCTTTGGCAACCCTGTTATGCGTGTACCTCCTCGGCCAGTTGCGCGGTTTTTTGCAGGACATCTGGCTCGTACTTAAAGTGCTGTTCATCCCGTTTTTGGCGGCGATGGTGGTGACGTATCTGCTGGAACCTGTTGTCGAGGTCCTGGTTGCCCGCCGCGTGCCGCGAGGGATTGCGATTTTAATTATTTACTTCACCTTTATTTTGCTGGTGGTCGTTGCGGCTATTAACTATGTTCCTTTGGTCGCCAGACAGCTCACGCAATTGTCCAACCACCTTCCACACCTCGTATCGCAGGCAGATGCCTGGATCGACGAATTGGCCCGCAGGAAGCAGGACCTTCCCGAAGCTTTGCGCAAAGGCGTGGAAAACGGCCTGGCACAGGCGGAACAAAAGGTGACGCTCATGGTGTCAGGACTGCTTTCGGTACTCTCCGGAACGGTTAGCTTTTTGTTTGTCGCCTTTATCGTGCCTTTTCTGGTCTATTACATGCTTAAGGACATGCGCGCCATTGGACGCGCGTTGGTGGGCATGTTTCCGGCGAAACACCGCGACGAGGTCCGTACCATTCTCGCGGGTGTCGACCTGACTTTGGGAAAGTACGTCCGCGGACAGCTGCTCGTCATGATCGCGGTAGGGATCTTGACGTACGCCGGTCTGCTCGTCATTCACATGCCATATGCCATTTTGCTGGCGTTGTTTTTGGCGATTGCAGACATTATTCCGTACATTGGGCCGTTCATCGGAGCGACACCGGCCCTGTTGTTGGCCCTGTCCCTTGGACCGCAAATGGTGATCAAGGTTTTGCTCGTCAACGCCGTAGTACAGCAGTTAGAGGGGAATCTGATCTCTCCGCAAATCATGGGACATTCCCTGAACCTTCATCCGATGGCCATTGTTGCAGCGTTGTTGGTTGGCGGAGAAATTGGGGGCGTATTAGGACTGATCGTCGCAGTTCCTTTGCTGGCCGTTCTGAAAGTGGTGTGGAGTGAGACGCGAAAATTTCATGGACAGGCGTAACGCCGCAGTGCACAATAAAAGACGGACTCGTGCCCGCGAAAGGGCATGCAATGGCGTAGGCATGTAACGGATGGAACGAAAGGGATTGGCGCAATGGCGGCACGTTGGATTGTGGCAGCAGTGGTGGATTTGGTGGTGTTCGCGACGACAGGTGTAGCGTTGGCGTTGAACCTTCACGCGCCTGAGGTGCTTCGAATTGTCTACCAGGTATCGTGTTATCTCGGTCTCATTTTGGCTGTGTTCGGGTTCATCCGGCTTACCCGGGGAGGCGAAGCGGCGTTGCGCCGCGCTTCCTTGGTCGTCGTTCTGGTGTTCATCCCGGGCTGTGCGGCCCTGATTACAATGCTAACGGCGTTCGGCAAGGCGGTTTAGCCATCCCGTTTAGACAAGCCACGGCTGTATTGGTGAGCTTGACTCCAGAGGTGCGGTTCGGGAGTTTGACAAAGCAAATCGGTGTGCAATACAATATGGCCAGTATGGTCTTGTACCTGCGGGACAAATTGCAGATGGAAACACGATGAGGGAAACGAGTAGGTTTGTCGAGCCTGTGCTCAGAGAAGACGCCCTTGGCTGTGAGGCGTCCCTAGGCAGCATTCCGAAGCCAGTCCCAAGTGCGTTAAAAGCGCCGGGTCGCCCGTTACAGCGAATTGAGCGACGGTTTTGGTTGTCAGAAACATCGACAACGCACGAGCCGTAATCAGGGTGGTACCGCGAGTCAACTCTCGTCCCTGCCGGGATGAGGGTTTTTTATGTTTTTCAGAGGCTTGCTGCGACTCAAAAACAAAAGTAGGATTGACAATTCAGTTTTTTCAAATCGGAGTTTAGAAGTGCTCTATTAGGAGGATAAACATGAAGGCTTTGTCCGCACAGCAAATTCGCAACTTGTACAAGCAATTCTTTGCGGAACACGGGCACCAGGTGTTTCCCAGTGCCAGCTTAGTACCCCAAGGCGATGCGTCTCTGCTCTGGATCAACGCCGGGATGGCACCGCTCAAGCCTTACTTCGACGGCCGCGAAATCCCTGAAAACCCGCGCATCGTCAGTTCCCAAAAATGCATTCGCACCAACGACATCGAAAATGTCGGTTACACGGCGCGCCACCAGACCTTTTTCGAAATGCTCGGGAACTTTTCCTTTGGCGACTACTTTAAAAAGGAAGCCATCGAATGGGCTTGGGAGTTTTTGACGAAGTGGATGGAGATTGACCCAGAACGCCTGTCGGCGACGATTCACACCGACGACGACGAAGCCTTTGAAATATGGCATCAGCACATCGGGTTGCCCAAAGAGCGGATTGTGCGCTTGGAGGATAATTTTTGGGAGATTGGCGTAGGCCCGTGCGGCCCGGACTCGGAAATTTTCTTTGACCGTGGCGCAGACGTCGGCTGCGGCCAGCCCACCTGCCAACCGGGCTGCGACTGCGACCGCTTCCTGGAGATCTGGAACCTCGTGTTTACACAGTACAACAAGGACGAAAGCGGAGAGTATTCCCCGTTGCCCAAGAAAAACATCGATACCGGGATGGGGCTCGAACGCATGGCTTCGGTTCTCCAAGACGTGTCAAACAACTTTGAAACCGACCTGTTCCAGCCGATTATTGCGGAAACCGCCCGGATTGCAGGCGTCGAGTACGCGTCGAATCCGTCGTTTCATCCGCACTTCAAGATCATTGCCGACCACGTGCGAACCGTTTGTTTTGCGATTGGCGACGGCGTCTTGCCAGGCAACGAAGGGCGCAGTTACATCATTCGCCGCCTGCTCCGGCGCGCGGTTCGCAGCGGCCGCAAACTCGGGGTGGAAAAGCCGTTTTTGTTCCGTCTTGCCGCTGTTGTTGCGGATATCATGGGCGACGACTACAGCGAGGTCCGCGATAAGCTGGAGTTTATCGAACGGGTCATCCGGCTGGAGGAAGAGCGGTTTCACGAGACCTTGTCAGAAGGCGAGGCGCTTTTGTCCGCCACCATTGAGCAGTTGCAACAAGCCGGCGAGGATACGCTTTCGGGAGAAGACGCTTTCCGCTTGTACGATACGTTCGGGTTTCCAATTGACCTGACTGAAGAAATGTGCCGCGAACACGGCGTCAAGGTCAATCACGCGGGTTTTGAGGCCGAGCTGCAAGTGCAGCGCGACCGCGCTAGGGCCGCCAGACAGACGTCCGAAGGCATGAACGCCGAGCGCGGGGCGTTAGAGACGTTGACTGAAACGAGCACTTTTGTGGGATACGACCAATTTGTCGTAAACAGCGAAATTGTGGCTCTGCTCAAGGGCGGAGAACGCGTCGAAGCCCTGCAAGCCGGGGACGAGGGTCAAGTGATTTTGGCAGTTACTCCGTTTTACGCCGAAAGCGGAGGACAAATCGCCGATAAAGGGTCCATCGCGAGTGCATCTGGTGCGGCGGATGTCGTCGAAGTGCAAAAGGCACCGCATGGGCAGCACGTGCACACCATCTCCGTGACATCCGGGAAATTGACCGTAGGGGACAAGGTGACGGCGAGTGTCGACGAGGCCTTGCGCCGGGATACGGTCAAAAACCATACCGCCACGCACTTGCTGCACAAGGCACTGCGGGAAGTCTTGGGCGATCACGTCGCACAAGCGGGATCGCTGGTCGAACCGGAACGGCTCCGCTTTGACTTTTCTCACTTTGGCCCCATGTCGCCGGAGGAAATCCGCGATGTGGAGGACCGGGTCAATCGCGCGATTTGGCTGGATATGCCTGTAGCGACGCGGGAAATGGACCTGGATGAAGCCAAGAAGATCGGCGCCATGGCGTTGTTTGGCGAAAAATACGGCCACCGCGTACGCGTTGTTTCCGCCGGGGACTACAGCACCGAGTTGTGCGGCGGGTGTCACGTCGAGCGCACGGGCATCATCGGGTTGTTCCAGATTGTTTCAGAAACTGGAATTGGAGCGGGTACGCGCCGCATCGAGGCGGTGACCGGCCGGTTTGCCTACCGGCACACGCAGCACCTGCAGGATGTTTTACAAGAGGCGTCGCAGCTCCTAAAGACCACCCCTGCGGAGTTGACCGCCCGGGCAGCCCGCGTGCTTGAAGAAGTTCGCCACCTTGAGCGAGAGTTGGAGTCCGCAAGGGCCAAATTGAATCATGTGCGGGCTGGTGAACTCCAGGAACGCGTCGTTTTGGCGGGGGATGTTCCTGTACTCGCGGCCGTAGTTCCCGATACCGACATGGACGGTTTGCGGCAGCTCGTCGACGACCTGCGTGCCAAGATGCCAACGCATGTCATTGTGCTCGGCAGTGCAGCAGGTGGAAAACCACAGTTCGTAGCTGCGGTATCAAAAGACCTGCACGGGCGAAAACTGCATGCGGGACAGATTGTGAAACAAGTGGCGCAAATTGCCGGAGGCGGGGGCGGCGGCCGGCCCGACCTGGCTCAAGCCGGCGGCAAGGAACCTGAAAAACTGCTGGAGGCCATTGAATCCGTGTTGTCAATTATTGAGTCGTTCGCAGGAAATGTGCGGGCGTAGGAGAAGTAGTCTAAAGACGCAATTTCGTGGCGAGTGAGGTGCTGACAAGTGGCGGCTGGGTTTGACGAAACGATGCGGTTTGAAGCTAAGTCGGAAAATGAGGACGCCCGCCGGGCGTTTGAGCTGGCTTACCGAGCGTTGACCGAAAAAGGGTATAATCCGATATACCAGATTGCTGGGTACTTGATTTCCGGGGATCCAGCGTACATTACCAGTCATCTCGATGCCCGCAATACGATTCGGCGCATTGAACGGGACGAGTTGATTGAGGAACTGGTGCGTTCGTACGCGAAGCACACTTATCATGAGAATCCTGGGAGTTGACTACGGAGCAGCGCGCATTGGCCTGGCACTGAGCGACCCGACAGGGTTGTTTGCCTCGGGCCTTTGTGTGCTCAAACGGATCACGGATGACCAGGCGGCTGCCGAAATTGCACGCATTGCCAAAGAAAAACAAGCCGATGAAATTGTCATCGGCTTGCCTTTGCACATGAACGGATCGTTTGGAGAAAAAGCGCAGCACTGTCAGGACTTTGCGCAGATAGTCCAGTCGCAAACGGATGCGAAAGTGGTATTGCAGGACGAACGGCTCACCACGGTGGCCGCACAACGCACCCTGTTGGAAGCTGACGTCAGCCGTAAGCGGCGCCGCGAAGTGGTCGATTCGGTCGCGGCTACGCTGATGCTGCAGACGTACCTGGATCGCCGCAGGTCGCAATTGCAGCGGCAGTCCAAAGAGTAATCAGGGAGAGGACAAGGTGTCAGAACAAACGGCATTTCCAGGATACAAAAGGCCATGGCGCCGGCGAATGGCAGTCGTGGCCGTTGCAGTTGTCGTACTCGCCCTGGCTGGAATCGGTTGGTTGTATGAGCAATTCCAACCTCCAAGGCCGGGGTCTTCCGTTAAAGTGGTAGTGTCTCCAGGGCAGACCTCGGATCAAATTGCTCAGCAGTTGGAGTCGCTCGGCCTCATTAAAAACCGGCTGGTGTTCCGCCTGTATACCCTTTACACCCACAGTGGAAGGCAGATCCGGGCTGGAGATTACGAGTTTAAACAAGGCGAAAGCATCCCGGCCATGGTCTCTCAGTTGGTTAAAGGCGCCGTCGCGAAACCCGTCATGGTGACGATCCCGGAAGGCTTTACGGTGGTGGAAATGGCCGACCGGTTGGCTGCCATGCACGTTTGTTCGAGTCAGGCGTTCATTCAAGAGGTGCAGACAGGTCATTTTACAGAACCGTTTATGTCTCAGCTGCCTAAATCAAAGGCGATTAAGTACCGGTTGGAAGGCTACTTGTTTCCTGACACGTACGCGTTTACGCCAGGAGAGTCCGCACATCAAGTCGTCGATGAAATGCTCCAGGATTTCCAAAGGCATATGACCCCAAAAATCGCGGCAGACATGAAGAAAGAGCACATGACGCTGCCCCAGTTGATCACGGAGGCGTCTTTGGTAGAAAAGGAAGCCAAGGTCACATTCGAACGGCCGCTGATTGCGAGTGTCATTCAAAACCGCTTGGCGCGCCACATGAAACTTCAACTGGACGCGACGGTACTCTACGTGATTGGGCATGAAAACGTAGTAACCGATGCGCAGACCAAAGTGAACAGCCCGTACAATACGTACGTGGTCAACGGTCTTCCCCCAGGTCCCATTGCTAGTCCGGGAATGGCATCGATCGAGGCCGTTTTGCACCCGGCGCATACGAAGTACTTGTACTACGTCGTGAAAAACGACGGCAGTGGGGAGGACTACTTTGCCGAAACGTACGCGCAGCAGCTTCACAACGAATTGTTGAGTCAGCAGAACTTGAAAAAATACTTGGCTCAAAAGTCCACCAAGTAGGCAGCTTGCGTACAGTACTGTGGTGCAAGGCCGTTTTACGAATTTGCAAGGCCAGTGTCGCAGGTTGAACGCGGCGGTTGCAAATTCTTTGAGCGGCCATTCAGCGGCCATTCAGCGGCCATTCAGCGGCCATTCAGCGGCCATTCATAAAATGGGTCGTTTGAGGAAATACTCCCTGTAAATCGTTTGTCGTTTGCAGCCATGAGCGAAATCGGGCGAAACGAACAGGGAGATGGCCATGAGGCCAGAGGTATTGAGAAGGCGAACTTTATGGGTGTTTACGTTGACGATCGCGGCGTTTGCCGTCCTGTTGGGACGGCTTTTTGTCGTGACGGCCCTGCCAGGAGAGGTTCCTGCCAAAATGGCTGCGTGGGCTGCGAAAACCCGGACTGGGGGAGAGTTGGAACACTTTCACCTTGTGCAGACGGATGACGGGCGCGGCCGGGTTCTATTTCGCAACGGGCAGCCGTGGTCGGGGACCTTTCAGGTGGCGGGCAAGGACTGGCCGTCTGCATCGCATGGGGGCCAAGTGCTTCGCGTGCATCGCGAAGACGGCCAGTCCGGCAGCTCTGATCCGCTGCTGGGTCGCGTCGGGAGGCCTGATGTTTGGCCGGACCCGGGGCGCGCTGTAGCTGAACAAGGGAGGTATGGGCTGGAGGCACGATTTGACCAAGTTCTCCAGGGCCGGCGTCCCGCTTACGTTGGATGGCTTACGGACATCCACGGGCAGCCTGTCGACGACACGCGGCGATACCACCTGGACGCCGTTTCCGGGGCCAATATCCGAACGACACTCGATCCTGCATGGCAAAGACTCACAAAGCAAGTTTTACAGACGACCGGAGTGAAGCATGGGGCTGTGGTGGTGCTTTCGGTGGCGCACAACGACATTTTGGCCATGGCAAACCGGGATGTCCAAAACCCATACGCAATTACGGCAGTGAGTGCGCAGGTTCCGGGGTCGGTGTTTAAAGTGGTTACCGCGGCTGCAGCACTTGACTCCTACAGGGTTCGACCGCACGACGTCTATTACTGTCCTGGAGAGGTGGACCTGCCCGGCGTGAACATGCACTGCTGGCGGGTGCATGGCCGGGAGACGTTCCAGCAGGCATTTGCTCAGTCGTGCGATGTGGCGTTTGCGGAAGTGGGGCATCAAGTGGGCCGGCAAGGGCTTTCGCGAATGGCTCAGGACATGGGTCTATTGACAACAGGCTTACAGGTTGTCGATGGGACAGCGGTGCTGCAGGAAGCGCAACCCGGACGCGTGTTTTTGCGTCCCGGGTGGGATGACGGGTTGCTGGCAAACACCGCGATCGGACAAGAAGACGTTCGAATCTCTCCACTGCAAGGAGCGAATCTCGCAAGTGCCGTCGCCAGGGGCGGTGTGGTTGCCGAGGCCAACTTGGTGATGGACGCAGAGCGGCAAGGCCAAGTCGTCCGAAGCTACGAGCGGGGACGGGTACACCGTGCGATGTCCAGCTTTGCGGCCGCGGAAATTGGATCGATGATGCATCAAGCCGTTGTATCTTCGTCGGGAACGGCGCATGCACTGAGCGGCTTGCGCGTCGATGCGGCGGTCAAAACTGGGACTGCCGAAATCGGAAACGGGAAAGTAAACGGCTGGATGATTGGGTTTGCTCCGTACCGGCATCCTCAAATTGCGTTTTGTGTCTTCGTCGGCGATGAACCTTCTGCCACAGCCCACCAACAGGCGACGGAGGTCACACGGTCAATTTTAGAGACGGTTGAACATTTCCAAGCGGACGCTGCAAACTTTTGAGCCGTGACACAAAGGCTTTGAGCTTCGGTTGGAACGGGTTTGAAGAAAAAGTGCCCGCCGTCGCGGCGTGAAATCTTCACGTCCAGACAACCGTACAGGCAGTTTCCCTGTCCTCGCGTCATAGCCTTATTGCAGTGGCTGCTACGGAGGTGGGGAGAATGCCAGGACTGCTCACGTTGCTCGCGTTTGTCCTCAAAGATGTGTCCGTGTTTGTGTCGTACGTCAAGAACAACGCCTTTCCACAGCCCTTGGAATCGGAACAGGAGGCAACCTACATCGCCCAGATGGGGGCCGGAGATGAAACGGCGCGGGATAAACTGATTGAACACAACCTGAGGCTGGTCGCTCACTTAGCAAAGAAATACGAGGGCTCGGGAGAAGAGTCTGACGACCTAATCTCGATTGGCACCATCGGCCTCATTAAGGCTGTCGAAAACTACCGGCCCAACCGCGGGACAAAACTCGCAACCTTTGCCGCCCGCTGTATTGAAAACGAGATCCTCATGTATTTGCGCAGCACAAAAAGACACCGGCGCGACACCTCGTTATACGACCCCATTGGCACGGACAAAGACGGAAACGAAATGACTTTGGTGGATTTGTTGGGAACCGATCCGGACGAAGTTGTTGACCAGGTCGATTTGACTTGGGAAAAGCAAAAAATCCTCGCAACCTTACCGACCCTGGAACAAAGGGAACAGGAAGTAATTTTGAAGCGGTTTGGCATTGTCGACGGAGAGGAGCGCACTCAACGTGAAATCGCGGCTGAGCTCGGGATATCGAGGTCCTACGTATCCCGCATTGAGCGCAAAGCTCTCGACAAGCTGTATTCCGAAATGCGAACCGGACGCGCAAACCGCAACTTTGCGAAGCATTGAAGCAATGTGTTAAAGTGGAATTCACACATCCAGCAGTGCGGCAGGTGGCTGCACTGCTGGTCTGAACGTGAGGAACCCCGTATGAATGCTTGGTTGAGACAGATGATGCCTGACGAATACGTGACATCTATCTACCACATTGATTTGGACAAGTTGTGGCGAAGCGGCAAACGTTTGTTGCTGAGCGACCTCGATAACACGCTGGTACCGTACAACCATCCCGATGTCCCGCAAGAATTGGCCGGTTGGCTGCAAAAGGCCACGGACATCGGATTTGACGTTTGTTTGATTTCGAACAACAAAGGCGATCGGGTGGATTTGTTTGCTCGAAGCTTTGGCGTTTCCGCCATTGGCTCCGCTCATAAACCCAGGCCTCATGCTTTTTTGCAGGCGATGGAACAGTTTGGCCGCGGGGTTCAGGAGACGGTGATGATTGGCGATCAACTGTTTACCGACGTGCGCGGCGGAAATCTATGCGGTTTGTACACCATCTTGGTTTTGCCCATGAACAATCGGGAGTGGTGGGGGACTCGAGTAGTCCGGCGCGTGGAACGCCTCGCCATGAAGCGCCTGGTGCGCCAGGGTTTGGACGTGCCTCCGCACGAAAATAGAGAAGTCTCAGGTCGGTAAAAGAGAAGTTTTAGGTGGGCAAAGGAGAGGTTTTTCGTGGCTGAATCCAGTACAGAGGAACGGGTTTGTTCAGGATGCGGTGCGGCACTGCAGAGCACGGACGAGGCCAAACCCGGGTACGTGCCGTCGGCCGGACTGGTCCGCAGCGACCCTTTGTGCCGGCGGTGTTTCCGGATTCAAAACTACGGAGAGTTTTCCCGGGCTCTCGTGTCAACTGCTGAGTACGAACGGCTTGTTGGGAGCATTGCCAAGGTTCGCGGAACGGTTTTGTACGTACTGGACGTATTCGATCTCAGCGGCTCCATCATCCCAAACCTCGCCCGCTATATTGGTTCAAACGACGTGATCGCGGTAGTCAACAAAGTCGACTTGCTGCCGCGTGAGGTTGACCCGGACACCCTGGGTTGGTGGGTTCGCGAGGAGTTGGAGAAATCCGGTGTCCATGTGCGTGAGGTGCTGTTTGTCAGCGCACAATCTGGACTCGGGGCAGATGCATTAGTGGATGCCTTAGACAGCGCGCAAGTGGACCGGGTGTACGTCGTGGGCATGGCCAACGTTGGCAAGTCGTCATTGCTCAACCGCATCCTTCGCGACACCGGGGGAACACAGCGGTTTACGACGTCCAAAGTGCCTGGCACCACACTGGGCTTGACGCCGGCGCACATCCATTTGCCATCCAGTCGTTCGCTGGAAGTCATGGATACGCCCGGCTTAATTCACGGCAACCGCGTAACGGACAAACTGTGCCCGAACTGTCTCAAACGCGCCGTTCCGGAACAGCGGCTCAAGCCGCGCGTCTATCAGCTCAATCCGGGGCAGACATTGTTTATTGGCGGCTTTGCGCGCTTTGACTTTGAAGCTGGTGCTCACCAACCCATCGTTTGCTACGTCAGCAACCAGCTGGTTGTGCATCGCACAAAGCTGGAACGGGCGGATGCGATTTACGAACAACACGCGGATGACATCTTAAAGACCCCTTGTCCGAACTGTCGCGCGGAGCTTGGCGGCTTTCGGAGGATTCCAGTACTCGCTGGGCGCCTTGCACGTACTGGCTCAAATCCTTCGTCTCATTCACAAAGCGAACGGATCGAGTGCGGTCGAAAGGGCTGCGACATTGTCTTGTCCGGTTTAGGCTGGATCAGTTTGTTTGGCCGGGATTTAAGGGGAGCGCTGTGGATTTCGGAAAGCGCCCAAGTGACGATGCGTCCCCGCTTGATTGGAGACGTCAGCCGCAAAAACGAGAATAATCAGACAAGTAGAGAATACACCTAAAAGCAGACGGTTGTTATCTGGGTGGTGAGCGGGAATGACGGGACGGCGGAGCATAACCGTTCAGGTGCTCTCCGAAGAGGATGTCCCTGGCGTGGTGCGCGTGGATGAATTGTTGGTCCGTTTGCACAAGGTTGTCGTCGGTGCGCGCAGCGACGACCCTGAGTTGGATGCCTACCACCTGTACGACTTGAACCTGCGGCTATCGGGAGGACAGTTATTGGCAGAATTGGAATTTCGACGGTGATTTGTGAGGCGTTTCGGCTTTATTGTTTATTGTACACGCATCGCGCGTCTCAACCCCTTTCGATGAAGGTTCGGAGTGCGTTGGAGCAAGTCCACGTGCGTTTGGACAACATGACGTCTAGGCGGCAAAAGCGGGCATTGGTTTAAGAAAGGATGCTGGAGTCACCGGCATCCCTTTCTTGTGATGCGGGCAGAGGGAAATTGTGCTATATTGACCCTACTGTAACAGGAAGGGGATAAACACGGTGGGACAAGCCGTATACGGTTTGATTGGCTGGCCGGTGGGCCACAGTGCATCGCCGGCCATGATGAACGCCGCATTTCAGGAAATGGGAGAACCGGCGGTCTATGGACTGTTCCCAGTTCAGCCGAGCCGCATCGAGGCGGCCATGGCAGGTTTGGCGGCGTTGTCAATCCGGGGAGTCAACGTGACGATTCCACATAAACAAGCTGTTTTGCCCTGGCTCAGTGACGTGTCCGACGAGGCGCGGTTTGCCGGGGCAGTCAACACGATTTCCGTCGATGCGGACAGCGGGCGCATGTCGGGGCACAATACGGATGTATCTGGCTGGTGGAAAAGCGTTTCAGACGCACAAAAAACTCCGTGGGAAGCAGCTATTGTGCTTGGGGCTGGAGGGGCAGCCCGGGCGATAGCCGCGGCGTTGGCTCTGTATTCTCCGGCAACCCGCTTGAGGATTGCCGCTCGGAACGTACAAAAGGCAGAGGAAATCGCGTCGGGTTTTCGGGATAAAATCGCCATAGAGGCCGTTCCATGGGAGAAGCGCTGTGCGGCCATTGAACAGGCCGAATTGGTCGTACAGGCGACTCCGGTCGGAATGTGGCCGCGCGATGGCGAATCCCCAGTAGAGGATGCCGGTTGCTTTCACAGCGGTCAGGTCGTCCAAGACATCGTCTATCGGCCCTTGGAGACGGCCTTTTTGAAACTCGCCGCAAGCCAAGGCGCCAAGACGTTGGATGGATTGAACATGTTGGTTCATCAAGGGGCTGCAGCGATACAATTTTGGATGAAGCGGCAAGCTCCTGTCGAGGTGATGCGCACTCAAGCGCTCGCCGCCGTGGGGGGCACGCCTGCACACTAGTGCTGCGCACGAGATGCGCAAATCCCCTACAAAAGCGGCCTTTCTTAGGAAAGCCGCGAAGGGCACCTGGTATGGTATACTCATTTGGAAGGAGGACCGTCGCTTGCTGACAGGAAATCAAAAGCGTTATTTGCGTTCTTTAGCTCATCACTTGTCTCCCGTCGTTCAAATTGGCAAAAACGGCATTACGGGAGGTCTAATTGAGCAAGTCGATCACGACCTTGAAATGCACGAGCTGATTAAAGTCAGCGTGTTGGATACGAGCCCCTTGTCTCGAGACGAGGCTGGGGAGGCGCTGGTGCAAGAAACGAATGCCGAGTGGGTCCAAGCGATTGGCCGACTCGTTGTTTTATATCGGAGGTCTGCCGAAAATCCGCAAATCGAGCTGCCAAGGCCATGAAGCTCGTCATTTTGTTCGGCGGCACTTTTGACCCGCCGCATCTCGGCCACTTAACCATGGCTCAGTTGGCCTTGGAACAAACAGCCGCGGATGAGTTGTGGTTTTTGCCGGCTCCGGCACCTCCGCACAAGCCGGATGTGATGCCCATCGAGTACGGGGTGCGCGTGGCAATGACCGAGGAGCTTATCCGCGGTTTTTCAAAGATGCGGGTGTCAACGGTGGAGTCTTCCTTGGCAAAACCATCGTATACTGTAGATACGATAAAAGCGTGTCAATTGATGTATCCACATTACCGGTTCTATTTTCTGATTGGGGCCGACAGCCTGTACCACCTTCCGACGTGGCAGCATGCCGAAGAATTGACGCAAAGAGTGGAGTTTTTGGTGGCTGCGAGAAGCAGTTACCCATTTGCTCAGACCCTGGAAGACGTCAAGCCCAAACTTCCAGATTTAAGGGTGCGTCGCATCGAAATGCCGTTGTTAGATGTCTCTTCGACGTGGCTGCGGGATCGGATCCGGACGGGTCTTCCGGTCTGCGGACTGGTGCCCGAACGGGTGCTGAAAGTCATGGAAGAACAGGTTTGAAAGGCACAGATGGGGGAGAAACAAAGATTGCAAGAGTCAGACATCCGGGAACGGGTCAGGGCGGAAATGTCGCCGGAACGCTTCTCTCACACCGAGGGCGTCGTGCAAGTTGCAGGGGAGTTAGCGAAGAAATTTGGGGAAGATGAACACAGAGCGCGCACCGCGGCGTGGATCCACGACATTGCCCGCGAGTGGCCGAACGAACAGCAGCAACAGTACGCTGAAAAAATCGAAATTCCAAGCGGCTTTGCTCTCATCCCCGTTTTGTTGCACGGGCCGATCGCAGCACACTTGGCCGCAGAGTGGTTTGGCATCTCAGACCAGGAAATACACAATGCCATTCGGTACCATACCACGGGTCGAATCGGCATGTCCAATTTGGAAATGATTGTTTGCCTGGCGGACGCGATTGAACCTGGGCGTCATTATCCTGGAGTGGATCGGATTCGGGAGTTGGCCGAAAAGGATTTGGTGCGCGCGCTTGCGGAGTCGTTTGACAGCACAATTTCGTATTTACTTGAACGGCACCAACCGATTTTTCCATTGACGGTGATGGCAAGGAACGATTTTTGGGACCAAATTCAAATGTCACAAAGCAGGGAGGAAACCGAATGAAACACTCTGTCGACCAGCTTGCCCTAGAGGCTGCCCACGCTGCAGCGGACAAGAAAGCCAAGGACATCGTTGTATTGGACATTCAAAACCTCACTCCAATGGCTGACTACTTTGTCATTTGCTCAGCCAATTCGAGCACGCAAATTGAGGCTGTTGCGCGTGCCGTCCGCGATCGTCTGGGGGATTTAGGCAAGCCGTGTAAAGGGACAGAGGGTTTAGCGGAAGCCAAGTGGGTCCTGCTTGACTTTGGAGACCTCGTCGTCCACGTGTTCCGGCCGGAAGAACGCGAGTTTTACCACCTCGAGCGGCTTTGGGGAGATGCCAGACCCGTTCCTTACGAGGTGCAGTGAATCGACATGGCGAGTTACGTCGACTTTGCCAAGGTCTATAACGTGTTTATGCGAGACGCGCCTTACGAACAATGGATGGAGTGGCTGCTCCATCGGTTTGGGAATCTGGCTAAAATGACTGCGGCGGACCTCGGCTGCGGGACAGGGACGTTCACGATTCAACTGGCTCGTCAGGGAGTTCTGGAGTTGTTTGGCGTGGACCTTTCTGAAGAGATGCTTGCCGAGGCTGCGCAGGCCTCACTGTCTCAACGCGTTGCCGTCCAGTGGTTTTGTCAGGACCTTCGCGAATTCAAGCTGCCTCATCCGGTCGACTTCATGGTCTCCACCAGCGACAGCCTCAACTACATTTTAAGTTCGAAGGACTTGTCCAAAACCATCGGGCGCGTTCGGGATAACCTGGCCGCACACGGGTGGTTCGCCTTCGATTTGGTGGGTCCGCGTCGCTTCGAGGCCATGAGAGAAGGCCTGTGGTACGACGTAGAGCCCGACGCTGCCGTACTGTTTGAAACCAGCACTGACCCGAACGGAAGGATTGTCTATGAAGTTCACGCATTTCATCTCGAGCAAGAACCTCTGTATCGGCGGTTTGACGAACAGCACATCCAGCAGTATTACAGCGCAGCAGAGGTGGCACAAATCCTGCAAGAGCAAGGTTTTCGGATTGAGGAACTCAGCGGGGATTTCGGACAGTCAGACGTGGAACAAGCGGATCGGTTGACCGCCGTTGTGCAAAAGGTCGACTAGGCTTTAGTCGTCCTCTTGTGCGGTCGCTTTGGGCTCGCAATACGCGTGGAACAGCCCGAGACATTGCGGGTTTTCGTTGAAAAACATGACCAGTGCCTGGAGAGAGTCCAGTGTCGTTGGACTGACGTGGTGTTCGATGCCTTCGACATCTCTTTGAATAGTCTCTTCGCTGACATTGAGGATGCGCAGGAACTCCGCCAGCATATGATGGCGCATCTTCATTTGGCGACCCAGTTTTTGCCCCCGCGAGGTCAAGATGATTCCCCGGTATTTTTCGTACGTCACATAGTTGTTTTCATCCAATCGCTGCAGCATTTTCGTGACGGATGACGGCTGCACGTCCAGCGAAGAGGCAATATCCGATACGCGGGCATAACCCTTCTCGTTCATGAGTTCGTATATTTTTTCCAGATAATCTTCCATACTCGGTGTAAGCAAGCCAACGACCTCCGTCCTTAACCAGTCCATTGTACATGACATTCCTCAAATCCCGCAATCCTGTCACCCTTATCCTATGCTGAAAACCGTTCGACTGGAAAAGTCCTGCACGGATTTTTCAATTTGCGGATACAGTGATGCTCAAGTCCTCGGACAAGGCCATTTGTAAAGTCTCTTGTGGGATTTTTCCAAGACTCCTATGGGTTTTTCAAAGTCAAATGAAGTCCTCCGCTTGCAAACAGGAGACAGCCTCTCGCTCTGCGAATGCATTGCAGTAAGTGGTTCGCAGTTCGTGTCCGCAGTAAATGGTGTTGTAAACCCAGGGATGGAGGTTGGCCAGGTGGAACTCAGGAAAGCGAAGTCAGGAGCAGCGTATCCAGGTGTCAATGCATCGGATTCCACTTCTGCACATTTTCACAGAGTCTCTTCCCCGCTTGATGGGTCGAACTCACACGCTGAGTCCCAAGTTGAGTCTGAGGCGCTCGATGATGACTCGCCGCTTTGGTTTGAGGAGGTACCAGGGTCCATGCCTTCCAGTCTCGATTGGACTTCTCCTGCTGTAAAAGGTTCCGGCGAAAGCCAGGAGGGGCCGTTTCGCCCCGGCGTTCGCTTGCGCGGGATTGGGGTGCTGATTTGGGGAGCGGTCGTACTATTGAGCGTTGCCGCGCTGGCGTTTTGGCTGATTGCGGCCAACCGCCCCTCGCTTTCCGAAGGCAGCCAGCCACACCAGAAGTCGGCCAATTCCGTAGAGGTGCAGAACTTTACGGCGCAATCGTTGAATGCCCAAAACCGCACTGAAAGCTCTAACGTCACATCGGGTTTTCGTGAAGTCCAGGCCCAAAGTGAGGGGGTGCAATATTCCATCGTGGTGGACGTTCACGGCGATGTGGTTCACCCCGGCGTATACCGCTTGAGTGCTTCGGCACGAGTGCAGGACGCAGTAGCCGCCGCGGGCGGGTTTGTGCATCCTGAAGATTCAGCGTGGGTCAACGCAGCAGCGCCGTTGGACGATGGCCAAGAGGTTCTCGTGCCGAACGCAAAGCTGGTAGAAGCCACTGCCCCTTCAGGCACTCCCAACGGGAGTTTTGGAATTGTCAAAAACCCTGGTGCGCAAGCTCTGAATTCTACAGTCTCAATTCCTGCTCCTGGTACGCCGGGCCCCTTTGCAGGAAGTTTTGGAACGGCAGAGAATGTTCCTTCACAACCCATCGACCTCAACACGGCTGACATTTCGACACTCGAAACCGTGCCCGAAATTGGGCCGAGTCGCGCTCAGGCGATTGCGGCATACCGCACGAGTCACGGGGGATTTCACACAGTGGGGGAACTGCGCCAAGTTCGCGGTATTGGTCCTGTAATTTTTTCCCGGATTGCTGCTTATTTCTACGTTGGCTACGGTCAGAAACCGTGAAGGTCTTTCGACAAATTATGTGGAAATCAATAACCCAGCCGGCGGTGGTTCGTCCCGCGGCGTGTATCGTGGTGAACCTGTAAACATGGACAGAAACGGGGGAGAAGCATGGCAATCAACTGGTTAACGGCATTGATAGCCCTCGTTTTTGTGTGGTCATTGCTTCAAGGACTTGGGAGAGGATTTGCGTGGCAGCTTGGCTACGTCGTTGCGAAATTGGTCTCGTTTGCAGCGGGGATTGCTGCATTTTATTTGGCGTGGTACGGCAGTAACCACCTTGGGCAGTGGACAGCTGCCCATAGCGCCGGCACCGCGTCCACTTTGCTGCAGCAGGTTGTGCAGGCTTGGCAGAAGGCGCCAAACCTCGCTCGAATCGTCGCGTTTTTAGTGGTTTATCTATTGGTATCGAGCATATTGAACCAGCTGTTCCGTCCAGTCCCTGTGGCGCTCGAGCGTGCGGTGCCGGGATTGCTCCGCCGGAACCGCCTCTTGGGCGGGGCGCTTGGAGGCGTGGTCGGCGTGGCGAGAGCATTGTTGGTCGGAGGCTTGGTGTTTGTCGTTACCAAGTACTACTCGTTTCCTTACGTGGCCGCACAGGCGCAGTCATCAAAGCCGTATCAGTATATGGCACAAAACGTCTATGAACCATGGCTCAATCCGTTAGTCAACAAGGAACTGCCCGTACTAGCCAAAGGTGCATTGCAGCCCTTGTCCCAAAACATCAATCTGTTTGTCATTCCCAGCGGCGGAGGTAAAGAGACAGGGATTTTGGTAGTACCCAAACCCATCGCACAGTTGTCCGCACAGATTACGGCGGGCAAGACGACGCCGCGCGCCAAGGCGTACGCGCTGTACGAGTGGGAAATCCACCACATTCACTACAACTGGGCAAAGTATAACGACTACGTGTACCACGGCAAATGGGACCAGCAGTCGCCCATGCAGACTTTGAAAACCGGTGAGGGAGTGTGCGCCGACTACGCTTTACTCTACGCGGACTTGGCGCACGCGGCTGGCCTGACGGTGCAAATTGACGAAGGTCTCGGCGGCGTCGGCGGGAACCTTGGCTCGCATGCTTGGAACAAGGTTTGGGACAGTGTTTCAAACCGTTGGATTACGGTGGATACCACTTGGGGAGCCGAGCAAGACGCTTGGTTCGACGCGCCGCACTTTAACCAAACCCACATTCAACAGACCGCGATCGTCATACCCGGAGGGCGGGGCTGAACCGGCGCAAACTTTGGCACGCGGCCGTATGGGTCGCTGTCTTTTCTATAGAATTCGGTTATTTGCTGGCGGCGAAGGCTGCAGCACATGTCAGTCGCGTTGTCGCGATCGCGGCGTTGATGCTGTTTGCTTTCGTCGCGTTTTTTCTATTTCGGCGCCCACGGCGAAAAACGACGCACAGCAGAACGGTGAAAGTGTTGGTGCTCAGCGCCTTTTTGCTGTCCGGCGCCGCCTTTGGGATTGTGCAGGAAACTGCGGCGCCTGCCAGTGCGGGTGAAAAGGTGGGAGTTCCGCTGACGTTAACGGGTGCGGTGGATTCTGTGTACCCGTCGGCAAAGGGTCTGTTGATTGCGATGACGGTCCGACAAACGGTTGAAACGGCCGCTCCCACTCGCGTCGAGCGCTGCCATTTGTCTGCGGTTTGGTTCGTGCCCAAACCTGGCCAACAAGAACGGAGTATCCGGCCTGGAGAAGTTTTGACGCTTCGGGGTGCGCTTGTATCGTCGGCCGGGTCTGCCCCAGGCAAGTCCGGGGACCGTCAAGCGGGGCTCTTTTCGTCGTTGTCACTGCCAAGTTACGAGGTGGAAGGAAAGCTGATTGGACTTACAGTCGCACCGCCGGGGGCTTCAGCGCGTTGGCTTGACGGCGCGCAGTCCAGGATGGATACCGCCTTGGCGACCGTCAATCCTGGTGCAGGCGCTGACCGGCAAAAGCTCTTGAAAAGCATTGTGTTTGGCGGAGTCTCCTTGGACCCTCAAACCAAGCAGTCTTTTTTACAGTCTGGACTGCTGCATATCCTGGCTGCGAGCGGTGCCAACGTGCTGCTTTTGGACAGAGCGCTCGATGTCTCGTTGTTTGCGCTGTGGCGCCGCTTGCGCTTGCCGTTTGCGGGGGCCATCGGGTTCAATGCGGCCTTGATCTGGTTTTTCGCGGGTTTATGCGGTTTTGTTCCGTCGATTAACCGTGCCGCTGCCATGAGTACGTATGCAAAACTCGGGCAGCTGTTCGGCCGGAATACGCGGGTTCAAAGCGGTCTCGCGGTTGCGGCGTTCGTGTTGTCTGTGGCTTCACCCGGGGAATTCGCGTCCGCGAGCACGGCGTTGTCGTTTTCAGCGACGTATGCGGTGGCTTTGAGCCTCGACAAGTCCGATTCAAGGCCGCAGAGACTCTGGTTTAAAGAACCGGCGCCAAAAGGGCTGTGGCGTCGGACGCTCCGGCTTTGCCTCCAGGCCCTGGTTGAATTTGGACTTTGGGCCAAGCAGGCGTTTTACACGACCTGCCTCGTGGAGCTATACCTGCTGCCTTTAACGATTGCCCTGTTTCAACAGGTTACCCCTTTTTCCTTAGTTTCGAACTTTGTCGCCGCACCGTTGTTAGCCCTATTGCTGCCATTGAGCGGCCTGTTCGTTCTGGTTGCCGCCATCAGCTTATCCGTGCCATTCACGATGCCAGTCGCTGTTTGGCTGTCGCAGCTCAGTTATGGATTGTTGTCCGTGCTCTTGGTTGTTGTCGATCGCGTTTCCGCCTGGCCCTTCTCACTGCTGGTCGTTAAATCCCCCTCAGACGTCTGGCTGGTTGCATATTATCTTTTGCTTTGGCTCACTCCAAAGCTGTATCGGGCATTCTCGAATCCGCGGTATTCTGTGCATTTGCCAATTGTTTGGCCCAAGCATGTGAAAAAATGAACAATTTAAGTTCCGTCATGGTATACTATGTGTAGTATGTGAATGTTTTCTCAATACACCCAATATCTAGCCCAGGCTGCCTGGATGTTTCGGGTCGACCTAGAGCATCGTAATAAAAAAGCCCACGACGGCCAAAGAAAGAGGGAGAGGGACGTGGACAAAATTGTGATTGTTGGCGCCGGATATGCGGGGATGATGGCGGCGACCCGCCTGCAACGCGGTTCTCGGGACTTCACGATGATTAACCGGCACGAGTATCACTATTTGACGACGTTGTTGCACGAAGCTGCAGGGGGACGGGGAGCTCCCAGTCACTATTCTGTCCCTATCCGGCATATTCTCGACAAGCCCGGCTCAAAACTTGTGGTGGACGAAGTTGTCAAAATTGACAAGGAAAAGAGAGTCGTGGTTTGCAAATCCGCCGAGCATGAGTACGACATTTTGATTTTTGCTTTGGGGTGGATTCCGGAATACTTTGGGATTGACGGGTTGAAGGAACATTCCTTGGTCTTGCGAAGCTTAAACAGCGCTTCCCACATTCGCGATCACATTGAAGACCAATTCCGTCAGTATCTCGACGACAACAACGAAGAGCACTTGCGGATCGTCATCGGCGGGGCCGGATTGACAGGAATTGAACTGATTGGGGAACTTGTGGACTGGGTGCCTCAATTGTGTGTGCGCTACGGAATCGACCGTTCCCTGGTGGACATTCAAAACATCGAAGCCATGCCGACCATTTTACCCCAGGTTCCGGAAAACTTGCGGGAAGTCGCCATGCAGACCCTGACGGAAAAGGGAGCCCAGCTTCGGACGAACACAAAAATTGTGAGGGTGGAAAAAGACGTCGTAGTCGTTGGCGATGGAGAAGAAGTTCACGCCGGAACCATCGTGTGGACGGGTGGAGTTCGAGCCAACCCCTTGCTGGGTGAGGCTGGATTCACGGTCGATCGGCGCGGTCGGGCGAAAGTCAACGCTTACCTGCAATCTGTGGACGACGAAAGGGTGTTCATCGGCGGCGACAGCGCCTGGTTTGAGGGAGAAGACGGAAAACCGGCTCCGCCCACCGCACAGATGGCCACGCAAATGGGGAAACAAATTGGCGAAAACGTTCTGGCATTGGGTTCGGGCAGAGCCATGAAGGCCTTTGAACCGGATAACCAAGGCACGCTTGCCTCGTTGGGACGCGAAGTTGGGGTCGGCAACGTCAAGGGGATCCCGGTGAAGGGCGTCGTAGCCGGCTTAGCCAAAGAAGCGACTAAGGTCAAATACCTGTGGGAGTTGGGCGGAATTCGGCTGGCATCGGAGAAAACCGGTCAATTGGTTCATCGGTAAGCGAGTTGGCCCCGCGGGACGGTGAGGTGTTTCGTTCGTCATTCGAATTGAAAGCCGCTCGTTCTGATTGCGTGTAAAAGCTGCAGCCCGTAAAACCTACATTTTATGAGCATGGGAAAGCTCAGCCTCCTGATGACGAGTGTACAGCTGCGCAAGACAGCCAGTATACTGAAGAGGGAGGCGTTTTTGTTTGAACGACTGGTTGAGCGAAATGAAAGAACTTCGCAAGCAAGGGGCTTTAAGCCCGGTTTACACCCTGGTTGGGGACGAGTATGTACTCAAAAAACAGTGGATGGACAGTTTGCTCGCAGCTGTTCAGAAACAGACAGGGCAGCCTGGGGAATTGCTGCGCTTTCACTTTGACGAAGAAGGGGCGGACCGGGCGCTGTTGGCGTGCCAAAGCCTCTCGTTGTTTTCTGAAATGAACGTGGTTTACTTAGACCAATGCACCGTTTTATCGTCCGCGAATAAAGCAAAGTTTGACGGCGCTTCACTTGAAGAATACTTGAAGAACCCCATCCAAAACAGCGTCCTTATCTTGGGTGTCGGTTCGGAAAAGTTGGACGAACGCAAAAAGATTTCGAAACTTGCTAAGCAGTTTCCTGTGGTCGACTGCTCAACCCCAAAGGACGACGTCGCTTTGCAGGTCATGGCCTTTCTGGTCAAACAAAAACAGGTGGAGATATCGGCGTCCGGACAGCGGGAATTGTGGAGGCGGTGCCACAATCTGACCCTCGCTTCTTCGGAACTGGACAAGCTGTGGGCTTATACAGATGGGCAACTGGTCGACGAAGGCCACGTTCAAGAGCTCGTTACGCCGCCTCTGGAGGACAACGTATTTGCGTGGATCGACGGAGTCGTCAAAGGCCAAGTGCAAAAGGCGTTTGCTTCTCTTCAAGACGTTCTCCTCGGGGGGCACGATGGATACAGCTTATTGGCCCTGATTGCCAGGCAATTGAGGGCTATGTGGTATGCCCGGGTGTTGTCCGGGCGGGGACTGAGTCAGCCGCAAATTGCGGCCCGCGCTGGCATACATCCTTATGCGATGAAAGTCGCGTCGCAACAAGCGCACGGAGTTTCGGCCGCCAACATCGAAAGCCTTCTTACCACCATCGCAGACGTGGAGTTCGCAATGAAGTCCGGACGCCTCGACAGCAAGCAGGCTTTGGATTACGTCGTGGTGGCGTGTACAAGACTAATTCAGAATGGACATGGGCAGAGTACTCGTTGAGGGGGGTCACTCAATGAGCAGACGCAGGCGTCGCAGTTTACTGGTGCCTGAAGCGCGTCAGGCACTCGACCAGTTGCGAAACTCGGTCATTGTGGAGAAATCCGCTCCGTCAAACCATCTGACTCAAGGCGAGAATGCCTGGACCGCCGTCAATTCGGCGGCGTCAGGCACTAGGTCGCCCGTCCAGCAAGAGCGCTCTGGACCGTCCGTAGCCGGAGTTGCAAATGCCGTCGGCGTCCCGTATCAACAAGGAGATAACGGCAATCTCACTACGCGTCAGGCCGGCAAGATCGGCGGGCAAATTGGCGGCTCCATGGTTCAAAGGCTCATTTCGATTGCAGAACAGGAACTGGCTAAGGAATCAAATCCTCCGAGAAACACATAAAAAACGACCCCCAGGGGCCGTTTTTCACTCTCAGGTCTTATTGGTTTGCCGCAATCGCGTTGAATCGGCGGGTCAAACGTGACTTTTTCCGACTGGCCGTGTTGCGGTGAATAATCCCTTTAGTCGCTGCTTTATCCAACGCACGGTTTGCGAGTTTCAACGCCACGCGGGCTTGTTCAACATCGCTTTGGCCAAGCGCAGATTCAAACTTCTTAATCGTGGTGCGCAGCGCAGACTTAAGGGACACATTGCGCAGCGTCCTGCGGCTTGAAACGTTCACGCGTTTTTCGGCAGATTTGATGTTTGGCACAGTCTCACCTCCTTGCAGCCATTCGATACACAGACGCACATGAGTCTACCACATGTATGAGCGTCCTGCAAGCGAACACTGAATGCAACTACGCATCTGAATGGGGGTCGATGGAAACATGACTCGGCATGTATGGTTTAATCAAAAAAGGTTCTACCGTGTCTCCAAAACCGCCAGCGTTTCAAACCCGAAAGAGCCGCCTTTTGCACAGGGCGCGTACAGTCCGCGTACAGACCTCGCCGTAGAGGCCCACGAAATGGCCCGAGGGCCTGAGAAGTCTTTGCCCGGAGTGGATGAGAGCCATGAAGACTTGGAGGAAGGCATTCACATCTCGCGGGTGCACGTCCGCACCGTGCAGGCAGAACGTCGAATCGGCAAGAAGAAGGGGCACTACGTCACTCTGGAAGCGCCTGGGCTGCGTCACCGCGATCCGGATCTGCAAGAGAAAGTTTCGGAGAAGCTGGCTGAGGAACTCAACAGCCTGTTGCGCCTGAAAGAAAACGCGACGGTGTTGGTGGTAGGTCTTGGAAATGCAAATGTAACCCCTGACGCCTTGGGGCCGCTTGTGGTTCAGCGGTTGTTTGTCACACGCCACTTGTTCCGCTTTATGCCGGAAATCATGGATGAAGGGTACCGGACGGTATCCGCGGTATCTCCGGGGGTGCTTGGCATTACCGGAATTGAAACGACCGAAATCGTGCAAGGGATTGTCGAACACGTTCGTCCGGATGCGATCATTGCCATCGACGCCCTGGCTTCGCGTTCGTTGAGTCGGGTAAACTCCACCATCCAGATTGCGGATACCGGCATACAACCTGGCGCCGGCATCGGGAACAAGAGAAAAGCCCTCGACCAATCCACTTGCGGTGTTCCAGTAATTGCCATCGGAGTTCCCACCGTCATTGACGCTGCAACCATCGCGAACGACGCCGTAGAGCTGATTTTGCAGCAGTTAAAACATACCGTGCCTGGAAACGGGGCCAATAAGATCTTTGACCAAATGAATCCCAACGAAAAGTGGCAGTTGATCCGGGAAGTGCTCGATCCGCTAGGCAACAACCTCATTGTGACGCCCAAGGAGATCGACGAGTTTGTGGAGGACGTAGCTCACGTCGTAGCCAAAGGCTTAAACGTAGCGCTTCACCCGGGAATGACCATGGACGAAGCGGCTGTATTGACTCACTGACGACAAACCCCCGTCCCAAAAAGTTGAGCGCTTTTGGGTGACGGGGGTTTGTTTTTCCGCAATGTGGAGTCGGGGTTTTCCAGCATGTCAAAACTCAGGCGTTTTGAGCAAATTGCCGCGCATATTGCATGACTTTTTGCACGTATCCCATCGTCTCTGGATACGGAGGAATTCCTCCGTGTGCTTGAACGGAACCGGGGCCGGCGTTGTAGGCAGCCAGGGCCAAATCGATGCGGCCGCCAAACTGTGCAATTAGGTTATGCAAGTATTGAGTGCCTGCCATGATGTTTTGCACAGGGTCAAATGGATTCGCAACTCCAAATTGCTGCCACGTAGCCGGCATCAACTGCATCAGGCCGACGGCTCCGGCAGAACTTACGGCGTCGGGATTCATGCCGGATTCCTGTGCGATCACGGCGCGAATCAGGCTGGCCGGGACGTTGTATTTTAAACTCGCCGACGCAACGGCCGCGTTGATTTGGCCGGTTGTGTCGCCGTTTTGGGCTGTACTTTCGCTGCCGTTCGCAGTCGCAGCGCCGGATTTAAACGATGCCGGTCCCTGAGCGCCTTCCAGGGCCTGCAAGTCCTGAACGGTCCATGGCAAGGCTTGGGAGTCCGACAATCTAGTAAGGCTCGGCTGCAATGCACTGCCTGCCGCGCCGGCAAGCTCGGATTGCAAACCGGTTGTCAACCCGTCTGCAGCGCTCAGCAGCGACGAGTTCAGGTTGCCTTGACTCGGGGGCAGGGTGTTGGAACCGACTGACGAGTTTGCCAACAGGCTTTGGAGTGCAGGGCCTGTCAGCTCAGACAACATCGTCGAGCCTGGGCTGACGAGGCTTTGTCCCGGACCTGAGGTTCCAGGGAAGATTCCCTGAACGGTCCCATAGCCGCTCCCGCTCGTCACACTGCCCGCTGTATTTCCAGTGAGTCCTTCCCCTTCTAACGCGGCGATTTGCTGCTCCAATTCAACGGCAAACAACAAAAGCGTTTCTTGCGAAGGACTTTGGGCAGGGACTTCAGGAGAAGCTGCTTGATTTGGTAGAGGTGCAAGTTGACCGGATATCGTGTTTTGCATCTGCGGGATCTCTCCATCTTTCCATCTGGCCATCTCTCCACCTGGCCATCTCTAAATCTGGCCATCGGCCATCCACAAAATAGACCTCGACAATCGGCCTCGAAAACCTGGAATAGCCTTTCTACACTTCATTTGAATCCTCCTTCCTCACAGGTTTGAAAATCTCAAAAACAGATTCATAGAGTACTAATGTTGGTTGCTTTGTCATATACATCTTCTCAAACAACGAACTTGTGGGGGATTGTCATGAACGACTCATGGGCGGGTATCCAGCGCATTGCAAAACGGGCATTTGCAACGGGGCTGTTTGTTTTACTTTTGCTTGGGGCCAGTGCGGCCGCTTTCTCGGCACTTGCTGCAGGGGTGACGGCACTGTCGAACGTCAGAGGCTCTTATCTGGGGCAGACGGGTCAACCAGCGGCGCAGCAGGTTCCTGCAGCGGGCGCGTCCGTGCCGCAGGGACTTCCATATGCAAACGGCGGTGGGACACAAGGGCTGTCTGGCACAGCCGTACCGGCGCAGCCCTTCGGCCAAGCCAACCCCGGTTTGGCGAATTCCGGTGCGGGGGTTCCCACCCCGGGCCAGGGACAAACGGCGGTCGACGTAGTGCCTAGTTTAACCGACCGCATCAACTACCAACTCGACCACATGCACAGCCCAATCAGCTCGGCCATCGACAGCGGCGGCGTAGTACTCAACCAAAAGATTCAGCACACCTTTGGCCGTTTTATGGCGAATCTGCTTCAGTTCCTGTTTGTCGAACAATCCGATGGATCGCCATCTGCCCATTCGTCGAACTTAAATCCGGCTTTGCCCGGAGGGAACTCTTATGGAACCGGTTCGCAGTTCTCAACGCCTTCCGGGGGAGTTCCTGGGCAAACGGCGGTGCAGCCCTAGGCGATCGCGCTCTGAATGGGACGGACGCTGGTCGTGTCTGCAACGGTGCGCGGGCGGCCAACGTGTCTGGTTGTCGCGCAAAATTCGGGGTGATATAATAAAAGGCACTATATTGCCGAATGCCGCGCCAGACGCGCGGCCTATTTCATGCGCAATTTTAAGCGTGAGGCACAAACGGGAGGATGCACGCAACCGTGGACGACAGGCAAGCGCATATCCGGAATTTTTCTATCATTGCCCATATCGATCACGGCAAGTCCACACTGGCTGACCGCATTCTCGAATACACGGGGGCTGTCTCACAGCGGGATATGCAGGATCAGTTGCTCGACCAGATGGACTTGGAACGGGAACGAGGGATTACCATTAAGCTTCAAGCCGTTCGCCTGAATTACCGCGCGAAAAACGGCCAGGATTACGAGTTGAATTTGATTGATACGCCCGGTCACGTGGACTTCACGTACGAGGTGTCGCGAAGCCTAGCGGCTTGCGAAGGCGCTTTGCTCGTCGTCGACGCCGCACAAGGCATCGAGGCGCAGACCCTGGCCAACGTGTATCTGGCGCTCGATAACGACCTTGAGATTTTGCCGGTCATCAATAAAATTGATTTGCCCAGTGCGGAACCGGAACGGGTCAAACAAGAGATCGAGGACATCATCGGGCTGGATGCCAGTGAAGCGGTTTTAGCTTCTGCGAAAGCGGGCATTGGGATCGAAGAGATCCTCGAGCAGATTGTCGAAAAGGTACCCGCCCCCACAGGCGACTCAAAACAGCCGCTGCAGGCGCTGATCTTTGACTCGCACTACGATTCTTACCGCGGGGTGATTGTCTACATTCGCGTCATGGATGGGCGCTTGACGCCGGGAATGCGCGTCAAGATGATGGCGACAGGAGCCGAGTTTGAGGTTACCGAAGTCGGCGCGTTCCGTCCGAGAATGGCTGCCGTCGACGAACTGGCTTCCGGCGATGTCGGTTACTTTGCCGCCAGCATTAAGAACGTGCGCGACACACGCGTCGGCGATACGGTCACAGGAGCCGAACGACGGGCCGCGCAGGCGCTGCCAGGGTACCGCAAGGTCAATCCGATGGTGTTTTGCGGACTGTACCCGGTGGACAGCAACGAGTACCACGACTTGCGAGACGCTTTAGAAAAGCTGTCTCTCAACGACGCGGCGCTGACGTTTGAACCTGAAACCTCCAACGCGTTGGGATTCGGATTCCGCTGTGGTTTCTTGGGGCTGCTGCACATGGAAATCGTGCAAGAGCGCCTGGAGCGCGAGTACCAGTTGACACTCATTACTACCGCGCCCAGCGTCATCTACAAGGCGTACCTGACGGACGGCTCTGTCGTCGAGATCGACAATCCGAGCGATATGCCTGCCGGCGACCGGCTCGATCACGTCGAGGAGCCGTATGTCCGTGCATCGATTATTGCGCCGAAAGACTTCGTGGGCGCCGTGATGGAGCTGTGTCAGGAAAAGCGCGGGGTCTTCAAGGATATGCAGTATTTGGACGCCACGCGCACAACCTTGACGTATGAGGTTCCGCTCTCGGAAATCGTCTACGACTTTTTCGACCGCTTGAAGTCGTCGACGCGGGGGTACGCCTCTTTCGATTACGAATTGATTGGCTACATGCCGTCCCAACTCGTCAAGATGGACATTTTGCTCAACGGCGAGGTGGTCGACGCGTTGAGTTTCATCGTGCACCGGGACAAAGCTTATGTCCGGGGACGGTCGTTGTGTGAAAAGTTGAAAGAACTCATCCCGAGACAGATGTTCGAGGTTCCCATCCAAGCGGCGGTCGGCAACCGCGTGGTGGCGCGCGAGACCATTCGCGCGATGCGCAAAAACGTGCTGGCCAAGTGTTACGGCGGCGACATTTCGCGCAAAAGAAAGCTGCTGGAAAAGCAAAAGGAAGGCAAGAAACGGATGAAGCAAGTCGGCAACGTCGAAGTCCCGCAAGAAGCGTTTATGGCCGTCTTGAAGATGGAATAAGTTAGGTGGAATAGACAACGTCGTTGGAAGCTTTAGACAAAGCCGTTTCAAGACCGAAAAGGTTGTTTCAAAGACCGAAAAGGTCGTTTCGAGGGTCATTCATCGTTTGAAGAACCATAAGACCGTCTGAAGACGGAACAGGAAACCGGAGTTGAAGCTCATGAAAGCGGCCCTAAATCCCGCACAACGGCCAGTGATCGCGGACGCTGCATTTGACTGGGTGCCGCGCTCGCTGTACGTTCACATCCCGTTTTGCAAAAGCCGCTGTTTCTACTGTGACTTTACAACCCACGTGGCCCCGAAAGCCCGTATTGAGTCGTATGTGTCTGCCTTGGAACAGGAATTTGCCCTGTTGGCCACGCAAGCCACTGAGCCTTTGCAGACCGTGTTTTTTGGTGGAGGCACGCCGACGCTGCTCAGCTCAGAGCAGCTTGAGCGCGTCTTGACCGCTCTGCGCAGACACTTTGCTTTGGCGGAATCGGCTGAAGTTACGATGGAGGCCAATCCAGGTACTCTTGACGCGCAAAAGCTTCAGGTTTTGTCGGAGTTCGGAGTCAACCGCTTAAGCATCGGAGGACAGACCTTCAACGACCGGCTCTTGTTGGCTCTCGGACGCACGCACGAGGCCAAAACGACGCTGTCGAGCGTGGAACTCGCCAAGGAAGCAGGCTTTAAACGGATCAACGTCGATTTAATGTTTGGCCTGCCAGAACAGTCTTTGCAAGACGTGGAAGAATCCGTCTCGGCGCTGGTGTCATCGGATGTCGAGCACATCTCCGCCTATTGGTTGAAGGTCGAAGAAGGGACGCCGTTTGCCAAGTGGAAGCAAAGCGGGGCCTTGGTGCTTCCTGGCGAAGACCTCGAGGGAGAGATGTACAGCCGCGTGCGGGAGATGCTGCGTCAATCGGGTTACGAGCATTACGAAGTCAGCAACTTTGCCAAACCCGGAGGGCAGGCCGAACACAATTTAGTGTACTGGCGCAACGAGCCGTACTTTGCCGCAGGCGTGGGGTCCCATGGCTACGTTCAAGGTGTGCGCTATGAAAATGTCAAGCAACTGGCACTCTACGAGCAACAACTCGCCAACGGCGAACGCCCCATCCGGGAACAGTTTGACGTAACCGCCGGCGAGGCCTGCGAAGATACCATGATGTTAGGGCTGAGACTCGCAGAGGGTGTGAACAAACACCGCTTTCGCGCACGTCACGGAGCGGACCTTGAGCAGGTATTTGGTTCTGTCATTTCCCCGCTGTTGAACAAAGGCTTGCTAGAGTGGCGCGGCCCTCGTCTTTGCTTGACGGAACAGGCCTGGCCGATTGGTAATTTAGTGTTTGAAGAATTTGTAGGAACTGGACTGACAACAGGACTCGTCGATTGACAATTGGCTTTGGAGTTGTTATTGTCAATTTGATATTAGCACTCCTATCATGAGAGTGCTAATAAGGGGGTGCAGTTGTTGTTAACAGACAGGCAAAAACTCATCCTGGCCGCTCTGGTGGAAGACTATGTGCGGTCGGCAGAACCTGTTGGCTCCCGGACGCTTTCCAAGCACAGTTTAATTTCATTTAGTCCTGCAACCATACGCAACGAGATGGCAGATTTGGAAGAGATGGGCTATCTCGATCAACCCCATACCTCTGCAGGGCGAATTCCTTCGCAAAAGGGATACCGGTTTTACGTGGACCACTTAGTTACCAGCAAAACGCCGATTGAATCGCAGACCCTGGAATCCCTGAGGGATTTGTTTCAGCAGAAAATGAACGAAGTGGAGCGGATGATTCAGCAAACCTCCGTGGTGCTGTCTGAACTGACGCAATACACCTCGATTGTATTGGGGCCGACACTCAAGCAAGGACGAGTGAAACAGCTCGAACTGGTGCCGCTTGGCAATCGTCAAGCTGTTGCGATTTTAGTCACTGATACAGGAGCGGTCTACAACCGGCAAGTTGAGCTGTCGCCAGATGTATCCTCGGAAGAGATTGCGAGTATGGTGAGGTTCTTGAATGCCAAACTCACGGACGTACCGTTGACACATCTGCGTTCCAAGCTGCATCGGGTGATTTCCAACGAGCTCGCCGATGCCCTCGAACACTTTGAGGATGCTTTAGCCATTCTAGACGGGCTGACAATGACGAACTTCAGCGAAGCCGACAAGATTTACGTGAACGGTGCAACGAACATCTTGGCGCAGCCAGAGTTTCAAGACCTCGACAAGGTGCGGCCGCTGTTGGCGATGCTCGAGAGTTCGGCCATCGGCCAAATCGTACTCGCTGGCGGCGAAGGGCTCTCCGTGCGCATTGGCCAGGAAAACAACGTGCCGACGTTGCGCGATTGCACCATCATTTCGGCAACCTACACCGTCAATAACGTGCCTGTCGGGAGAATTGGGGTGCTGGGTCCAACGCGCATGAACTATGCCCGCGTCATACAAATCCTAGAGTACACTTCGAGGGCATTGACCCAGACCTTGAACAATCGCATGCACAGTCCGTAAGCGCTCGACTCGCAGGTATGCCGGGGCGACTTCAACGGGTCGCCCTCTTGGAGCTCTCGACGGTCAAGCTGTAATTCAAGACAGGTGCTTTCGCATTGACGTGACGTTGGTGTCTTCAGCCGCGGCAAACCGTCGCGGTTGGCGCCTTGAGGCGCGAAGCACGAACGGTTTTTGTCCGGGCAACCCTAAAACTGCACAAAACACCATTGCATGCAAAGGAGGCTGTTACGTGGCGGGCAAATCGAAGTCGAATTCCGAGACAGTCTATGAAAACGAGGCGGCGCAGGCTAACTCGAACGAAGCAAGCACGAACTCAACGAACACAGGCGAGCAGTCCGGTACAGCCGGCGCCGGCGCAGAAAACGGCAGCGCGCAGTTCCAGGGAAGTGACAGTGAAGCGTTTGAGCTAGAAGTCGAGGACGCGCGTGCCGGGGGCGGCGCTGGACAGGAACAAAACTCCGCTGGCGACGCTCAATTGGAGACCCTTCAACAACAGTTGCTGCGCGTCCATGCCGATTTCGACAACTTTCGGAGACGTACGAGACAGGAAAAGGAAGACCTGCAGCTTTTTGCGACGAAAAAACTGCTGGCAGACCTTTTGCCGGTTGTGGATAACTTTGAACGGGCGTTGGCGACTTTGCCTCAAGAAGAACAAAGCAACCTAAAAACCGGCCTCGAAATGGTCTACCGTCAATTGACGGGGGTATTTGAAAAATACGGTGTAGTTCCGATGGAGTCGTTGAACCAAAAGTTTGATCCAAACCTTCACGAGGCTGTCATGCAGGAACCTGCACAGGACGGCCAAGAGCCGGGCATCGTCGTTCAAGAACTGCAAAAGGGCTACCAGTTGCACGGCAAGGTGCTTCGACCTGCGATGGTGAAGGTCACTACATAAACCCGTAGAAACAGGAGGAGACAGAACATGGCAAAGGTCATTGGAATCGATTTAGGCACGACAAACTCGTGTGTTGCAGTGATGGAAGGCGGCGAGACGGTCGTCATCCCCAACTTGGAAGGCAACCGCACCACGCCGTCCGTGGTCGCGTTTGCCAAGGACGGCGAGCGCTTGGTCGGAGACGTTGCAAAGCGCCAGGCCATCACCAACCCGGACAGGACCATTATTTCGATTAAGCGGCATATGGGTACTGACCACAAAGTGGACATTGACGACAAGCACTACACGCCTCAGGAAATTTCGGCCATGATTTTGCAAAAACTCAAGGCGGACGCAGAGGCGTACTTGGGTGAAAAGGTCTCCCAGGCTGTCATCACCGTACCTGCTTATTTCAGCGACAGCCAGCGCCAAGCGACCAAGGATGCCGGGCGCATTGCGGGTTTGGAAGTGCTGCGGATTGTCAACGAGCCGACTGCTGCCGCACTGGCTTACGGATTGGACAAAGAAGGCGAACACACGATTTTGGTTTACGACTTGGGCGGCGGCACGTTTGACGTCTCTATTTTGGAATTGGGCGACGGCGTGTTCGAAGTCAAGGCGACGAGCGGAAACAACCACTTGGGCGGCGACGACTTTGACGAGCGCGTCATGAAGTACTTGATTGACACGTTCCGAAAGGAAACCGGCATCGATTTGAGCAAGGACAAAATGGCGATGCAGCGCCTGAAAGACGCAGGTGAAAAGGCGAAAAAGGAATTGTCGTCGACCTTGACTACGACCATTTCCCTGCCGTTTATCTCGGCGGATGCGACAGGTCCTAAGCACTTGGAAGTCAACCTGACCCGGGCGAAGTTCGAGGAGTTGACTGCAGACTTGGTGGAGTCCACCTTAGGTCCGACGCGTCAGGCGCTCAAAGACGCTGGGTTGTCTGCCAACGAAATCGACAGGGTCATCTTAGTCGGCGGTTCAACGCGCATTCCGGCTGTGGCTGAGGCCGTCAAGAAGTTGATCGGCAAAGAACCCAGCAAAGGCGTCAACCCGGATGAAGTCGTGGCTATCGGCGCGAGCATCCAAGCCGCGGTCCTCACGGGCGAAGTCAAAGACGTCGTCTTGCTCGACGTAACGCCTTTATCCTTGGGGATTGAGACACTTGGCGGCGTGTTTACACGCCTGCTTGACCGCAACACGACCATTCCGACCTCTAAAAGCCAGGTGTTTTCCACTGCGGCGGATAACCAGACGTCCGTGGAGATTCACGTATTGCAAGGCGAACGGGAAATGGCGAGAGACAACAAGACTCTGGGACGCTTTACCTTGAGCGACATCCCTCCAGCGCCGCGCGGCATCCCGCAAATTGAAGTGTCCTTCGACATCGATGCCAACGGCATCGTCAATGTGTCGGCAAAGGACTTGGGGACCGGCAAAAGCCAGCGTATCACCATCACGTCCTCGAGTGGTTTGAACAAAGACGAGATCGACCGCATGATGAAGGAAGCGGAACTGCACGCTGAGGAAGACAAAAAGCGCCGCGAAGGCATCGAACTGCGCAACCAAGCGGACCAACTGCTGTATCAGACGGAAAAGAGCCTGAAGGATTTGGGCGACAAAGCCGACTCTGCACTGAAGGAAGAAGCGGAAAGCAAACAAAAGGAACTGCGGGATGCGTTGGCGGGCGACGACAACGACAAAGTCAAACAAGCGTCGGACGCGTTGACCGAAGTGCTGCACAAGCTGTCGACCAAGCTGTATGAGCAGGCATCTCAATCTGCCGGAGCCCAAGGTGGTGCCGGAGCCGCCGGTGAGAGTAATCCGGCGGACGACAATGTGGTGGACGCCGATTACAAGGTGGTTGACGACGAGAACAAGTGATGCGCGTCTTGCTCAAGCGTCAATTGTGTTGAGTGCACCCCGAGTATGAATTAGCGCGTCAACAATAGGCGGGACGACGGTGTGGCAGGGGACGGAGTTTCCCCTGCCACGATTGCAATTCAGCGAACAGTCTGGGCAGCGACGAAGGCCATTTTTTACGGCATGCAAGTCGCGAGCTTGACTGGGTGTGTATGATATGATAGATAAGTCGATGAAAGCGGGAGGGGGCAGCCAGTGAGCAAGCGGGATTATTACGAAGTGCTGGGTGTGGAACGAACCGCAAGTCCGGATGAGGTCAAACGGGCCTACCGCAAACTGGCGCGGCAGTACCACCCGGATGTCAATAAAGATGACTCCAATGCGGAAGCGAAGTTTAAGGAAATCTCCGAGGCGTACGAAGTCTTGTCGGACTCGAACAAACGCGCGCGCTACGACCAGTTTGGTCACGAAGACCCGGCTGCAGGCATGGGCGGGGCTGGATTTGGGGGACAAGGAGCCGGATTCGGCGACTTTGGCGGTTTTGGAGATATTTTTGATATGTTCTTTGGCGGCGCAGGAGGTGCAGGACAGCGTGGACCGCAGCGCGGGCCGGACCTCGAATACGAACTGGAAGTCGACTTTGAAGACGCCGCTTTCGGTGTGGAGGAAGAGATTCAGGTTCCGCGCACCGAGACCTGCTCCACGTGTTCGGGAACAGGTGCCAAGCCGGGTACCAAAACGGAGACGTGCAGCGTTTGCCACGGCACCGGGGAACAGCAAACGGTGGTGAATACCCCGTTTGGCCGGATGGTGAACCGCAAAACCTGCAGCGCATGCCGGGGCCGGGGCGTTCGCATCTCAGAGCCGTGCCGCGACTGTCACGGTCAAGGCCGAAGAAGGGTGCGCCGGACGGTCAAAATTAAAGTTCCCGCCGGCGTGGATACGGGAACGCGTCTGCGTATGCCTGGGGCGGGCGAGAGCAGTCCAAACGGCGGACAGCCGGGCGACTTACACATTGTCATTCGCGTTCGGCCTCACGACGTGTTTGAACGCGAGGGTACCAACGTATACGTCGACGTGCCGCTGACGTTTGTTCAGGCGGCGCTGGGAGATGAAATTGAGGTGCCCACCTTGGATGGCCCCGTGAAATTGAGGATTCCAGAAGGGACGCAAACAGGCACGTCCTTCCGGTTGAAGGGCAAAGGCGTGATGCGGCTTGGCAGTACGACGCAACGGGGAGACCAGCACGTGCGCGTCCACGTTTTGACGCCGACGGGCCTGAATGACCGCCAACGCGAATTGTTTCGGGAACTTGGCAAGGAACTGGGGGAGACTACGCAAGAGCAGTCGAGGACCTTTATTGAGCGCATGAAGAGCGCTTTTCTCGGCGATGCTTGACCCAACGCGACTGCCGAAAGCTTGGGTTAAGCCCGAAGCTTTGGTTGAGCTCCAAAGCTTTGGTTGATCTCGAAAGGTTTGGTTGAGCCCGAAAGGTTTGGTTTTGATGAGAACCGACCGGCACTGCCGGGTTTTTGCCGGCTTTTGAGAATACACACACGGCCCTCAGGGGCCGTTTTAACTGCGGTCCTCAGAGCCGCTCGCGTCGGATTTAACCGATTTGGGCCGCTGTGAGGATTCAAACACAGAGGTCATTAGCCGTTGAGGCGTGAAGTGAGGTGAGAGCGTGCGTTGGTGGAAGGTGAGCCTGAGAGTCCCGCAAGCGGCGACGGAAGCCGTCAGCGCCCTCCTTGAAGAGTGGCCCGAAGTAAAAGGGGTGGAGATAACCGGTGTCCATCCAGGCAATGTGCCGCATCCCGAATACGGCGAGTGGTTTGACGAATCGCTGCTGCAAGCACGGCGGGCCCTAGTCACCGTGTACGTTCCGGATTACGTCACGGAAGCCGACATCCGTCACCGTACGGCCCATCTCCGGGAACGTATGAACCGGGCTGGTTTGCGCGAGGAGATGGAGACCCTCGGTTTGTCGTTGACGCGAATGGACGAGTCGGAATGGGCCAGTGCCTGGCAAGAGGACTTTCATCCCATTCCCATTGGAAAACGGCTTGTGATTGTGCCAAAGTGGGAGCAAGAGGAGGTTGGGGACAGACTCCCCATTCTCTTGGAACCCGGGATGGCTTTTGGCACCGGTACACACGCAACCACCCAGTTGTGTCTTTTAGCTTTAGAGCGCATACAACCACAAGGTAAGCGCGTGTTGGACATTGGCTGTGGAACGGCTGTGCTGTCCATTGCGGCAGCCAAACTCGGGGCGTCGTCGGTAGCGGCCATCGACATTGACCCGGTGGCTGTGGACGTAGCCGCCGCCAACGTCCGCGACAACCACGTGGAGGGCGTGGTGCGAGTGGTGCAAGGCGATCTGCTTCGAAATGTGGATAGTGCTTTAGATGGCATCGCTTACGACATCGCGGTGGCCAATATTCTGCGCGATCCGGTTGTCGCTTTGGCTCCCCAGGCCTATGCGCACCTGCTGCCGGGTGGAGTGTTCATCGCTTCCGGTTTTGTTGAGACCCAGGAGCAAATGGTGGAGGCAGCCTTGACGGAAGCTGGCTTTCGGGACATCGAGCGGTCGGTGCAAGCGGACTGGGTGGCCTTGACCGCGCGTAAACCCGTATGATGCCCCGCCTGTTTTTCGACCGGGATGCCGCTGGACAGCAGCATTTGACCATTGATGGGGAGCAGGGCCACCACTTTGCCCGGGTCTTGCGCGTGCGACCGGGTGAACAGGCTGCCATGGTGTTCAACGGCTCTGCTTACTTGGCCGAAGTCGAATCCGTGGACAGCAAAGCCGGCACAGTTGCGGTGCGAATTTTGCAGTCCTTGCCGCCGCATGAGCCTGCGGCGCGTGTCTACCTTGTCCAAGGTCTCGCCAAAGGCGACAAGGTGGAGGATATTGTACAGCGCTGTACGGAGGTTGGAGTCGCTGGCGTGTTGGTGTGCGCCACTGCGCGCTCCGTGGTGCAACTCGATGAGCGCAAAGCCGCTGCAAAAATAGACCGCTGGCGCCGCATCGCGGCCGAGGCTGCGAGTCAGTCGCAGCGCGACGTCATTCCCAGTGTGGACTTCGCCGGCACCGGGTCGCAGGTGACGCAGTGGCTGGAGCGGCTTCAGCCAGATTTGTTACTGCTTCTCGACGAGGACGAAACGGCGACCGGCTTAAAGCATGCCTTGCACAATCCTGGCGGCCGTCAAGCGGGGCTTGCAGGGCGGCCGCCGGTCATCGCTATAGCGGTAGGGCCGGAAGGCGGCTGGGACGAGACGGAGCGCATGAGGTTTCGCGACGAGTTCCAGGCCGTCTCTGTCAGCTTAGGACCCCGCATTTTGCGAACGCAGACCGCCGGTCAAACGGCCCTCTCGGCGATTTTGTACGAATACGGCGAATTGGGAGGTGAGTCCGGATGTCGACCGTAGCGTTTCACACGCTTGGCTGTAAAGTGAACTTTTACGACACAGAGGGCATTTGGCAGGTGTTTAAAGCCTCCGGATATACGCAGGTGCCGTTTGATGAGCCTGCGGACGTGTACGTGATCAACACCTGTACGGTCACACACACCGGGGATAAAAAGTCCAGGCAGACGATCCGCCGGGCCGTGCGCACCAACCCGGACGCTGTGGTGGTGGTCACCGGGTGTTACGCACAGGTGGCTCCTGCAGAAGTCGCCCAGATTCCCGGGGTTGATTTGGTCGTGGGAAACGACCAGAAGTCGAAGATTGTGGAGCACGTCGAACGCGTTCGAAACGAACAGCAGCCCTTTACGCTCGTCGGAAACATCTTGAAAACCAGAGATTTTGAAGAACTCGACGTGCCGTATTTTGAAGACCGGATGCGGGCCAATTTAAAAATTCAAGACGGCTGCAACAACTTTTGCACCTTTTGCCTGATTCCTTACGCACGGGGCTTAATTCGCAGCCGAAAGCCCGAAAGCATCATCGCGCAAGCGCGTAAGCTAGTACATGCAGGTCACCGTGAAATCGTGTTGACCGGCATACACACGGGTGGTTATGGGGCGGACCTCGACGGCTACCGGCTCAGTCACTTGCTCGAAGACCTCGAGAAAGTCGAGGATTTGTACCGCGTTCGCATCAGCTCCATTGAGGCCAGCGAAATCGACGATCACCTCATTGACGTGCTCAGCCGATCGACGAAGGTGTGTTCGCATCTGCACATTCCTTTGCAGGCAGGGCACAACCAGGTTTTGCGAAAGATGAACCGCCATTATACGGTGGAGGACTACGCCGCCAAACTCGAAAAACTGCGCCAGGCCCTGCCGGGTTTGGCTGTCACGTCGGACGTGATCGTAGGATTCCCGGGGGAGACGGACGAGTTTTTTGACGCGACCGAGCACTTCATTGCCACGCAGCACTTCTCGCAGTTGCACGTCTTCCCGTATTCGGCGCGCAAAGGGACGGCGGCAGCGCGCTTTACAGACGTGGTTGCGGAGGACGTCAAGGCCGAGCGCGTCCACAGGCTGCTTTCGCTCTCAGAGAGCTTGGTACGCGAGTATGCGGCGCAGTTTAAAGGCCGCGTGCTGGAAGTGATCCCGGAAGAACCATTGCAATGGGAGGCAAGCCCGGAAGCACCTTCGTTTCGCCCCGGCCAGCACCCAGGCGGGAAGTCCGGTTTTTGGCTGATGGGCCATGCCGACAACTACCTAAGGGTAGCATTTCCGGTTCCGCCAGGCGTTGCTCCGGAGTCGCTGATGGGCGAAGTCTGCTCGGTGCGCATGAACGAGTCTTCAAGTTCAATCCAATATGCGGAGTTCATCTCACAAAGAACGAGCTTTGAACCGGAGTCGCTGCCGGTGCTGGAGCTGTTGTAAAGGGGGAAACCAGTTTGGCCGGCGAGTTGAAAATTGAACGCGCTGCAGGCGGGCTCGTGGTGCGTACGGTGAAAAATCAACGGGAAGCTCTGCTCATTGACGACGCGTATGGGCATGTTGCCTTGCCGAAGGGCCACGTAGAACCCGGTGAGAGCTGGGAAGAGGCAGCCATCCGGGAGATTGAAGAGGAGACCGGCATTGAGGCAAGGATTCTGGCTCCTTTAGGCCGGGTGGAGTACCCCATTGTCCGGGATGGCGAAGCCGTTCGCAAACAGGTTCGCATGTTTTTGCTCGAAGCCGTGGACAACGCACAGGAACCCAGGCCGCAATTGGAAGAACTCGACCGCGCGTATTACAGGCTGTGGGACGAAGCCGTGGCCCTTCACGACGAGCGGGGATACGCAAACTGGCGGTGGCTGTTTGCGAAAGCGCAGGTACTGCTTCAGTGGCACACTCAGCAGTGGGAGACGCGCTGGCGGCAGCTGCCAGCGAACGACAGTCTGCAGATTGACCGCATGTGGCCGGACGTGGCTCCGTGGACGAAGCGGCTGTTTGAGGCTCTCGACATGGAGTTGTCGGCGACTTTTCCGGAAATGAGCAGGCCTTGGGAAACTGCCTCGCCGGAAAACGGCTTCCGCGAGCGTCCTTTGCCCGCATCCCCTGACGAAGCGGCACAGGCCGTGCAGGGCGCGATTGAACACACCCTGCTCAAGCCTGAAGCCAGCGTCTTGGACATTTTGAGAATTTGCCAGGAAGCCCGCAACCACCATTTTGCAGCTGTCTGCGTCAATCCCCGGCACACGGCTGAAGTGCATCGAGCGCTTGCCGGAAGCGGTGTGGGGACGTGCGTCGTCGTCGGCTTTCCACTTGGAGCCGTTACTGCAAAAATGCTTGGGGAAGAAACCAGGCAGGTCATGGAGCTTGGAGCGGACGAGATTGATTGCGTCATTCCAGTAGGAGCCATGCGGGAAGACGACGTCTGGACTGTGTATGAACACGTTGCGGCAGTATGCCGGGCGGCTCACGCAGACGCCGCACACCCCAAGGTCGTGAAGGCCATCCTGGAAAACCACTTCTTGACTTATGAGCAAGTGGCCAAAGCCAGTTGGGTCGCCTTGGCTGCCGGTGCTGATTTTGTGAAGACGTCGACGGGATTCGCTCCTTCCGGGGCGCGCGTTGCCGACGTTGCGCTCATGGCCCAGGCCGCTGCAAGTACGGGCCGCGTCAAAGCAGCCGGGGGCATCCGCACACGTGAGGATGCGGTGAATTTTCTGCGCTATGGAGCGGCGAGGCTTGGCACCAGTTCAGGCGCACTGCTTGTCGGGAAGGATGCGTTCGACTAACCGGGCAAACGATCCGGTCACAGGCCACACGAGCAGGGTGCACAGCGCGTTGAATAGGGTGTGGGCGTTTGCAACCTGCTGGCTGATGGCCGGAGTCAACCAGACCATCAGGTGGCTGTACGGCCCCAGAAGCGGCAGTGCCAGCGCCACTCCCGACACGTTCAGTAAAACGTGGGACAAGGCCACTTGTTGGGCTGGGCGCGGTTGGCCGATGGCCGCAATCACGGAAGTGACGCATGTGCCCACGTTGGCGCCCAGGACAATTGCGATGGCCCCGGACAACGGGATGACTCCGTCTGTTGCCAACGCCATCGTGATCACGGTGGTCGCTGTGCTGGACTGGATGGCCGCGCTGGCCAAAATGCCCGTGACAACGGCGTACAGCGGGTGTTGACCTGCGCTTTGGATCAGCGATGAGAACCAGGGCATCTGCGTCATGGGGTGGAGGGAGACAGTCAAGGCCTGCAGACCGATGAAGATCGACGCAAAACCGACCATCGCCATACTTGGGAAGCGAAGCTGCGGGCGCCGGGTCGCAAAACCAGCCGTCCCCAGGACCAGACTGGGAATGACGATGCCCCACAAGTTGAGCGTAAGAATTAGGGGCATCAGTGTCGAGCCGACGTTCGATCCGAGCACGACGCCGAGCGCATCGCGAAAGACCATGCTGCCGCTGGCGACCATGCCGACGGTGATGGCGGTAATTGCAGCACTGCTTTGCATCAGGGCGGTCGAGACGATGCCGGTGGCGATGCCCCGGGTCGGAGTTTGGACAAATCGACGCAAAATCCCGGGGAGCCGTCCTTCGCCAAGGCCAGTAAGTCCGTCGCGCATGACTTTGAGCCCGCCGAGAAAGGCCACCAAAGAAAGCGCCGCGGCAATCGCGTTGACCCACATGGACAACACCCCCATGTTTCCAAAACTTATGTCCTGTAAGGCTCAGACATGCCTAGCGAAAGATTCCGAAGGTGCTGTATTTGACACCCGATTTTTGGCTGTACTATAATACGTCTGATTGATGATTTGCCATGGTTCGGAGGGAGGGAGAAAAAGATGTCAGAAGTCAAGGTTCGCAAGAACGAATCATTGGACAGTGCTCTTCGCCGTTTTAAGAAGGCGACTGCAAAAGACGGTATTTTGGCCGAGATGCGCAAACGCAAACACTACGAGAAGCCAAGCGTGGCCAAGAAAAAGAAGTCCGAGGCGGCGCGCAAGAAGAAAAAAGCGTACTGATTGGTAGCTAGGAGGCCGACGCATGAGTTTGTCCCAGCAACTATCGGAAGACCTAAAACAAGCGATGAAGGACAAAGACAAATTGCGTTTGTCCGTGATTCGAATGGTGCGGGCGGCCGTCAAGAACAAGGAAATTGATTCCGGAACAACGCTCACAGACGATGAGATTGTTCAAGTGGTTCAAAAGGAACTCAAGCAACGCCGAGACTCCCTCCAGGTGTTCGAGAGTGCTGGAAGAACCGATTTGGCAGATGAGGTCAAGTCCGAAATTGACATCTTGATGACATATTTACCGGCACAGTTGTCGGATGACGAGCTGCAGTCCTTGGTTCAAGAGGCGATTGCGCAAGCAGGAGCCAAGAGCAAAGGAGACATCGGCAAAGTGATGCCGGTGGTCATGCCGAAGGTCAAAGGCCGCGCAGATGGGAAGAAAGTTCAACAGATGGTTCAGGCACTTTTACCTTAGGTAACTTGCTTAGTCAAACTTGCCCCACCCGGGGTACAATCTGCGTTCGAATCAAACAAGCCCTGCCCGTGCGGCAGGGCTTGTTTTGTACTAGCTGGGAGCTTGCCCTCATACCTTAAGTGATGGGAGGGGACAATCATGCGAGCTTTCGGCCCACGCTTCAAGCAAGCAGTCACGAATCTTCTGGCATTGCCATCGGATGCAATTTTAGACGTCTCCCGGCTGACTTGCGTGGACGGCTCTGAGGTCGTCGTGGAAAACGTCGTTGCCTTAATTCACGTTGGTCAAAAGGAGATCCAGCTCGATTTGGGAAACATGGTTTTGCACCTTGTTGGTGACGACTTTGAGGTCACTTTAGTAGCCGGCAACGAGGTCCACATGCGAGGGCAGGTTACTGAAGTCCGCTACATCCGGCAAGGAGGGAACCCGGCTTGAAAACCTCCCGCTTCGACCACGTGGTGTTCGGCGCACTCCATATGGAACTTCGCGGCGCAAACGCAAACGAAACGATCGCAGATATGCAGCGCCAGGGCATTTCGATGTCCCACATCCGGATGCGCGAGGGTGCGTGCACTTTAGTCATCGGCCTGCGCGACTTTCCACATGCGTACCGCGTGTGCCGCAGCCATGGGGTGAAAATCCACTTTATCGCGAAAGAAGGCCTTCCGTTCGCATTGCGGCATGCCTCGAGGCGCAAGTCCTTGCTGGTCGGGGTCGCACTGTTTGCCGCTGTTTTATATGGACTCAATTCAATGGTGTGGCAGGTCAGCGTGTCTGGAGTCAAAGAAGATACTGCGGCAGCGGTGCTTCAGGCAGCACGAGACAACGGGTTGTACGTGGGGGCGTTTAAAAGTTCGATAGGGTCGTTGGAACAGATTCAGCGCAAAATTCTTCAAGAGATGCCTTCGTTGGTTTGGGTGGGAATCCAAATGGAAGGGACAAAGGCCCAGTTGAAAGTGGTGGAGAGAATCCCCGGGGTGGACGTCAAAGAGGAGCAGCCCCACAACGTGATCGCCTCCAAACCTGCCGTTGTCCGCAAAGTGTTGGCGAGCCGGGGCGAAGTGATGGTGAAGCCTGGACAGACGGTTCAACCGGGACAGGTGTTGATTTCAGGTTCTTTGGGCGGCGGGTCGAAACTGGTTCCGGCTACGGGCGAAGTACTTGCGGAAGTTTGGTATACCAGCAAGGTTCAACTGCCTTTGCGCGTGCGCCAGAGTCAACTGACCGGCGCATTTGTAGACCACCAATACGTAGTGGTAGGGCCGCTGGCTTTGCGGGTATGGGGATGGCGTGAGCCCAATTACAACGAGATTGTACAACGCGTCAACGAGTCGGATTGGCACTTTGGAAAGTGGCGCTTGCCGGTTCAATGGGAAAACGTCAAAGACTACGAAGTGAATCAGTCTGCGGTGGCAAAAACAGTGGCCCAAGCGCAGCAGCAGGCCCTGGACTTGGCCAAGCAGGACGTGTTTGTCCAAATGCACGAAACTGGGGCGGTTTTAGGCCAGACCGTTTTACAGCACGAAGTCACACATGGTAAGCTATATACAACCGTTTTGACACGCGTTGAAGAGAACATTGGTGTTCCGGGACCGATTCAACCTCCTCCGGCGCCGAAGACTCCATCTTCATGACGTGCAAGGTCCTACATCATCGTGGTTTGAAGGAGTTGGATTCCTGTTGACGCAGGACTACATAGTCCGCAAATGGACGTTCGCCAATAACGACGAAGCTGTATCGGTACTCGGTCCGCACGATGCTCTGGTGAAAGTGCTGGACGGTGCGTTCCACGCGAAAGTGACGATGCGCGGCACGGAAGTTTCGTTTGCTGGAACTGAAGAAGAGGTTAATCAAATGTACGCCACGATGCGGACAATCACCCAATTGTCGCAACTCGGCGTACATTTGTCTGAGGGTGACTATCGTTACGCCATTGAATTGGCAAAAAATGACGAGTTGGAAGAATTAATCGCCTTGTATACGACCGAGGTCGCCACGACGTTTAAGGGCAAGGCCGTGCGCGTCAAGACCTTGGGACAGCGCCACTACGTGGGGGCCATCCAAAAAAACGACATCGTGTTTGGGATTGGGCCCGCCGGCACCGGAAAGACATACCTGGCTGTGGCCATGGCCGTCATGGCTCTAAAGCGAGGCGAAGTGAAGCGGATTGTGCTTACGCGCCCGGCTGTGGAGGCTGGAGAGAACCTCGGCTTTTTGCCAGGGGACTTGCAAGAGAAGGTGGACCCCTACCTGCGTCCGTTGTACGATGCGCTGTACAACGTTTACGGAACGGAACAGGTCCAGCGGGCACTTGAGCGCGGCAACATTGAAATTGCACCGTTAGCCTATATGCGCGGGCGCACATTGGACGATTCGTTTGTCATTTTGGACGAAGCTCAAAATACGACGCCGGAACAAATGAAAATGTTTTTGACGCGGCTGGGTTTTGGTTCGAAAATGGTGATCACAGGAGACGTTACGCAGATCGACTTGCCGTCTGGACGGTTGTCCGGCCTCATCGAGGCGACCCGCATCCTAGACAACATTCCGGAAATTGCATTTCACTTTTTCACTTCGCACGACGTCGTGAGGCACCATTTGGTACAGAGAATCATTGAGGCGTACGAAGGGGCTAAACCGCCGACTGGCGCGTCCTAGGCCAATGAATTTGTGCCGCGCCCGTTTCGACGCGCTCGTTTCGAAAAGAAGTAAGGGGATTGTTTTGAATGCTGGCAAAATGGAGTCACGCCATTCGCCAACTGCTCGATGACCCAAGGTTTCGCAACAGTCGCAGAGTTCGTCTCGCGCTGTACATCGGGTTGGCCGTAGTCCTGTTTTTTATCTTGCTTGGCAGCGTCATGCCTCCCCGCTACGATTTTAGCGTGGGCCAGACTAGTCCTGTCACAATCCGGGCGCCCATTACCGCAGTGGATACGGTCGCGACACAGGCGGCGCGCCAAGTCGCCATGAGCAAGGTTCCCAAGCAATACGCCCAGTCTCCGGCCGTGGAAGACCAGGCGCTGGCTCAGTTGAACCAGTTGTTCACAACCGCGACATCGGTGGTTTCGGATAAGTCGCTGTCGAGCACGCAGAAGTTGGAGAGCCTATTAGCCAACGCGCCCAAGGGCGTGTCGAACTCAACGCTGCAGGCCCTCATGGCGATGAACGTGCAGCAAATTGGAATTTTACAGAGCGTCAGCGACCGCATTGTGCAGGACTTGCTGGGCAGTCCGTTTTACCAGGAGTCGACGTCGCAAGCCACATCCCAAGTGGACAGCAAACTGATTAACTTCGATTTGGATCCGGTTTCCAGACTGGTTGTCCAAGATGTCGTGGTGAGTGTCCTCAAACCCAACATGGTGTATCAAAAGGCCGCTACTGAGGCCGCACAACAGGCAGCGGCGAAATCCGTAGGCCCTGTGATGATTCACCAAGGGGACGTCATCGTTTCGAAAAACGGCATCATTACCTCCACGGTGCAAAGCCGTCTCAAAGACGTGGGGCTGTACAGCAGCCAGCCGAATTACGGCATGATTGTCGGTTTTATGTTGTTAATGGGGATCTCCGTGGCGCTGTTGGCGGCATACATTGAACGCCGCCCGCCGCGGCGGCGCTTGGACAACCTGATGCTGCTGATTACAGGACTCATCCTGATTTTAATGGCCGTGATGATTGCCATTACCAAGAGCGTGATGAACGCGGGAGGCCCTGCGTCCATTGCGTACCTCATGCCGGTCGCCGTAGGCTCCATGCTCATTACGGTGTTGATGGACTCGTCGCTGGCTGTGGTCTCGTCGTTTTATGTGTCTTTGTTGTTTGCTGCAGCTTTGAACTTCGATTACTGGTTTACGTTTATCAGCGTCGTAAGTTCTCTGGTTGGGGCCTACAGCGTGGGCAAGGTGACACACCGCGGCACATTTATGCGCGCTGGTTTTTTGGTGGCGGGAACAAACGTGGTCTCCATTGTCGCCATGCACTTGCTGCAAACAGACAACGGGGCAAACTTTCAATCGTTCTCCCTTCACGTTGGACTGGGTGCATTCAACGGAATTATTACAGCCATTTTAACGATGGGGATTCTCCCGTTCTTTGAAAACGCGTTTGGACTGTTGACGGCAATTCGTTTGCTGGAACTCTCAAATCCAAATAACCCTTTGTTGAAAAAGGTGTTGATGGAAGCGCCTGGGACGTACCACCACAGCCTCATCGTAGGCAATTTGGCCGAAGCTGCGGCGGAACTCGTCGGTGCCGACCCGTTGATTTGCCGAGTGGGTGCCTATTACCACGACGTCGGTAAAACGAGGCGGCCGATGTTTTTTATTGAAAACCAAATGACGAAGGAAAACCCGCACGACAAAATTGCGCCGAGTCTGAGTCATCTCATTATCACGTCCCACGTCACCGATGGATTGGAGATGTTGGAGAAGGCGGGACTGCCCAAACCGATTCGAGACATCTGTGCGACGCACCATGGAACCACGATTCTTTGGTATTTTTACAACAAGGCGAAGGAACTGGACAAAAACGGAACCGTGAAGGTGGACGACTTCCGTTACTTGGGTCCGAAACCGAAGACGCGCGAAAATGCAATCGTGATGATTTGCGACGCAGTTGAAGCCGCTGTGCGAAGTATGTCGAGACCGACTCCCAACCGGGTCGAAGGAGTCATTCGGAAAATCATTCGCGATCGCTTGCAAGACGGACAACTCGACGAGTGCGATTTGACCCTGCAAGACCTCGACGTTATGGTGGGGGCATTCATGAAGACCCTCAAAGGCATTTACCACTCCCGGATTGAGTATCCGGACCCGGATAAAATTCGAAAGGAAGTCGCAAAATGACGGACAACGAGAGTTTGCAGCTTCGGGTTACAGTCGATGTAGACGTGCGTTCCTCCAAAGTCCAATCTGAAGCCGAGGCGTTTCAATGGCTGGACTCCGCGTTCGTACAGCGAGTCCTTGATGCCGCAGGAAAGCAATTGGACGTGGAAGGGGAAGTCTCGGTTTCTTTTGTCGACGATGAAGAAATCCATCAGCTCAACCGGGATTATCGCAATGTAGACCGGCCTACGGACGTGTTGTCGTTTGCGCTTGAGGAAGGCGAGGATTTTCCGGTTGAGGAAGGAGAACCCGTTCTTCTGGGGGACATTGTCGTAAGTATTCCGACCGCAATTTCTCAGGCTCAAGACTATGGCCACAGTGTGCAGCGAGAGATTGGTTTCTTGTTGGTTCACGGTTTTTTGCACCTGTTGGGATATGACCATCAAGATGAAGAGGCCGAACGCGAGATGTTTCAAATTCAAGAGGATGTTTTAACCGGGTTGGGGCTGACGCGGGAAGGCCCCTCTTCTCCATGAAACCGCAACACACTCGGAAGCCGCAAGGCAACATAAAACGAAACGACTGCCGTTCGGCGGCAGCCAATCGCGAGACGGCCCGGTTTTTCCGGGCGTTCGCGTTTGCCGTGCACGGCATCCGGGATGCGCTGATCGCGGAGCGCAACATGAAAATCCACTTTGCGGCAGGGACTCTCGTATTTTTATTCAACCTCGTAGTCCGACCCCCTTCGATTTTGGTCGCCTTCACGGTTCTCGCGACCGCAATGGTCGTGGCGGCAGAACTGGTGAATACGGCGGTTGAACACATCACAAACCGCGTTGCAAACAATACGTGGGAAGCCTTTGCAAAGACCGCCAAGGACGCCGCCGCGGGAGCCGTGTTGGTGCTGTCCTTTGGCGCGTTTTGTGTTGCAATTTACCTTCTCGTCAGCACTTACCCATGGCACTGGCGCTTGTTTACCAATGTGCACGGGCTTGGGGCTGTGATGAGTTTGGCGTTTTTGTGTGGACTTTGCGCCATCGCCGTTTACAGTGCGACGGCGAAACGGACGGGCAAGGATTTGAATGAGGAGGGATAGACCTTTGGCGAAGATGGACAATCAGTCCCCTAACAATGCGGAGTTTCGTTCCGGTTTTGCAGCTCTAATCGGGCGGCCGAATGTCGGAAAGTCGACACTCATGAATGCTTTGGTCGGACAGAAAGTCGCGATCATGTCCAACCGACCCCAGACGACCAGAAACCGCATCCGCGGGGTCATGACCACCGAAACGGAACAGATTATATTCGTGGACACGCCTGGGATTCACCACCCAAAACACCGCCTTGGAGAGTACATGGTCGAAGCCGCGGAAGCAACCTTTAAAGAGGTCGATTTGATTGTTTTCGTTGCCGATGTTACGGAGACGGGTACACAACAGGACGAAGAAGTTCTGAAGAGACTCACCGGTGTACAGACCCCGGTCATTTTGGTGTTGAATAAGGTCGACGCAGTGGCCAAACCCGCCGTCTTGACGAAGATTGAAGCCTACCGCAACCTCTACGCGTTCGAAGAAATCGTTCCGGTTTCGGCCAAAGACGGTACCCAAGTCGCGGATTTGAGACAGGTCATCACCCGCTTTATGCCCGAAGGCCCCAAGTACTATCCGGATGAAACGGTAACCGACCATCCCGAGCAGTTTATCATCGCCGAGTTTATCCGGGAAAAGGTGTTGCGTCTGACCCGGGAAGAGGTACCTCACTCTGTGATGGTTGACATCGAACAGTTGGAGCGGCGCGAAGAAAGCGACGTATTGTACGTTCATGCAGTCATTTACACCGAGAGGGATAGTCAAAAGGCCATCCTCATTGGCAAGCAAGGCTCGATGTTAAAGCGCGTGGGGGAACTGGCTCGAAAAGAGCTCGAAGGTTTGTTTGGTACCAAAGTCTATTTGGAACTCTGGGTCAAAGTAAAGAAGGACTGGCGAAACGAGCCTTCTCTGCTGCGCCGCTTCGGATTTCAGGACCTCTAAGGGTTTCGGGGCCTGTAATTCGCAAAAACCCAGCACCGATGTTTCGCGGGTCTTGCTCTCCCAGCATCTGCATGGTATGAAGCCCCGTCGTTGCGACACTCTAGAATCAAGGCACCCAAAAGCACGCAGCTGAAAAACTCTGTTCAGAGGGGATGATTTAGTTGCGGGACTTTTCTTGGCGTTACTTTACATTGACGGGTGATATTGATGCCTATTTGTTGTATAAAGAACATGAGAGTGTCCAATCGGACGATGTAGACGAAACACCAGAAACGGACAACCCGGGTGTTTCGCCAAACCAGTAAGGGTGCCGCAGCCAAAGACACCGAATTGGGAGTTGGAGTGCCTGAATGCTTTACAACACAAATGCTGTAGTGATCCGATCCATTGCCTATGGCGAGACTCATGCCATCGTCACCTTGCTGACGCCCAGCGGCACCGTGGCGGCTATGGCCAGGGGTGCCAAAAAGCCGCAGAGTCGCCTGGCGTCAGGCATTCAGTTGTGTGTCGAAGGGATTTACTCGATTTACCAGCGCACGGGAATGGGGTCTGTTCAACAAGTGGAGATTGTCAATTCTCGTCGAGTGCTTCGAGAAGACTTGGAATCGGCGGCGTATGCCGCCTATTTTTGTGAGCTGGTGGGGATGGTTGCGCAGGAGAGACCGAATGGAAGCGAAGCCGTTTTCCGCCTGTTTTCAGGAGCTTTAGAGCGGTTGATTGAGAACCGGGCTGACGTGTTTTTCACGGCCAGGACGTGGGAAGCCAAAATCCTTCGTTGGCTTGGCGCGAGTCCGAATTGGATGGATTGCGTGCTTTGCCACGAGAGACTGACGGGCGAAGTGTTTTACAGTCCGGGAGAGGGTGGTTTTGTCTGCACCGTTTGTGAACGGACTGCATATCACTCCCATCCGCAGCGCCGGGCCTTGCGGGTCCCCCAAGCCATACCGAGAATTCTCGAGACCATGACGCAGCTGCCCTGGGAACGGTTTGGAAAAGTCTCTCTCTCGCAGGCGAGCCGCCAGGCGTTGCAAACTGTCTTGAAGATTCAGCTCACGGAGTATGCCGGGGTCTTTGCCAAGTCGCGAAGTTTTTTGGACAGTCTGGAGCAGTTGCCTTAAGCCAGCCTTGATGACACCGTTGTTTGAAGACATGCCCGCGCCCTGTCCAAACGACCTCGACACTTCGCCGCTTGGATGGAACGGGCCTCCCCCTCCCATTGCCGTCACCGTCTGCGCCTTTCCTCCCTGCATGCCGTTCATGGATTCAACGGTCTTATCTGTCCAAATTCAAAGAAAAGTCAAGTTTTCACCGCAAGCTTGTGCTCTTTTGGTGTGCAACTGATGCTTAATTGCTATATACTATTTGCAGTATAAGTTGAATTAGTATGGCACAATTCGCTGGGCGGTGAGATGAAATCGAACTCACGAAGAGACAGGAAACCATTTTGGAAATCGTAAAACAGCGAGGGCCGATTACAGGCGAGCAGATTGCAGAGGCGCTGTCTCTCACTCGGGCGACTTTGCGTCCGGATTTATCGATTTTAACCATGTCTGGATTTGTCGAGGCCAGGCCAAGAGTGGGGTATTTTTACAGCGGTAAGAAGAACGTGGATTTGTTTGGAGAAACTCTGCACAAGATGAAGGTCAAGGACTACAAATCGGTTCCCACGGTGGTCATGGAAAACGCTCCGGCCTATGACGCCATTGTCATGATGTTTATGCAGGATGTAGGCAGTCTGATCGTGGTTCGGGACGGTGAGCTTGCAGGCATCGTGTCGCGTAAGGACCTGCTCAAAATCGCCATTGGAACCGGCGACGCGAAGCAGATTCCGGTCAACTTAGCCATGACCCGGGTTCCTCACGTGGTGACGATTGACGATGAGGATTCCTTGTATGAAGCGGCCAAGCGCATGATTCAGAGCGAAGTGGACTCGCTGCCCGTCACGCGAGTCTCCGCAGCCGGGAAACAGGAGGTTGTGGGTCGCGTTTCCAAGACCACGATTACTCGCGTCTTCGTCGAGCTTGGGCAATACCGGGAGGTGTAGGGCTTCTGTGGCGCTTTTGTTGGCCATGGCCGCACACGATCCAGCGACAGTGAGGAGGCACCGTCAGACATGACTGATAAAACACCCGTTGTTTATATTGTATCGGACTCCGTTGGGGAAACGGCCGAATTTGTGGTTCGCGCGGCGGCCAGCCAGTTTGATGGGCGGCAGTGGGATATGCGCAGCGTGTCTTATGTGCATGAGCGGTCCGTCATCGATGAGACAGTCGCCAGTGCCCGCGAGGAACAGGCTATTATTGCGTTTACTCTGGTGCTGCCGGAACTCCGGGAATACCTGTTGGGGGCGGCCCGGAGTTTTGGAGTGCGTGCCATCGACATTATGGGACCGATGGTGGACGCGTTTGAGGAAGCCGTTGGACACCCGCCCCAACGCAAAGCGGGATTGGTCCACCAACTCGACGACGAATACTTCCGCCGCGTGGAAGCGATCGAATTTGCCGTGAAATACGACGACGGCCGCGATCCCCGCGGATTAAAGCGAGCGGACATCATTTTGATTGGTGTCTCACGCACGTCGAAAACGCCGCTCAGTATGTACCTGGCCCACAAGCGGCTAAAGGTGGCCAACGTTCCGCTTGTTCCGGAAGTCTCTCCTCCGGATGAGCTGTTTTTGCTTGGCGAGCGAAAAAAGGTCATTGGTCTAACCATCCGGCCGGAGGAATTAAACCTGATTCGGCAAGAGCGGCTAAAAGCCCTCGGTTTGACGGCCGAAGCCAGTTACGCGAGTTTCGAACGGATTTTACTGGAATTGGACTACGCGGAAAGCATCATGCAGCGGATTAACTGTCCCATTATCGATGTCAGCAGCAAGGCGGTTGAAGAAACAGCCGGGTTAATTCTCGACTACGTGCGAAGCAGGGGGAAAAGCGTATGACGACCAATTGGGTCTACCGTTTTGACAATCCAGGTTCGGCCGACAACATGCTGTTGGGTGGCAAAGGGGCGAATTTGGCGGAAATGACGAAAGCGGGATTGCCCGTGCCGCCGGGGTTCACCCTGAGCACAAGCGCCTGTCACGCCTTTCATGAGGAAAATGGCTTGACGGATTCCATGGTCTCGCAAGTTGAACTTTCGATTGCCTGGCTAGAGGAAAAAACCGAGAAGAAATTTGGCGATCCACAACGCCCGTTGCTGGTTTCAGTTCGTTCCGGGGCCCCGATTTCCATGCCTGGAATGATGGATACCGTGTTGAACCTGGGACTAAATGACGAAACGGTCGTCGGGCTTGCCCGAAATACTCAGAACCCTCGCTTCGCCTATGACTCCTACCGCCGTTTTATTCAAATGTTTGGGGACGTAGTGTTGGGCATTCCGCACTATAAATTTGAACAAATTCTCGATGGCGTCAAAGATTCGGCAGGCTTGCATGAGGACCAGCACATGACAGCGGAGCACTGGCAAGAAGTCATTGCTCAATACCACAAACTCGTCAGCAAGGAGACGAAACAGGCGTTTCCACAACGGCCGATGGAGCAGTTAAAGCTGGCCATTGAAGCTGTGTTCGGTTCTTGGAACAACCAGCGTGCAAGGGTTTACCGCCGCATCAACAAGATTCCTGACAGTCTGGGCACCGCCGTCAACGTTCAGTCGATGGTGTTCGGAAATATGGGCCACGATTCCGGAACAGGCGTCGCTTTCACGCGCAATCCTTCAACTGGAGAACCTGGAGTGTTTGGCGAATACCTCACAAATGCGCAAGGAGAAGACGTCGTTGCCGGCATTCGCACGCCAAAGCCTATCTCTCAACTCTCTCAAGAAATGCCGCAGGTTTATCAGCAATTCACCGAAGTTTGCGATTTGCTGGAACGCCATTATAAGGATGTTCAGGACATTGAGTTCACCGTCGAACAGGGCAAACTCTACCTGCTGCAGACGCGAAACGCCAAAAGGACGGCTCAAGCGGCCATTCGCATCGCGGTGGACTTAGTGGATGAAGGGCTGATTGACTATAAGACCGCCGTACAAAGGGTCGACCCTGAACAGCTCGACCAACTCCTTCATCCGGGCATCGACCCGCAAGCGCACCTGCAGTTGTTGGCTACAGGTTTACCTGCCTCTCCAGGGGCAGCTTCTGGGATGGTTACGTTTTCCGCGGACGAAGCGGAACGCCTTGCGCGCACAGGTGTCAAGACCATCTTGGTCCGCACCGAAACGACGCCAGAAGACATCCATGGCATTTTAGCTGCGGAAGGAATTCTGACCAGCCGCGGCGGTATGACATCCCACGCTGCCGTAGTGGCCCGGGGTATGGGCAAACCCTGCGTCTGCGGCTGTGACACGCTGCAAATTCACGAGCGCGACAAGAGTTTTCGGATCGGAGACCTCGTTCTTAAAGAAGGGGATACCGTGTCCATCGACGGTGCCACGGGACGGGTCCTGTTGGGAGAGGTTCCGCTGATTGAACCCAAGCTCTCGTCCGAGTTTGAGCAAATTTTGGCTTGGGCAGACGAAATTCGGTCGTTGGATGTCCGGACAAATGCCGATAATCCGGAAGACGCCGCCAAGGCGCGGTCTTTTGGGGCTGAAGGCGTCGGCTTGTGCCGGACCGAGCACATGTTTATGGCGGCGGACCGGGTGCCGTTGGTTCAAGCGATGATTTTGGCTGCAGATATTGAGGAACGGCAGAGCGCTTTGGAAAAACTGCTGCCGATGCAAGAGGGAGACTTCTACGGGATTTTAAAGGCGATGGACGGTCTTCCCGTGACAATTCGCTTGTTGGACCCGCCGCTGCACGAGTTTCTTCCGAATTTGGAAGAGTTAATTGCAAAACAGGCCCAGCTTCAGGTGCGTCTGCAATACGAGCCTCAGAATCACCAGTGGCAGCAGGAGCTCGCAGAAGTCCAAGTGCTCCTGGCCAAGGTCAAGAATCTGCACGAATTCAATCCGATGCTGGGGCACCGGGGCTGCCGGTTAGGCATGACTTTCCCAGAAATTTACGAAATGCAGACCCGCGCCATTTATCAGGCTGTGGCTCAGCTTATAAAGGAAGGATTTCACCCGTTGCCAGAGGTTATGATACCGCTGGTGGGGCATGCCGAGGAGCTCCGGCGCATGCGTCGTTTGGTGGAACGTGTGGCTGCCGAGGTAAGAGTGGAGAGCCAAGTGGACTTCCTTTGTATTGTGGGAACGATGATTGAGGTCCCGCGAGCTGCGCTGACAGCTGACGAAATCGCACAGGAAGCAGAGTTTTTCTCATTTGGTACGAACGACTTGACCCAGACTACGTTTGGATTCAGCCGGGACGACGCTGAAGGAAAGTTTCTGCTGCAGTACACTTCAGAAAAGATTCTCCCCGAAAATCCCTTTGCTGTCTTGGATGCAAAAGGGGTCGGGCAGTTAGTTGCCATGGCCGCAGAAAAGGGCCGGGCGGTCAAGCCGAATCTCAAGTTAGGCATCTGTGGGGAACACGGCGGTGAAAAGGAAAGTATCGCTTTTTGCCACGAGAAGGGACTAAACTACGTGAGTTGTTCGCCGTTCCGCGTCCCGTTGGCACGTCTGGCAGCGGCCCACGCCGCTCTAAAGATCTAGAGCCGTGTCGCACAGCGCAACTATTATCGGCTTCAAATTGGCGAGTCGTACAGGCTGCCATCCGATCCAGCCGCATGCAACTAGTGCGGCTGGTGATTCTTTCACGTGCATTCTCATTTGCCCGCACATATCCTTTTTGATTGCACCATAGACTGTATACGGGGAGAATACAAGGATAAATTTGACTATGAACGTCGATACTAGAGGTTGTTTGCAAGGGACGGTCCATTTCAGGACAGAGGCCTTTCGCGTCGGCGTTGTCGAGGCTTGACGAACGACATCGGAGGATTTTTGATCCGAGAGGAGGAAAGTGCGGTTTCCTGTAGAATAACACAATATGACATCAGAAACGACATGGATCGTTTCGTCATCCCAGACCATGTTACACAGGAGATTGCAGAAGTCAAAGAAGGTGGTGGGATGAGGCGTATCCCGGATACGTTCGTCGAAGAGGTACGGCGCCGAGTTGATATCGTCGATGTCGTATCGGACTATGTCCAATTAAGGCGGAGTGGCCGTTCGTATGTCGGATTGTGCCCGTTTCACAACGAGCGTTCGCCATCTTTTTCCGTGTCTGTGGACCGGCAACTGTTCCACTGTTTTGGCTGTGGAGCTGGTGGGACGGTCATTCGCTTTGTAATGGACATCGAAGGCCTAGACTTCCCGGAAGCAACCATTAAATTGGCTGAACGCGCCGGGTTGGAACCACCGTTTCGCTTGGATGACGCGCAACCGTCTTCCCATTCCAGCCGTTTCGAGCAAATGATGGATGCTCATGAGCTTGCTGCGAAACTGTATAGCTACATTCTAATGAATACGGCTGCTGGTGTGCAAGCCCTAACGTATTTGGAGAAAAGAGGTTTATCGCGGGAAACGGCGGTGGAATTTCGGCTTGGATACGCGCCAACAGAGGGACAGACCCTCGTTTCGTTCCTCAAGCGGCGGGGATTCACGACAGATATTTTGTTGGAATGTGGTTTGGCGGTGGCCGTGGGAGACCAGGTTGTAGACCGGTTTCGCGGGCGCATGATGATTCCCATCTGCGATGCTCAGGGAAAGGTAATTGCATTCGGGGGTCGAATGTTATCCAAGGACGGAAAACCAAAGTATTTGAATTCACCAGAAACGCCCATCTTTCATAAGGGCCTTCTGTTGTTTAACCAGCACGCCGCCCGTAAAGACATCCGCAAAGTTCACAATGCTGTTTTGTTGGAAGGCTATATGGATGTCATTGCGTCGTGGCAAGCTGGAATGAAGAACGCCGTGGCTTCGCTGGGAACCTCTCTGACTCCCGAACAGGCTGGCATCATTCGCCGTTTCAGCCCGCGCGTGACCATCGCATACGACGGAGATAACGCAGGGGTTAAAGCGGCAAAGCGAGCCCTGGATGTCCTGCAGGAAGTCGGGTTGGAGGTTCGGGTGGTGTTGTTTCCGGAAGGAATGGATCCGGACGACTTCATTCAATCCCGGGGCACAGAGGCGTTTCAGCGGTTTGTTAAGTCACAAGCTTTGTCTGATGTCCAGTTTTTATTGCAGTTGCTGCGCACTGAAGCGGACTTGCAAAATCCCTTAGGAAGAACGGAATTCCTCCGTGCGGCTTTAGAAGTGTTGGCCTCCCGGGCCAAACCGCTTGAACAGGAGTCCGGGTTGCAAGGGTTGTCGCACGAATTCCACGTGTCCATGGAGACCCTAAAGGAAGAACTGGCGTTGGCCGCTAAAAAAGTGGGGTCCCACCGTCGGTCAAAGGCTTTGGAGGCTGCAGCGCCTGCGTCAGCACCAGCTTCGGTAAGCTTGCCTAAGGGCTATGTTCAGGCCGGAAACCGCATCTTACAGGCTATGCTGACCGATGTTCACCACTACGAGTTTTTGCTGGAACGCGGGGTCGACGAATTGGTTTTGCCGGAACAAACTGCGCTGCTGGCACATTTATATGCCTTTAGAGCGCAGAACCCGGAGGCAAACGCGGGTGCTTTTTTGGACAGCTTAGACGACCCGGATTTGACCCGTTTGGCGTCGTCGTTGTTGATTGAAGATCCACCGGAACTCGGCCCTGACGTTTTAGAGGATTATTTGCGAACCATCGAATTGCATCATGTCGAAGTTCTGTACCGGCAATCATTGGAGGAACTGCTTCTCGCACAACAGGGCGGAGATATCGCGTCGGTCAATTCGTTGAAAGTCACCATGGATGATTTACAGCAGCGTATCGCGAAACTAAAACTTCCTCAGGTAAAGCCGAAGTCAAACGGTGGAGTGAAGGAGGCGGGGAAGAAGTGAAAGAGAGAAACGAAAAGGCCCGCGATGAGGAACGTGGACTAACCCTTCAAGAAACACAAAGAGCGTTGATGGAACTTGGCAAAAAGCGCGGGTCCTTAACGTACGCAGAAATTGTCAATCGACTGACAAAGTTTGACCTCGATCCCGATCAACTGGATGAGTTTTTCGATCAGTTGTCGGAGTTAGGGGTAGACTTGGTCAATGAACGTGACGATTCGTACGGTGGCAACCGCCGTGCCGATAACGATACAGAGACAGAGGAAGAGGAGCGGTTCGATCTCAACGACCTGACGATGCCCCCGGGAGTCAAAATCAGCGACCCGGTGCGTATGTATCTCAAGGAAATTGGCCGCGTGCCGCTGCTGTCGGCTCAAGAAGAGATTGAACTCGCAAAGCGCATCGAAGACGGAGACGAAGAGGCCAAGCGCCGCTTGGCGGAAGCCAACCTTCGCCTTGTGGTCAGTATCGCCAAACGTTACGTCGGACGCGGGATGCTGTTTCTCGATTTGATTCAGGAAGGGAATCTGGGCCTCATTAAGGCAGTTGAAAAGTTTGACTATCGCAAGGGCTACAAATTCAGCACCTACGCGACATGGTGGATCCGGCAGGCCATTACCCGCGCCATTGCGGACCAGGCCCGCACCATTCGCATTCCCGTGCACATGGTGGAAACCATCAACAAGCTGATTCGCATCTCCCGTCAATTGTTGCAAGAGCTCGGGAGGGAGCCGACTGCGGAAGAGATTGCCACGGAAATGGACATGAGTCCAGAAAAGGTCCGCGAGATCCAAAAAATTGCCCAAGAACCGGTCTCTTTAGAAACGCCGATTGGCGAGGAAGACGATTCTCACCTCGGGGATTTCATTCCAGATGATGAAGCCCTTGCGCCGGCGGACGCCGCTGCGTACGAGCTGCTGAAGGAACAGCTGGAAGACGTTCTCGATACGCTTACAGAGCGGGAGGAAAACGTGTTGCGCCTGCGCTTTGGACTCGATGACGGACGCACCCGGACTCTCGAGGAAGTGGGAAAAGTCTTCGGAGTCACCCGGGAAAGAATCCGCCAAATCGAGGCAAAGGCTTTACGGAAATTGCGTCATCCCAGCCGCAGCAAGCGGTTGAAGGATTTTCTCGAATAGATGAGTTGGTTTTCTGTAAAACTTGCTTTCGCCGAAGCGATTGCTGTTGAAAACAAACTGGCATTCGGCGGCGATAACATAAAATGGAACAGCGCAATGTGGATGGACCGCCCCAACAGTTTGTGGGGGCGGTTTTGCATTGTGTCCCTGCACTTGCAAGCGCTTTCTATCGATCGCTATAATGGGATTGCGACGAGGAGGGGTTTACGGTGGATTTTGAATTGACGACCGAGCAGAAGATGATTCAAGACATGGTCAGGGACTTTGCACAGGCGGAAATTGCCCCTATCGCTTCAGAATTGGATAAAGCCGCCCGGTTTCCCGTTGAGATATTCGAGAAAATGGGCAAATTAGGTTTGATGGGACTGCCGTTTCCGGAAGAGTACGGGGGGGCTGGTGCCGACCTTATCAGTTATTGTTTGGCGCTGGAAGAGGTCGGCCGCGCCTGCGGCGGCACGGGCTTGAGTTATGAGGCCCACGTCTCGTTGGCATGTATGCCCATTTATTTGTACGGAACGGAACAACAAAAGCAGACTTACCTCACGCCTCTGGCTTCGGGGGAGGGAATTGGGTCGTTTGGTTTGACAGAGCCATCTGCGGGTTCGGACGCAGGGGGTACGCGTACCACCGCGATCAAGCAAGGAGACCAGTGGGTCATCAACGGTTCCAAAATCTTTATCACCAATGGCGGGTACGCCAAAACGGTGGTCTTAACAGCGGTGACCGACCGGGAAAGTCGAGGAATCAGTGCCTTTATTGTGCCTGCCGACACAGCGGGGTTTAAAGTCGGTAAAGCGTACGAAAAGTTGGGTATGAGGGCTTCCAATACGGTGGAACTCGTCTTGGAGGATGTCCGAATCCCGGAGGAGAACCTGTTGGGGCCGTTAAACGCAGGGTTCAAACAGTTTCTCAGTACACTTGACGGAGGACGGGTGGCCATCTCCGCTTTAGCGATCGGAATTGCGCGGTCCGCCTTTGAGACAGCGTTAGAGTACGCCAAACAGCGCCAGCAATTTGGTCAGTCCTTGTCAAAGTTTCAGGCGATTCAGCACAAGTTGGCGGATATGGCCATGAACATCGACTTAGCGCGAAACGCCGTGTTCAAAGCGGCTTGGTTGCACGATTTAGGCCGGCCATTCACTAAAGAAGCCGCATTTGCAAAGCTGTTTTCATCTGAGATGGCGATGCGCGCGTGTGAACAGGCCATTCAAGTATTGGGTGGCAATGGGTACATGTCCGACTATCCCGTGGAACGCAACTTTCGCGACGCTAAGTTGATCGAAATTGGTGAAGGAACTTCTGAAATTCAACGGTTGGTGATCGCGCGTCAACTGGGTTGTTAAATTCGACTGTTTAAAATTCGGTTGTTAAAAAAAATCATTCTAATCCGGACAAACTCCCCGTAAAGTATAGCAGGCTGAACGTGTGAACAAGGCAGCGGTACGCAGGGGGGCTAGCGTTGTCCGGATTTTGGCTTTATTTTACAATCGGAATTGGCTTATTGGCGCTTGTGGGGGTATTCTTGATTGTGGTTGGCGCTCACGTCCTCAGACAGTGGGGGCGCATGGAAAAGCCTAAACGCGCGGGGGCTGCGATTGTCCTCGGTGCCTATACGGACGGGTTTAAGCCGAGCCGGACGCTCACGGCGCGGCTTAAAGCAGCACTGCATTTGTACAGGAACGGATATGTGGACTTTATCATTACGAGTGGAGGGCGCGGAGAGGACGAAACCGTATCCGAGTCGACTTCGATGAAGCGTTTTTTAGTCTTTAACGGCGTTGCACCTGAAGTGATCTTAGAAGACCGTCATTCGACGGACACCTGGGAGAACCTTCGGAACAGCCGCGCGGTGATGGAGAGGTTTGACATTGGTTCCGGAGTGGTGGTAACCAGCGATTACCACCTTCCAAGGGCTTTGGCAGTAGCCCGCCAGTTAGACATGGACGTGACCGGGTACGCGGCATTTTCCCGCCGTCGGGAAAACCGGTATGCCCGGCGCGAAGTCATTGCGTTCGTCAAATACACGCTGTCCGGTCAAGCGTCGCTGCTTTAGACGTTGTGCTCGGGCTCTTGCCCTCGCGGTTTAGACCTTCGCGCTTTAGATGTGATTTCGAGATTTCCAAAGAAATGTTCGTAATTTCGAGATTGAGAAAGGAATGTTCGCAAATTTGACAGTGGCTATCTCACGCCGGCTGAGGGCGATTGCCGACTTGGTCCCGCGACACAGCAAGTTGGTTGACGTCGGCACCGACCACGCACTCTTGCCGGTTTACCTGAGTCAACAACACACACTCTCTTATGCGGTTGCAACAGACATTTCGGAAGGACCCTACACAGCGGCTTTGCAGAACGTACGGGCGTTCAACCTGGAGCGGCAGGTTTCTGTGCGTTTAGGCCCGGGGCTGTCCACCGTGGCACCCGGGGAAGTGGATACGGTCGTCATTGCAGGGATGGGCGGTTCTACGGCAGTCGAGATTTTAACGGAGTCTCCGAAGGTCATGGAACAAGTGGAACTCGTTGTCATTCAACCGATGAACGCGAGCCAACGCGTTCGAAGCTACTGGCGGGAGAACGGATACGTCCTCAGTGTAGAAGCCGTCATTTTGGAAGATGACCGGTATTACGAAATCATGGCAGCTCGGCGCCTGTCAGGTTCTGAAGTGGAGGGGCGCGATCCGGCGTACTCATCTTTTTTAGGCAGTGAAGACGAACTGTCGGTTGCTTTGGAGTTGGGGCCTACATTACTGGTTAAGCCGACCGACACGTTCATTGAGTTTGCCCGGGCAAAGCTCGCGCGATGGAAGTCCATTGCTGGCGAGCTGGAGCACAGTCGGCAGCCGGCATCTACAGTCCATCGCAACCGCCTGATTCGGCAAACCCATTGGTTAGAAAAATGGATGAACCACCATCAACCGGAGGACAAGTAACATGGCAAAAACAGATACAGTCTTAGCTCAAGACGCGATTGCTGTCATCGAGTCGTTCGCTCCGCGAAGTTTGGCCTTTTCTGGCGATCCGGTGGGACTGCAAGTCGGTCGACTGAATAAGCCGGTACATAACATCTGGCTCGCACTCGATGCTTCACCGGACGTGATCGAGCAAGCGGTAGGTTCGCAAGCCGATTTGTTGATTACGCATCACGCCTTGTTGTTTCGTCCACTGTCGCGAGTGGATACCTCGACGGTCCGAGGACAAGCCGTTGCAAAGGCGCTCGCACATGACCTGTGTGTTTACAGTGCCCACACGAACCTCGACGTTGCAGACGGGGGTGTCAACGACGTACTGGCACAGCTGCTCGGTTTGAGGGACGTGGAGATTCTCGATCGGGTGCAAAACGAACGGTTGCGCAAGCTCGTGGTGTTTGTTCCGGAGAGCCACCATCAAGAAGTTATGGATGCCGTTTGTGCGGCGGGTGCCGGCCACATCGGAAACTACAGTTCCTGTACGTTCAACACGCCGGGCCAAGGCACATTTCTTCCCTTGCAGGGAACAAACCCTTTTATCGGGGAAGCGGGAAAGCTGGAGCGAGTGCAAGAAGTCCGGTTGGAAACGGTGGTTCCCGAATCCAAAATCGAAGATGTCGTTCGCGCGATGCTTTCGGCCCACCCTTACGAGGAGGTCGCCTATGACCTGTATCCTCTCGAAATCATGGGCAAAGCGTATGGAATTGGACGGGTGGGACAATTGCCAGAACCGATGCGCCTTCTGGATTTTGCAAAGATGTGCCGTGCGCAGCTGCAACTGCAGCATATACGTTTTGGCGGAGCACCCGACATGAACGTTCGTCGCGTTGCTGTCCTTGGCGGTTCGGGTGGAAAGTGGGTCCATCAAGCGATCGCGATGGGGGCAGACGTGTTGGTCACGTCGGATACGGACCACCATTTGGTTGCAGAGGCATGGCAAGACGGCCTGGCCATCGTCGACGCGACGCATTCATCGCTCGAACGGCCTGTGCTGACGCGATTGAAAACGGAGTTGGAACAGCACTTGGGCGAACGGGTATCCGTTACCATAGCCAACGTGAACGAAGACCCGTATCATTGGGTATAATGTGATTTGGACTCTTGATGTGCTTGGAGACTGCACGCCTTTGGACAACTGGTTCATTTGGACAGTTATTCGGACAGTTCATTCGGACAGTTCATTCGGACAGTTCATTTGGAAGGCTTTTGTACTTGAGGTTTCGTCTCGAGATGGAGTATACTCTTACATGCTGACTTCGAAAAGAGGAAGTACGCTGGGCAATCGCCGGTGCAGTGCTGAAAAGCCGCACGGGAGGAAAGTCCGAGCTCCATAGGGCAAGGTGCCGGATAACGTCCGGCGAGAGTGATCTTAGGGACAGTGCCACAGAAATGTAGACCGCCGATGGAGCCTTTGGCTCACAGGCAAGGATGCAACGGTGCGGTAAGAGCGCACCAGCAGCCTGGAGACAGGTTGGCTAGGTAAACCCCACCTGGAGCAAGACCGGATAGGAGTGCACATGTGGCGGCCCGTCACGCACTCGGGTAGGTCGCTTGAGCCGGCTGGCAACAGCCGGCCTAGATAGATGATTGCCGCTCCATCGTGCGAGGCATGTTGGCAACTTCGATTGCGTAGATGCCGTTTGCAGCACTGGGAGTACAGAACTCGGCTTACAGGCATGCTTCCTCTCATTCGTTACACCGGCAAAAACCGCGTAGATGCAGTGGTGAAAATCGCTGTAGGAGCGCGGTTTTTCCATATCATTCGAAATCATTCGAAAAAGGGTTCAAAGCGACGGTTCAAAGAGTACCGCGTTTCCCTTAAAAGGCGGAGCGGTTTCTACGTCTCCACTTACTCCTTCCGGATTCGCCGACCTCAGACGTGAGCGAATTTCTTTGGAAAGTTCCTCCGCTTTGACGCTTCTGAAGATAAGCGAAGAAATCCGTAACCCATTTGGACAGCAGCATAATCACTATATACCCCAAGAACAAATAAAAGAAATTCATCCATCGATACATTTGAAACAAATCAAGCCAAGACATGACGGGCTTCACGACAAATGCCAGCACTGCGCTTAAGACAGTGGCGTACAAGTAGTAATTTCGTTTGCGATTCAACGTCCATTGATACAACAACATAAACACCACGGGAACAAAGGATGCTTCCAGACTGAAGCTTAAGCTAAGAAACGGAAAAATTTTAAAGGGGTATGCCCAGAGCCCGCGCGTTCCGCCTAAGGTGTCGATATAGCCAAACCAGACATGAACATTGAAACCGTAGAAACCGATTCTAAACGCCTTTTTCCGGTCTAAAACGAAGTACAACACCACCAATGGCCCAACGAATAGAATGAGGTTTGCCCAAAATTGCCACGTACCGGCATTCGAATACTGCTGCCAATAATTCACCCAACTTTGTCCAAGATTTCTCTGTGTGTTGACTAAGTTGGATAACGCGAGTTGCTGGTCGCTGGTCAATGTCATCTGCTCCTTGGAACTGAGGTATTTGGCTTAGGACATATCATTACCACCTCGACAACCACCATACATTTTATGGAATGTGTTGGATATAGAGGAGACTATGTCAGCGATAAACCGTTGCACCCGCGATGCTTCATGTGTTTCGAATAGAGTGTGTTTTGCAGAGGTGAGAAATGTTAATTTCACGTAAATGTCACATTTCGACACCCTCCGCCTTTAAATAGCCATACAATGTAATCGTTTCACTAGTAAGCCCTTTTAGCCCCTATGGCACCCATGTGGTGCCATCTTTTTTGTGTGTTTGTGCAGGTCGCACCTTACGGATGAGGTCATTTTCGCGCATGGACGCTGTGTCACGGGAGGCGCTCAACGGCGACCTCGTTGGACGTCGGCTGTCCGCGTACGTCCAGGATAAAACATTACAGACATGTCCTCCGGATTTTCCTTGGCGGTGATTCTCTCTGGCTGTAAACGGTATACGGCCACATGGCTCCCTGCTCCAGATACATAGGATTGAACATGTCCCGAATGTAAAGGTGAGTCGTAGTATCCAGGCACGTATTTGCAGAGCATAGCTTCCAGAGCAGACGTCGCTTCATTCAGGTCCTCCACCATGGAGATTCGCCCAAATACCATGGCAGTCAGGTAAGCGGTGTCGGTTTTGGCCGGTACCGGATGGGTAATCGTACCGATTTCGTGGGCGATCGTAAAGGCAGCCTTTGGCGACTGCGACATCAGCGAAGCCTTTCTGCCATACTGCGCCCCGTGAACGTAAATGGCCTCCCGATGCCAGATAAAGTTCAGAGGAACGACATACGGTTCGTCCCCATCGACCAATCCCAAGTAACCCACCCGACTCGTCCGCAGCAGGTGTTCGATCGCGTCGGCGTCGTCGACCGCTAAATTTTGCTTGCGAATCCCTTCCGTGGTGATATTCAACAGGAGGACCTCCAAACCAATTGTTCAACGTTTCACATGGACTGGCCGGAACAATTCAAATGTACGTGCCGGAACAATTGAGAGAAATTTTTACGAGTATATTCAGAAAAGCTGCTTCTGTCAATGGGCTTTGTAGAACGGGGGCTTACAAAATTGCTTACAAAATTCAGTGCACGCATTTTGAAGACTCGTGGCAGATGCACCGTCTCTTTGGTGCACCTCATACTTATGAATCTTTCACTTCGGGTATGGAAACCCTATCCATTAACCTTGGGTGGGGAAGTGAATCCGTTTGAATCGTAAGGTGGAGGGGAGTTGGCAGCGCAACCACGCTGCTATGAAAGAGTACTTGTGGAACAACGACGGGGTCGTTTTTCGGGAGTTTCAAGTTGGACGCAAACAGGCTTTTCTTGTGTATACCTCCGGATTGACGGACAAGGTGATGCTTGCCCAATCCATCGTGGCCCCTTTGATCGAACACAAGGGTCCTGTCCGAGAAGAAGACATCCTCAATACCATCTCCGTTCCAGCTGTCCAGATAACTCATGACATTCAAACCGCAGCGCAAAAGGTGTTGGAACGTCAAACCGTATTATTTGTCGATGGGCTCGCAGTTGGGTTTCTGATTGATGCGTCAGCCGGCGAACAGCGCAATGTACAGGAGCCGGAGAGTGAAACGGTGATCCGCGGACCTCATACAGGTTTTATCGAAAGCTTGACGGTGAACTTGTCGTGGATTATCCGGGACCTCCAGAACCCAAAGCTGCATGTGGAGAAATTCGTTTTAGGAACTGATAACAGGGTGACTTGTGCCCTCGTCTATTTGGACGGCATGGTGCATGCGGGCATCCTTTCACTGGTGAAAAAGAGGTTGGAAAAGATCGATGTGGATGCTATTTTGGGTTGCGGGTACATAGAACAGTTGATTGAAGACGCCCCGAATACGATCTTCCCGACTGTGCGTCATACGGAACGGCCCGACGTGGTGGTAGCCGCACTGCTGGAAGGAAGAGTGGCCATCTTGACCGACAACTGCCCGACGGCGTTAATGGTTCCTCACTTGTTTATGGACAACTTTCAAGGCACAGAGGACTATCATTCGCGGCGCCACTATAGTTCGCTCATGAGGTTCGTGCGAATGTTGGGCTTCTTTTTAGCGACCCAATTGTGCGCGATCTACATCTCCATCGAAAACTTTCACAAGGAACTCATCCCATCGGATTTACTCCTGAGTATTGCCGGGTCGCGGGAAGGAGTTCCTTTTCCGCTGCCGCTGGAAGTACTGCTGATGGTGTTTGCGTTTGAACTCATCAAAGAAGCAGGCCTTCGAATGCCCAAAGCGATTTCGAGTTCTGTGAGTATCGTTGGTGGACTCATTCTTGGCCAGGCGGCTGTCGACTCCGGGTTTGTCGGGATTCCCACCGTCATCATCGTCGCCGTATCTGGAATCAGCACCTTTCTCACTAGCGGCTTGATCCAGGCCGTTTCCCTCATCCGTTTGCTCTCCCTGATTCCCGCTTCGTTCTTAGGCTTATACGGGCTGATTCTGTTTGACATACTCCTAGTCGTTCAAGCCGCCTCCCTCAAATCCTTTGGGGTCCCTTATTTGGCTCCCATTGTTCCGACGTATTTACCCGATTGGAAAGATTCGTTTGTCCGGAGGTCCATCAAAATTTTGTACGCCTCCGATAAGGAGCGAAAGCACAACATTGGGCGGTATTTCGTTGAAGAGGTTGAACCCTAGTTGAAGAAATTGAAGGATTTACGAATTTAACCTGAAGGGGGAAAAAGGAACAAAAGGTACAGCGTGAGGGCACGGCCCGGGAGACGCACCCCGACGCACGGGGGCAAGCCGGGCCTTTTCACGGACAATTTAGCATCGCATGCTCTTGTTAACGCGGAACGTGCCGACGCTTGAACCTGTCAAAGTCTAACGTAGCGCAGGCGTTTGCAGCCTATTTTTTCGGCATGGTAATAACGTCGGTGACCGTGGCCTGCAGGTCGATGGCTGCGTACTGTACCGGTGCCGCTGAAGTTTTGTCGACTTCCATCTCGAATACTTCCGTCCCCTGGTTGTTGACGACATAGGCTCCTAGCATCGTTCCTTCTTCGGCCAGGAGTCCCCGGACAATCCGGTCCCCGGACTTAAAGCCTTTCCACACCTGAGTCCCCTTGCCTCCGCGGCTCTTTCCGGGAACGCGCTGGGAGTGTACGGCGCGCGAGTAACCGTGGCATTCGAACAACACAACCGTAAACGGCTTATCTGCTTCTACCGGATAGGCATTGAGCACCGAATCTTGGCGCGTGAGAGAGATGAGTTTGACCCCCAATGCGTTTTTGCCGACTTGTGAAATTTCGCTTTGGTCAAACAGTCCGACATATCCGCGTTCCGTGATCACGACGACGCGCTCGTCGTCCGCCGTCAAAAACACCTGTTTCAGTTCATCTCCGTCCTTTAGCTTGAGAGCTCGGATTGCAACGGACCGATCAGTCTGGTACTCACTGACCGCTGTCTTTTTGACTAACCCGCCACCCGTGACAAAGCAGAGGGATTGCACAGCTTTGAAGTCCGCCACTGCAACGACGCATGCGACTTTTTCGTCGTTTCCCAGCGGAATCAGGGTGTGCAGCGGCTGCCCTTCGTCCTTCCACCTTCCTTCAGGCACCTTGTTCGCGAGCAAGGAGTAGTACATGCCGCTGCTCGTAAACAGCAAGAGCGTGTCTGTGGTCTTGGTGAAGATGGTGTCTTGAATGGCGTCTCCAAGTTTGAGGTTGATCCCGTCAATTCGCTCGACGCCCATGAACGCTCGTTTTTTCAGGCGTTTGATGTAACCGTTTTTGGTCAACATCACGTAGACTTCTTCTTCCGGAATGGTCATGGTCACATCCACAGTCAATTCCTTGACTTCTTCCTTGATGGGGGAGAGGCGATCATGACTGTACGGCTTCACGAATTCGGCGAGTTCTGTTTGGATGACCTTGTCGAGGAGTTTTGCCGAACCGAGAATTCCCTCGAGTTTGGAGATGGTTTTTTGCAGGTCGTCTCGTTCCTTGCGAAATCCATCTATTTCTAAATTGGTCAGGCGGTACAGGCGCAGGTCCAGAATGGCATTGGCCTGAACCTCCGTCAGGTCAATCTGGGCCACCAGTCCTTCGAGGGCATCTTTGCGGTCTTTGGCTTCCCGGATGATTCGGATGACCTCGTCGAGCCGATTTAAAGCTTTCACGTAGCCTTCGACGATGTGGAAGCGCTCCAGGGCGCGGTCCAAGTCGTACTGCGTGCGCCTGCGGATCACGTGGCGTTGATGTTCGATGTAGGAAGCCACGAATTTTTGAAGACTCATCTTTTCTGGACTTCCATTGACGATGGCCGTCATATTGGCCTTGTAATAGGTCATAAGGTCCGTGTTTTTGTACAGGTAGGCTAGGATGGAGTCAATTTGTTCCTCCGTCAAGCCCTTCTTCAGTTCGACGACGATTCGTGCACCCGTCGGTCCGTGCTTCCGGTCCGTTTCGTCCCGGACTTCGACAATCCCGTCAATATCCTTGTTTAACGCGATTTCCTGAAGAGAGATGACGATGTTTTGCTTCACCGCGCCATACGGGATGTGGGAAAAGACCAACTGCGCGTTGGCTTTGGCAGGGCGTTCGATGTCACAACGGGCAGACATCACAAAACTCCCGGTCCCTGTGAGGTACATCGAACGGATCCCCTCAATGTCCATGACCTCGCAGCCGGTCGGGAAGTCTGGTGCCCGGACAATGTCCATCAAGGCCTCGTTGCTGATATTGGCGTCTTTGAGGTACGCGATGCAGGCATTGACGACGTCCTGCGGGTTGTGGGGAGGGATGTTGGTCGCGAACCCACTGGCAATGCCCGATGCCCCGTTGATCAACAGATTGGGTAAACGCGCGGGCAACACGACGGGCTCTTCCGCCGTGTCGTCAAAGTTTGGGACCGTGGCCACCGTTTCCTTGCGGATGTCGGCCAACATGTCCATGGCATACGGGGACAAACGCGCTTCCGTATAACGCATGGCCGCCGGAGGGTCCTTGTCCAGTGATCCCCAGTTGCCGTGCCCGTCGATGAGCGGCTGATTCGTTTTAAAGGGCTGCGCCAAATTCACCATGGCTTCGTAAATGGACGAGTCGCCGTGAGGGTGGTAGTTGCCCATAACGTCGCCGACCGTTTTGGCCGATTTGCGGTAGCCTTTGTCTGGCGTGTTTCCAGAGAGGAACATGGAGTACAGAATGCGGCGTTGAACAGGTTTTAACCCATCGCGCGCATCCGGAATCGCACGGCTTTGGATGGTGTATTTGGAATAGCGGCCAAACCGATCGCCTAACAGTTCAGCAATATCGATAAGAATGGTCTTTTCCGTTTGCGGCATCAAAGTTCCCCCCTAAAATTCTCTATTCCTCGTAGGTATTGAAGTCGACGTTTTCGTACAGCCACTGCCGGCGCAATTCTGATTTCGCCCCCATGAGCGTCGTGATCCGGCGTTGCGCGATGCTCGGGTCCGTGACGTCCACTTGAATAATGGTCCTCGTTTCCGGGCACATCGTGGTTTCCCACAATTGGTCCGGATTCATTTCTCCAAGGCCTTTATACCGCTGGAGTTCAAACGCAGATTTGCTTTTGGCCAACGAGCTGCGGATCTCGTTTAACTCCTCGTCGTTCCATGCATACTGGACTTCCTGTTGCTTGGACTTGCCTTTGCCGCGCGCAAAGGTAATTTTGTACAACGGAGGCATGGCAACGTACAGCATGCCAGCTTCCACCAACGGTCTCATATATTGATAGAACAGAGTGATGAGCAGAGACTGAATGTGGCCTCCGTCGGGATCGGCGTCGCTCATGATAATGACCTTCCCGTACTTGGCTTCGGAGAGGTCAAACGATTGTCCGATGCCAGCTCCAATCGAGTCCACAATGGCTGCGATTTCCGCATTCTTTAGGATTTTGCTCAAATCGTTTTCCCGTTCGACGTTGAGCGATTTTCCGCGCAGCGGGAGGATACCTTGATACCGCGAATCGCGTCCCTGTTTCGCGGAACCTCCTGCGGAGTCTCCTTCGACAATGAAGAGTTCGTTTTTCGCGTAGTCCTTGCCATTCGGTGCTGTCAACTTCTCCACCAAAACCTTGCGACGGCCGTTTTTATCGCGCTTGTCTTTGCCTGCGCGCACATCCTCTGCTGCCTTTTTCGCGGCTTCCCTCGCGCGTTTAGACAGGATGGCGCGTTGAATGATGTTGGTTGCGAGGTCGCGGTTTTGGTCGAGGTAGGCGCTCAATTGTTCTGAAACAATGGTCGCGACCACGTTTTGAACCTCTTTGTTACTCAGTTCGTCCTTCGTTTGTCCAATGAATTCTGGATTGGGAATGCGCAGGGACAACACGCAGGTCATGCCTTCCCGCAACAAGTCTCCTTCGAGGTTGTCCTGACCGTCCTTGAGGATCCCGTTGGTTCGCGCGTAGTCGTTGAAGGTGCGTGTGAAGGCGGTCTTAAAGCCGCGGACGTGGGTGCCGCCGCTCTTTGTAGGGATGCAGTTCACGAAACTCGCGAATGTTTCCGCGTAGCCGTCTGTGTATTGAAATCCAATGTCGACGGTGATATCCTCTGCCCGGCCTGAAAATGAAGCTGGGGGATGCAGCGTGTTCTTTTCCTCGTCTAAGTATTGAACAAACTGCGCGATTCCTCCCTCGTAGAAAAACGTTTTCGTTTCCGGGTGAATACCGCGCAAATCTGTCAGCGTAATCGTCAGAGTGGGGTTGAGGTAGGCCATCATGCGAATCCGTTCTTCGATGATGCCCACTTGAAAATGGAGGTTTCCAAACACCTCGGGATCGGGCAGGAAGCGAATTTGCGTGCCGTGTAAATGGGGGTCGCAGGAACCCATCACGGGCTCTTTTGGAGTTCCGATTTTAAACTCGCCGCTGGAGTCCAACCCGGTCGCGTACTTTTGAAAGTACTCTTTGCCGTCGCGCCATATGGTCACTTCCGCCCACTTGGACAGAGCGTTCACCGCAGTCAAACCGACTCCGTGCAAACCTCCGGAGACGGTGTAACCGCTGCCTTTATCGCCGAATTTACCGCCGCTGTGGGGGATGGTCATGGCCACCTCAATCGTGCGCTTCCCGGTTTCATGCATCCCAAAGGGAATCCCGCGGCCGTTGTCTTTGACGGAAAGACTCTGGTCCTCGTGAATGATGACGTCAATGTGGTTGCAATACCCTGCCAGCGCTTCATCGACGGAGTTGTCGATCACTTCTTTAAACAGGTGGTGAAACCCTTGCACCCCGGTCCCACCGACGTACATGCCAGGACGTTTTCGGATGGCTTCCAGACCCTCGAGAACGTGAATGGACGAATCGTCGTATGTAGCTGTTTCTGGTTCAAACACGGACATTTCGTTTTCCTCCATCAAAATCGCGAACCCTGCCTGGTTTCGCGAGGCTTATGCGTTCCTTCTGGTATACAGCTTTTGTGCAGCGTCACTGTACAGTGTGTGGTGCTGCAGGTCACAGCTGTTGTTTTGTCTATTGTACATATAAGTGCAATAGCAGCGACACTCATCGTGGCAACCCAAAGGCTGCCCGAAGTTTGATCCGGGGGTCTTATAACGAAAACCGTAACACTTCGCGGGCAATAAATCCAATATCCAAACCGTTAGCCCAAGGTGCTAGGGGTAATTCCAAAGACTTTGCCAAAGACCCTTTGACTCCAGCTTTCTAAGCCAGCCTTTTGACGTTCGAAGCAGGCTCTTGGGCTCGCTGACGCACTCTTAAGATGGAGGCAACGACTTCCGCGCCGAGGAGCAAGACCATGGACACAATGTAAATCCAAAAGGTTAAGAGCATGACAAACGTCAGAGTTCCGTAAAGCAACTGATACCTCCCTAAGTGGTGCGTATACAGTACAAACAGCTCGCGGCTGGCGTAAATACATAAGGTCGACAAGGCTGCGCCGATGAGCAGCGGAATGCTTGGGAGGCGTTTCGAGGGCAGTACCCTGTAGACAAAGAAACACGTCACAAACAAGATGAAGGGAAATGAGACCTTTGCAACAGAGTGAACTACCAAGGTCCAGGATGCGGCGTAGGCGGGGGCCAAATGAGGAGCCACGTTTGGCAAAATGAAGGTAATGAGTGAAGACACAATCGTCAACCCCATAAGGATGCCGAGCATCGCGAATCCGATGACGTACTGAAACAAGAAGGAACGGCGTTCGTGGACTTCGAAAATGGTGTCGAGAATTTGTTGCAAAGTCACAAAGCCGCCAACAGTTGTCCAAAGCAAGCCAAAAACCCCTATGATGCCAACCCCTGCCCGGAAGTGCGTCAACCGGGAAATGGTGCTCCACGCGAACTCCCCGCCAGTAGGTATGGCAGGCAGGTATGCCTGAAGCAACCCTTGTAAAAACCGCTCTACAGACGCCTCGGGAATGAGCAGAGAGGCCCCGTAAATGAGTAAGAGGATGAGGGGGATGAGCGATGAAAAGCCAAAAAACGAGATCACCGCAGCGAGCGACCCCAAGTTATGTGCGCGTACCGCTTGAAAGAGAGATACAAACCATCGCTTTATCATGGGAGTTATTATGGCCGACTTTGCGGCTTCAAATCCTGTTCTTGAATTTTGCTTGTCATCGTAAAACCCACTCGTCTGATTGACGGGTTTCTCGTGAACATGGATTCTGAAAACTCGGGCATTCTTCATACACCGTTTCTCTGGTTGCATCTCGTCCTCGAACAGAGTGATAATACATTTGTATATACACAAGTAAATTCAACAAAGAGATGTGAAAGGAGTCATCAGGATGTCTTTTTCAGCAAAGGCGAACCAAGGACGCGTGTATGGCGACCGGGTTCTTCAGGTGGAGCCGTTTGGCGTTGAGCGTGTCACTCGCAAGGAACGCCACGGGTCCCCTTTTCAGTTGTTCACGTTGTGGCTCGGAGCGAACTTGTCCATTGCAGATTTTGCCCTCGGCTTTCTACCCGTGGACCTTGGTCTTTCTTGGTCGTGGATTATTTGGAGTCTGGTTCTAGGCAACCTCCTAGGCGGCACTTTGTTGGCGTTGACGTCCGTCATGGGTCCGCGATTCGGATTGCCCCAGCTCATGATTGGACGTTTTTCGTTCGGGCGCATCGGGGGGTACTTGCCTGCACTGTTGAATTGGATCAGTACCGTAGGTTGGTTCACGGTCAACAACATTCTCGGCACGTTCGGTTTGCAGTATTTGTTTCCCCATCTGCCTTTTGCCGCGGGCAGCCTGGTTTTGGTTTTGGTTCAGGGGTTGTTAGCGATTTACGGGCATAATCTCATTCACGCGTTCGAGCGCATCATGGCCGTCATCTTAGGCATCTTATTTTTCATTGCAACCATCATTGCGGGTTCACACGTCAGCAGCGTCGCCTATGTCGGCCACACGAGTCACCCCATGGCCATGGCCATCATCGTCGTTGGCGCGGCATTCTCCTATATTGCCAGTTGGGCGCCGTATTCTTCGGACTACAGCCGTTACCTTCCAGAAGATACGCGGTTGTTCAAAGGTTTTATCTGGGCCTTTCTGGGGTCCGTCATTGCCTCCTTGTGGCTCGAGGTCCTCGGTGCACTGATTGCTGTGGTAGCGGGAAACCACAGCGGCAATGCCATTCATGCCTTGGCTGGCGTATCCGGTGCTTGGGCTGTTCCGATGGTGGCGGCAGTCGTGTTAGGAGGTATTGCCGCAAACGCGCTGAATTTGTACTCAAACGCCCTATCGGCCGGTGCGCTGGACTTGCGCATTCCCAGGTTTATGTTGACGGCGGCCGCCATGGTTGTCGGCCTTTTGCTCAGTCTGATGGGGGCAGGCCGGTTTGAGAGCTTTTACGAAAACTTCTTGTTGCTGCTCGGCTATTGGGTCACCCCGTGGATCGCCATCCTGTTGATTGAATTCTTTGTGTTTCAACGGCGAAACGGTGCACCTTTGGATGTAGACCGCGTCAAAGGGGTTGTTCCAGCGGGACTGGGCGCTTTTGTGCTGGGGATTGTCGTGTCGGTTCCGTTCATGAGCAGTACCCTGTACGAGGGTCCCATCGCCAAAGCGCTGAACGGAGCCGATGTGAGTTTTTACGTCGCCTTTATTGTAGCGTCTGCAATCTACACAATAACGCGAAGCCGGCGCGCGGTATAACGCGTCGGTGCGCAAATGGCAAAGGGCGGGTGAGTCCGTAAAGCAGGAACCTGGCGCAGCTATGAAACACCCAAGTCACGAATCGACAGCGTTTTTACAGCACTTGTATTAGGATTCAAATCAATGCGGCAAGTTTACAACAGCGCCGTTGCGTGAGCCTGCAGCCCGTAAAAGGGCGGATGACGGGGCAGCGGCGGGTTCTCTTCAGGTTTCGCATCCAATGTACGGAAAGACGCTAAAAGAGGAGGTCTGTTCGTGGGATTTCGCGCAGCTTCGGAGACCGTGTTTGTCAATACATTTACAAATGGAGTTCTCGACCCGGCACAGCCGATGTTGGGTCCGGTTCGGGACGGAGGGTACATCGTCGCCAATACGGCTCCAGGGTGTTGGGGCCCCATGATTACTCCGGCCATCCGCGGCGGCCACGAGGTCACGCAGCCGGTGTATGTCGAAGGGGCAGAGGTGGGCGACACCATCGTCATTCGCATTCAATCCATTCGAGTCACTTCTGCAGCTACAGCTTCTGGCAATGACCAAAGTATGGAGGGACGGTTTCTTGGCGATCCGTACTGCGCGGGGAAGTGCCCGGAGTGCGGCACCATGTATCCAGAGACGAGAATCGAAGGCATCGGTCCCACCGCGATTCGCTGTGTGAATTGTGGTGCGGATGTCACTCCATTTACGTTTACGAACGGGTATACCATTGCGTTTGACGCCAACCGACAACTCGGGGTCACTCTGCCTCAAGAAGCCGCAGAGCAAATTGCCAAAGACGGACATCAGTACATGTGTATTCCGGATAACTCCAAACAAAATCCAATTGTTACGTTTGCCCCTCACGACATTGTAGGAGCCGTCGCGCGCATGCGCCCCTTTCTGGGGCAGTTGGGAACGACGCCATCCCGGGCCATTCCGGATTCGCATAATGCAGGCGACTTTGGTTTTTTCCTCATTGGTGCGCCACACGACTATGCGTTGACGAAGGAACAGCTCAACGAGGCACGCACAGACGGTCATATGGACGTCAATCGCGTCCGCGAAGGGGCTGTTTTACTCTGCCCGGTGAAGGTAACAGGCGGAGGCGTCTACCTCGGCGACATGCACGCCTTACAAGGCGATGGCGAAATCGCGGGTCACACCTGTGATGTATCGGGGGTCGTAACGCTGCAGGTACACGTTTTAAAAGGGCTGAGTCTGGAGGGGCCGGTGTTGCTGCCGGTGGAAGAGGACTTGCCTTACCTGGCGAGACCTTTGTCTCAACAGGAAAAACACATGGCTTTGCAGCAAGCGAATGCTTGGGGGTTGCAGGAGATTGAAGAAACGCTTCCGATTTCCGTCATCGGCAGCGGGGAGAACTTGAACGTGGCAACGGACAACGGGTTGCAAAGGGCGGCCAAGCTGCTTGACATGACGATTCCTGAAGTTATGAACCGGGCAACCATTACCGGCGCGATCCAGATTGGTCGACACCCTGGGGTCGTCACCGTGACCTTGTTAGCTCCTGTCAATCGATTCGAGCGACTGGGTATTCTCGACTTGGCACGTCAACAGTATTTGGCGAGGTGACCGATGCGGCAGCCGGCGCGGAACTACCTGCCGCGCTTATCGTTACAATTTATTGAATATTGAGACTATAATGACCAGGGGAGGTTGTTGCTCGTGATTAAAAAACCGTCGTTGGAGGCTCTCGAACGCATCGCCCATCAGTACCACATGGACATGACCAAAGAAGAACTCTTGTCTTTTCAAGGGTTGATTGAGGGGTCACTGCAATCATACGACCGTGTGCACCAAATGGTGGAACCCAATCTTCCGGTCAAATACGAGCGAACCTCCGGGTACAGGCCCAGCGAAGCAGAAAACCCCCAAAACGCCTGGTATTGGAAGGCGTCCGTCAAGGGAGCCGAGTCGGGGAAACTCAGCGGGAAAAAAATTGTCCTCAAGGACAATGTCAGCCTCGCTGGGGTTCCCATGATGAACGGAACGTCGGTTCTTGAAGGTTTCGTGCCGGACATGGATGCGACCATTGTGACCCGCATTTTGGACGAAGGTGGAGAGATTGTGGGAAAGGCGGTTTGTGAGCACCTGTGTTTTTCTGGAGGCAGCCACACCTCGGATACGGGTCCGGTCTTGAACCCCTATGACCCGAGCCGGTCCGCGGGGGGGTCTTCCAGCGGCAGCGCCGTTCTCGTGGCAAAAGGTGAGGTGGATATGGCCATCGGCGGCGATCAAGGGGGTTCGATTCGCATTCCGAGTTCCTGGTGCGGCGTATACGGCCTCAAGCCGTCTTACGGGCTGGTTCCCTACACGGGAGTTTTCCCCATTGAGCAAACGCTCGATCACACCGGACCGATTGCCCGGACCGTCAAAGACGTGGCGCTCTTACTCGAAGTCATTGCTGGCCCGGACGGAAATGACCCGCGTCAATCCGGTCTGGAACCAAAGCCGTACAGCCAGTTGTTGAATCCAGAACTCGATGGACTGCGCATTGGAATCGTGGAGGAAGGATTCGCTTTGGAAGGGCTGTCCGAGCAGGACGTGGATGAAATGGTCAAAGCTGCGGCTTGGTCCTTCGAACGCTGCGGTGCACAAGTCAGTACCGTCTCCATTCCGATGCACCGCGACGGAATCCACATCTGGAACGTGATCGCGACCGAAGGCGCCGTTTCTCTGATGGTCCGCGGAAACAGCCAAGGAACCAATTGGAAGGGTCACTACCAAACGCACTTGCTCGATGTCTATGCCCGCGGGCTCTTGACCCGGGCCAACGACCTTTCCGATACGGTGAAATTGGTGATTCTCGCGGGTCAATACATGCAAGACGCCTACCACGGCCGCTACTATGGCATCGCCCAAAACCTGGGCCGCGAGCTGCGGTTGGCTTACGACGAAGCGCTCCGCGATTGCGACCTGCTGGTGATGCCGACGCTGCCCCTCAAGGCCACGAAAATTCCAGGACCGGCAGCCAGCTTGGAGGAGTCGGTGGCCAGAGCGCTCGAAATGCTCCCAAATACGGCGCCTTTCGACGTGACCGGCCACCCCGCCATGAACGTCCCTTGCGGCACGTCAGCCGGCTTGCCCGTTGGGATGATGCTGATTGGACGCTACGGGGAAGACGACACTGTCTTGCGCGCCGCCCACGCCTTTGAGCACCTTGGGTAATTTCATTTGGAGAATCCAAAAGGATTGGGGCTCGTGAAGGAAGGGTATCAACTCATCTCGTTTTAGTTGTCATTCGCACATGGACGTCCTGCCAGGGAGACACCGTGCAGCGTCAGACGCTGCGCTGTCCCCGGCAGGGTGCTTAGTGGGCCCACCTCCCGGTTTTGTTGGTGTACCGGTTGAAAAAGTATCCGCCCACCCAGATGCCCACCACAGCCAGCCCGCCCACGGCTAACCAAATGGTGTACCGGGTCGACAGCCCCAAAAACACCAGAGCGGCTCCCACGTCGTATGGCAAGAGGCCTACTCCGGTCGTCCAGATGTACTCCCAGGTCTTGACCGATCGCAAAACACCAGCCGCGTAGTTGACGACAATAAACGGGAGTGGAACTAATCGGGCAAGCAGTAAACCGAGTGCGCCTTTGCGGCCGATCCAGTCGTTGACTTGCTGCAGGCGTTCCTCGGAAATGAACGCTTCGAGTAAGCGAGCCCCCATTGAGCGGGCGACATAGAATACGGCCACAGCCCCGAGCATGGCCCCAATCCACGTGTAAAAAATGCCCCACCAAACTCCAAACACTTTCATGTTCATCACCATCAGGAATTCGGATGGAACGGGAATGACACAAAACGCGGCCATGAGCAGAACCGACAATACGATTCCCCAAGCCCCCCACCCCTGAATCGCCATGGATACTTGATTGTGCCTGTCGATTCTAAAGAAGCCGACCACTAACAAGACTCCCACCACGACAATGCCGACCGTCCAAGCAAGGCTGGTTCCTTTGCTCCACCTGTGTTTGTTGTTCGATGTATCATTTTTGTTCCCAGTGTCATTTTTGTTCCACTTGGAACGGCTTTGAGGATGACTCACGCCCGGGCTGTAACTTACCCTGTCGCCGAATCTGCGCCTGTCTTTGGTTTGCATGACAATCCTCCAAGTCTCGACTCAACATCAACACCCTCTAGCCTTGTCATTGGCCCAGGTAATTAATCGCGCAACTTGGGGGAATGTCAACCTCGCGCGGCCTACAATCCGGCCGGAAAGATGTACACGGGCGGTACAACGACAGGGGAGCCCACTTCCAAGGTAATTTCTTCGTGAGGCGTGAATACAATGTCTGCTAAGTTGCCGGAATACGGCTTGCCGTCGACAAACGCATGAACCGTCCCGTGAAACCCAGCAATGTTGTCTCTTTGCAGCGGTTGGCCCCAAATGTCAAAAAATTGTTTAAGAGTGAATTGTTTGGGCTGAGGGGATTCGACGTGAATGATTCCCGTGGCATCGTGCGTGTGCAAAAAATACAGTGCTTTACCGCCATCGACAAATCCGTTGTCTACAACGCGGGGGGGTACGATACCAATCCCTTTGGGAATGGCGATTTGCTTACCGTTAACGAAAAGCGACAGATGCACATGAATATGGTAATTCGTCATTTCAGGGTTGTTTCCAGGGATACCGTCAACAGTCTGCCCGTTTCCGCCTGCCGCTGTGTCTCCGTCGGGGAAGTGAGGTATCCCTACTGTGGTGGCTTGTATCAACTGAATTTCTTGGGTGCTGTTATGGGCGTGAGCGGCTTTGCCCGCTGTGCCATCAGACTGGAGGGACGTTCCTCCTGCAGTGCTCCCTTGTGCGCTGTCTGCGAACGCATGGTTCATGGATGTGTTGCCGCTTGAAGCGTTGGTTGCGGTAGTACTGCTGTTCGTCGCGGTCGTTTTGGCCGCGTTGTTGCACGCTGTTAACCCGACGATGGACCCCGCGACGAGGCCGACCAGGACTGCCCGATGAATTACACGGTACGAATTGATGGCGTTCACTCTCCCGATGGACTGGAATGCGCTTAGTTCCAGTCTGTGTGCGTTTGGTGACCCGATGTCATCTCTACTTATCTAGCACTTTGCAGAAACCTCTGCAGGTTCGCTAAACTAAGTTTAACAAAGAGGGAACCTGGACACACGCGGTGGGTTGAAACCCAAGTTCAGTTCGCTGTTTCAAGGAGTGAGACGCGGTGGTTGTGTACGAGCGCGAAAATGATTTTGTCATGGTGCGTCAAGACGACCATGCCAGGCTCTCCGGTGACATCGCCGCACAGTGGAGACACGCCGATTTCAGCGGGGACAAAATCCGGGAGAACGTCGTGTTGGCCATTTCCGATCACGACCGGGCATGGATAGAATTGGACGAAGCGCCAATTTGGAACGATGTGACCCGCGCACCCTACTCGTTCGTCGACATGCCGAACGAAATCAAGCTGGCGCACTACCGTAAAGGAATTGACGAGACCGAAGCGGTTTCTCCGTATGCGGGGCTGTTGTGCAGTTTGCACTACCTGGCGTTCACACAGCACTCGCAAGCTCAGGCCGCCGTGGAGTTCTCTAGATGGGAACTGGCCCGTCAACAACGGCTGAAACAATCTCTTGGAAAGATGGATGAAAAGTCACAGCAGGAGTTGGAATTCCATTGGCTTTTGATGCAATTTTGCGACCGTCTGTCCTTGTATGTGTGTCTCAACGAACCAGGGGTGTCTAAAGAGGATGAATTTCCATGGTATCGCAAAGGCTTTGACCTCTCAGAAAAACTTTCAGCAACGCATGGGGAAAAGGTCGTAGCCCATTGGTCCGAACCGGGAAGGATTCGGTTGTTTCCAAATCCGTTTCCGCGCAGTTTTTCGGCAACTGTTTTAGTCCGCATCGTCAAGAAAGCCGAAATTGACCAGCACGGCTTAAGAGCCGCATGCCGCGCTGCGGTAGTTTCAAAAAGAACGGTGGAGTTTGTTTGACGGTTAGCACTTTGAATGGTGTCCCCTTGGCGCTCAAGCCAGTTCCTGAATGCATTCCGGGCCGTCGTTTTTGACCGAACCCACAAAAGCAGGAACGCGGTAAGCGCGCATCGCTTGATGGGGATATGGCTGCAACAGGGACAAAAGTTGATCGGTGTTTCGAACGTCCGGGTCTAACCAGACGGCTTCACTTTCTTTGTTGAGAATGACCGGCATGCGATGGTGGATGGGCGCCATGAGTTCGTTGGCGCCTGTGGTAATCACGGTACATGTGCTGACCTTTTCTCCGCTTGGGCTCAGCCATGAATCATACAACCCCGCAAAAGCGAATACAGGTCGGTCCGTGAGGACGATGCGCATGGGCTGTTTTCCATGTTGGTTTTTTTTCCATTCGTAGAAACCGTCAGCCGGGAGAAGGCACCGTTTCCTTTGAATTAAAGATTGGTACGCCGGTCGTTGCAGCAGCGTTTCTGACCTGGCGTTGATGGTTTGATTGGCAATCTTCGGGTCTTTAGCCCAGTGGGGAATCAACCCCCATTTCAGAAGGCCAATGCGGCGTCTTTTGCCATCCGAGATGACAGCCGGGACCATTTGACCCGGCGCAATGTTGTACCGAGGCGGAAGGAAGAAAGAGTCGGCGGCCAGGCCGAAGTACTCCAGCATAAACGACCAGTCTTCATAGGCCAATGTGTAACGACCGCACATGAATCCATTCACACCTTCCATTTCCTCTAAGATCCAGTCTACTACGATTTCATCCTAGTTCAAGACAGCATAGTCCAAGACAGCGCGCAAGCAATTTTCCGTCCGTGAATTGAACCGCATGCCGAAGCCTTAGGTCTAGATTTTTTGAAAACGAGGAACTTCTTTGCCATCTACCGACACCGTCTCAAAAAACATGTCAAAGGGCCGGATCCAAATGTCTCCCGCGGCGTTCTGATACACCACAAACCATTCTTCGGTTTCACTGTGGCGCCCTACGTACAAGAAGACGTACAACCCTCCTTTATAATGGCGAAATTTTTGGCCGTACGGCATAGTGGATTGAATTTTCCGCGGATCGAGTTTACCTGACACAGCGAGGACCTCACTTTCAAAGCCGATGCGGGGTGCGTCATAAAACGGGTTGGCACGCCCCCAATTAGTATAAAATAATAGAATCAGTTTTATGTCGTTTTAAACGGAGTGATTTCGGTGCATGCTCTGCTTGTGATACTGATTGTACTATTGGTTATCGTCGCGGTGTTGCTCGGCATCGTCGTATTTATCTTGCTTTCCGTGTTTTTTACCTTGCAGCCGATACTCGGTCAACTCGGGAAGGTATCTATGGTCATCGAGGCCTTGCGCTTTCTTTGGCGACGCGTGGTTCGCAAGCGTCAAAATCCCGAACCGAGGGGTCGATCTTCCAATGAGGACCTGCACGACGTGTAGTGTCTCTTCTAAACCTGCGTTTTTAGGTAGAAATGGGTGTTGCGCGGCGGTGAAAGTGGACAAGCCAACTCCAGTTGGGAGAAGGCTTGCCGTTTCGTTTCGTGAAAAACCTCTGCAGCGAAATTCGCGTCAATTCGTGACCAATCCGCGTTAATCCACTTGGTTGTGTTTGTGCTTATTTCGGCGTTCGCGCAGCCAATCGTGCAGTTGAACTTCGTCTTTTTCTCCGATGACGTGGCGTCCGTAGGGAGCGACGTACGCGCATTCCCAACCTTGCTCTTTCCCCCAATCCAAGATCTGTTGGGGGCTGAGGTGACCGTTTACAGGGTGGCCTTGCCCATCAAACGTGACAAGCCAATGATTCTCCGGAACTGCTTCGGGACCGGAAAACGTCCACTGGCCCGAATATTCGTTTAAAAACGGCAAGTCTTCCCGGTTAATGGTGAATCCCAGTTCTGATAACGTCGTGTTTTGCTGCTCTGTGCTCAATTGGTTTTCCCTCCTCAGTCCAGGCAGTCATAGTATGACTGCTTTTGGGGTTTCAATACCCGAGCTCGAGATTCACGACGCCCAATAGACCTTGTCGGGCAACATACCTGTGGAGATTGTCGAGCAGAAAAATCCCCACACTCGAGGGGACACTGGGAGCTGCAATATGCGGCGTGACATAGACATTAGGCATCGACCACAGTGGGCTGTCGGTGGACAAGGGTTCTTTCTCAAAGACGTCGAGAACCGCAGCACGGATATGGCCCGCCCTCATGAGTTCAACGAGATCGGCTTCGACAATCAACGGGCCTCGTCCGACGTTGACAATCACGGATTCAGGCTTCATGCTTTGCAAGATGTTTCGGTTAATTACGGCTTGAGTTTCCTTCGTCAGGGGAAGAGTTAAGACCAGATAATCCAAATTGCGGACAAATTCACTCCACATGTCCGGAAAGTAGTGACGGTCGACGCGGTCTGCACGGGTTCCGGTGAAGCTGAGACCGTATACGTTCATGTCAAATGACCGAGCTTTGCGGACCACTTCTTGACCAATCGAACCCAGGCCCGCGACTCCCAGTGTGCGATGGGCCAGATACCCGGGCGCCTGCGGCTCCCAAGCCTTTTGAGTTTGCCGTTGTCGAAAGCGGTCAATGTCCTGAGCCAAATAGAGGAGGTATGCGAAGACATATTCCGCAATCTGTCCGCCAAACTGGTCGACCACTCGGGTTAACGTCGCGTGTTTTGGGACGTATTCCACTAAATCGTTGACTCCCGCTCCCATCGATTGCACCCACTGCAAAGCGGTGACGTCGCATTCGGAGAACAGTTCGACCGGGAACTTCCAACACAAGAGGACTTCCGCATTCGGTAATAGGTTTTTAGCCTCAGCCCGCGTTGAAGCGGAAAACACAAAGTGATATCCATGGCGCCGTAAGAGATCGGCGTACGCCCGTGCTTGATTAGGGTCATAAATGAGAATGTTTGGTTGTGACGTGCTCAATGCTACCGTTCCTTTCATCCAGTTCCGTGAAAAGGCTTACCGTCCCATCTCACCTGGGGTGTTTTATGCAGCCTTGGTGTCTTTAATTTACCTGATAGAACGGGTTCGTGCTAAGATAAATAAAACCTCACCTTTAGGGAGGACAAGCTGACGATGAAAGTGGTTACGGTCCCGAAAATCCTATTGAATCCGATCACGTTGCCAGGCATGGGGAGAAGTATCGAGGTTGCGGACGTGCCGCAATCGGAAGCCAACCAAATCCGTATGGCTTTTGCAGCACAACAATTGTACGTCCAATTTGAAGAAGAGCAAGGGGTCACCTATCCCGTCATTAACCTGTGGCCAGACCCTCACGACGCGAGCCGGATGACCCTGTTTATCAAGTAAATTCAAATGGCCATTGCTTCACATGGCCATAGATGCCCGTGGGGTTACAAGGGTCCTTTGGGCACGCAGCCGCGGGAGCGAACCTAGGATTTGGCTGGAACGGACGCCAGCCCAAGCCAGCCTAGCTCGCCGCGGCTAATGCATTGCCGTTCCGGTTTTTAAGCCCCCATCGAATGTACGATTGGGGCTTTACGAGGGCAGAGAACGCCGGTACCACTGTAAAAATGCCGTCTGCAGCGCTTCTTTGACCTTTGTCTCGTCGACAACACCGGAGTAGATCGTTCGTTCATCGGTCCAGTCTGCCCAATTGCCCATAACATTCGCGACTTGTTCCCAGTATCCATCTTTAACCGTGATGTCGACGTGTCCGGGTTTACAAACGCTGGATACGGAAAAAGCAGGGATGCGCCAATCCTCGAGACCTGAATACATCATCGTAAATCCCGGGCTTTGTTCACTGTGCTGTACGTCCAGTGTGGGTTCTACCTCCACAAAGTGCACGGAGGCAGAAAAGAGAATGGACCGTACCTGTTCCTCCGCAGCCTCCTGTTTGTCATCGGCTTGAACGCGGTTCTGGTGGACTGCGAGTTGCTCTTGACGTGCTGCGCTTTTAACTTGTCTGACTTGCTCGTCCAACGAATCCATGCCTTTTCCCCCAGTTCCGGTGTTCATGGAGTATCCTTTATAACGGTTCCCCGGCCGATGGTCTCAAATGCATGGAAGCATCCGGTCCCGCCAACGGCAACGCCCCCTGGCGGGCAAGATTGCGAAAACTGCTTGACGAGATACCGTATATCAATACGATGACAACGAATAAGGTGCCGGTTGAAATCATGATGAGGTGGGGCGGGAAGAACGTGCCGATCGCTCCGTAACCCCAATTCGCCACAGACATCAGACCGGCCGCCAGTACGAAATACACGCTGGTGACGCGTCCTCTTACTTCTTCGGAAACCACCTCCTGAATGTAAGTTAGACTCAACGTCATAAAAGCGGCTTGCGTTGACCCCATCAAAACGACAGAGACAATCGCCAACACATGACTGTGACTTAAACCCAACAGGGCCAGGGACAGGCCGCTAAAGACGGCCGAAATCAAGTACAATGCCCCCTTTTGCCGCGCACCTTGAATTCCGGCCAACACCAACGTTCCCAGAATGGAGCCAAGTCCGACTGTGCTCATGATAGCGCCGTAGAACCCGGATGAACCCGCCAGTTGAACTCTGACAAACGCCGGCAGCATTCCCATAAACGCCATCGTCAGCATGCAGTGAAATCCCACGAGGGAGATGACCATGGCAATTTTTGGTGCCTGCCGAAGGTAAGAAAAACCTTGCATTAGAGGGCGAAACAGACCTGACGGCCGTGTTGAGTTGACGGGCTTTGGCGGCGCCAGCAAGAAGACAAAAACGATGGAGAACAAGTATAGCAACCCTGCAAACAGGTAGACGGACCAAACTCCATACCAGGCCAAGAGCGGACTCGAAACGGCCGGCCCAAGAAATTCAGTCCCACGCTGCGCAATGGCTTGCAGTGAAAAAGCGTTCAGCAAGAGCGGCTTTGGAACTAAGCCTGGCAGCAACGAGCTGATGGCAACACTGAGGGTGCTGTTCGACCACCCAAACAGAAACGCCAACACGAGGATCCAGCCAACCCGGTTCACGTGAAGAACGGACATCAAGGACAGCAGCCCAATAGAGAACACTGTACCCAGTGCAGCGAGGGCAATCAGGTATCGCCGATCCATGCGATCGGCCCAAACTCCCGCGATGGGAGCTGCGACGATGCTGGGAACCAACGTGGAAAACATCGTCGCCCCTGCCCAGAACGACGAATGCGTCAATGCGTAAGTTTGCCAACTGACAGCCATCGTAAATGTCCAGTTTCCAGCATTTGTGAGCGCCGAAACGATCCACAACCAACGGTAATCCCGAAAACGAAATGAGCTTAAAAGTCCTGAAATTGCCATCACTCGGCCCCTTCCGCACACAGCGATTCTCGTGTGTGCCAGTCTGTTTATCTGTTTATCGATAAACTTTCTTCGCAAGTTGTGTTTTTGCAATCCTCTATATTGTGGTTCTTGGTTGACGATTTTCATATATACCTGATTGGGTATTATCCGGTTTGTAACCTCAAACGTCAATCTCTGTCTCGTCAAAAACCTCATTGAGCATTTTTTATCAACCTCATTGAGCATTTTTTATCGAAATGGGGACCCATCCAATTTGGTAGGAAAAGGTTTACGGCACGAGTCAAACGGCCGCTTGGAGAACTAGGTTCCAAGCGGCCGAAGAATTGCCAGACAGCGCCTCTCTTTTAAGGATTGAAATGGATGGACAGCGGACAAAGTTGGTTCTTTCAGCTTTTTGGTTTGGGAGGACGCGGCTGCGCCAAAACGTAGGACGCAACATCGGTGGCTTGCTGCAATGTGAGGCTGCCAGGGTTCGAGGCTGGCATGTTGTTTTTGACAAATGCAGCCATGTTGGCCAGCTTGTGCATTCCAGCACCGGCGTTAAAGGAGTTCGGACCCCACAGGGGCGGTCCACTGACTCCTTGACCGGTTGAACCGTGACATACGGCGCAGGTTTGTTGGAAGATGACCTGTCCTTGCTTTGGGTCCGGTTTCGGAAGCGAACTCGTCAACTTGGATCCAGACCCGTTGCCAATCCACGAGGGTTTGGTGTCTTCGGGAACTCCCGTGGAGATCCATGACAGATACGCCTCAATCGCAGCCATGTCTTTGCTGTTGGCCGGGAGGGGTTTCCCGTTCCCGCTGTTCATGAAACACTCGTTGATGCGTTGGCTCAAATTGATGACCCGTTTGTCACGGCTGGTGTAGTCCGGAAATTGAGTGGCTGCTCCGACCAAAGGCAGCGCTTTTTCATCCGTCCCGCCGTTGATATGACATGACGAGCACGTCAACTGATCCAGGTTGTACTGCGGGAGCATGCTGTGGGTGTTGTTGAACAGCTGTTGACCCAATTTAATGGCGTCTGCTTTGTGCCCGCTGGGCATCGTGCTGGGAGGCTTAAACGAAATCTGGGTGGTTGTCGATGCGTTTCCGGCTGGAGCCGGCGACGGCGATGGTGCCGGCTGGGTAGGCGCTGCTTGGTTTTTCGGCAACTGGATAATGAGGCCAATGTTCAGGCCCAGACCCAACACAAAAATGGTTGCAATAATAGCGGTAATGGATGGCTGACGTTGACGTTGGGGCCCAGCCAAGGTTCATCACTCCTTTATCTAGTAAAACAATACCCCCAAAGGTACAAAGATACGATAACAAATTCCCAGAATTAATGCAATAAATACATAAGAGATAAGATTTTGTAATAATTATCCTGGAAGTTTCCATCTGGGTCGCTCTCGTTTGGTTTTGCGGCCGCAGGAGGATGACAAAAGGTGCACCGCGACGTCAGGAGGGTTTTCGTCAATAAAAAACCGGTCCGTCAAGCCGGTTCGCGTTGACGGATCGGTTGCTTTGGGTATTGACGTTGCACCGGGAAGTTTTCGCTGCGGGCAACGGGTTTGTAGGGGGGTGTAGACTAAACCAATGCGATGGGTTGGCGCGCAATCTCTTTTGCTTTGTGAGTGGAAATCACCCCCGTCGCCACCATGCTGTTGAGGACGACGTTTTGTCTCTTTTTGGCCAAAGTTAAGGAATGGAACGGGTCAAACAGCGTTGGGGAATTGGGGATTCCGGCCAGCATGGTCAACTCTCCCTGATTTAGTCGTGCAGGTACTCGACCAAAGTACGTATGGGCGGCTTGATAAATTCCATAGGCGCCGTTCCCAAAATAGATGTCGTTCGCATACAAGGTGAGAATTTCATCTTTGCTCATGGTGTCATACAGTCCAATGGCATCGATAATCTCAACCATTTTCCAAGGTATCGATTTTTTGGTGTGGCGTAAAACTGTGTTGTGCACGAGTTGTTGGGTGATTGTGGAGCCGCCCTGGACAAACTTGCCGGACTCAAGGTCTACGAGCGACGCCCGGATAATCGCGACGGGATCGATGCCAATATTGCTGTAAAAGGTACGGTCTTCGGTAGAGACGACGGCTTTTCGATAGGTTGCCGGGATTTGGGAGTAGGTAAGGAAGTGTCCGTGGCGCAAGGAAATTCGTTGCATGACGTCCTGGCGCACCTTTGCGGCGATGGGGTCGACGTGGGTGAAGTAGTATTTGATCCCGTACCATGCTCCGGTCAATAGGACGAATACAGTTGCCGCCGCAGCAAGAACGTAACGAATCGAGCGTTTGTGTGTCCCCCTGTGCATGACGCTTCACCTCGCTTCAAACATCCACTTGTCTCACGAATTTTCATCATACAGTATAGCTTCACAAGTTTGAAACGGTGTTGAATGGCAACCTTGGCGGTCTGTTTGATACGTTGGCGTTAGTACAATTGACCTATGGCTTAAGTTGCCAGAGTGCTTAGAGTAACAGGTCATATTCGAGTAGTAGAAAAAGAGCGAAAAAACGGTCTTCTTGGAACTGTGAGCAACCTCCTGTCATCCCTAATAATCCGTACATAGGGTAATTCATTTGGGAGGGGACACAAATGATTAAAAAAGTAGTCTGGGCATCCATTGCATTATCAGCGTTATTGGTAGCAGGATGTGGTACAACGAACAATAGTCCAAACCCGAGCACCGCACCTGCCAATGCGACTGGGCAAACTGCCAATCAAACTACGGCAGCCAATGCGACTGCCACTGCCACATCGACGAATCAAAATACGTTAAAAGCGCAAGAAATCGACCTGACGGTGCTTCCTGGGGCACACCTTGGCCCAGACGGGAAAAAGCACGACACGTTCTCACCGGCTGACTTTACGGTCGTGCAAGGCGTCCCTGTGAAATTGACGGTGTACAACTACGACGGCGGTACGCATACGGTCACCAATGCGGACCTTGGGTTAAACCTGCAAGTCAAAGGAAGTTCCCACAAGGGGGTTCCAGCTGCAAGCACAGTCACTTTCACCCCGACGAAAGCGGGTGATTTTACCTGGCAGTGCATGGACCCTTGCGACGGAGAAGCCGGAGGCTGGGCGATGACGCACGACGGCTACATGCAAGGCGTGATTCACGTCGTACCCAATAACAACGACAAACAGTACGTCACATTGACCATTAAAGATGGTTTGCAATACGCTTCTGCGGATGGAAAACTTCACGACTCGTATTCACCAGCGGACTTTACTGTGCAAAAGGGCATCCCGGTGACGGTGACGGTTGTAAACTACGACAGCGGTGAGCACAGTCTGACCGCACCGGAGATTGGAGTCAATCAAGTGTTCCAAGGTGCCAAAAAAGACGGAGACCCGTCCGTGACTACGTTTAGCTTTACCCCAGATCAAACGGGCAACTTCACCTGGCACTGCGAGATTAAATGCGACGGAGGCATGACGAGTTATGCCATGACACACCCGGGTTACATGATGGGTACCATCCACGTCGTATCCTGAATTCAGACGGTATCAACCCGGCATAAATCGTTGGGCTAAACGCCTTTTTGAAGCTGTTCGGACGCGGGACCCTCATCAGGTCTCGCGTCTTATGGTCTTTAAACATGGGAGACGAAGGCCCGAACCTAAACAACCTCCGCCAACGCTATTGCCCAGTTGTTTTTGCCCACTCCAGGTGTCCCATCCTTGCATAGTCTACAGATGACTTGAGGGGGGACTGTCAATTGCAGCGCAAACCAGAACTGGGCAAGTATCTATTGTGGTTGTTATTTCGGCGCCACGCCGGTATCCGACGTTATTTACCCGCGACAAAACGCTATTCACGTCAAACTCTTGGAGAGTTTCTAAAGAGTTACCAAACGGTCTACGTTAAACCGGTTGCTGGCAGCATGGGAAGAGGAATCCTGAAGGTTTGGCAGACGCGTGGAAAGATCGCTGTGCAAAAGACTACAGACCGGCCGCGCTTATACGCGACGCTGCCGGAAGCTTGCCGCTACATTGATGCGCAGCGGCAGGGCAAGGCCTATATCGTACAGCAAGGGCTCGAATTAGCGACGGTAGGCGGCCGTCCGTTTGACATCCGGGTGATGATGCAAAGGGAAAAACCCGGCGGGAAGTGGCAGTACTCTGGGAGTGTCGCCAAAATTGCCGGAAAGGGCAGTGTCGTTACGAATGTGGCTCTCAGCCGCGGCACTGTGATGGAGGTGCAGGCCGCACTGCGGCAGGCTTTTCGGTGGAGTGAGCCGAAAATCAACAGCTACATGCAACAAATGGTTAAATTGTCGTTTCAGGCTGCCAGTCACTTCGATACGTATCAAAAATACCGGGAACTGGGATTTGACATCGCAATCGACCGCAACGGACGGATTTGGCTCATCGAAGAGAACACAGGTCCCAGCCACGGTTTATTTGCCAAACTCACCTCGAACAAAACGATGTATCGCACGATTCAAAGGCGTGCGGCTCTATACCGGAAAATGCGTCGAAAGGTGTGATTCATGTGAGTTGGAAGAAATGGGCGTGGCTCCCGATTGTCTTCATTGTACAAAGAAGTTTGTGGAGAAATTATTTTCGTCGGCCCTAGTCAAAACAAAGGTCGCCCGGCACGAAATTGGTCATGCCGGGATCGGAACGTATGGATCACGGCTTCTCTCGAAACAACGGGTTCGTGATAAGCGTCCATTTTGTTCCCGGTCCCGGTAAATGGAAATGGGCACACTGGAGTACACCCCAAACAATTTTGACCCCATAGGACAAGCCCGCCGTTACTTGACATAGTCCGAACACCTAGAGGCGTTGCGACCCCACCTCGGGAGCAATGACCCCCCATGCAACGAAAACCATGGAAACCACTACGGAAACGTAGAAAACCATTGGTCTTCGGCCTTTGGCTTCCTTCTCACGATGTCCCAGTTTTATACAAAAAAGAGACGGTGTCATATGGGAATGACGGGTATCAAACGTATCACACGGGAGTAGTTTATCCAGTCCGATTGGACTGGATAAAATGCTCCAAACCTCACTGTCCAGTTGCTCACACCTGCATTATCCTAAGGGCGAAGTTTTAGCAACACAAATGACTCTTTCTTCTTTTGGCCAACAACGACTGTGTTGAGCGATGGAATGAGTCGAGTAGGTTTTCGAGAGGAGGTACCACTCGTGTATGTAGTTCTTAACGTACTCGATGTTACACCTGACAAAAAAGACGCTGTTGCGGAAAAATTTATTCTGAGTTCCGAGAAAATGAAACAAATTCCTGGCTGCGTAGAATTCCAATTTTTAAGTTCGCCAACCGAAGGTAAACAAGTAGTTTACACGAAATGGGAATCGGAGCAGGACTACCAACGGTGGAAAAACAGCGAGGAGTTCCAAACTGACCACGAGAGGCGTCACCGCGTGGGGATTACGGCGAGCAAGTCGAACATCGAGACGTACAACGTGGTGTACGAGGGTAGATATCGGCACTAAGTGCGAAAGCTTTCAAGGGAATTTCAATCTTGAAGGTTCACCATATTCATCGGTCCGCACAACCAAAGAGCAACCTATCAATCCGAGTGAAAAGGCAGCGACACACGTCGCTGCCTTTTCACAATGCAGCGCACTCTCGATGCCCAAGTGGTGAATTTGCTCGCAAACGTTTCCGTTCTGCATGCAGGTATGGTGTCCCTTGTTGCGCTACAATGAAACATAGTGTACTCAATTTACGCGGGCAGGAGGGACTTCCTTGGTGCGCATTGGCGTGATTGGGCAATCGGGGGAAATTGCAGAACCCGTTGCTCGTTTGGCAGAAGAGGTCGGTCGAGAGATTGGCAACAGGGGCTTTGTGTTATTGACGGGCGGAACGACTGGCGTCATGGAATGGGCGTCCCGCGGGTGTAAATCTGCCGGGGGGTTGGTCGTCGGCATCTTACCTGGGGACGAAACAGCGGTGGCAAACCAATACGTCGATATTCCCATTACCACAGGATTTGGTTTTGACTACAGGAGTCTTGTACTGGTTCATTCTTCCGACGTACTCATTATGGTCAGCGGAGGGAATGGCACATTGGGGGAACTTTCGGCAGCCTACTTGAACCAGCGCCCTGTGGTGGTCGTGGAACCGACAGGAGGATGGGCAGCGCGTGTCCGGGAAGTGGCCTACGACGGAAAGTTCTTGGATCACAGAAAGACGATGGAGCTTGGATTTGCTCAGACATCCGAGGAAGCCTTGGATATGGCGGTCCGTTTGATTCAAAAGCGATAATTCACGGAGATTTGGAATCCGCGCGAATTGGAATACGGGCCATCGCGTCTCTGTCGGCACGGCGGAACTAGGGGCATCTACAAAGCACGTGACTTACAGGGCAGAATTGGCCCTTTTTTGGTTTGTCCAGAGTGAAAGAGGCAAGATAGTTGACCCTAGCAGCGAGACCTAGTTTCGCATACGACTGTGTATGAGAGGAGGGAAATGTATGGCGGTTACGAGAGGTCAATGTATGGGCATGGTGGGGCAATGGGTCCGTTTCACGACGCCTTGGGGTGTTCACCAGGGAGTCATTGCAGGTGTGAACAATCGCGCTGTCCTCGTTCGTGTGCCTCGTCGCTATGCTCCCGCACTAATGAGTCACACCCAGCCTACAAACCAGTCCGACTCAGATAAGCTCGACCTGGCTTTGACTCAGTATGGTTATGGCTATGGCGGCGGTTGGGGGTATCCCGGTTACGGCGGTTGGTACGGCGGCTGGTGGTGGTGGTGGCTGGCCTTCCCGTGACACTCAAAAAACACCTGGAGTTGGAGTTGCGTCGTCATGCAAGGCAGTTCGCTGCCTGCCGACCGCTGACGCATGGGCGGAGGCAAAAGCTTGATGAACGGAACGGATTATAACTTCGGTATGTTTCCCGTTTGATGTTTACGGATATTTAACGTGTTCTTAATGTTGTTGCCAGGATGCGGGCCGTATAATCACCGCTAAGAGACCTTTTAAAGGCCAGCACTTGCGACCGATGACTCGCAGTGGCTTATTTGTTATTTAACGGGTTGCATCATGAGGTTTTCGATGGCAAGCAGAGAGATTATGGAGGGTTCCTATGAGTGATGAGTTGGCCGTGATGAGTGTTTCTATTGTTACTGCACTCGTAATACTGGCAGCACTGTTGGCTACATTTAATGTAATTTGACCTCACACCATGAGAACAGACTTGTTCAGCTTCCGTAAAGCCTGCATGAACGAGAGGCATCTGCGTATGAACCAATAGGTGCTGGATAAGCTAATGAGTAGATACAAGGCACAGGGTGGCGGAAATGGGTTCGTTGGATTCGTTGGTCGTCTCTCATGACTCTCTGATTAGAATGAGACAAATCCCCTCAACCATATAGGTTAACATCTACGCAGGGGAGGTATATCTGCCCAATACCAGACGGTGGGTGAATCACATGGGAATTCACGCGTTTTTCAAAAGTCTAAATGAGCTAGAACGTATTTTTCGCGCTCCCGGGAAGTTCAAGTTTGAAGAACACAATATTTCCAGTCACAGTTTTAAGGTCGCTCAATATGCCCAATTTTTAGGTACGGTTGAAGAAATGAATGGGGTCACTATCAACTGGAAGTCGCTTTATGAGAAGGCGTTGAACCACGACTATGCGGAGGTTTTTATCGGAGACATTAAAACACCGGTGAAGTATGCTTCGATGGAACTGCGCAAGTTGCTTTTGGATGTCGAAGAAGAAATGACTAAAAAATTTATCGAGAACGAGCTTCCGGATGAATTTAAGGACCTTTACCGTGAAAAATTGAAAGAGGGCAAAGACGATACGGTCGAGGGAAAGATTCTGCAAGTCGCCGATAAAATGGATCAAGTGTACGAAGTTTACCAGGAGATCCAGAAAGGGAACACGGAACCTGGTTTTGTGACGATGTATAAAGATGCACTCAACGTGATTCAACAGATAGACCTTCATTGCGTGACATATTTTTTAGATGTTATTTTGCCGGATATGCTCAGTGAACGTCAGGCTTCCAGTATTGACCTTAAAGCCATCACCAACGAAGTGTTAATGTAGGGTTTCTTACTGAAATGGGTTTTCAAGTACCCTTTTGAAGACGTACAGATTCACTTACAGATACGCAGGAATATTCAACAACGCCGATACTGTTTTGAAGGTATATCCCTCACGGCGCAGGGTTTGAATGATATATGGCAGGGCTTGAACGGTGCCGTCCAAGCTTTCTCCCCTTCCCCCGGCAAAGTGCATTAAAATAATGGCGCCTGGTTCGGTATGTCCCAAGACATTCGCCACAACCTGTTTGCGCGTAAGACCTGACCAGTCCAAACTGTCCACGTTCCAATACAAGATTTTCATACCTAGGGCGATGACTTCGCGAATGACTTCATCGTTGAGTGCCCCGTACGGAGGACGGAAGAAGCGAGGCCGCACACCCGTTATTTGCTCAATCAAAAGGTTCGTCTGTTCAATTTGCCGCTTAGCTTTGGCTACCGGGATCTTCGTAAAGTTTGGGTGGCTCCAACTGTGATTTTCGACATTGTGGCCCTCCTGGATGATCTGTTCAAGCATGTGCGGGCTTTGTTGGACTCTTTGACCCACACAATTGAATTCAGCTTTCACGCCGTACTGTGCCAAAACAGACAGAATACGTGGCGTCCAAACCCTATCCGGTCCATCGTCAAACGTGAGGGCTGCTTCTCTGCGATCGGTGGGTCCATGTAATATCACGTCATTTGGGTATAGAGCATGCCAATCGACGTGTTGGCTGTGAGGAGGGCGTTCCGAAAGCCGCTCGGGACCGTGGTAAAAAGGAGAATTCCAAGCATAGGGCTTTGGAGTCCATGAATACATAGATTTTTCCTCATTTCGAGATCATTTTCGATACCCACAGATGTGACATAACATATGTAGGGCATCCGGCTATGGGTTCCTATCCGGTGCGTTGGCCTTTGTTCTGTGGTCAAGTGATGCGGATTCACGGTGCGGGGCTGCAAGTGCGCTTTGTCCACCATCCAATTTCCGGCCCATGGTTCGGATTGCAATCTGGCAGCACATTTTCCAATATGCCTGCAGTGCTTGATGACTTGGCTCGTTCGTGCATCGGACGGTCCACTCATCGGACTTCATACGCACCCCTCCGCTCTAACGTATGTCAGGGTATCTCGTACAAATGCTCTAGAAACCTTCTAAAGGCCCGCATCTGCCCATATATGGGTAATGACGAGGCTTGCTTGCCTCATGGGGATGGGCGACTGGAATCCATAAATGGGGGAGCTACATATGAGAGCAGCCATTTACACCCGCGTGAGTACCGAGACTCAGGCCGAAGAAGGATTTTCGTTGGATGCCCAGATCGAGCGTCTTACATCGTATTGCGATTCACAGGGGTGGGAAGTGTATGACATTTACACGGATGAGGGGATGAGCGCCAAGAGTACCGATCGTCCAGAACTGAAGCGGATGATGAGCGATATACAAAAGAGACGAGTTGATGTAGTTCTTGTTTACAAGTTGGACAGGCTCACTCGAAACGTTATGGATCTACACAAACTCATACAGGAACTTGAAAGGCATGGGATCGGTTTTAAAAGTGCGACTGAGGTATTCGATACAACCTCGGCTATGGGTCGCCTGTTTATAACCATTGTCGCTGCTTTGGCCCAATGGGAACGAGAAAACCTGGCCGAGCGAACGAAAATGGGGCAGATAGAGATGACGAGGCAAGGGAAGTGGTCCGGCGGAACACCAGCATTTGGATATGACTATACAGATGGCCAACTCATCGTGAATGAAAGCCAAGCCGTTGTCGTGCGCGAGCTATTCAATCGGTACATTAGTGGGCACGGAATGAAAAAGTTGTTGCAATGGCTGAACGACCCAGACCATCCACAAACCTCTCCAAGGAAGCGTTGGACATTCAATGCGATTCGCTACGTGCTCCGAAATCCCCTGTATGCTGGCTATGTCCGATACGGATACCGCGATCAAGGAGGGCGGCGTCAGAAAGAATTCATCACGCATCTCGGAATTCATGAACCCATTATTGACGAACAAACATGGCACCTGGCAGCGAAGACAAGAGAAGAGCGCTCAAAAATGCCTTTGCGTTCCGGTACTGGAACTTTTCCATTTTCGGGAGTTCTGCGTTGTGGGCTTTGCGGATCAGCGTTGTCCGGGAGAACGGTATATCGAAGCACCAAGGACGAGAGCTCACCCCGCAGGTATTACGTGTGCAGTGAGAGAATGCACAAAAACCTTTGCCGTTTACCGTTCATTCGTGAAGAGGTCATTCAAGAAAAAGTCTTGAGCGAAATTGCGAACTACCACCATAAACTCGCGGGGTCCAAACCTGTTGTCGTCGTTGAAGAGCCAAATGTGATTCCGAATATCGACCGGGAACTCGAGAAAGTGCGACAGAGACGCGAACGGTGGATGACGGCTTTTGATGAAGGAAACATTACAAGCGCAGAGCTGCGGGAACGACTCGACCTCTTCGCACAACAAGAAGTACAGTTGAAAGGGCAATTGACCCTAAAGCCTGTTGATGAATCGATGCAGCGAGAGCTGCTCAACGCGATTTTGAGTACGTTCGAGTCTACATGGCGCAATGCCCTTCCCGTAGAGCAGCGTCAATTGATCCGGCTTCTTATCAAAAAAATCACGGTTCTTGCTGACCACCACTTGGAGATTGAGTTTGCGTAGGTGCTTATAAGATGTCATGGGTTCGCATGGATTTTTGCACTCGCATTTCTCTGGTAAATTGAACGCACGATACAGCCCTGTCCGAAGCGGGGAGTATCGTGGCTTGCGTAGTTTCGGCGGGTCCAGGTTAGGTAAGGGGTAGCACGACCACGGCCTATTTAGAAATCGGGCGCATTTGAGCTGCCCGATTTCTGAGTTTAAAGGACGCAAACCGCCAGATAGCCAGTTTTTCAAGTTATTCCCTTCAAATTTTTGCGATAAACTGAATTTCATCCGGAGGTGGAACCATGCAAGACGGAGAGCATCTGGTGCAATTGACCGGAAATTGTTCCAACGTGGATGCTGAGCATTGTTTTTTACCGTTGTTTTTACTGTTTGGCCTTGGCGCAGGGCAGAGACAAACTGCTCGCGGGGTTCGGGGTAACACAGGTCCGTACGGAGGACCGTTTACCTATGGACCTGGCCCAAACATTTCAAACGGAGTTGGCAGGGTCGGCCCCGGCCCCGGCGGATTTGCCCCCTCAATGAGAGGACCGGTTTATGGGCCGCCGATGCGGTCGCGGCGCATGTACTAAACGAAAGCTTGAATCGTCGCACGATAGCTTCCGGTTGCATGACAATCTACGATTAGGTCAAAAAGCAGCAGGCTGTAAGTCAAAAAGCAGTGGGTTGAACAAGTCAGACCCGTCAAGAGTTCTTATCCGCTCCGGTAGGCGGAGGTATCCGCCCTGCCGGACTCGGTGAAGAACCCCTGAACCTTCGCTGCTTACGGGCGTTCAGGGTACAACCAACAATTCCAAAGCGTCCTCTAGTCTTCTCCTCCCTTCTTCTTCAGGATGGTGCTGCAAAGGATTTCCGCAGCTGAACCATCAGCCACTTTGACATAAAACATCCAACAAATTGACACGGAGTGTTCAAGAATATTTTCGAATTTTGTCGTAAAGCGTCCGAGATAAATACCCTGTGTGGTATAATGCTCTCGGTATCGCTCTACCATACATGTTTTGGGCAACTGTGTGCCACACTGACGACGTGAATGCGTCCAAACAGTCCGGCAGCGGGCAATTAGACCAGAAAGGGGACCTACGGACGTGATTTTGACAAGCACGCAAACGATTCTTGTAATTATATCAGGCGGAATCGTGGGTTTTACTTTGGGTTTGTTGGGTGGTGGAGGGTCTATTCTGGCCATTCCACTCTTGTTGTACTTCGTGGGGATTCGAGATGCGCATGTCGTCATTGGGACATCCGCGTTAGCCGTGGCAGCGAATGCCTACATCAATTTGATTTCCCACTGGCGAGCAGGTCACGTGGCCTGGAAACCGGCAGTCGCCTTCGCCATTCCAGGTGTCGTAGGGGCGTTTGCAGGTTCAAGTTTGGGCAAGCTGGTACCGGATAAACCGCTGCTTTCGTTGTTTGCTATACTCATGATTGTGATCGCGGTTTTGATGATTAGACCCAAGAAATCCAAAGCTGCCTCACATCCGCAAGGACAACAGGGTGAATTGGCAACCGCTGTCCCGAGATATGAATTTCACTGGGCGCGGGTGATAACGGGTGGATTTATCGTAGGTATGTTATCTGGCTTCTTTGGTATTGGCGGAGGTTTCCTGATTGTCCCTGGGCTTGTTTTTAGCGCAGGACTGCCGATGATTATGGCGATTGGCAGCTCGTTGTTTTCGGTGGGAACGTTCGGTTTGACCACCGCAGTGAGTTATGCGCTCTCTGGGCTCGTCGATTGGGTTGTCGTTCTTGAATTTATTGGCGGGGGCATCATTGGCGGCCTGATTGGAGCTTTGCTGGCAGGCAAACTGAGCAAGCAACAGCGGACCTTGAATTACATCTTCGCCATCATTATCATCGTGGTGGCCATCTACATGCTGGTCATTAACCTGCGAACCCTGCACCTCTAATAAAAGGACCCGTCAATCGGGCTTCGTATGTCACTCTTGGACAAATCCCGCATTCCTTCAACTTGTGCACACAGTATGGGAAACCATACTGTATTTTATTCTCCATCCAGGTGTCTGTAAGTTCGATTTCCATGGCTCAGGTGAATGGAAACAAGCGGCTGCGAATGCTGCAACCTCTTTTGCTTAAGCCTACTTGGACCTGAGGCCAAGGAAAATGAGGCTTGCCCAGGCGGACAAATACCGCTCCAGCCGATTGCCCCAAATTCATACTGTACACCATGTGGTATTCACCACAATGACTGTCTTTTTTTGGAGGTGGCCGAACCAAATGTGTACACGAGCCGATTGCGAACGCCACATTGGACAATGGGTACAGTTTCATACTCAGTGGGGACTGCACCGTGGGATTATTGAACGGGTCACGAACCGTTCTGCCATTCTCGTTTCCCCTCGTCGATACATTCCGGCTCAATTTGCGTCTGAAACAAGGGACATTTCGGATGAAACCATGTCTGCGGACATGAAGAAACTCGACCTGGCTTTGACGTGGTACGGCAGTGGTGCTGCCGGGGGTGGATACGGCGGATACGGCGGAATCGGATGGGGCCGATGGGCCGTTTCGTTTCTTGCCATCTACGCCCTTTTTGGTCTTTGGTGGTAAAGGATTTCCGGGGAAGGTGTTGAGTGCACCTTCCCGGAAGTCCACCGTGTCATTTTGTTTCCCCCTGATGTCAATGTTCGTCCTATTGTATGGGCGCTTCCGAGTCTTCCATAGGGGTTTCCGCTTCACGTTCGGACAACACTGTGAGAAATGCCCGAACAAATCGAAGGTTGTCCTGAACGACCGGGTCGCGGAGCAATCCGAGCAGGGAAAAGACTGAAATGTTGCCTGTATCTTCACTGGCCCTGAGTTTGGCTTCCTGTACCACCTGAGACAGTTCGTCCAATTTTTTTTGAATGGGACCCGTCTTTTGCCTCACGGTCCTTCCTAGTCCTTCTAATAAATCCGGGTCTTGCAATACTTCCTCCATCACATCGTAGGTCTTCCCTAACAGATGGATAACTTGGGCGAGTTTAGGTAACTGTTGCGCGATCTCGATAAGGGACCGTTGAATTTCCGGTTGGGCGATCAGTTCAAACACGTCTGTTTCAAAGGTACCCTTTGTCTGCAAAGTATCCTCCACGGTTTCACTCCTTCCAAGGCAATGCACTTAGACATAACATGCACCAAATCTTCAAGTTAAACACTGCCCTTGCTAAACCGGGGGTTAAAAACCGCTAAAAGTTCGCGTGAACGACCCACAACGTGCGCGTACTAGTCGGAGTTTCTTATAATGGACAAGGTGTACCACGCAGAATTGGGCGAAAGGGGTTATGGCCATGAACGTGTTTGAAACCCCCATTGAGGTCCGGTACGCAGAAACGGATCAAATGGGCGTTGTTTACCACGCCAATTACCTGATTTGGTTTGAGGTGGGGCGGACCAAGTTGGTTGAACAGTTGGGGTTGTCTTATGCTGACATGGAGGAACGGGGATATCTGGCTCCCGTACTGGAGGCTCATGTGACTTTCAAGCGACCCGTTACCTACGGTGAAACAGCGCTTGTGAGGACTTGGGTCAAGGAGTACGACGGCCTGAGGACCGTTTACGGATACGAAATTCGAAACCAAAACCAGGAGGTCTGTGTCGAGGGACATACCTCTCACGTGATCGTGCGAAAAGGGACATTTCAACCTGTGTCGATGCGAAGGGTCTTTCCAGAGTGGCATAACATCTACGAAAATGTGCGGAACGAGACGGCACCTATGTAAGGAGGAGAAGACGAGGATTGAAACATACGCTAACAAGCATCGGAAAAAACAAAGCATCCTCGTTTTCTCGATTACAAGATAACATAAAACTCTTAGTTCATGCATGGTTCGTTTGTGGATAACTTGGTATTTTTGTGGATAACTCCGATTTCTGCACTTTTGGGCGTTTGCCGGAATATATTGCGATCGAATTTTATCGAACTGTGAACCGAGGTGCGCCATTGCGGCGCGCGGCAGCAGTTACAGCTGGAAGAGGGGAAAAACAATGTCATTGCCGACGTACCATCCCGTAAACCTGGACCTAGGGAAAGAGGAAAGGGTGCCCAACCGGGTGGACCAGCAAAGGGAAGTTCCGTATTGCGGGGGCGCTCCGGGCGGAAATTTAGCCACACAAGATGTGTCAAAGTATGTCGTTGTCTCCGTTTTGCCCGCCGCATATCTTTAAACCGCCGATGGACCCGGTTTCGAGAAAAAACCACCGAACCCAGAGGCACGGTGGAACACAAAGGGGGTATGGAGTAAATCTGACCGGATTATTCATATCTTGTCACATCTGATATTCTTTTAATCACCAATTGAAGATTTTTTTAAGCATTCTGGACGAAATCGCTGTCGGGTTCTAACAGATGGCAGCACAGCAGATGATGAAACTACGCGGCATTCAACTGCCAATAAGCTCCTCCCATAAAACCTTGGATAGATGCACATCCTTGGAACAAGGGAGGGAAAGAACTATGGTGAGATCGAATCGCACGGAGCGCTTGGCCGTCAGTTTTCCAATCTTTGTTGCACTTTTTGGATTTTTTGGCTGGGTCACGAAAGCAGTTGTAGGCGCGCAAAGCCAAAAAAACCAAGGCAGGCAGTAATTCGTGCACAAACCTCCATGAACGGCAACTTTTACTGACCCCTCGCCAACATCCCAAGACAATCAACGAGCCCTTCTCGTGTGAACGCAGATGCCCGCACGAAAGGGCTTCGTCATTACTGCCTCAAATACGGTTGCACGCGGCCAATTAGTTCCTGGAGCTGGTGCGCCAAATGCTGATAGGTTGTTTTGGCCGGCTCGTTTTGGGTTTGAGCCGAAAAATTTTCGAGGTCTGCTTGAATCTTTTTCAGTGAAGCCAAGAGCAGCGGTTTAGCCTGAACCTTTTGGGATGCTGCTGGGTCATTTTTTAAGTCCACAAAGACGTTGCCGCTCGAGTCGACTTGCGCCACAAAAACGTCATTGTAATCCGTTGCCCCTTGTTTCAGGATTTCCCCAAGCAACCACCCTTGAGAATAACCAAGGTCTTCAAGGGTTTTCAATTGAACCTGTCCGTCCAGAATCAAAATGTTAGGCGCCTGCTCCGAGGGGACGGTCAGGCCTTGTGCAGTCGGTGTCACAGGCTGAACATCTGATTTCTTGAGAACACTGATTGTTCCGTCGTTTTCCAATACCCCGAACTCTACATCAGACAATTTGAACGCGTCCTTTTGCCGCAACATCGACAGCATCTCACTTAGGCTCAAGTTGGCTTTGCGCAGGTTTTTCTCCAACACTTTACCTTGGTCGATCAACACAGTCGGTTTGCCGTGAATAGCTGTGTTAAATTGACTCGACTTGAGTGAAAGAAATTTGACAGCCAGGGAAAGCACGGTCCAAGCAACGAGTGCGATGATTCCGTCTGGAAATGGCACTCGTGAGTCTAAAACCGTTATGGCAGTCAGCACTGCAAGAACAAATCCAGAGACCGTGTCGAACTTTTGGCCAAGGACGCGCCCAACGAACAACATGAAGACAAATCCGAAAAGCGTTCGATAAGCGATCACGGCATAATGACCCACAGTCGTTTTCCCACCCTGGAAGAAAGTTTTTGGAAACTCGCCATGAGGAAATGGGCGCCGCCATACTCCGACGACGCCCACTTTTGCCTTCTAAAACCCTTTGTACTGAGGTTCTTCCTGTTCCAGTTGCGAAACACGCGTTTCTAGAGTTTGGACGATGGCTTGGGTCTGCGACGCGGCGTCTGTGTACAACTGTTTCGCCTGTTGATTTTGGGTTTGCAACGCGAACTGTTCGAAGCTGGCTTGCGCGCTCTTCAATCCGGCAAGGGTTTGTTTTACCTGGCTGCCCACGGTCATCGAAATTTCCTCCTTATTGAAAAAATGTGTATGAACCCCACACCGACGTTTGAAGCCTCGACCCGGAAATTCGCTCGGGTACGTACATACAATGGTCCGTTCAAAGTTGATTTATTCTAATTGGCAAAATTCTGGGCATGCCAAATAATCCCTCTTTTGAACGCGTAACGTTCGTCCGTTCGAGGAGCAGTATGCACTAGTTAGCATGCTGTGCTTGATGGGTTCTGTGCTTTGTTTATTGCAGTAAATCTGCTGCAGGACTTAGCCAATCGTGAAGTTCCTTGGAGCGGATTTGATAAATGGTTGTTTTCGTTCCCTTTTCGCGAACAACCTCGACTTCCCCGTTGTAGGGATACAAGCGGTAGGTTTGTCTCGGGGCTTTTACAGGCGATTTGAGCTCTATGATAAGTTCTACCGTGGAGTGAATCGGCTCTCGTGGTTTTTTCTGAATAAAAGCGGCTCGATTAAATGCCTCGACAATCCACTCAGTTTCAGAGTCCGTCAACGGCTTTTCCTGCGTGTGAACGCTGTTCACCTGGCCCAAATGTATCGGTTGGTGCGTTGCGAATTTTTCGCCAATTCGCTTTAAGATAAACGTCGGAAGTGCAAACAGAAACGCCAACAGTAATGCGAAAATGTGCCAGAACCAGATTTCTGTATTCGACAAGTCGTCTCACTTCTCTCATGAATGTGTTCCACTAGGGATGTGGGTGTATGTTTAGACAGACGCCCAATGGGCAATCTTAATTAACATGATAGGGTCCTATCCTCATATCGCCCTTGGCGGGCTGATTCAAAAAGCATTTGCTAGATGAGTCGCTCGGACTAAGTAAAGATAGTCTGCAAAGAACTACTGGAGAACGGCTTAGTTTTCCTAAAATTACACTATATCAATTCACAACAATTGAGCAATAGTGGAAACGATGTAATCCAGGATGGTGACTGACATGGAACAATTGTTTATTGTATGGTATTCAGCCTTAGGGAAAAAATTTGAAGGTTGGCTTCCCAGCGAGGCGATGACAAGAAAAGAAGCAGAGAATTTCGCCGCGAACATGCAAATTGATGGCTACCAGACCGTAATTCACCCTCGCCATAGAGTAAGTCGCATGGAGGTTGTCGAGGGTTAAAACGCATTCGACAACACACCTTTAAGGCGGCCCTTCGCGGGTCGCCTTTTTGCCCGGTGCCTTCAGATTGCCAGTCTTCCCGAAGCCTCGCATGGCGGGTTGAAAACGTGAGTTATGATAGAGACTGTCGGAGCGTAGGATTGTGCTGGCATACACTTTAACTGGGGGACATCGGATGAAGCGCGGCATACCATTGTTAATCTTAGCCACTTTGTTTTGGAGCGGGAACTACATTGCTGGGCGCTTCTTAGCGCACTCCATGCCGCCTCTGATCTTAAACGGAGTACGGTGGGTGATTTCTGCGGCTCTGTTGTGGCTCATTCTAAAAGCAAGGGGACGACGTTTACCGCTTCGAAAGTTTTGGCGCGAATTTCTGATTATGGGATTCACCGGGATGTTTGTCTTCTCAGGGCTTACGTACGAGGGATTGCGGTATGTTCCTGCAGCCCAAGCGGGCATGATCTCTGCAGCGATTCCTGTGGCCATCCTCGTGCTCGGGGTGTTTGTGATTCGAGACCATCCGTCGTGGATTGGCTGGACAGGGGCGCTGTTGTCCTTTGTTGGCGTGGTGATTTTGATTGGTTCGGGCAAAACGACGGCTCATTCTTTTGCACTTGGAGGAGACTCGGCACTCGTCGCAGCCGCTGTTTCCTGGGGGTTGTACACCGTCTTAGGAAAGAAGTACAGCCGTTACATCGACCCTTTAACACTTACAGCAGGGGCAGCGGTGTACGGGGCCATACCCAGCGTGGGGGCGGCCCTTTGGACTTTGCCGAATCTAACCATCCACATGAATGCCGTCGCGTGGCTTAGCTTGTTGTATGTCAGTACGGGGGCTTCCGTCGTGGCATACATGGTTTGGACGACGGGGGTTCACTGGACTGGACCGAGCCGCTCTGCCCCGTACATGAATCTTCTGCCGATTTGGACAGTTGTCCTCGGAGTGCTTGTGCTCCACGAGAAGGTGGGGGTGAACGACTGGCTCGGAGGAGCCATCACGGTACTGGGGGCGGTCTTAGCCAGCTTTCCCTCTGGGGGACCCAAAAGCATGAATCGCAAAGCACATGGGGACGTTACAGGATGATGCTCAAAGCCGAGGAGGGTGAACATGACAAGGAAAAAAGAACCCGTGCGAAACGACGCCAATCAGACTTTGCCGCAGCGCAACCTAAATGAAATGTCGGCCGGAGAGCGCAATCAGCAGAAAAAACGCAGGTCCGGCAAAACCATGCCGTGACGCGACGAGCAAGTCGAAAGTCCCCCTGGGCCGCAGGGGGACTTCGTCAAAACATATCTTAAGGTGTGTGAAATTGTAACGTGGACGTTGCAAAAATGATTACTGACGGCCGCTCAGCTGCTGTTCGGCTAATGCGACCAATTTGCGGGTGATGTTGCCGCCAATTGCCCCTGTATCGCGAGTCATCATGGTTCCCCAATAGCCGTCTTGCGGAACTTGAATACCCAATTCTTGTGCCACCTCATATTTGAGTTGGTCCAGTGCACGAAGTGCTTGTGGGACTACCGGTACGTTACGCTTTTGACCATTTGCCATGATACTTCCTCCTTAGAAAGGGATAGGTGTATTGTGTCCTAGTCGACCAAAAGCATGTACCTATCGAAAAAATTTTATAAGGCCCCCATAAGGAAACACCGGCTCATACAAACAGACCATAAAACGTCACAGGTTACACACATTTTATTTTGGAGAACTGGTCCGAACTATAGTATATTTGTCGTTAAAAGGTAGGTCTTACGGCCTACATGCTCTTATATTGTGTCGTTTTTTGAAACGAAGAGAGGTGCCGGATGTGCGTGGGAAAAGGGCGACGTATGTTGTAGGACTATTGGTTGCGCTGATCCTTATCGCGGGTACGGCGGTCGGCATTGTCGGCCGATCGGCCAACACAGGACAAACCTCGGTCCAACGGGAGGTCTTGTCGATCACATCGGACCTGCGCGCTCCTGGAGATCCTTCCACTGTGGCACAATCGTCTTTGGGGTTAGCTTTGAACATGAAATACCAGGTTCAACAGTACGTGGACCAAGGTATGACCAAAGACCAGGTATTGCAGTTGATGGTGCGGCAATACGGGCCGAATGTGTTGGCTGCGCCGCGTTTCCAGGGCTTCGGTCGGTTCGCTTGGGCCATCCCTTGGCTCGCTGTGATTGCGATTTTTGCCGGGGTTGCGTTTTTTTTGCGCAGGATCGCGATACGGCAGGGTACTCTTACTGCGGCCTCGTCGGGCCTGACGTCGAACGGTTCCGAGGTGCTGCCGGACAGAGATGCAACAGGCTCTGAACGGCGAGAATCAAACACCCAACACATTGAAGAACGCTTGCGTGACTACCTATGATTTGACTCCACTCGTTCGAACGAACGGTAGGTGAGTTCGGAATTAGAGGTCTTTGGAACGGCTTTCGCGGTCCGCATTTGAACTACAGAGGGAGCGATAGACATGACTTCCACGCGTACTAAGCTCATCGTGGCATTATTAGTGGTTATGGGAACAATTGGAGTTTTGATTCGCACGGCTGTAACCCATGCATCGACTTTTTACGTGACCGTTAGCGAACTGTACCAAGAAGGGGCACAAGCTGTCCATCAACAAACAACGGTCAGCGGCAACTTAGTCGGCTCGACGATTAATTACAATCCGGACAAGAGCCTCTTGCAGTTTTCTTTGCAAGACACAGCAGGCGGCCGCCAGTTGCCTGTGGTTTTTCACGGAACCAAACCGGATGATTTCTCGAACGGCTGGCCTGTCATTGTCACCGGAACCATGAACTCTGACGGGACCTTTGAAGCCAGCAAGTTGCTCATCAAGTGTCCTTCCAAGTACAGCGCCGCAAAGCAAAAAACCTATACGGCTGCGCAGTGATTCTTGTCACTGGATAAGGAGGCATTTCTGGGCTCGACGGGGAATCTGTCGAGTTCTTGTAGTAGTCAGGAGGGTCCGGAGTGCTCATCGGTAGTGTCGGAAATATTGCGGTTCGATTGCTGTTTGCTGTTTCCGTTTTGAGTCTTGCCGTTCACGGCACGGCCATCTGGAAAAAGACCTCTGGCTGGCGTAAGTTCAGCCGGTTTTCGATGCTTGGCCAGTTTGTGCTTGCTGCTCTGGCATCACTGGCGCTGATTTGGCTGCTTGTAGATGGGAATTTTTGGTACAGTTATGTGGTGGACTATACCAGTGCCGGACTGCCCCTGATCTATCGGATCGCAGCGTTCTGGGGGGGGGATGCGGGTTCTTTGCTGTTTTGGACCCTGGTTCTAACGCTGTACGGAATGGTTGTCGCCTTTTCGAGGCACGAAGACAGTGAGCGCATGCTGCCGATTGTGTCCTTGTTGGTGACCGGAGTGACGGTATTTTACATGACCTTATTGAATGTAGCTGCAAATCCGTTCGTGCGTTTGCCCCAGCCCGCCGCCATGGGGAACGGTCTCAATCCTCTGTTGCAAAACCCAGGCATGACGGTTCATCCGGTAAACGTCTACTTGGGCTTCGTTGGCTTTACCATCCCCTTTGCGTACGCGATGACAGGCTTGTTGCTCAAAAAGACCGATGCCACGTGGCTCAAGGTGACGCGCCGTTGGACGCTGATTTCCTGGCTGTTTTTGAGCATCGGGATCGTTTATGGCGCCCATTGGTCGTACGAGGAGCTGGGTTGGGGTGGTTATTGGGCCTGGGATCCGGTGGAAAACGCTTCTTTGCTGCCTTGGTTGACCGCCACCGCCTTTTTACATTCCGCGATTGTTCAGGAACGCAGAGGAATGTTGAAGGGGTGGAACGTCATTTTGGTGACTCTGACGTACGTTTTGACGTTGCTGGGAACCTTTTTGACTCGCAGCGGGGTGCTTTGGAGTATACACGCATTCGCCAACGGATTGCTAGGGTCGTATTACATGGTCTTTATGTCTATCGTACTTATTTTCTCGGTTACGGTCATTATTTTGCGCTGGCCGACGCTTAAGGCGGAACGAAAGTTTGACGCTGTCATTTCGAAAGAAAGCAGCTTCATGCTCAATAACGTATTGTTTTTGGGAGTGACTTTTGCGGTCGTATGGGGAACCTTGCTCCCCTTGATTTCTGAGGCCTTGACCGGTCAGAAGATGATGGTTTCCGCCCCTTTCTACAATGAGGTGAGTTTGCCTTTGGCGGTATGCATCATGGTGCTGATGGGAATTGGCCCTGTCGTCGCATGGAGAAAGGCTTCGATGAAAAGCGTGGTCGTTTCCGTCGTCTATCCTTTGGCGGCGGCTGTTGGAATTGGTTTGGTCATTGCTGTCTTGTTAAAATCGGCGTATCAGGTTTCTTCCACTTTGTCGACGGCAGCCATCATTGCGGCCGTGTTTGTCACGATTACAGTGGTCATGGAATTTTATCGTTCGGTCAGAGCCCGCGTCGTTTTGACAGGGGAAAACTGGATGGCTTCTGTGTCGCGCCTTGTCAGCAAAAACCGCCGCCGTTACGGAGGGTACGTAGTCCATCTCGCGCTCGCCGTCATGGCGGTGGGCATTGCCGGTTCGGGAGCTTATCACATCAGTGTGCAAAAGGCCATGTCAGTGGGCGACAGCGTTCAGATTGGCGGTTACCAAGCAAAGTTTGTGGGTACAGGTGTCAATACCTCAGCAGATGGAACGACGCGCGACTTATATGGGAATCTCGTCATTAGCAGAAACCACCACAACATCGGCGTACTGAGGCCGTCTGCTACTTTTTACGCCAATGGGAATTCACCTACGACAAACGTCGCGCTGTATACGCGGCCTTTGCGGGACTTGTACGTCGTTATGATTGGTACGCAGGGTGGAAATCAGGCCATTTTTGACTTTCACATTAATCCGCTGGTGCAGTTTATTTGGTATGGCGGTTATTTGTTTATCGTGGGGACGATGGTCAGTTTGTGGCCGGAGTCGTTCCGGCGTCGCAAGGCTCAATTGGATGCGGCACTGTTGACGGCCGACAGCTATTATGCAGACTTAGCAGAGTTAGAGTACGATTACCAGATGGGGAAACTGCAGCAAGACGAGTACGAAGTAAATAAGCAAGAACTGCTGGGACGCGTTCGGAGCGTAGAAGACGAACTCAAGAAACTTCGAGCCGAATTGGAACGGGAAGTCGCTGCTGAAGTGGCACGAGTTCGTACCCTCAAACACGCCGGAGGAGGGCCTGTATGAGAAGGGCCTTAAGAACAATTGCCGGAGTGCTGTCGTTGTTGACAATGTGGTTTGCGGGTGCATTGACGGGAAGTGTACAAGCCCAGACCACATTAGTGGTGCCGCAAGAACAAGTGTTATTTATGCCCGTGCAGGGAAACGCGTTTAATGTCATACAGGTAGTCTCGGTAAAAAACAATTCCAATGCCGCGCAAAACATCGAGATCGCCATCCCCGCGGGTGCGACAAAGTTGGCCGTGCAAGGGGATACCCACACGGCGTCGCACGTGCACGGACAAAATGTCGTGTTGCCGAACTGGGCCAAACCCAGCACCATAACTGCGGTGACCTTGACCTACACCTTGCCGTTTAACTCGCAAACTGGGGTGCAATTCACGTTGCACAGCGTCTATCCGGTGTACACTGCCCGGTTGTTTTTGCCGATTGGCGATAGTGCTTTATCCGCGCCAGGCATTATGCCGAATACCCAGACCGTGACAATCTCCGGTACGTCGTTTCGCGTCTTTACGCGCCCTGGAATCCAAGCAGGCGACAACTGGCCGATGAGCCTCACGTTGCTGCCTTCTACCACCAGCCCTGATGCTGTCAAGGGGCTGCCGTCCATCGGGATGGACAACAGCAGCGCGGGCAACACCTTGCAGGCTTTGGGAAACTTGTTGGTGGCAGCGTTGGTGCTGGTGATTGGCCTTATCAGCATTCGTTCGACCCAGTGGGGGAAATCAGCCCGCAAGCCCGTCTCGCAGGAAGAAGCGCTGTATCACGCATGGGAGACAACCGAGCAGCAGTACAGACAAGGCGTACTGGACAAGGAAGAGTTTGAGGCGCGTCGCGAACGGTTTAAGGGTAAACTCGTGGAGTTGAAAACAGCAGGGGACAAGGGGTAATCGGATTGCTGTCTCTGGAATTCGTAGCTAAGGAATACAACTTACAACCGGTTTTGGACGACATTAACTTGAGCCTTGCGAAAGGCGAAAGCTACAGTTTGACGGCACCCAACGGAAGCGGCAAGACGACCCTGCTGCAGATCATGGCCGGTTTGACCCAACCCACCCGCGGGCGCGTGTTATGGGACAACCAACCGTTTCGCGTGAAGATGCGGGGACGTATCGGTGTGGTGCTGCAACAGACCTTTTTATACGGCGACTTGACTGGGACGGAGAATTTGTCTTTTTACGCTTCGTTGTACGGAATGAAAAAGCCAAAGCAAACAGCGGATGAATGGGTCAAGACTGTCGGCTTGCAGGACGCATCTGACGTCAAGGTCAAGGAGTACTCTAAAGGAATGAAACAGCGTTTGTCTTTCGCGCGTGCGTTGCTTCATCAGCCAGAGTTGCTTTTGCTGGATGAACCGTTTGACGGTCTCGATGCGAAGGGCTCCACCTTGTTCAAGGAGCTTCTGGCCGAGGTCGTCCGCAGCGGTTCCACCGTTTTTTTGGTGACTCACCAAGGGGAAGATGCCGCACAAATGCAGCACCGTTTGAGTTTGCGCTATGGACGGTTGGTGGCCGCCGGATGAACTCGTTGAGGGTGTTTCGGATGTTGGTCTGGAAGGATTTAAAAACGGAACTCCGGGGCGGACTGTTTGTCTTTTCGAGCATCTCCTTTGGAATCCTGCTTCTAGTGATTATTGGAATGGCGTTGGACGCGGCCGGGAATTTGCCGGTCGAGTGGAGTTCTGGCTTACTGTGGATGAGTTTGTTTTTTACCACGGCATTGAGCATGACTCGCCATGACTTCAAGGAGAGGGAATACGGGGGCTGGCTCGGTGTTTTGCTGGCGCCAGTGGACCGCAGCGTCGTCTTTTACGCAAAGTGGTTGACGACATGTCTGTTTGTCCTGGTTTCTGAGCTGGCGATGGTTACGGCCTTTTTTGTCATTCTTGATGCCAAGCCTCCGGTGTTATTGGCGAGGTTTGTCTTGGTGATGCTTGGCGGCACCGTCGGCCTGACCGGGGTCGGCACGTTTATGGCGACGTTGGCGGCAAACAGTTCACTTCGCGACGTGCTGGTTCCGCTCCTTTTGTTTCCGTTGACGATCCCATTGTTCTTGGCCCTTATTCGCTTGACGGTTTTTACGATTTCTCCGGGCTTGGAACACCCGTTCGTTTGGGTCGAAATTTTAATGGGTTATATCCTGGTGTTTTCATTTCTTCCTTGGCTGTTGTACGAGACCTTGATGGAGGTGTAGCAATGAAGAGGTCAGCTCTTTGGCTCGCTGTTGGACTCGGAGTCGTGGCCATGGTGAACATTTACTTGGCCTTGATTTGGTCTCCGCCGGAAGCGCAAATGGGGAATTTGATTCGCATTATGTATTTCCACGTGGCGAGTGCCTGGATTGCGTTTTTGGCGTTTTTTATTTCATTTGTATTTGCCATTCTATACCTTTTGCGTCGAAAGTTGGTGTTCGACCGGATTACCGTGAGCTCCGCGGAAATCGGTTTGGTGTATACGACTCTGACGCTGATTACCGGATCCTTGTGGGCCAAACCCATCTGGAACACGTGGTGGACATGGGACCCGCGGTTGACTACGACGCTGATACTGTGGTTTCTCTACGTCGGGTACTTGCTATTGCGTGGAACTTTGGATGGCATTGAACGCCGGGCTCGAATCTCTTCCGTGTACGCGATTATTGCCTTTGTGGACGTGCCCATCATCCATTTTGCCGTGGAGTGGTGGCGTTCTATACACCCGCAGGTCATTGACGACACTGGGGTCAATATGCCTGGAAGCATGTTTTTTACCTTGATGTTTGGCTTTTTCACATTTTTGTGGCTGTACCTCATTTTGTTGTACACGCGTACGCGCCAGGAGTCGATGAGAATGCGCCTGTACCAGTCGCGCGAGCGGCTTAGGGCCCTGCGTGCGCGGCGGGAAGGAGAGGGATAAGGTGTTACAGAACCTAGGGTATTTGTGGGCGGTCACGGCCGTCGTATGGATTGGTACGTTGATTTACATTTTGTCATTACTGCGCCGCCAGGCGCGTTTGGAGCGCGAACTTGCCAATCTAGAGCGCTCTTTGGAGGAGTTCAACCAGTCATGAACCGGCGGGTCAAGATGGCAGTCCTTGCGGCCGGATTACTCGTGGCGGTGATGGGTTACTTGACGTGGGCGGTCTTTCAGAGCGAAGCCGTTCCTAAAGTCGGACAAGCCGTGCCGAATCTTTCCCTTCCCGAAGTGACTGCTGCAGGTTCGCTTGGTCAAACTGTGTCTTTGAGTGAACTGAAAGGCAAACCCGTGTTGCTCAACTTTTTCACGACTTGGTGCGCCCCGTGTCAGACGGAGGCGGCGGACATTGCGGCAGTGGGCAGGCAGTGGCATAACAAAGTGCAGATTGTTCTAGTTGATCGGGGTGAGTCGGCCTACCTGGTGCACCAATTCGTCACACGCTACGACTTGACGAAAGCCGTAGTGCTCCTGGACCAAAACGACAACTGGGCGTCCAGGCTTGGGGTGACGGGGCAACCGGAGACGTTTTGGATTGATGCGAACGGCGTCATTCAAAAGCACATTCCCAGCGAGATGGGCTACTCTCAGTGGCAGGCACTGGCTAAGCAGGCTGCGTCGGCCGCTTCTCCTGCACCTGCTCAGTCGAGCGCGTCGGCCTCGTCGTAAGTCACTCTGTTTTAACACCCCGTTTAAAACGTATGAATGCGCCTCGACGGATGGGTCAATCGTCTGTTTAGCCCAGTTCCTGATATCCATTTGGAGCCTGCTCCAAGGAGATCAGGAGTTTTTTTTATAGTCCATTTAGACTGGGTTCATATATCGTTTTGACTAGTCTGTACATTTGTAAACTTAGTCGGTTTTGTCCTGCCGGGCAATTCAGGCTACAGGCATAATGAGGGTGACAGGAGTAGGTCAGTCTGAGGAGGAAGACGGGGCATGAAAAAATTCCTGTTTGCGACAGACGGATCGGAATCAGCAGGCAAGGCGGCTCAAATGGCAGCGGAATTTCTGGACGCCTGGCCGGAGGCGGAGTTGACCGTTTTGTATGTCACTCCGCAAGTGGCCTACCCGTATGACCACATCGTGACAGATGCCGCTTTGGAGTTGGAAAAGACCTTGGCACGGGGGATTGAACGAGACGCGCTGGAAAACGCGTTTTCCCGCTTTGAAGGCCGCGTGCGTTTCCGGAACGAAGTGGGTTATCCGGTTCTGACGATTGTTCAGGTGGCTGAGGAAGAGCAAGCGGACCTCATCGTCATTGGCAGTCACGGACGAGGTGCGGTGGACCGCGTCCTGCTTGGCAGCGTCAGCCACGGGGTGCTCAACCGAAGCAAAGTCCCGGTGTTGGTCGTGCGGTCCCGGCCGTAGCCGTTTTCGCTTTATGCAAGTGATTCGATTCACATTTGCAAGTCTGCTCACAAACCATTTTGGTAAGGGGGGAAGCCATCTTGCTGCACATTGTGGTATGTGTCAAACAAGTACCGGACAGTCGCGAGATCCGGATTGATCCAAAGACGAACACACTTATCCGGCAAGGGGTTCCAGCTATCGTAAACTACTTTGACCTGCACGGGTTAGAAGAAGCGCTGCGCATTAAAGACGAACTTGGCGCTCGAGTGACCGTCATTTCGATGGGTCCTCCGTCTGCAGACAAGGCGTTGAAACAGTGCATTTCGTTAGGGGCGGACGATGCCGTGTTGATCAGCGACCGGGCTTTTGCCGGAGCTGACACTTTAGCGACATCCTATGTCATCTCTTTAGGAATTGAAAAGGCAGCAGAGGTTTGGGGGCCCGTCGATTTGGTGTTCACGGGAAAACAAACTTTAGACGGTGACACGGGTCAAGTGGGTCCGGGAGTAGCCTGCCGCCTGGATTACGAACAGTTGACCTACGTGGAAAAAGTGGAAGCGATTGACGAAACGAAACGCGAAATTACGGTTCATCGCCACCTTGAAGACGGAGTCGAACGGGTTAAAGCTCCCTTGCCGGCACTCATTACCGCGCTTGCCGAACTGAACAAACCGCGCCGGGCCAGTCTGCCGGGTGTTTTGCGAGCTGCGCGCTATGAGCCCATCGTGTGGACGACCAACGATTTTGAAAGTATTGACCGGAACAAAATTGGCCTACGCGGTTCTCCGACCATCGTCTCCAAAACCTGGGTGCCGGAACCCAAACAAGTCGATACAGAGATGATCTCAGGCGATGACGCCGGCGAGATCGCGGAGCACTTGCTCAGCCGGCTGTACGAAACCGAGTTGCCTGCAAAAGTGGGCTGGATTTGAGGAGGAGAGGCAATGGCTGAGGAAAAAAAGCGCAAACCTGCTGTCGGATTGCAGCCTGAAGGAGAAGTAGACTGGTCGAGTTACGAAGGCGTCCTCGTCATTGTGGAGCAGCGGGCAGGTCAAGCGAAAAAGGTATCGTGGCAGCTGCTTGGGGAATCGCGCCGTTTGGCCGACAAAATGAACACGCCTTTGCTGGCTTTGGTGATGGGGAAGGACGTCTCCCACTTGGCCAAAGAGGCCATTTATCACGGAGCCGATAAGGTCTTTCTTTGCGACGACCCGGAACTCGCGGATTACAGAACGCGCCCGTACAGCCGCGTTTGTCTCCAAGTCATTCGCGACTACAAGCCGGAAATCGTCTTGTTTGGAGCGACCTACACTGGACGCGACCTTGCGGGAGCCATCGCGACGCATTTGCCGACCGGACTGACGGCTGATTGCACACAGCTGGACGTCGACGAAGACCGGTTGCTGCTCGCCAGTCGGCCTGCCTTTTCCGAGAAAATGCTGGCGACTATTATGTGCAAGCAGTTCAAACCGCAAATGGCAACGGCTCGCGCCGGCGTGTTTGAAGCTTTGCCCCGAGATGAATCGCGACAGGGGGAAGTCATTCCGGTAGCGGTGCACCTGGGAACGGACGAAACCGTCACCCAAGTACTCGAGTTTTTGGAACAACGCGACAGGGTGAACTTGGAGGACGCGGAGATCATCGTTGCGGGCGGGAGAGGACTCGGCGGACCCCAAGGGTTCAAAGTTCTCCAAGACTTGGCTGATGCTTTAGGTGGTCAGGTGGGGGCGAGTCGCCCCGTCGTAGAGATGGGATGGATTAGCCACGACCATCAGGTAGGTCAAACTGGAACCACAGTCAGACCGAGACTGTACATCGCCGCGGGCATCTCTGGAGCGGTACAGCACGTGGTAGGCATGCAAAATTCCGAGTACATTATCGCCATCAACAAAGACCCCCAGGCTCCGATTTTCAAGACGGCAAACTACGGAGTGGTCGGAGATTTATATGAGGTTGTTCCAGCCCTGACGCGAGCCATCCTTGCTAAAAAGGGCCGTTCGGTGCCCGTCGAGGGTTCCCGCGCTGCCAGCGAAGTCCTGCCCGGTGCGCCAGCTCGTTGATTTGAGGCTAGGTTTATTTTGACGAGTCTGTCGCCGGGACAAGGGGACCGGGCGAGAACCGATCGGAAACGGAGATGAAGTACAGTGGCAGATGAACGTTTTGATGCAATCGTCGTGGGTGCTGGTCCCGCAGGGGCGGCGGCAGCTCTTACGATGGCCAGTCAGGGTTTGAAAGTAGCGATGATTGACCGCGGTGAATTTCCTGGGGCTAAAAACCTGTTTGGCGGGGTGTTGTATCGCAAGCAACTCGAAGACATCGTTCCTGAATTTTGGAAAGAAGCCCCGCTGGAGAGGGTCGTCGTCGAACAGCGGTTATGGGTTTTGGGCGAAGACAGTGCTGTGACGTTTGGTCATCGCAACGAGCGCTACAAAGAGCCGCCTAACGCATGGACTGGGCTGCGCGTTAAATTTGACCAATGGTTTGCTGCAAAGGCCGAAAAGGCGGGTGCGCTGCCCATTTACGAAACGGTCGTGACCGATTTAATTCGCGAGGACGGCCGCGTGGTTGGCGTGCGAACGGATCGCGAGGATGGAGATTTGTACGCCAACATCGTCATTGTTGCAGACGGCGTAAATTCCTTGCTCGGCAAAGCCTTGGGCGTTCACCGCGAATGGGACCCGAGTGAAGTTTCGTTGGCGGTAAAAGAAATCATCGCTCTTCCTAAGGAGAAAATTCAGGACCGGTTTAATTTGGAAGGCAACGAAGGGTGCACGATTGAGTTTGTGGGCGATATGCACGGCATGGCAGGTCTCGGCTTCTTGTACACCAATCAGGACACGTTGTCCCTTGGCGTCGGCGTCATGGTGAACGAGTTGCAAAAGAACAAAATTAAGCCGTATCAGTTACTGGATGCCATCAAGCAACACCCCTCAATTCGACGTCTCATTGCGGGCGGGGAAGTTAAGGAGTACGCTGGACACCTGATTCCGGAGGGCGGATTCAGTTCTATGCCAAAATTATCCGGTGACGGCTGGATGATCTGCGGAGATGCCGCACAAATGGTGAATGCGGTTCACCGGGAAGGCACGAACCTGGCAATGACTTCGGGAAAACTGGCTGGTGAAGCTGCCGTGCAGGCTCATGCGGTCGGAGACTACGGCGCGGGTACTCTCAAGCAATACGACCAAAAGGTCAAGGCGTCATTCATTCATCCGGATTTGAAAAAGTACCGCGGGTTGCACGGATTGATGGCAGGAGAAGATGCGGCTAAGCTGTTTGGCGAATTTCCACAGGCTCTTAATGAAGCGGCTTATGAGATGTTGTTGGTGGATGGCGTCACGAAAAAGGAAAAACAAAGCCAGGCGCTCCATCGGCTTCGGGACGTCGCCGGCGGGAACATGGACTTGATCAAACTCGGACTGAAGGGTTGGAGGGCGATGAACGGATGACAGCGACCATTGAAGAAAGACTGTACATGATTCGTTATAAAGCCGATGAAGGGTCTCATTTGACCATCAAAAACCAGACGGTTTGTGAGCAGTGCCCGACCAAAGAATGTACCTTTTTTTGTCCAGCGGACGTGTATCACTGGAATTCGGCGGAACAGATGACGACAGTGGCTTACGAAAACTGCATCGAGTGCGGTACGTGCCGCATCGGTTGTCACGAACACAACATCAAGTGGCTGTATCCAAAAGGCGGTTACGGAATCACTTATAAGTTTGGATAAGTCGTCACGTCAGCAACGCTAAGTAGACAAACCAAAGGTATCAAAAGCAGAGGTATTAAAAGCAAAGGAAAGGCCAGAGGCCTACGGTCCCGCTGAACCCAGCCCGGGAACCGCGGGCCTTTTCTGTTATCGCGGATGAGGATTGCACCAAACCCTGGGCGCACGCATACCTTACCAGAGACAATGGAAAGGGGTGTGTATTGTGCAGTCAAATGCACACTACGGGAATTGGCAACGAGAGATCCAAGTCGAATTCAAAGACTTTCCCCGGTTTGTTCAATCTCTTCAGGGCGCTGTCAACGATGAGGCAAGTGCCGTTGATTTTTATGGCCGTTTGCTCCATCAGGCCAAAGACGCTACTCAGCAAAAATCGATTGAGCATGTTTACCTCGATGAACAACGCCACTTGCGGATGCTGCAACACATGTACCGGCGCCTTGTTGGCCGAGACACACCGGTAAAAATTTCACGTGTTGACTTCACAAGCTACAAGGAAGGCATTCAGTTGGCCTTTTATGGGGAATTAGACGGGGCGGAAACCTATCGAAACCTGTTTTTGCAAACGCGGATTCCGTATATTCGCGACGTGTTGTTTCGGACCATGACCGACGAAATGGAACACGCCCAGAGATTCAATTTCATATACTCGGGGCTGTAAAGCGTTCGTTACGGGTGTCAACCTGAGAAATTGTGCGCAAATCCGGTGTAGCTTCGACATATGCGGCAAGAATCGAGTTTAGTGGAAGCTTCGTGGGAACAAATGAAATTTGCTTTCACGAGGCTTTCGGTGCATTGTTAAGATTAGTTATAGATAAAAACTGGTTTGTCCGGCAGTAGGACGGGCCACGAGAGGACGAGGCTGATCGTGCATCATGTGAACTATCAGTTAATCACGACACTTGTTGCTGTAGTTATGGCGCTAATGGTCATCTTCATCCGACTGCGGGCTTCGAGAAAACCCACTTCCGCGAAAAAGATTCTGATGCCGCCCATTGGCATGAGCACCGGGTTCTTGATGTTTGTATCCCCACGCGTGCACATTTCGCTCGAATATGCAGCGTTAGCGTTTTTAGTGGGGCTGTTGTTTGCGTATCCCTTGGTCGTTTCTTCGAAAATGTTTGTGGACGGTACGGAGATCTACTTAAAGCGGTCTAAGGGGTTCATTATTGTTTTATTGGTTCTTTTGGTCATCCGCATCGCACTGCATGGTTACATTGAAAAGTTTGTTACTATTCCTCAAACAGGGGCTATATTTTTTATCTTGGCCTTTGGGATGCTCCTTCCTTGGCGCGTCGTCATGTACGTGCAGTTTTTAAAACTCAAGCGCTCTGTGGAGACTCCGGCCTTATCCCGAGCCAATGAGATTCGTTGAACAAGTTCCCTAGGACCCTAACCTATTGGTTTAGCGAGGCAAGGCTGTTTCTAAGCGCATCTTCGATGCAGCTGCGAAACAGCCCTCCCTTTGCCGATGGTGCCGACAAAACATAGATAAGTCACAGCTTGTGGAGCTTTGTCACCCCAAGTGAAAGGGGCCCAAGTTGGACGTGGTAGTTCGCGTGCCCGAAGGCCACACCGACTGCCCAATACCTTGGGCAGTAGTCCACGTACAGACGTCGGCGCCGTGTCTTTATGACCGCCAACGTTTTTTGACCGCTCATGTCCCATTGCCTCCCCGCACTCGTTTGCTCCACCGTATGCAACCGCCCATGTGAATAACCAAGACAATCGCCCATTGTGAAATTTAATTTACGACGGAGTGGATTGGTTTTTTTGTGTATGAAACTATGGAATGGATTGGTTTTTTTGTGTGAAAGAGTAGAGTGGTCGTTTCGATAACGTGACTGGGCAGTTCCGTGAACAAGTAAGAGGGTTCTAAAACAGGACTCTCTACGATAAAAATGTTTTTTCTCTCTGTAAGAATTAAACAAAATTAGCCTGAAAACCAGCCATGAATCGGCTTTTTTGGCGTCATTTATGGAATCGCCTTCATTTTTGCAGTGTTTGTGTACAAAATTCTACAATTACTTCCTTTTCAAGAAAAATTCAAAATATTGACGCGGAAAATTCACACCTTTACAATAGGGATTGTCTCACACAAATACCCTAGGAGGTATGTATGGTATGCCAAATCCGTATCTCGCGATTAGCAAGGCCAAAGTGACAAACGCCAAAGAAAGCTTTGCCGCGTTTGAAAGCGTTGGACCTAAAGTTTGCATGGTTACTGCAAACCACCATGGCTTTTTAGGTTTCCAAAACCATGTACAAGTGGGCGTCTATCCGATGGGTGGCCGTTTTGGCGGCACCAAGATGGATATGCATAAGGAATTGAACCCTATCGGCATTTTGCAATACACATTTTGGAAGCGTTGGGAAGACCATGAGGAAATGCACAACGAGTATTTTGACAGCATTTTCCGCCTGTGTTCCCGTTGCCTTGGAATGGTCGTTGAAGGTCCTTGGGAAGACGTCTACGAAATTGTTCACCATAATATGCCCACAGCTATGGGAATCACGGACGTTCCGGCTCAACTAGGGGCGGCGTTCTTGGCAGGACAGGAGATGCCTCCGGTATTGCTTCCGTACGGGCAACGCGTCATGGCTCACGGGACACATGCTGTGATCCCAAGTATGGAAAAAGAGTTTGAACAAGCTGTGGCCGATACGATGGAACAGTTTAAAAAAGCTCCCGGTTTCCTTGGCTACATGCTGTTGAAGCAGATTGGCGCGTCTGCGATTGGCAGTTTCCAACTTAGGCCCGACGGCATTCACCAAGCCTTGGAGACACTCGGCGACAATCCTCCCAGCGAGAAAGAGGGTAACTTCAGCTTAATCCAGGCTGAACGGAAACCCACGGAGTACATCGTTCACATGGAGTGGGCTGATCAACAATCTGCAATGTTCGGTATTTCCCGCGTTGCCATCAATTACGAAACCAGAAAGGTTCACGACCGGGTCCTTGCCACATTGGTCCAAGGTCCATACGTGACCATTTGGAATCCGATGATGGAAGACACCTCGTGGCGCGATTACCTTAAGGCGTAATCAACAGCTGTCATGAAAGCGGTTTCTTGAGGCCGTTTCAGTTCATCCTGCCCGACGAACTGGAATCTGCCGCATCAGGACGCGCCTCAGACCGCGGGAAATAACGAGGTCTTCAACTGTATTTTAACACGCGAAAATAATCATAAATAGAGGAGCTGTCCAAGGAGCGGAAAATGCTTCAGGGGCAGCTCTTTCTCATCAAAATTGCTAGATTGAGCGCGGCCAAGGCTTGTGAAAGCGGAAACCTCTTCAAGCCACACATGGGTGAACCCGTTGCTGGCCTGCTGTTTCGTGCAAGGCCTTCTTCTCGTTTGCAGTTCGCTTGAATGAACTGTCCACTTTCAAGGAATCTTAAATCACGGACTTGAGACAAGGCTGGATTTACTTGACACAAGTTCGTGATTTACTTGACACAAGGAAGGGTTCAGTTGTACGCTTCGTGCTGTGCCCCTGGGCTTACATTTAGTAATAGCGTAAAGTTTAAGAAGCTAGAGGCGAGAGAGTATGTGAGAGTCACTCAAATTACCACCGAGAGTCGCGAGAGGCTTAGGCACTCTCCAATTGTCAAAACGAAAGGAGTATACATATGGCTCACTTGTTCACACCTTTTACGTTAAAGGGTTTGGAGTTAAAAAACCGAATCGTGATGGCCCCGATGTGTCAGTATTCGGTGACCGCAAAAGACGGCAAACCCAACGATTGGCACTACACTCACCTTACTAGCCGGGCGATTGGCGGAACCGGTCTCATCCTCTTTGAAATGACGGATGTGGAGCCCGACGGACGAATTACCGATTTCGACTTGGGCCTTTGGTCCGACGACCAGGTTCCTGCCTTTGCCCGCATCATTGAGGCGTGTCACGGGTACGGGGCCAAGGTCGGTATCCAAATTGCTCACGCCGGACGCAAGGCGGAGGATGCCGCTCAACCCGTCGCACCGTCCGCGATCCGCTTTGAAGGCGACCGGTATAAAACGCCGCGCGAATTGTCCACAAACGAGGTCAAGCAACTGGTCCAAAAGTTTGCAGACGCAGCCAAAAGAGCCGTACAGGCCGGGGTGGATACGATCGAACTGCACGGGGCCCACGGGTATTTGATTCACCAGTTCCAGTCGCCAGTGACCAATCAGAGAACGGACGAATACGGGCAGGACCTTGCAAAGTTCGGCGTGGACGTGATTAAGGTCGTAAAAAGCCAAATGCCGGACAACATGCCGCTCATCGTGCGAGTTTCTGCAGTGGAGTACGTCGATGGCGGCTACGGACTGGATCACGTCATTGAGGTCTGTCGCCAGTACCAAAACGCGGGCGTCGACATGTTCCACGTCAGTTCCGGAGGAGAAGGAAAGCCAGGTGCCACGAGGCGGCCGGGGAACTACCCGGGTTATCAAGTCCCGTTTGCACGCGCCATTAAGGAAGCACTAGATGTGCCCGTGATTGCTGTGGGGATGTTGGAAGACTTCCAGTTAGCGGAGTCGGTCATTGGGAATGGCGATGCCGATCTCGTTGCGATTGCCCGCGGCATGCTCCGAGACCCATATTGGGCGGTCCACGCGGCACAGGCGCTTGGCGAAACGCCAAACGTACCCGAACAGTACCGGCGGGCTTTTTGAGTTTGAGGAAACCCTGTAACCCATGGCAATGTGGCCGTGCGACGAGAAGTTCGCACGGCCAACTGTTTTCAGAGACAGCCTCACAGGGGCATAATCTCTAAAAATCCAGCCGCTTGGTGAGCAGTGGCTCGAGCGGTTTCGATGCTTTCCGCCCCGCACAAAACGACCGCCATGCGCCTTCCGACGGTGGTTTCGGGTTTGCCAAAGATTCGAACCTGTGTACGAGGAAGTGACAACGCCTTTTCGAGCCCCTCCACCCGGTACGGTTTCGCGGCGGAACGCGCTTTGATGGCGTGACTGGCTCCGGGGGTAACCAATTCAATTTCCGGTATGGGCAAGCCGAGAATGGCCCGAACGTGTAAGGCGAACTCCGAGAGGTTCTGGGAAACTAACGTGACGAGACCTGTGTCGTGCGGACGTGGGGACACCTCACTGAAGTAAACCGTGTCTTTGGCCAAAAACAGTTCCACTCCAAAGACCCCGTAACCGCCTAGAGCATCGGTCACGGTCCGTGCGATGTCTTGCGCAGCAATCAGTTGGGCTGCACTCATGCCGTGAGGCTGCCAGGACTCAATGTAATCCCCGTCTTTTTGAATGTGGCCGATTGGCGGACAAAACAGGGTTCCAGAAGCCGTCCTGACGGTCAATAAGGTAATTTCCGATTCAAAATGTATAAATTCCTCGACAATGACCCGCGTATTTTTCACGCGCCCGGACGTGGTGGCGTATTCCCACGCTTTCTCGGCGTCTGAAATGGAGTGGCATACGCTTTGTCCTTTTCCAGAAGAACTCATTAAGGGTTTGACGACGCAAGGAAGCCCAATGTTGCCGATGGCTTCGCGAAATTCGTCCAGGCTGTTTGCAAATGCGTACTTTGCGGTTGGGACTTTTAAATCCTCCGCGGCCAATCGCCGGATCCCTTCCCGATCCATCGTCAGGCGAGCCGCATTCGCCGTAGGCACGACGCGAACACCCTGTTTTTCGAGTTCGACGAGGGCGCCGGTAGCAATGGCTTCGATTTCTGGGACCACCAAGTCAGGCTGCTGTTCGAGGATGAGTTTCGACAGTGCTTCGGGGTTGGTCATATCGATAACCTGCGAATGGTGGGCTACCTGCATGGCAGGGGCGTTCGGATAGCGATCGACGGCGATCGTTTCGATGCCGAGACGCTGCGCTTCGATGACGACTTCCTTGCCCAATTCACCGGAACCTAGCAGCATGATTCTCTTCGCCTGAGATGAAAGCGGCGGACCGTATGACATTTTTTCTCCTCCAACAGTTGGTATAGTTATTCTCAATTCGCGATCCTCAATGGAGTTCATTGTAACTTACTGCGCCGAACAAAAACACGCGTACGACGCAAACAGCCGGTTTTATGTAACATGGGACTCATAGGGCTCATGCGGTGAGAAACATTTTTTAGTAAAGGTGGGGACGATTTATGGATGTAATGGACCTTTCCGGCATTCGCGCCCTAGTCACGGGTGCTTCCAGCGGGCTGGGACTCGCGATGGCCGAAGCTTTGTTGAAGGCGGGAGCATCTGTGGCCATGGCTTCCCGGCCCGGTTCAAAACTGGACGAGCAAGTGGCGCGATTAGCGGATTCCGGGTACGATGCCCACAGATTGGAACTCGACGTTCGTTCTGAAGCGTCTGTTGAGAAAGCGGTTCGATGGGTACGAGAGTCATGGGGGAGATTAGACGTGCTCGTCAACAATGCGGGGATTGGGATGCGCACCGTCAATCCTCGCTTTATGGTCGAGCCAAAGCCGTTTTACGAGGTGAGTCCCGCAGGGTTTCGGGACCTTGTGGAAACGAACCTCACGGGGTACTTCCTGGTTTCGCGCGGATTCGCGCCCATGATGGTCGAGCAAAAGCGAGGGAAAATCGTCAACATTTCGATGAATCACGAAACGATGAAGCGTAAGGGTTTTGTGCCTTACGGACCCTCTCGCGCAGGCGCGGAGTCTTTATCGTACATCATGGCCGAAGACTTGATCCCGTACGGTGTTACGGTCAACATGCTGCTTCCTGGCGGTGCGACCGAAACGGGGATGATCCCGGAAGAGTTAAAAGGCCAATTGAATCTCCCGCTGTTAAGTCCAAGTGTCATGGCGGAGCCCATCGTGTTTTTGGCCTCAAGCCGTTCCGACGGAATGACCGGCCAACGCCTCATCGCCACAGAGTTTTCCGAATGGGTTGCGTCCCGGTTTGCTTGAGCTTGACCGGGGCGACCGACATGGTTCATTGGGACGAACATGCTTCATTGGGCTTTCGGCTATAATGTTAGCAAGGCAATAGTCCCTGCCAGTGTAGGTACTGCGCGGCCATGTACGAGAGCGGAGCGCGCAAGAGACCGCGCGACACGTCTAAAGGGGGTATCAAGTTGGCTTCGAATGATCAAAGCAAACCCGCTAATCGCCTGATTCACGAGAAGAGTCCGTATCTTTTGCAACACGCATACAATCCGGTGGACTGGTTCCCATGGGGGCCGGAAGCCTTCCAAAAGGCGCAAAGAGAGGCCAAACCCATCTTCTTGTCTATCGGCTATTCGTAGCCCTGCGGGGCTGCGAATGGCACTTATTATAAAAGCTTAGGTTAACTGTCGACTTGTCATTGGTGTCATGTGATGGAACGGGAATCGTTTGAGGACGAGCAAGTGTCCAAGTTGATGAACGAGCACTATGTCGCAATTAAGGTCGACCGGGAAGAACGCCCGGATGTGGACCAAATTTATATGACGGTTTGCCAGGCCATGACCGGTCAAGGGGGGTGGCCGTTAACCATTGTGATGACTCCCGATCAAAAGCCGTTTTTTGCGGGGACGTATTTTCCCAAGGAGACGCGTTTTGGCCGCATGGGTCTGATGGAAGTCTTACATGAGATCGCGGGGAAGTGGGCGGCAGACCGTTCTCGCATTGAAGCGTCCGGAGAGGAGATCGCGTTTCACATCAAACAGGGATTGGCGCAAACCGATTCGGGCCAAGCCGACCCTCGGCTGATCGAGCAAGCCGCCGCCAATTTCTCGGAACAGTTTGACGGCGAATACGGTGGATTTGGCGCGGCTCCCAAGTTTCCGACGCCGCACAACCTGATGTTTTTGCTGCGATACAGTCGTCAAACGAAGAGTGAACAGGCATTGGGGATGGTCGAGAAGACCCTTGACAGCATGGCTCGAGGGGGCATTTACGATCACGTTGGTTTTGGGTTCGCCCGCTATTCCACAGACCGGAAATGGCTGATTCCCCACTTTGAAAAGATGCTGTACGACAACGCGCTGCTCGCCATGGCTTATACAGAAGCGTATCAGAGCACCAGAAAAGAGAGCTATAAGCGGATTGTTGAAGACGTGTTGAGCTATGTCCTGCGCGATATGACCGACCCGGATGGAGGATTTTACTGCGCCGAAGACGCAGACTCCGAAGGGGTAGAGGGAAAGTTTTACGTTTGGACACAAGACGAGGTCAAGCAGGTGTTGGGCGAGGCCGACGGGGACCTTTACTGCCGGTGTTACCATGTTAGTGAATTTGGCAACTTCGAGGGGTTTAACATTCCCAACCTGATTGAACAAAACACCGCTGAATTCGCCATGGACGCAGGACTTGACCCCAAAGTGTGGGAAGAAAAGGTGCGGGAACTCAACGCCAAGCTGTTCCAACACCGGGAGCACCGAGTTCATCCACACAAAGACGACAAGGTTCTGACTGCCTGGAACGGGCTGATGATCGCGTCGCTGGCCATTGCGGGACGCGCGTTTCAACGCGATCGCTACATCGATGCCGCCAAGCGAGCGGTGCGGTTCATCAACGAACGGTTAACCCGGGAAGATGGGCGTCTGATGGCGAGGTACCGGCAAGGAGAGGCGGCCCACCTCGGGTATGTAGACGACTACGCCTTTCTCATTTGGGGATTGATTGAGTTGTACGAGGCGACCTTTTTGCCCCGGTACTTAGCTCGTGCCATCGAACTCCAAGAGCAAATGATGGATTTGTTTTGGGACGCGAAAAGCGGCGGGTTTTTCTTCTACGGGAACGACGGGGAGAACCTGATTGCGCGGCCTAAGGAAATTTACGACGGCGCGATGCCCTCCGGAAATTCGGTTGCAGCCTTGAACCTCCTGCGACTTGCCCGGTTGACAGGCCAGGTTGATTTCGAGGAAAACGCCATGCGACTGATTTCGGCCTTTGCCGGTCAAGTCGAAAAGTACCCCGCTGGCTACAGCTTCTTCCTGATGGCGCTGCAGTTTGCGTTCGGAGCAACGCGTGAACTCGTGATTTCAGGAAGTCCACTGTGGGATAGTACTCGAAGCCTGATTGCGCGGATTCAAGAGCGATACCTTCCGGATGCGGTCGTTATTTTCCACCCCGAAGCATCGGAACCGCCCGAAGCGCCCGAAGCGCCAACGGATGAAAGTGAACCGGCCCCACATTTCAGCGGGACGGGGGCGTTGTCCACAGAGGACTCATCGAAGATTGAGCAGTTGTCTCGGTTCGAGGAGTTGTCTCAGATCGATGCGTTTTCCATCGAGGAGTTGGCTGGGTTTACACGGGGGCAGGTCAGCGTCAAAGGCCAGGCGACGCTCTATATTTGCGAGAATTTTGCCTGCAAATTGCCCATTACGGATTTGAAGGAGGCACTGGCCCAACTTGAAGCGGGGCCTGGGAAGTGAGCTTCGACCCTGTATAAGACAACGTATAATTCGCATAAATTTGACTATATTACTGACTAGATGGCAGCGGGATCGAAAAACCACAGAGGGTGGGAATGAATGGGCGTCAAGTTTGTTCGCGTTAGAAAAGATTGGCGTGGAAACATCACGCATCTTTTGACCAACTCCGGGGAAGTCGTTGGTATTGATGAAGCTCGGGTCATGGCGTTAACGGGAGAGGTGGACTCGCTGACGGACCTGCACGCGGATGGCACTTGGGAAATTGACGGATTGGCAGGTACGGGTGGTCATCGTGAAGGGCACAATTTGGACCAGTTGCCTGAATTTTAACGACGCGTAATGTGTGGAATGGCTAGGGGCTGTCTCAAAGCCGTCGAGAACGATCGGCTGGAGACAGCCCCATTGGTGTTTCAAGCGCAAGAGACCTTTCTTAGACGTCTTTTGTGCAGGTCTTGTCCACCACTATCCATGACGCCATCCGTGATTACACATCCGTTATTACAAAGGAAGCCATACCCCGACAACCAGTGCTGCGAACATCAAAGTACCAAAGCGAAACAACAACACGGCCGTTCCTTTGACGGCAGGGTGCAGTTTACTGGGTTCGCTGAAGCGGAAAAAGAGTTTGGTGACGTAGGTGGCTGTAGGAACTGTGAGCAACACCACCAGTGCCCAAGGTGTAAGGACTTGGGCCGCAATGAGCGCCAACACCACGACGTAGGTCAATGCGAAAACGGAGGCAAACAAAACCCGCCCCCACTGACGGCCCAGCAAAATGGCTACGGTTCGCCGACCGCCGAGCTTGTCCTGGTCCATGTCGCGGATGTTGTTACCCAGTAAGATGGCCCCAATCAGAAGGCCAATGGGGATGGATACAAAAATTGCACGGCCGGTTACTTGACTCGTCTGGATATAGTAGGCCAACAGTACAATGACCGGACCCATGGCAATAGACGCCGCTAATTCGCCAAACGGTGTATAAGCCAGAGGCTTGGGACCTCCGGAATAAAAGTACGCAACGGCCAGACAGGCGATACCGACGACCGCGATCCACCAGGTCGTAGAAACGCAGATGTAAACGCCGAGCACAACGGAAATCGCGATGAAAGTCCAGGCCGTCAAGAGGACCTTGCCTGGGGAAATGCCGTCGTGGACAATCGTTCCGGCGATTCCCACCATTTCCTTGGTATCGAGACCACGTTTGTAATCGAAGTACTCGTTAAACATGTTGGTTGCTGCCTGAATCAGGATGGACGCGATCAAAAAGCTGAAAAAGAGTCCGAAATGAAAATGACGTCGGTTTACGGCGAGTCCGCTGCCAACAAGGACTGGGACAATGGAAGCCGTAAGTGTAAACGGGCGCAAAAGGCGCCACGCAACGCCGATTCGCTGTCGAAAGTTCATGCAACAACCCTCCTTCCCTCGATCCATCATGATAGCAAAAGGTGGGGTATTCCGGCAATAAGTATTTTCCTACCAAATTGGGTTTTCTTTTCGTCCAACTGGCAGTTTGCTATACTGATCTTGTTTAGGTTGCTCGCCAGTTATGCGGACGCAACCGCATCACTCACAACGAATCACTTTGAATGTCCGAACATGGGAGGTCGAACGGTGTCTGTACAATGGGAACGAGTCAAAGACTACCAGGATATTATTTATGAAAAGGCGGAGGGCATTGCAAAAATTACCATAAATCGTCCTGAGGTACATAACGCATTCCGGCCAGAAACCGTCATGGAACTGATTGATGCGTTCAATTTGGTTCGCGATGACGCATCTGTAGGGGTTGTCTTATTCACTGGGCAAGGCGACAAGGCGTTTTGTTCCGGCGGTGACCAAAGAGTCCGCGGACACGGCGGGTACGTCGGCAGCGATGAGGTGCCGCGTTTGAACGTGTTGGATTTGCAAAGGCAGATTAAGGCTTTGCCGAAACCGGTCATCGCTGTGGTTGCCGGTTACGCGATTGGCGGCGGACACGTACTGCACTTGGTATGCGATTTGACGATTGCTGCGGATAACGCGGTATTTGGTCAGACCGGCCCGAAAGTCGGGAGTTTCGACGCCGGGTACGGGGCAACTTTGCTCGCGAGAACGGTCGGACACAAAAAGGCGAAGGAAATCTGGTATTTGTGCCGGCAATATTCCGCCCAACAGGCGTTGGACATGGGCCTGGTCAACACCGTTGTACCGCTGGAACGTCTCCAGGATGAAGCGGTTCAATGGGCTAGAGAGATCCTTGAAAAGAGCCCTATTGCCATCCGCTTCTTAAAAATGGCATTTAACGCAGAAACGGACGGATTGGCTGGCATTCAGCAGTTGGCCGGCGATGCAACCATGTTGTACTACATGACTGAAGAGGCCAAAGAAGGGAAAAACGCGTTTTTGGAAAAGCGTAAACCCGACTTTGGGAAGTTTCCTCGTTTGCCGTAGTTTGCTTTGGTGATCCCAACGAGAACAACGAGGCCCCTGTTCGAAAGGACTGGGGCTCGTGTGTGTCAAGGTGGAGTGAGTTGCAATGTGGAGTGAATTGAGTTGATGGAAACAGCTTTTGCAGCGACAGGCACCGCGGCGTCGCGTATGCCGGACTGGTTGCAGCGACGGGCCGCGGATTGCGGGAAGGTTTTGGCGTTTGAAGGCATCGTCGAAGGCGAGAAAACGGAATACACTTATCAGGAATTGTACGAACAGGCGCTGCACTTGGCGAGCGGACTCGAGCAAATGGGTGTCCAGGCTGGACAGCGGGTGGCCGTGCTCGTCCGACCCGGGGCCCTGTTTATTCGATTGGTACACGCCTTGATCCAAATGAAGGCCGTCATCGTGCCGCTGAACTGGCGTTTGAGTCCGGAGGAAATGGCTTGGCAAGTCCGGGATGCGGATGTTCAAGTTCTTGTGGCCGATGCATCCATGCGCGCCGTGGCGGCAGAGGTCCGCAATGCAGCCGCATACGACCTTTTGACACCGGAATTAGAGACCCTGTTTTCAAATCGTCTACCCACATGGTGGGAACGGCCAAGGCAGATTCATTTGAACGAAGTTCTCGCCATTATCTATACTTCTGGAACCACAGGTCATCCAAAAGGCACTCTGTTGACGTACGGAAACTTTTTTTGGTCTGCCATGGCTTCCGCGTTGCAGTTGGAATTGCACAAGGGGGACAAATGGTTGGCGCCCATGCCGCTGTTTCACGTTGGCGGTTTGTCTGTGCTCATTCGCAGTGTCATTTACGGGACGACGGCGGTCATTCAGGACAAATTTGACTCAGAACTCGTGAATCAAACCTTAGACCAAGGTCAGATTGCGCTGCTGTCGGTGGTTCCAACGATGCTGGCGCGCATGGTGGAACACCGTCGGCACGGTTATCCGGAACGTTTGCGCTGCATTTTGCTCGGGGGCAGTGGAGCCCCAAAGCCGCTGTTGGAGTCTTGCGTGCAATTGGGCATTCCCGTCGCCCAAAGCTATGGGCTTACAGAGGCCTGTTCGCAGGTCGCGACCCTTTCTCCGGAGGATGGGCTGAAAAAGCTGGGTTCTTCTGGGCGGCCTCTGTTTCCAACCGAGATCGCCATTTTCCAAGGGGAAGCGATTGTGGGCGCCGACGAAATCGGAGAAATCGGGGTTCGCGGACCGACGGTGACACCGGGGTATCTCAACCGCCCAGAAGTCAATCGGACCGTTTTTCAGGATGGATGGTTCCGGACGGGGGATATCGGGTATTTGGATGAGGCAGGGTACTTGTATGTCTTGGACCGCAGGAACGACTTGATTGTGTCCGGCGGGGAAAATGTATATCCAGCGGAGATTGAATCGGTTATCTCGGCACACGAGGCTGTTGCCGAAGTCGGTGTGGCCGGGATGGACGACGAGGTGTGGGGGCAAGTGCCTGTCGCGTTTGTCCGTCTCAAAAGCGGACAAACCGCCACTGTTGAGGAACTAATGGCCTTTGTTGAACCGCGTTTGGCGAAGTACAAAGTCCCGAAGCAGATTCACTTCGTCGAGCCACCGCTGCCTCGGAACGCCTCTGGGAAACTATTGAGAAGGAACTTGAGAACATGGTTAAGCCATTGACAATTCCTGGCGTTCAGGCGAACGGCCAGGACGTGCTGCAGGCTTTGCGCCCAAACTTTGAACGCGCAGTAAAAGCAGCGGCACAAAGGCAGGAAAAAGTGCTGTGCACGGCACGCACCGCTGTGAGGCTGAAGGAAGAGACACTGCTCGAAGAGGTGGACCTCCTCGACCCAGACAGCTTGTCTTTCCTTTGGTACGATCCGTTGAACCGCACCATGACGCTGGCCGCGGGAGTCACGGAGAGGATTGCAGTGACCGGCTCTTCGCGGTTTGCCGATTTGAAACGATGGGCGCAGGACTTGCGGCGTTACGTATTGCCTGGCGACGAGCGCCAGATTTCGATGTACGGCGGATTTTCGTTTGTGGCCAAAGCACACAATGCACCTTGGACAAATTGGCCGGATGGAGAATTTGTTTTGCCTGCTCTTGCTCTGTCGTACAATGCGTCATCAGACAGCGGCGAGTTAGCCGTGACGCTGTGGGTCGACGGCAAAGACGATGCGAACGGATTGCTGCTTCAGGCTCTGGAGCCTTTTTTCAATCGTGCGGATACCGACGGTCGAACTTCGCATAAGACGCCATTGGCTTCGAGTGGGAGCGTTCCGCCGAGAACTGGGCCGTTAAATCAAGACCCGGAGAATGCCGGCAGGGGGCAAAACTTCTCGGAATGGGGACAACAGGTCCGCGAGGTCGCAAAAAAGATTCGCGACGGCGCGTATCAGAAGGTCGTCCTGGCCCGGGAATCCCGCTTTCTCGATGTGAAGGAAACAGCTATTGCCTCCGTCCTTCGCAGTCTGCGAACCTCTTACCCTGAAAACTACGTATTTGCGGTGTGGAAAGGGACCGGGTGTTTTTTAGGTGCAAGCCCGGAACGATTGGTCCGCGTCCAGGACAACCACGTCATGATGGACTGTTTAGCGGGAACGACGGCACGCGGGGCTACTCCAGCACAGGACGAGGAATTGGGAAAACAACTGCTGCAGAGTCGAAAGGACCTTTCCGAACACCGAGTGGTCGTTCATTGGGTGGAACAGACCGTTTCGGGTTTGGTGTCGTCTTTGAAAATTCCAAACCAGCCCTCTTTGCGCAAACTGGAAAACGTTCAGCACCTGCATACACCAGTTGAAGGGACCCTGTGTGCAGGTCAGAGCCTTTTGGATTTAGTCGAACGGCTTCACCCCACCCCAGCGGTTGCCGGCGAACCTCGAGAAGTGGCACTGGTCGAGATTGCGACCCGAGAAACCACGGACCGTGGATGGTATGCGGGTCCTATCGGGTGGTTTAATTTGGCTGGAGATGGGGAGATGGCGGTCGCCCTGCGTTCCGCCTTGGTACAAGGCAATACCTCATATCTGTTCGCCGGCGCAGGAATCATGGGCGACTCCAATCCGGATTCGGAATGGCTGGAAACGGAGCTGAAGCTGGACGCTATGCGTACGGCGTTGGAGCAGGCGGCAAAGGAGGAAGCACCGTGGCAGAAAACCCGGACTTAAAGGTTGTCAACGCATTTGTCGATGAATTGTATAGAGCGGGAATCCGTCATGTGTGCGTTTCTCCGGGTTCGCGGTCTACCCCCATCACCATTGCCGCAGCGAGACACGGAGAGTTCCGGTTGTGGTCCCTGCTTGACGAGCGATCGGCTGGCTTTTTCGCATTGGGACTCGCGCGTTCCCTTGGCGAGCCCGTAGTGTTGGTGTGTACTTCCGGGACGGCTACGGCGAATTATTACCCCGCTGTCATGGAAGCGGCGCAGACCCGAGTTCCACTGGTGTTGCTGACTGCCGACCGCCCTCCCGAGCTTCAAGGAGTCGGGGCCAATCAAACCGTCGATCAACGCAAACTGTACGGGTCGTTTGTCAAACACTTCATCGAAATGCCGATTCCACAAGATTCAAAGCTTCTGTTTCGTCATGCTGCTTCTGCCGCGTGGCGGGCCGTCGCTTCAGCGGCGCAACAGCCGCCTGGTCCCGTACACGTGAACTGGCCCTTGCGCGAGCCTCTTGTCCCTCCAGTGGCCGAACCATCCGCGGACGGCCTAAATGGGGAGGCTGCTACAGGGCATCTCGTGTCGGTTCGCGATTTTGTGCGGTCGCCTGATCCTGCTGCCGTCCAAGCCGTTTGCGACATCGCGAAGCAAAAGCCTAAGGGGCTTATTGTGTGTGGGCCTCAAGACCATTCGGATTTTGCAAGGACGGTCTCACAACTTGCCGAGACGCTGCACATTCCGGTTTTGGCCGATCCGCTTTCCCAACTTCGCTGTGGCCCTCACCCGTTGGGCCTGGTGGTCGAAGCTTACGACGTGCTCTTGCGGGACAACCGGTGGTTCGAACGGTTGCGGCCGGATTTTATTCTTCGTTTCGGAGGAGTGCCAACCTCCAAAGTGCTTGGACAATATCTGCAGGACCAGACCCAGGCGCGTCAAATTGTCATTGAGGACGGCGCAATGTGGCGCGACCCGTTCTTCACGGCGACGGACGTAGTTTTTGCTTGTCCCCGGCTGTTTTGCGAGGCGTTGATGCCATTGCAGTCTCCCTTCGCAGACGGACCGGATTCGTCTTTCCACGAAATCCGCAAGGAATGGACACAGCACTGGGTATCGCTCAACGAAGCTGCCCAAACTGCGATCCGAGAGGTCTTCGAAAAGGACGTCCCGTTCACCGAAGCCAACCGGTTCACAGAAGGCCGGGTCGTTGTGGAACTGGCACAACGGCTTCGCGAAGGCACTACAGTGTTCGCGGGGAACAGCATGCCGATTCGGGACATCGACTCGTTTTTTCCAAAGCAAGACAAAGAGATTCGCTTTTTCGCCAATCGGGGAGTGAGCGGAATTGACGGCGTTGTGTCTACGGCTCTCGGAACGGCCGCAGCAAATTCCGGGCCTACAGTTTTATTGATTGGCGACGTGTCGTTTTACCACGACTTGAACGCGCTCTTGATTGCAGCGAGAAATTCAGTCAATTTGCTGGTGATTCTCATCCATAACGATGGAGGCGGCATTTTTTCTTTCCTGCCGCAGGCCGGATATCCGGAGACATTCGAACACTTCCGCACGTCGCATGGTATGGACTTCGAGCCGGCGGTGACCATGTTCGGAGGGCGTTTTACGCGGGTTCAAAACTGGTCAGAATTTCGGGACCAGGTTGAACAGGCCCAGGGGGCGCCAGGATTGACCGTCCTCGAGGTCCGGACGGAGCCGGATGAAAATGTACAGACCCACCGGAAAGTGTTTGCGCAGGCCGCGGCGCTGGCGGCGTCGATGTGGGGAAGTGGCAGCGAGTGAGCGGGCGCTATCTGGACGTCAACGGAGTTCGTCTCTATTGCGATATCGACGGTCATGGCCCTTCGATTCTCCTGCTGCATGGCTTTACGGGTACGTCTAAAGTGTGGAGACCGTTTACCGATTCGCTGGCAAAACACCACCGGGTCGTAGCCGTGGACGTCCTGGGACATGGAAATTCGGATGCTCCCGCATCCCCACAACGGTACGGCATGACAGAAACCGTCAACGACTTGTTTGACCTTATGACCCAATTGGGCGACGAGCAGTTTGCGTGCTTAGGGTACTCTATGGGAGGGCGCATTGCCCTGTCCATGGCCGCGATGCAGCCAAGCCGCATTCGTGCGCTTGTTTTGGAAAGTGCATCTCCTGGCCTCAGGGAAGCCGAGGAGCGAACAGCGCGCATGGAACGCGATGAGCGCTTGGCGATGGATATCGAGCGCAATGGGATAGAGTGGTTTGTTCACATGTGGGAGAACATCCCGCTGTTCGAAAGCCAACAAAGCTTGCCCCCCGATGTGCAGCAAGTGCAGCGGGACGGGCGGCTGCAGCAGAGGGCGAAAGGGCTGGCGGGGAGTTTGCGAGGGGCAGGTACCGGGGCTCAACCTTCGTGGTGGGGGCACCTGCGAGAACTGACGATGCCTGTGCTGTTGTTGACGGGAGAAAAGGACCGCAAGTTTACCGAGATCGCATCACAAATGGCCAAGGAATTGCCCCATTGCGATCACGTCGAGTTTGAGCGCACCGGTCATTGCATTCATTTGGAACAGCCCGCACGGTTTGAACACACCATTGCCGAGTTTTTGAGACGCACCTGAATTTAAACATGGTGCACCGATATCCATGTAACAATAGGGTCGGGCGCCACATGAAAGTGGATTGTCCAAGTTTTATACTTGACATATACCTGCGTGGGTATATAGAATACCGAAGTAGGAATGAGTCAGCGTTGCAAAGGAGGCTCGCGATTTGTCGAATTGGGGCTTAATCGTCCTGCTGGTCATCGTAGTAGCTTATTTCTTCTGGGCCAGACGTCCAGTCAAAGGCATACAAAATATCACAGCGGACGCTTTGGTTGAGGAAATAAAGACCAAGGGGAATGCACTGTCGATTGTCGACGTACGGGAGCCGTTTGAGTTTTCCAGCGGACACATTGCCAAGGCGAGGAATATTCCACTGGGTTCGCTGTCAAAGCGGCTCAAGGAGCTTTCTCCGGACGGCGAGATTGTTTTTGTGTGCCGCAGTGGCAATCGCAGTATGCAAGCGGCGAAGATCGCCAAAAAAGAGGGCTATAAAGCCGTCTACAACCTGACCGGAGGCATGTCGCGCTGGACAGGTCCCGTCAAAAAGTAGAGAAAAACGCTTGGGATCAGACACGCAAAAAGGAAAACCAGAGGCTCCCATCAACAGGTGGGGCGTAAAAACGAGTGGAGGGATTTGCAATGGCAATTCGCCAATGGATGTCTGTCGATGTGAAAGAACGCTTGAGTTCAGAGAAACCTTTGCAGATTGTGGACGTGCGCGAGCCGCACGAATTTAACTCGGGACACATTCCGGGAGCCAAACACATTCCTCTTGGGGAACTGCAAGCGCGCCACCAAGAGATTGATAAAAACCTCGAGACCGTGGTCGTCTGCTACAGCGGCGGACGCAGCAGCGTAGCGTGCAACTTCTTGCAGGGCGTTGGATATTCCAACTTGTACAACCTCATGGGTGGTATGAGTGCCTGGGACGGTCCGGTCGAACGGTAATCCATCACTCGAACCTCATATTTTCGGCGAAACGGCGCAGAGATGCGCCGTTTTTGCAAAAGTTTTATGGGACAATTGGAATGGCACCCTTTTCCTGAGGGGGACAAAAGGGTACAGTACATAGGAGAAGTAAAAGCGGGCGAGGGAATGCGCACAAGGCACGCAGAGAAGACACTTGTGCATCAACCCGCTTGCAAAGGGGGAATGAACCATGCGTCATCTGCGAGACCCGTGGTGGCTAAGAATCTGGAGGCGTACGTGACCGTCTCAACGCTTGTTGCTCCTGGGAGGAGCTGTGTTTGTGGTATGGCAAGCGGTCCACTGGATGAGTCGCTTGGTTCGTTAGGACTCCTACGAAATGGGGGAATTCTTCATGAAATGGAAACCATGGGTCGTAGCCATGACCGCTGCGTTAGCCTTAGCAACCGTGGGTTGTGGTGCAGCAACGACGAATAACCAAAGTGCGAGTCAGACAACGGGCGGCTCAGGGCCCTCGAATTCATCCGGCAACACTCAGCCAGCGCCGGCTACGGCACCGGCGTCGAACACGTCTGCCCCAGCTCCAGGCCACATGGCGCCGAGCTTTTCACTTCCAATGTTGAACGGGACTCAAACGGTCTCTCTGCAGGATTTATTGAACAAAAAGGAACCCATCTTATTGAACGCCTGGGCATCCTGGTGCCCGCCATGTCAGATGGAAACTCCGGACCTGGTGAAGATGTCCAAACAGTACCAGGGCAAGGTCCAGTTTATTGGGATTGACATGACAACTCAGGAAAACCACTTATCCGACGCGGTGGCGTTTGTAAAGAAGTACAAAATTCCTTACACGGTTCTCAAAGACCCTCAAGGACAGTTCATGAACGCCTATGCGCTGCAAGGCTTCCCGACGACCTTTTTTGTCAGTCCGAGCGGGAAAATTATCAACGTCCAGTTCGGGATGATGACATCCACACAAATGAAGCAGTTGATTGACCAGGCCCTTGCTCAATCCAAGTAAACTGAGCAACCAGTGGGGCTGAAAAGGCAAGGGAGCCGGAAAATTCATCTGAGTGCAAACGAGAAAGCGGCGAGCCATACTAGGCTGCGCCGCTTTCTCGTTGTTCTGTTCTGGGCCTCATTGCCCGTGCCGGACGTTGTGAACAGGCATCGTACTCGTACCGCTTGTTTGCATTTATTGGTTATTTGTGGCTAAGTATGAATCCCGAAACATTCAAGGCGTCCTGTTGTGACAGACTGCCAGGTGCCGTTAACGGCATGTTGGATTTGACGAAGGAGACCAGATTGCTCAATTGAGTCATGTTTGTGCCTTGCAGCGCAGATTTAGATCCCCACAAAGCGGGTCCAGCTCCGCCTTCACCGTTGGCTCCATGACAAGTCGAGCACTGGTTTTGAAAAATGACCTGGCCTGCTTGGATATCTGGTTTGCCGCTTGCACCTGTGCTGGATGAACCTCCGCTGGATGAACCTGTGCCGCCAGCAGCCCCGCTCGTTCCGCCCGTTGCATTTCCAGTTGCATTTCCAGTCGCACTGCCCCCGGTCGCGTTTTGGGACGCACTGTTTTGTACCGAAGTTTGGATGGGGGGGTTCTTACTCAGAACGCGATGAGTGTCCTGGTTGGGCAAACCAAAATACCCCACAACCCAAATGGCTACCCCAATAACCAGTCCCAAACCGATAATGAAAATACCTGCAGGAGAAAATTTCATAGAAGATGCCTCCGTTTCCCTGCGGGGGTTGCCTTACGTCCAACTACAACACCCGCGAACGAAAAAAAGTTTTGACGTTGTGATGCGGACACCGATTTAAGTATATCCTGGAATCCAGGACAAACAACAGAGCCCGAATTAGTAAGTTAGAAAAAATGAGATAAGATGTCAGTTTTTTGACACAACCGGAAAACGAAGAAGCTTGCCATTAAGATTTCTTGCAAATTCTGATACAGTGTGCCTCATTGAACGAAGTGCCTCATTGAACGAACGCCTAGTCAGAAGTACAGCGTACGGCCATGTTGCCTCAACCACTGCCTGGCCTCTTGGTACTGGGGGAAGGCGTCGTCCACCGCTCTCCAAAACGCAGGGGAATGATTCATATGCCGGAGATGGCACAGTTCGTGTACCACGACGTATTCCATGACAGTCCGTGGAGCCATCACGAGACGCCAGTTGAAATTCAGGTTTCCGCGGCTTGAGCAGCTGCCCCATCTGGTTTTTTGGTCTTTAATTGTAATTTTGTTGAACGTACAATGGAGTTTATGGGCCCACTCCTGCACGCTCTTGCCAATTTCTTTCATCGCCTGCAGCTTGTACCATTCGATTACAGCGTTGCGGACATCGATCGCGTCCGCGGACGGCGCAGGCCCGTACACGTCAATGTGGTCTCCATTGCGCGCGACGACAAACGAGGAATGGATTCCTTCTGGCTCCACAGTGTGGTAATGGAACGAAAAGGGGACTCCAAACCAGTGCAGCCGCACATTCGGCCACTGCTCTGCGCGGGGAACTTCCAGGGCACGCTGCGACTGTTTTTCAATCCAGTCCCGACGTTTTCGTAAAAGTTCAGCAATGAACGCATCTGGGGTATGGATAGGTGCTCGCACTACGACTGAATCGTGGGAGACGGAAATCGCGATGCTTTTATTTCGCTTTTGGCTTCGTTTGACCTGTACATTCAGTCCGAACAGGCGCCATGGGTCGTCGTTTGTGAAGGTAAATCCGCTTTTAGACAATTCATCGCCTCCGTGATGTGCAGGGCGTATCCACGACGTTTGGGTTAGGATGGCAGGGGCCGCAGCAATTCATCCTTATAAAAGCTACTCCAAATTGCGGGCCTTGCCAAGACGGTTGCCGTTCGTTTTTCAATGCGGTGTGTGTAAAGAAGACCATTCCATACCGAGGCGCACGGGACCAGGATGGCTGTACAGTGCAAAACCAGAATTTTTTACCGGGGGGTGGTACTCGATGCTGGACATGGACACTTGGGAAAGCGCTTGGACGGCTGTCCTTTTTATTTTGTCGGGGGGACTCATCGTCGGCAAGTTGACTGAGAAACCTCGCATTCCGGATGTGGCTGCATATCTGCTGTTCGGGATTGCGGTCGGCCCGTTTGTCTTTCACTGGTTTTTTGAACCCGCACAGTCGCAGACGACACAATTTATTGTGAATTTGGGCGCAACCTTAATTCTGTTTGACGGGGGACGTTCGGTGTCTTTTTCCATCTTGAAGGACGTCTGGATTAGCATTGCGTTATTGGCCACATTCGGCGTTCTGCTCGCCACGGTGGTTGTCGGGCTTGCCGCCCATTGGCTGCTTGGACTGCCGTGGCTGCTTTCGCTGTTGCTCGCGGCGGTGGTCGCATCTACGGACCCTGCAACTTTGATTCCTGTGTTCAAGCGCGTCAGTATTTGGCCCCGCCTTCAGCAAACGGTCGAATCCGAGTCTGCGTTCAACGACGCCACGGCCTCGGTTCTGGTGTTTACCTTGATTGGCATTGTCCAGCAGCCCGGGGGGACCACTTGGACCGCACCCGTGCTGTACTTTCTACAATCCGCTCTGATTGGCTTGGCAGTTGGGCTCGTGTGTGGACTGTTGGCGCTCTGGTTGGTCTCGGACAAAGGATGGGGGATTTTTCACGAATACGGTTCAATTGTCATGCTGGCGGTTGCTTTAGGGTCCTATAGCGGGGCAGAGGCGTTGCACGCGAGCGGTTTTATGGCGGCCTTTACAGCAGGCGTTATTACGGGCAATGGCGCGAGTTTCCGCTGGTCCTTGGCCCGGCATACCGAGGAAAACATTCACCATTTTGGGAACGCGATCACGTTGATTTTACGCATGATGATATTCGTCTTACTCGGGGCCCAAGTCGATTTTTCAGTCGTCAGCCGGTACCTGGTTCCGGGACTGGCGGTCGTCGCTGTCATCGTGGTCTTTGCTCGGCCGCTGGTGGTGATGTCTTCCGCTGGCGTAGACCGACGCGCCAAATGGAGCTTGCGAGAGCTGTTGTTCATGTTCTGGGTTCGTGAGACAGGGGTCATTCCCGCAGCGCTGTCCGGCGTCTTGATGGCAGAACAAGTGCCAGGGGCAGACGTCATCGGCGCCGTTACGTTTCTGGCCATCTTATTTACGATTTTACTTCAGGCCAGTACCACAGGGCTGGTGGCGCGCAAACTAGGCGTACTTACGAGCTCCTTGCCAGAGGAGGTATAGCGGGATTGCGACCGGTGGAGGGGTTTCCCTTCCCGGAAGTTCTCAGTCTGATGAATGTAAACCTGCCGTGTCACATGATTGCACTCGCATGTCAATTTGGTTTCAATGGCTTAACAAAAAATTTACAATGACGGCGGCCGGGCCCGAAACCTTAACAATTCCTTTACATCACTTCAACAACGTCTTCATAATGCCCTGATAATCTATGACCTGTCAGGACACACTAGGACAACAGAGAACATGGACAGGGCTAAGGAGGGCACACGAGTTGATAAATCGTGGCACGAAATGGTTAACTGGAATGGCAGCACTAGCGATGGTAGTTACGGTCGCCGGTTGCGGCGCTGCAACAAACAATACATCTTCCAACTCGACGGGAGCCGCAGGGACGAACAACACCACGGGAGGCACCAGCGGTGGCGCAGTGACGATTAACGAAACCGGCTCTTCGCTGTTGTACCCGCTTTTCAACGGCGAATGGATTTCAGCTTACCAATCGGTTGACCCGAATGTGAAAATTGTAGCGGGTTCGACGGGCAGCGGTGCAGGCATTTCACAGGCCATTGCGGGCACGGTTCAAATCGGCGCATCCGACGCGTACATGGCAGATGCACAGATGCAGCAAAATCCTTCAATTGTAAACATTCCGGTAGCGATTTCCGCGCAACAGATTATGTACAATCTGCCGGGAGTAACCGGACACCTGAAACTCACCGGAAACATCTTGGCGCAAATCTACACCGGCAAGATTAAATACTGGGACGATGCACAAATTACGAAGCTGAACCCCGGTGTGAAGCTTCCGCACCAACAGATTATCCCGATTCACCGTTCTGACGGCAGTGGAGACACGTTCTTGTTCTCCCAGTTCTTATCCGACACCAATTCGGCGTGGCAGCAATCACCGGGTTATGGTACGAGTATTTCCTGGCCGTCGGTTTCTGGCGGTATCGGAGCGAAGGGCAACGAAGGTGTTGTGGCGGACTTGGCTTCCAATAAGTACAGCATCGGCTACGTGGGCATCAGTTGGTTGAACAAGGCGACAAAGCAGGGAATTGGCTATGCAGCGCTGCAAAACAAAGCCGGCAACTTCGTATTACCGACTCAGAGCAACATCCAAAGTGCAGCGAGCGCGCTGATCAGTAAAGTTCCGGCAGATGAACGGATCTCGTTGATTTATGCGCCGGGTGCCAACTCGTACCCAATCATCAACTTCGAATACACGATTATTAACACGAAGCAGCCTGCGAACATGGCGGCAGCGTTGAAGAAATTCCTGAATTGGGCCATCGACCCGAAAGGCGGCAACAGCGCCCAATACTTGAAGCCCGTGCACTTCCTGCCGTTACCGGCATCGATTGAACCGAAAAGTCAGGCTCAAATTAACAAGATCGGCGGCTAACATTATATCGACGATTAGGGGCGAAGCTCATGAAAAAAGTGACTTCAGGCTCCAAGATAGCAGACAGAGTTTTCAAACTGGCTACTGGCATATCTGCCAGTAGCCCTGTCCTGTTTCTTGTAGTCATCGCTATCATCGTTATCATTCAGGCTATGCCTTCCATTCGTTTTATGGGTTGGGATTTTATAACCAAAATCGATTGGAATATGGGCAATCTGTACGGGTCGATGCAGACCAAGAACGGGATTACGGCTCCTGCCGGAGCTTCTTACGGAGCACTGCCGTTTATTGTCGGAACCCTGGCATCGTCTATCATTGCGATTGTCATCGGCGTACCCATCTCGATTTTGACAGCGCTGGTCCTTGCGTATAAGCTTCGCGGAACCATGCGGACCCTTCTATCGATACTTGTCGAGCTGTTAGCCGGGATTCCCAGTGTCGTATTCGGGCTGTGGGGCATCTTGGTTTTGGCTCCTTGGGTTGGCCACCGCTTCGCTCCATTTTTGGAACACCTCGGCGGCGTCATTCCCATTTTTAAAGGTCCGGTTGGAACGGGACTGGGCCTGCTTACAAGCGGCATGGTGCTCGCCTTGATGATTGTTCCCATCGTGACCGCGACGACCCGCGACTTATTGGAAGGGGTGCCTGTGTTGTATCGGGAAGGCGGCATCGGACTCGGTATGACGAGTTGGGAAGTCGTGCGCCTGGTGTGCCTCCCGTACATCCGGGAGGGACTGGTGGGGGCCGTCGCTTTGGGGTGGGGCCGCGCCATGGGGGAGACCATGGCTGTGTTAATGGTCAGCGGCAGTGCCATCAACTACCTGCCGCACAACATCTACAGTCCGATCTCTACGATGGCGGCGGTCATTGCCGACCAACTCGACAGTGCGTTGACGGATGCTTCGCACATGGCTGTTCATGCGATGGCCGAACTCGCTTTGGTCTTAATGGTACTGACCTTGCTTACTAATCTTGTCGCTCGCTGGCTCGTCAACCGCAGCGGGGCGCGCGTCGGTTCGGGGGTGAAAGCATGATTTCGACTAGGCGCAAGCGAAGAAAGTTTGGCGCGTATCTGGGCTGGGGATTCGCTTGGTTGGCGGCTGCGATTGTCGTGTTTGGTTTGTTGGACATGCTGGTCACAATTATTGGCAAGGGCGTCACCTCTTTTCACTGGAACATGCTGTGGACTGTCACGCAAGGGGTAGCCGGCGGGTTACAAAACGCCATTTTAGGTACGTTTGAACTCGTGTTGATTGCCACCATTTTTGCCGCTCCCCTAGGCATTCTCGGCGGGATCTACGTTTCCGAATTTGCGCATTCCAAAACGGCCTCGGTCATCAGGTTCCTAACGGAAGTGCTGTCTGGAGTACCGTCCATCGTGTTGGGGTATTTCGGTTATCTATTAATGGTCTTGCAGTGGGGATGGAAGTTCTCCGCATTGGCCGGCGGGATTACCTTGACCGTGATGATGCTGCCGTACATTTTGCGCACCACGGAAAGCAGTTTGCTGCAAGTCTCCTTGTCTCAACGCGAAGCTGCCTGGGCGATTGGCATGACGAAGTACCAAGCCATTTCCAAGGTTGTTTGGCGTCCGGCCGCTGGGGGAATTGCTACAGGCATTCTCATGGCCGTGGCCATTGGTTTGGGCGAGACAGCACCCCTGTTGTATACGGCAGGGTGGTCGTCTTATAACCCGACCGGGCAGTTGATTGGCCAACCCGTTGGATATTTAACGTACGTGGTATGGACGTATTTGGACCAGCCGTATCCGCAGGCACGCGCTCTTGCCTACAGCGCCGCTTTTGTGCTGGTTGTCATTATCTTGTTCATCCACCTTGTAGTCCGCACGTTGGTGTGGCGAACGAGTGGAGTACGTAGGGGTTAATCACGCGATTTCCATACAGAATCAAAGGGATGGGTTCAACACCCCCATCCGCGAACAAACCTGGCTGCGGCGTTTAGATGGCCAGGTTTTGTTTGGTTCCGATGTGCCGGCTGATTTGCCTGCGGGTCTTGGGGAATTTAGACTGAACCCATGCGTTGTTGGGCACGATGTAAAATCAAAATAAAACGAGTTCACTTCCATGAAAACGGGATGTGCACGCAAATCGATTTATGGACACGCGAGTGGTTATTTGCACGAAGTAGGTTCATTTGCATGGAAGTCCTTCATATGCTTTCCATGAAAACGGTTGTCTCATGCAACGATAGACCTACGATGGTGTGGTGATTTGCGGCTAAATGTTTTATCCTTAAAAGGGAGTTGGACAGAGTTGGATGGAATGAGCGCAGGAGGCGATCAAGGTGCCCAAAGTCTTACTCTTGACAGCCTCATTTGGCGAGGGTCATAACCAGGCGGCCCGTGCGGTAGCGGAAGCCTTAGAACGCAGGGGTGTAGTCGTTAAACTTGTCGATTATACAGAGTGGCTGCATCCGGCCTTACGGTCATTTGCGAAGTTCAGTCTGATCCAAGGTGTGAAAAAGGTTCCGACGTTGTACGGTTTGTTTTATCGTTCCATGTCGCGCATTCAGCCGTCGTCTTCGATTCAGAAGCAGTTGAATCACCTCGGTATGGCGCACATGCAACAGTTTTTGAAGGCGTTCCGGCCAGACGTGGTAGCAAGCACATTCCCTACGCCAAATGGTGTTATGTCCGAACTGCGGGCAACTGGCTTTACCAACGTGCCAATCGCAGCAATTTTGACAGATTACACGGCACATGGCCAGTGGATTCACGAATATACGGACTTGTATTTCGTAGCCACTGAATCGGTTAAGCAAGAACTGATGGATCACGGTGTCAGTCCGTCCAGGATCGTGGTATCGGGAATTCCAATTCGTTCTGCTTTTAACGATGATGCGGTTCAAACGTTGCTTCAAGGACGCAAGGACCTCCGGTTGAATCAGGGATTGCGCCATGACCTGCCCTTGATTTTGATTATGGGGGGAGGAGCCGGGGTCTTGGCTGACGTGTCGTCTTGGGAAAGCGCCATTCGCCGCAGCAAGGCACAATTTGTGGTGATTTGCGGCCGAAATGAACGCTTGTATCGCAGGCTTCAACCACTCGAATCGGCTCGCGTTAAGGTTCTTGGGTATACAACCAAGGTACCTGAGTGGATGGCGATGGCCGATTTAATTGTCACCAAGGCCGGCGGGATTACCGTTACCGAAGCTTTGGCCATGGAGCTTCCTATGCTAGTGTTCCGGCCAATACCAGGACAGGAAGAGGACAATGCGTCGTTTGTCTTGAATTTGGGTGCTGCTCACTTGGCACAGGACAGCAAGACAGCCCACGCGTTTATTGAACAGTGCGTCAAGGACCCGACGGTGCTCACGGACATGAAAAGCCGCATTCAACGCCACAAAGTCCGCGGTGGCGCAGAACGGATTGCATCTGTGTTGCATCAAATGGCAAGAGGAGAAGCAGTTCCGTCTCCTGCCCTGCGAGTCTGACTTAGATCCAGTATTTAGGATGTTTCGAATTGGATTTTCGTTTCGCTTTGCATTTTTCCATTCTGCTGTGCATTTTTAATGATTAAGGTGTTGCTTGTATTATGGTTATTGCCGTAATCCTTTGGGTCATCGTTGGCCTCGTTTTGATTTATTCCGTTGTACCCAACCTTCTCACGCGCGTTTTTCACATGTTCGCTGTGCGCACGGGCGAGCGGGAGAGCAGCGTTTATCTGACTTTTGACGACGGGCCGGATGAAAAGTACACACCGGGGTTGTTGGATGCGTTGAACGCGGCAGGTATACGGGCCACTTTCTTTGTCATTGCCGACAAGGCCGCCAGACACCCTGAGATCATTCAGCGCATGCTTGAAGACGGTCACGACGTACAGATTCACGGATTGACACATGCCTTTGTACCACTTTTGTCACCATTTCAGGCAATTGCACAAATTCGCCGTTCTGCTGAAATTTTGAAGGAACATTTCGGACTCAAAGCCGTGTTTTACCGCCCTACTTGGGGACTACTGAACCTTACGACGCTGATGTACGCTTGGTTTGCTTCCTGCCGGGTCATCACATGGTCCATTATGGTGGGAGACTGGCGAAATACAGACAGCGACACTTTGCTTTTGCGAATTCAAAGGCGTCTTCAAGAAAAGTCTGTTATTGTACTTCATGACAGCGACGAGACGCCGGGAGCAGAGCAAGGTGCGCCGTTAAACGTCATTGAACTCATACCAAAGCTAGGGATTGCGGCGCGAACGAAGGGCCTGGAGTTTCGTACGATGCAGGAATGGCGGTAAGGGGGCGCGCAACATGTCAAAGCGCATTATATATACAGTGTGGGTGGTTTGGGAGTTTTTGTTTCGGCTCTTTGGCCGTGTGCGACCCTTGAAACGCAATGAAAGGCATCTGTTTTACATTGCTAAACGCCGATACCTCGGGAAACCGTTTGATGTGGACGGGGTGCATGTGGATCGGTTTGACTTGGTCGTCGAGTTGCACATGAACAATTACTTACTCATGGATGTGCTTCGCGAGCAAACCAGCTTGGTTGGACTCGCGGTCAAACTGGTGCAGGAAGCCAAAAAATCACTGCCCGTACTCGCTGAGAGTTTGCGGAACCAGAAATTTAACCAGGCACAGGTTCTGTACGGGATCACGTTTATTCACCGCGGGGTTGAGCGCTTCGGTTTTCAGATTCTGCCGCTTCGAAGACACTTTATTCGCAGTGTCACGACGTGGCATTTGAAACACATCTTTCGAATCGTCAATCCCAATGCCGAGGCAATGCTGAGCAAACACCCAGATGTGTTTGAGCCGATGATCGTAGCCATGTCTAAAGAACACCTGTTTTCAAACTACGGTCCCGGGCAAAGTCCGACATCGAGTACCATGTCCCGACGAGACCACGTACTAACATGAGGTAAAGCGATGACGAGAGTGCTTTTGTTGACAGCTTCCTTCGGGGACGGCCACAAACTCGTGGCCAAGGCATTGAGCGACGAATTCCGGGCACGGAACGTAGAAACCGTAGAACTCGACGGGTTTCGGTCGACCAACGCTTATTTATCCAAATGGAATGAATTTATATACGAATGGACAACTCGCTATACACCCGCTGTGTACGGTGCAAGTTACCGGTGGACGGCTCGTTTGAAAACGGAAAGTCCGCTTTGGAACATATTGGGCAACATGTCGAAAGCGGCCGTGCTCGAAGCACTGGATCGGGTTCAGCCCGATGCGGTGCTTCAGCTGTTTCCGGACCATTCGCTGGCTTCTTTGCGCCGCCTGGATCACAAGCCGTACATCGGCGTGGTCATTACAGACTACAGCGTTCACAGCCGATGGTTCCACAAGAACGTGGATACCTATTTTTTCCCGCATGAGGTTGTGGCAAATCAGGCCAAGCCGTTCGTTCATCCGGAGAGCACTTCGGTGGTGTCAGGGATCCCAATTCGGCGAGAATTTTGGCAAGGCTCGAGCGACGATTCCTCCCCCGACCGGCCCGCCAGTCAGCCCTATATTCTCTTTGCCGCTGGAGGGCGCGGGGTGTTTGCGGACTTGTCGACGGCCATTGAGTCGGTTCGTGAGGCGTTTCCGAACCACACGGTCTACGTGATGTGCGGACGCAACGAGAAGATGCTGGCTCGCGTCCAGCAGCTGGGGAAACGGGTGGATGACGTGATCGGGCTGCCCTTTGTAAACAACGTGGCAGATTGGCTGTGGCATGCCGATTTGGCCATTATCAAAAGCGGTGGTGTTACGGTGACGGAGTGCCTGGCAACGGGCTGCCCGGTCATTGCGTATCGGCCTCAACCTGGGCAGGAATTGGACAACGCTCACTTTGTGCGCGACATCGGGGCTGGAACCGTTGCCCGCAATGCTTCAGAATTGAAAATGGCCCTGCATCAATGTCAAACCCGGGTTGCAACTAATGCGGACAAGCCCAGTACTACCGTGTCCAGTGGGATTGACTCCAGTGCTATAGACGACAATAGGTTCAATCACGGGACTATGGATCGCAATCGCAGCTCCTTTGGCCACATACAAGGTATCCAGAACGGAGCCATAAACATCGTCGACTACGTTCTGCGTCAATTGGCGGAGGCGCAGCACCGGTAAAGGGAGCAGGGACGCTCACGAGAGACGTTTGGTAGGGACGTTGCTGTCGTTGAAAAGGCTCGCTTAACCAACGCGGTCCGAAATGGAAGATGCGCGAGCGGGAAACTAGGATGAGATCGGAAACCATGGACGCGACCGGAAACCGGGTATGCGATCGGAAACCGGGTATGCGATCGGAAACCGGGTATGCGATCGGAAACTATGGAGCGTGGGAAAAGCAACCGGAGTCTGGCGGGCAAGCCAAGAGCTCCGGTTTTTTGCGGGCAGGCAAGTTGTGCCGACGCGGCGTCTGCAAGCGATGGTGCGACGCCGTCTTACGCCCGACGTGCATCTGCTGCTGCGAACGATTCGTAACGTCCGTGGTAGTACAACAACGGTAGCTTACTGTCGTCCACATCGGCGCTTTCAACTTGACCGATATAAACACAGTGGTCTCCAGCTTCAACTTCCTGAACTAGAGTGCACTCGACGTAGCCTAAGGCGTGGTCAAGGATGGGTGCCCCCATGGGACTTGCGTGGTAAGGGATGGATTGAAATTTGTCGTCGGTTCGGCTGGCAAATTGATTGGAAACTGCGATTTGATCACTTGCTAAGAAATTCACGGCAAACACCTTGGTTTCCCGGAGCAAGTCCAGCGCGTTCGAGTCTTTGTTGATGCAAACTAAAATGAGAGGTGGCTCTAAGGAAACGGAAGAAAATGCCGAGACCGTTAAGCCGGTCTTGCGCACATCACTGGCCATGGTCACAACAGTTACCCCGCTTGCAAAGTGGCCGAGTGCTTTTCGGAACGTATCGGGTTGGACGGGCATCGTAGGTCTCCTCTCCTGCAGCGCCCTTTTGAAGGCTGATGCACCTTTTCTGTAGATTGCATGGTTTAGGTTCCATGGTTATTGTAGCAGACGCAGCTTGGGCAACAAAAGTTTTCTGAGACAAACGTGCTTTTTCACATGTCGAAATGGAGAGTTTGGGCTGCTTCAAAAGGCGACATATTCCTGCAACTCGCTCAATCGATCCGGATTGTATGTCCTAGTCTATGAAGACTATGAAAATACTATTGAAGTCGTTCAAAGTGTACAGCTATAATAGATCCAGTGCGAAGAGACTACTCCGAACTCTAGCACGGAGACGGGGGAAATGATTTATTCGGGGCGAATCCGCTGTGCCGAAAACCAGAGAATTTTGACGAATTCGGTTGTTTTCGGCCGTGACGAACGCTTTGCGTTCGACACAAATCGTGCGGTAGGGATAAAGCCACATCCCAAGCCCGGCAACTAACCTCGTAGGAGCTAAAGGGGCTTATCTAGTGGATTTGACTTGGAAGAAGTGGACTGCATTTTCTGTGGCGTCTCTCTTTCTGCCGAGCGCCATGTACTTGAGCTTTGCCGGACACGTTCAGCCATCGCCTGTACAAGGGGCAATACGCCCTGCAAGCAGTGGTGTTCCGACGACATCGCCTCTGATGTCTGCGTCCAGTCAAAGCAAAGTAACTCTGCTAGGGTTTAACCACAGTGTCAGTGCATCACAGGATGCGGCCTCCCTCAAACCCGCCAATCCTGCCTCCCGAATGAGGACACCACGCACCACCCCAGTAAGAAACTCCAGCCACGTGTCAGCACCCGAATACATAACTGTACAGGCTGGGAACACGTTATGGGGGCTTGCACGGGCCCATGGCGTCACGGTGAATGACCTGCTAAACTGGAACCATCTCTCCCAAAGCAGCCTGCTTCACATTGGGCAACGCCTTGTCGTCAGTGTTGGCCATGCTTCGTTCTCCCGTCCACTAAGCGGGCGGTCGGAGTCGGCTCCGGCAAGCATGTCGACGGCGCTGCGCGGTGCAGAGATCGCTCGTTACGCAGAACAACTTGTCGGGGTGCCCTATCGATGGGGAGGGGAGTCGACCTCCGGATTTGATTGTTCCGGCCTCGTGCAGTTTTCGTTTGGTCATTTTGGCGTATACCTTGGAAGGACCAGTTATACGCAGTTTAATTCGGGTAGCGGTGTGAGTGAAGGGGCTTTGCAGCCAGGAGATTTGGTGTTCTTTGACACGGACGGCGCAGGAGCATCGCACGTAGGAATCTACGTCGGCGGTTATCGGTTTGTTAACGCTGCGGGGTCGCACGTGCAAGTCGATTCCCTGTACAATGGGTATTGGGCTTCACACTACATCGGTGCGCGCAGGGTGGTTTAAACCGGCAGAAAGAGGCAAAGGCACCTTCGGGTGCCTTTTTTCTTCACAGGGCACGGCAGCGGCAGGTATCAGACGACCAACGAGTGCTGAAGTGCATGATTTCGCTTTCATATCCGGTGTAAATAAAACGTTGGGAGGTATTGCACTTGGAAAATCGAGTATGCCGGTTGCTTGGGTGTAAGTATCCAGTGATCGAGGGAGGCTTGGCCTATGTTGGAAACGGGTTGCTCGCGGCAGCCGTTTCAGAAGCCGGCGGCTTTGGACAGGTGGGTTCCGGCGGCCGCACAGCCGAAGATTTTGATCGCCAAATTCAACTTGCCATCCAACATACGAACGCTCCATTTGGAGTAAATATTCCAATTAGCGAACATCGCGATCCCAAAGACTATTTCGAAGTTGTCAAAAAACACGCCGCGTCGATTCGAGCAGTCAGTCTATCAGCCGGAAATCCGAGGCCGTTGATAGGCCCATTAAAGGAAGCCGGCATGATTGTCATGACACTGGCTTCTACTCCGGAGCAGGCGCGAAAAGCCGAGGCAGCGGGTGCCGACCTTGTGATTTGCGAAGGAACCGAAGCGGGAGGTCACAATGGACCCGCGGAGTTGACAACCATGGTGTTGATCCCCTTGGTTTCGGATGTTGTGTCCATTCCGATTGTGGCTGCCGGCGGCATTGCCGATGGGCGGACTGCAGCCGCTGCATTTTGTTTGGGAGCGGAAGGCGTTCAAATGGGCACGCGGTTTGTCGCCACCGAAGAGTGCCAGGCCCACAACCATTATAAACGCGCACTTGTGGATGCCCGGGCTGAGGACTCGGTTGTGATGGAGCGGTCATTGGGACACGTTACCCGGGTGCTGCGGTCGCCGTTTGTGGAGCAAATTTGGGAACAAGAACGTCAAACGCCTGGCGACATCGAGACACTGCTGCCCATGATTTCCGGAAAGCGCAACGCGCAGGCTGCTCTCGAGGGAGACCTTGACCACGGCTGGTTAAACTGTGGTCAAAGTACGGGATTCGTTCAAGATGTCCAACCCGCCGGAGTTGTCCTTCGGAAAGTCGTCCAAGAGACGGCTTCGCGCCTTCAGGAAATCGACTTGAGATGCCGCTCGTGGCTTCAGTAGCACCTCGGCCAACCGAGGCTGACTTTAGGCCGGAGACTGTGCATTCAGCCCTCGGCCGAGTAATGAACAAGATGTGCGTTATGGGTGACCGGGGACTGTTGCGTTCGGAGTCGGAGGGAGTGAGTGGCATCCTTACACAGTACACACAACGCCAAAGGGGCTGTCTCTTCCGCCTATTTTCCGGCTTTGGAGAGAGCCCCCATGAACTCACGATCTGAATGTTTCCGCGAAAGGCGTTGCCGGGCTAAATAATTGCCGGCCTAAAAGAGCGGAATGAGTACCGACAAAGACCATTTATGCCAAAGCATATACAGAGAGATACCCAATAGTCCCGATGACCAACAAAACGGAGAATGTGACGGTGACGCGTTCCACAATTCGCCAAACGCGCGTAAACGATACAATTGGATTGGCGTTTTTGTCTCGTTGCATCTGAATAACCACCTCAGAGATTAAAAAAGTTTCAAGATAAGTTTATCATTTAAGAAAGCCGGTGGGTGGTTCACATTTTATGAGTTTGTGAAGGATGTGTCACGAATTGCTGAGTTCCGGGACATGTCTCTGCGACTTGGTTTCTCAACTTGGTTTTTGGAACTGAGCCTCATACCTCGGTTCAGTTTAAATCCGATCGTTCTCCCGAAATAATGTAAATCACGCCTTCTCCGATATTGGTGGCGTGGTCGCCGATGCGTTCCAGATAGCGGCCGACAAAAGCCAGTGTCATGGCCTGAGAAGTCACCTCTGGGTTTTCTTTGCTGAGAGTAAACAACTCTTCTACGATGCGGCGGTAGATATGGTCGACTTCGTCGTCCGCCTTTGCCAGGCTGTGCGCCAAATCGATGTTGTTTTCTACGTATGCGTTGAGCGCATCAGAAATCATTTGATCGATGATTTCGGCCATTTTTGGAATGTCAATCAGCGGCTTGATGAGTTTTTGACCTTCCATGCGTATCGCAGACTTCGCGATGTCCACTGCGAGGTCGCCCATGCGCTCCAAGTCAGCAGAAATGCGCATTCCCGCCACAATCTTGCGAAGGTCTGTGGCTACAGGCTGTTGTGTGGCAATGAGGCGGATACACAAGTCTTCAATGTCGTGCTCTTGCCGGTTCACCATCCGATCCTGTTCAACGACTTCCTTCGCCTTGACAACATCAAGCACCTTCAACGCGTTAATGGACTTGCGAACGGCCTCTTGGATGTCTCCGCCCATGTGAAGGAGTTTTAGTTTGAGTTCCTTGAGTGCAATTTCGAATCCTTGGCGCTGTTGCACGGGCATAACCTCCTCGGTTGGGACCGACCTTGAACCTGAATGACATCATCCAAAGCGGCCGGTGATGTAGTCCTCGGTTCGCTTGTCGTCGGGTTTTGTAAATATTTTGGTCGTATCTCCGAATTCAATCAGTTCGCCGTTCAGAAAAAAGGCAGTCTTGTCCGCGACGCGAGCGGCTTGTTGCATATTATGCGTTACGATCACGATGGTGTACGACGACTTGAGTTGCTCCACCAATTCCTCAACGCGCATGGTCGAGATGGGATCGAGCGCTGACGCGGGTTCATCCATCAGCAGGACCTCGGGTTCTACTGCCAAAGCGCGGGCAATGCACAAGCGCTGTTGTTGTCCTCCGGACAGCGCCGTTGCTGGTTTGTTCAACCGGTCCTTGACCTCATTCCAGAGGGCGGACATCTGCAGGCTTTTTTCTACGCGTTCCCTCAGTTCAGACTTGTTGCGGATACCGCCAAGTTTCAATCCAATTGCGACGTTATCGAAAATCGTCATGGTCGGAAACGGATTTGGCTTTTGAAAGACCATACCTACGATGCGGCGGACATCCACCGGATCGAGAGAGTAAAGGTCTTCATCTCCAAGTTTGACGGACCCTTTGACTTTAGCGTTCGGGATAGTCTCGTGCATACGGTTAAGGCAGCGAATAAATGTCGACTTACCACAGCCCGAAGGGCCGATGATTGCTGTAGCCATGTTGGCGTCTAGATTCATATTGATACCTTTTAAAGTTAATTGATCTCCATAAAAAGCTTGTAAATCACTTACAGTGATGGACTTACCCACCCTGACACCCCGTTCCAAGATTGCAGTGAAATGGCTCGATTACCCGACGGCAAACGATGATCACATTATGAAATACACAGCGTGCTTGTACAAGTTTTTTGATGATTCCTGTTTCGCTGCCGTGACTCCCTGACGCACGGGAGCCGGTTTGAGAGGCAATGCTGTTGAGATTATCCCGCACAATAATAGGCGAAATGTGTTAAGGAATGGTTCGGTTTACGTGAAGATATTGTAAACATTCGGCTCCCAAAACGCATGTTGCACTTTTGTAAAAGCGGATGCCTTTTGGTTTCGCAGGAAACCCTAAGTACGGCGTATGTGAGGAGGTACACAACAGGACAGCCGTTTAGGGGGGAACGCTTCAGGTGCAAGAACACAGAGAAATTGCGGAGATGGCTGAAGGCCCTGCCAGGGTCTCCGGTCAAATCGTTCACTTTAAGTTAGTCAAGTTTGTCGAGATGAACCGGGACCATCGGGAAGTCGAGGAAAACCCGGACCTTGGATATTTGGTTTTTAACGATTTCTGTCGCGAATTTGGCCGCCGCGCTTTTGTGGACTCCGACTCGTACACGTTTGAATCCGACGTCATTGACCACATTGAAGCGCATCATCCCAACCTGATGCCCTTTGTATTGCAAACGAAAGGTCTTTACATTGACGGGAGTTGGGTGGAAATTGAAGGCGACCGGAATACTGGGGGAGAGGCACCGGTCGTTCATTGATGTTTCTAACAAGAGTCCGGATGTTGATGGACGCCATTCAGAGGTTGACGGATGTCAATCGGAGAAGGGTCAGCGTTCATCCGGGCCTTAAGTAAAAAAGCCGGGCGTGAAGGCCTGCTCCAGCCCGGCATTGCGTAAATGTCAACTCATTGTGGGTGAAGCGAGTCCTGTCTCTTTCAGCGCGTGTTCCCAACTCGGGTAGTAATACAATGCGTGTTGCATCAGTGCGGGGTGCGCTTGCTTCACCTTCTTTTTGTTCATGGGGTGACCTTGTTCGTGGAGTTCGCGAATGTGGTCGATCACGTCCTGAGCACTCATTTCCAGTTGCATAATATCACTCCCTTGTTTGATAGTGGTAATCTTGAAACTTAGTACCTATGATTTCCGAACGCGAAATGGAATATTCGGCAAACTTAGGCTTGACCCAAATCCGCCTAAAATCGATCCATCGTGACAAACCATCGTGACAAAACCGCACACAAAAAAAGCGACCCGCTCGCGGAACCGCTTGACAGTCGCTTCAACCATTCAACTCAAAACCCATTACAAAAAGCCGATTTGCAAACACTGACCTGCTCATCCCAAGGTACTAATTTGGTGCGGTCGAAAGGACTTGAACCTTCACGAGGTTGCCCCCACAAGAACCTGAATCTTGCGCGTCTGCCAATTCCGCCACGACCGCATGAATGGGACTTGTACCGTATTGGGATGTTTGAATAAAAGCGTCGCAAATTTGGTGCGGTCGAGAGGACTTGAACCTCCACGAGCTTGCGCCCACAAGAACCTGAATCTTGCGCGTCTGCCAATTCCGCCACGACCGCATGTTTTTGCGGCGACAAAAAGCATTATATCAGCCTGACTTCGTTTGTGCAACTGAAATCTTTGACTTACTGTCACTCTGTCGTTTGAAACCGTTGACTTACTGCAACTCTGTCAATTGGAACCGTTGACTCAGTGCGACTTTGTGCATTGAAATGTTTGAGTCGTTGCGACTCTGGCGATGCTGGCCTTGTTTTCACGATGGTTTTGTTTCGATGCCTTTATTTCCATGCTTTTGTTTCCATGGTATAGTTCGAAATAGTTGCACACCAACGGTTGGAATTGCTGGTGAAGGCGCTGGTGCAAAACGAAAAATGGCCGTGGACAGGAAATGTCAGGGGGTCTGGTGTATTCGTGGAAATCGTCAAAATGCACGCACTCGGCAACAATTATATCTACGTGAGCCTCTTTACCGAACGCATCGAGGAAAGCGATCTCCCGAAACTAGCGGTTGCGGTAAGCGACATACGAAAGGGCGTCGGTTCGGACGGCCTCATTTTGATTGGGCCGTCCGAGAACCCGGCTGAAGCGGATGTCCAAATGCGGATTTTTAACGCGGACGGATCGGAAGCTGAAACCTGTGGGAATGGACTGCGCTGCGTCGCCAAGTACGCCTACGAACGCGGCTATGTGCCGAATCCAGAGTTTCGCATTGAGACGAAAGCCGGGATTGTAAAGGCCTTGGTCCATGTCGAAGCAGGCAACCACGTCAACCGGGTCACCATCGACATGGGTCCTCCAGCCATTGGTGCATCGGCTGTGGGAGCTTTGTCGAGCGAACTCGTCGGCAGCAACGTGGTTCAGGGCAAAGACGATGCGGTCATCGAAGTGGGGAATACGGCTGTTTTAGGAACGTTGGTTTCTATGGGAAACCCTCATTTCGTCAGCTTTGTGGACGATGCGGCTGCGGTGGACGTTGCCTCAATCGGGCCAGTCATTGAAAAACACCCGTTGTTTCCCAATCGTATCAACGTCGAATTTGTGACTCCGAAGACGCGCCAGGAATTGGACTTTCGGGTGTGGGAGCGCGGTTCGGGAATTACGTTTGCCTGTGGTACAGGAGCGTGCGCCAGTGTTGTCGCGGGAATTCACAAAGGGGTACTGGACCAACGCGTTACGGTGCACCTGCTGGGCGGGGATTTGGACATTGAAATGAAGGACGGAAGGGTTTTGATGACCGGGGAAGCGGTCCACGTGTTTCGGGGCGAATATGCATGGCCCCGGTAACGCGGGGCCGTGCAACGGCCCATGCATGGTGCTCGTCAGCCTGCGCTGTGGTGTACGAAGAGCCGGAGCAAGAGCAGGATGAGAAACGCGATCACGGCCAGACTGACGAGCACGGCCAGTGCTCCGATGGCAAGAACAAAGCCGGTCACCAACGCCGAGCCTATGAGAAGTCCGCTGCCCCTGAGTCCTTGTTTGTGAAAAATCAGGTTGTAACCATAGCTTGCGAGAACAAATCCGTATAAAGAGAATGCGAGAATCAGCAACCAGCCTCCGACTGGAGTGATCTGCAAGACGACGTACCCTGCGGCAATGGGAACCGCGAGGGTTAAAAGTGTCGTCTCCATATTCAACAAACGCAGGCGTTGCCCGCGGGCTTTAAATACGTTCAGGCTCATGACGTGCGCCAAAAGCGTGTATAACCGGAACAGCCCGTACACGACAGGCATGCTGATCAGGATGATCGCGACCGCCATCAGACTCGAGGTCAGGTGAGCGTGAGTCGGGGCGGCAATGTGAAGTCCTGAGACCAAGCGCACTATCCCACTTGTCGGAGACACCCAAAGGAAGACCCCCACCAGCAAAACCGAAACAAAAGTAAACCAGCGCGCTCTGGGAAGTGCTTGTTGAAGTGGGATGTCCATCGTTTCGCGGATGGCGGACGGACCTTTCATCACGAAGTACAGTGTTTTCCAGTATTCTTTCAGATAGTGCCAAGAAAAATCCATGTTGTACCTCCCGCAGTCGCTGCTCTCGTGTACCATTATACACAGGCGGACAACTCTTGGGAGACGCTATGTACAACGCGTGAAGGAGGCCTCATTTTTGCCTGCTGGACAGTCAGAAGACGAAAAAAAACCTGTGCCGATTCGCCCTGCTGCATCTTTGCTGCTTGTGCGCGACACCAACGACGGGGACGCTCACAATGGGATTGAAGTGTTGTTTTTGAAACGTTCTTTGAATATGCGGTTTTTACCCGGGTACTTGGCCTTCCCGGGGGGAGCGTTGGACGCGGCGGACGCCGTCCTCGCCAACGAACATTCGATGGCAGAGGTATCTGCGCAAGAACGTGCGGAGGACCCTGCTTATGCAGTGGCGGCACTGCGGGAATGCGCGGAGGAGCTTGGCTTGGTGTGCGCCGTTTCGCGGACGGACGGTTCCATGGAAGACCAGGTGCTCACACAGACCGAACAACAGTGGTTGTTGAACAAGGACATGAGTTTTGCCGAATACCTTCGTCGACACGGTCTGAAGCTTGGTGGCGACAGGCTTCGGTTTGTAGGTCGCTGGGTGACACCCCCGCACCGGAATGCACGGTTTGATACGAGATTTTTTCTGTGCGCCGCGCACTCGAAGTACGACGAGTTTTCGGTTCACCCTTCCGAGTTGATGTGGGCCCGTTGGGGGAGTCCCAAGGCACTGCTCGAAGACATCTATGCCGGACGGGAGCAGGCGGTCAGGCCCACCATAGCCATGCTGCGGGCGTTGAGTGCTTGCCACTCGGTCGCCGATGCCTTGGACCATCTGCACGTTCCCGGGCCGGATCCGATGCTTTGATTTCTACCGTTTGTTATAGACGAAACGGTTGGCCGTGGTGAACCTGCGTCCAATGAGCCCTTGCTCAAGCATTCGCTGTAAATGTGCCTGTACGGTGCGTTTCGCAACGAAAAACGCACCCGGGTTGAGGGCAGACCCGTAAATTTGGGCAACCAACTCTTCAGATGTAAGCGGTTGCTCCGCGATACATGCAGCGATTTGTTCTTCGCGCTGCAGGCGCCTTAGCAACATTTCCCGGGCGGCGGCCGCGGCGTCTGGGATGGGCGCACCATGCCCGGGGCCCGCGGCAACGGCCCGTTTGCTCATGAGTGCCTCGAGTGTCCGATAGTACTGTTCCATGTGTCCATCGGGAGGACCGATCCACACGGTGCCCATGCCGCTCAGATGGTCTCCCACTAAAACGGCCTCATCGGCTGGAACGTAAATGTGCACGTGGCCGTGGGTGTGTCCTGGAAGGTGCTCAAACAAAACCTTCAGTGCGGGCTCACTGGGTTCTTGACTTGCTTCGGACAGTTGCATGTCAAAGGGCAGCGGTTGAACTCCAGGGGCGCCGTCTGGCAGGCCCATTTCCCGGATGGCGCTGGCCAAATCCAATTCGTGAACCAAGATAGGGCATTGAAAGACGCTTTGCAAGTACGGAAGGCCCTGCGTGTGATCGCGGTGGTAGTGCGTCGCAACCAAAGCGACGACTTCGGTTACGCCAAGCGCATCGATATGCCTCACTAAAGTGTCGAGCAGTTCCCGGTCCTTCGAACCGGCGTCGACAAGGATGGCTCGCCGGCCGAGACGGATGACGTACGTGTTGGTTGAATCGGCGGGCGGCAATGTGGGAGTGGGTACGGCATATTGGGTGATATGGACCGACATTGCTGTTTCACGGATAGGACCAGATGACGGGAGCAATTTGTGAGCCACCTTTCACCTTTTACATTCGGAAAACCGGGTGTATTGCACACACTGGCCATACTTCGTCCGAGAGCCAGTCAAAGTTCGGGTGAGTCTTGGTCAAGCAGTGGTTTGACTCTCAGGTGTTTGCTACACTGAGATGTAAACCGTCATTGCGGTGCCGTCGATGGATAGGAATCAAGATTGACGCCTGGGTGCGGAAATTGGCTGAAAGATTTTGTCTTTATCATACGTTTTGCGAGCCCTGTGGGTCAATTTCTTACCGCGTATATTGAATTCCGAAGGTGAGTGAGGTGTGGGCGTGAAAATCTATACTCGTTCCGGCGACACTGGGCAAACGAGTCTGATTTATGGACGCAGAGTCGACAAGGATTCTCTGCGGGTTCAGTCTTACGGCATGGTGGACGAGGCAAATTCAGCGATTGGATTGGCGTTGTCCCTGCTTCCGGCGGAGCCCGGTTTTGACGACCTGCGCCGCTTCGGGACGCGAATCCAGCGGGATCTGTTCGATGTTGGGCGGGATTTGGCCACGCCTGAAGATAAACGGGAAGGATTTTTCGTGGGCGAGGAGGACATCGCTGTGTTGGAGAGAATCATCGATGTTTTGGATGCTGCGAATCCGCCGCTGACCCGCTTTGTGCTTCCCGGTGGTCATCCAGCCGCTGCTGCTTTTCACGTCGCTCGAACGTCCGCGCGGGCTGCCGAACGGCAGATTGTGGCTTTGCAAAAGACCGAATCTGTGCCTATCGCTATCGCCAAGTACCTAAACCGCTTGTCGGACCTCTTGTTCGTCGCGGCGCGAACGGTCAACACAAGAGTTGGGGCAGTTGAGCCGGGCGTGGATTTTGGGGCGGAAAAGCCGGATCCGTTTGGAGACGAGCACCATGGGGGGTGAGAGAATGGAACACACCACAAGACAGTGGGAACTGGCTTTGGTCGACTTGGATGGGACGTTGTACCGCGGCGATGAGGGGATCCCGGGGGCTGCGCCTTTTATTGCGCGTTTGAGAGCGCGAGGCATCCAACCCGTATTTTTTACGAACAACAGTACCCGGACGCCAGAAGAGGTTTGCGAGAAGCTCAAAGGTTTCGGGATTTTTGCAGAGTCTAGCGAGGTCTGCACTTCCGCACAATCTGCCGCCGAAGCAGTGGCTCGCGAAACAGGAGTTGGCGGTTCGGTAGCCTATATTGGCGCAGATGCCGTAAAGATTGCCTTGAACGACGCTGGGTTCGAGGCCGTTCGCATAGAAAGGGCAAACTCGAGTGACGCATTGGGTGGCCACGCCCTGCCTCAGGTGAAAGCGGCCGTGTTAGGGCTGGATCCGAAAATCGATTACGAGGGGTTAACCCGGTTCTGCAGCATGGTGACCGACTTAGGCAGATACTTCTTAACCAATGGGGATGTCCGCTTGCCTCACGGAAAATCCTTTATGCCGGGCAACGGCGCATTGGCCAGTTTCGTCACGACGGCGACGGGGATTGCTCCCAGGTTGACGGGGAAACCAGAACCGGAGTTCGTTGAATATGCACTCCGGCGTTACGGGGCGCGGTCAGAAAAAACACTTTTGATTGGGGACAACCTCCGGACGGACGTCGCGGCAGGAGTTCGAGCAGGTATCTACACGATTCAGGTCAACAGCGGAGTGCAGTACGCCCGCAGCGACTCCACCCATGAGGACAAGGCTCTTGGAGGCAGAGTACCCGTTGAAAAAAGGGCACTGGTGCCCCAGGAAGTCCACGATTCTGTGGCGGATTTGTTTCCGGAAACCTAAAAGGAAATTGCGCAGGTGTTCGATGCAATCCCACAGCCTTCGACTGTCGAAAAATATACTGAGTGTACAATTGCGGGTTTGAGTTTAGAATCGCAGGTCGAAAAATGGCGAGAAGCGGCGAAATCCTTGGATTGCGCCGTTTTTTTGCGAGAATGCGAGGTTCATTTGCTAGACTTGCTAGCCACATATATAGGGTTTATAATGAGCTTTGTCTTCGGATGGAGCACTATATGTATGGTCTCGTGGCAAATGCAAACGGATCTGCGGCTATTTGGCTGAGTGCTGAAATAGCGGAGTTTCAGGGAATCTTACGGGACCTTGATTGTGAGGCGCTATAGAAGATGAGGTGTCCATATTGCGGAGCGGATAACTCCCGAGTCGTGGAGTCGCGGGCGGGAGATGACGGCACGACGATTCGCCGCCGGCGCGAATGTACGAACGACGCGTGTGCCCGAAGGTTCACTACGTACGAACGTCTCGAACAACGGCCGCTCATGGTGATTAAAAAGGACGCTGAACGGGAGGAGTTTTCCCGGAACAAGCTCTATCGCGGCATCCAGAGGGCCTGTGAGAAACGGCCCATTTCGGCAGACCAAATTGAAGAGTTGGTTGCGGAAATCGAACGCGATTTGCGTTTGGAGTATGAACGGGAAGTGCCCTCGTCTGTGATTGGGGAGCGCGTTATGGATGCGCTGCGGGATCTCGACGGGGTGGCTTACGTGCGCTTTGCGAGTGTCTATCGCGAATTCCGGGACGTCGAAATGCTGGCCAAAGAGGTCATGTCCCTGCTCACTGAAGCGGCGGACAAGAAAAAACCGAATACATAAGCAGTCCGTCAATGCAGCTCGAGAGAGGCGGCCGGGTAACCGGCCAAACCGTGGGGAGGTTGAAACAGTGAGTCAAATCGTAGAGGACAGTTTACTGCCGTTTACGGCGGAAGACTATCTTGGATCCACCGGGGAACGGATTGTAGCAGACAGATACTTGCTCAAGGATGTCAAAAAAGAGACTCTGCAGGTGGGTTCGCTCGTGGTGGCTGTGCTTGACAAAAAGCGGGCTTATCACGAATTGGCGAGAGTCGTTGCTTTAGATAAAGAAGCTAAAACCGTGGAAGTGGAACTGAAAGACGGAGTTCGCGAGACGCTGCCCTTGCAGCAAGTGGACGTTCTGTTGGAGACCAGTCCGCGGCAAATGTGGCGCCGGGTCGCTAAGGGCGCTGCTGCGGTGACGAACAATCCCGAGTATTGGGAGGAACAGTTTTATCAGTTGCAAAGCCACTGGCGTTACGTACCTGGAGGCCGTATCAACGCATCGATGGGTACGGGAATGAAGACGACCAGTTATAACTGCTTTGTCATTCCCAGTGTCGGCCCCGCGATGCGCGATTACGCCGAGTCTTTCGGACAGACCCTGGAGATTCAAGCCCGCAGCGGCGGCGTCGGTATGAACCTGTCCCGAATACCCCCACAAGGCACTTTGGTCCCGGTTGCGACAGAACACGGGAGAACATACCTGAATTTGGTTCTGGATGTATGGCATGCAGACCTCTTAGACTTCTTGGCGACCGACTACGCGCATAGCACAAAGGTTGTTCGCATCAACGGAGACTTTCTGCGCGCCGTGGACGAGGATGCGACATGGCAGTTTGTCTTCCCGGATACGTCCGTGGACAATTACGACGAGCGGTGGAACGGCCGCATTGAGGACTGGTTGGCCGCCGGATTGCCCATCACCACCTCGGACCCCGTATCCGCGCGGTCTTTGTACGATCAAATCGTCGCAAGCGGTGCGGTCGTCCTTTCGGAACTGGCGGGAACGGTGCTGTATCCGGGCGACCAACGCAGCACGATTGCCTCGACGCTCGGGGACATGTGGGAACGCATGGCGGACGGACGCAGGGTATCCGTCATCTTGTCGTCTTTGAGACCCCGCTACAGCTATGTGCGCGGTGTGAACGGACGCAGTTCCGGAGCGTATTCGTGGGGGCTGTTGTACGACAAAGGAAATCAAGTGTTCGGCGACGGGTTTGGACCCGTCGGCGTAGGCGAGATTATGAGCGTCGGCTGCCAACTGACTCTCCAAGGGGGCTCGCGCCGCGGAGCATTGATGTTAATTTTGAACGACCGTCATGCGGATATTTTGAAGTTTATCCGGTGTAAACAAGTCGACGGCGTGATCACGGGAGCCAACATCTCCGTTGGCATCTCAGAAGACTTCATGGAGGCCAAGAACAACAACCGGCCGTGGACGATTGGCTTTGTGAAACCGGAGGACGAACAGGAGTTCACGGGGGATTTTGATGCCTGGGAAGCAGCCGGGCGTTCGCTTGAAGTCACCCAAACTTTGGCGGCTTCTCAGCTCTGGGACGAATTGGTTTATTCCGCTTGGAAATCGGCCGAACCTGGCGTGGTGTTTTTGGGCCGGGCGAACCGGATGTCCAATTCCTATTACTTTAATCCGCTGGTCGCCACGAATCCTTGCGGCGAACAGCCATTGCCTGCCAACGGAATTTGCAACCTGGGCGCCGTGGTGTTGAGCCGGTTTGCGGCTGGCTTTGAGGACAGCGGAGAGCGGGTCGAATTTAAAGACAAAGGGAAAGAAGAAGTCATTCGCGGTTGGCTGCGAAAGTACTTCGACGAAGAAAAGGCGGATTTTCTTTTGCACCACATCAAGTGGGAAGAACTCGAAGCCACCACGCGCGCAGGGATTCGGTTCCAGGATGCGGTCATTGACGCTACGTACTACCCGTTTGAAGACAACCGCCGCAACCAGTTGAAGGAACGGCGGATTGGCCTTGGCATCATGGGCTTGCACGACCTGCTGCTGTACTGCGGAATCCGCTACGGATCGGACGAGTCTGTTCAGTTGATTGACGTGCTGCTGGGTATGATGGCAGAGTGGTCCTACCTGGAGTCCGTGGAATTGGCGAAGGAAAACGGGCCTTTTGAAGAATTTGACCGCGATGGGTTCCTCATGTCCGGCTATATGCAACAAATGGCCAAAGAGCGCCCCCACGTCGCGCAGGCCGTTGCGGAACACGGAATTCGCAATGTCACTACCATGACGATTGCACCGACGGGTACGACGGGGACCATGGTCGGGTGTTCGACGGGATGTGAACCCTATTACGCATGGACCTACTATCGCAATTCTCGCCTGGGCATGTTCGAGGAACACGCTGCAGTGCTGCAAGAGTACTATGACACGCACCCGGAGGCGACCGACGACCTTCCGACGCACTTCGTCACTGCGATGCAGTTGAGCCCGGAAGACCACGTTCGCGTCCAAGGCGCACTGCAGAAATGGATCGATAGTTCCATTTCCAAGACGTGCAATGCGCCGAACTCCTACACGGTGGAAAACACCAAGCAGCTGTACGATTTGGCGTACGAACTCGGCTGCAAAGGGGTCACGATTTACCGCGACGGATCGCGTTCCGAACAGGTACTGTCCCTCAAGGAAGAGGAGACGACAAGTCAGACAGGCGCACAGGAGTCGTCGGAACACGATGGAACTGAGGTTCCGCAGGCTGCGCAACCTGGGAATGCGTCGCAAGGGGCATCTGCGGCATCCAACAGTGCGGCCGCAACGCAAGCCTCCAACGCCGTCACAGCGGCTCCCGCAGGCTACGTCAAACGGCGCCGTCCGGACGTACTGTACGGTGCGACTTACAAAAAAGAAACGCCGCTCGGTTCGGCGTACATCACCATTAACGACGATCCGGATGAACATGTCGCCTTGGAGATTTTCGTCAACATCGGCAAGGCGGGAAGTGACGTGTATGCTGCGAATGAAGCCTTGGGACGGGCCATCACGCTGTATTTGCGGGATTCCAACAACCCTATGAAAGAAGCGGAATTGGTGAAGCACTTTTCAGGAATCGGGGGCCAAAGTTCCGTGGGGTTTGGAGACCGCCGCATCACGTCGGTTCCGGATGCGATTGCCAAGGCTCTGATTGAACACTCGGAGACGTTTCCGATGCGCAAGTCGGCATTTCAGGAGTGGGCGTCCGGACAAGAAACCGCCGCACTGGAACTGAAGTTGGAAAAAGAGTACACTGAGTCTCCAACGCTGCGAAGCTATTCCGTAGGCAAAGACCTTTGCCCGAACTGTCACCAAAACGCGTTGGTGCGCACTGGTGGCTGCTATGAATGCGAGGCTTGCGGCTACAGCAAGTGTTAGATTGTGTGGTCAACTATTTAAGGTAACAAAAACGAAAGAGATCGGCTTAAAACAAATAAAGTTGCGTACTGACAAATAAAGTTGCATATTGAAGGTAGCCCCGTGAAAATCGCGGGGCTGTTCGTTTTTTTTGGCAGGACAACGGTATGTTTGCGAATTGTAGGGTCACCCACAACACCAGAAACTTCATCGCAGCCGAGTCAAGGTCAAACACCTCAACAGGATGGAGACAAAGGCCGAGACAGTCCTGAAACCCTCTCCATAAGATACGTCACACAAAATTGCAAGTCACACGCGAAGATGAGTGGCTGTCGGGGGGAGTACGGTGCAAACTCGCATTAATTCTCAGGGCCTTACTATCATTACTTGTACAAAACGAGGGAACTATATAGACAATTTATTGAATAACTATGCGACTCAACGTTGGCCAAAAAAGGAACTCATCATCGTTCTGAACAATGACCGTCTAAGCTTAAGCCATTACAGAAACAGGGCTCAACGATACAAAAACGTATCCGTATACCAATTACCGCAAGCCACCTCATTAGGCAAGTGTCTCAATTTCGGAGTCAGCAAGGCCAAGTACGATTATATTGCCAAATTTGATGATGACGACTACTATGCACCCCAATACGCTCCGGAGATGATGCGCGCGTTTGCCCGAACCGGAGCAGATGTCGTCGGGAAGCTTACAATTTTCATCTATCTACAGCACCGGAAAATGCTTCTGCTCTCTTTCGCAAACAAGGAAAACCGATTTGTAAATCGTGTAGGTGGCGGTACCATCACGTTTAGGAGGAGATTATTCAGATTTGTTAAATTTCCCGACGTAACCATCGGAGAGGATGTTGGTTTTCAACGGCGATGCCGAGCCAAGGGTTTCAAAATTTATTCGACGAGCCGCTACAACTTCGCAGGGATTCGACGGAAGCATAGCATGGGGCACACTTGGCGCGTCTCGGATGAAGACATAAAGCGGTTCAGCAAATTCGTGGCCAGAACCGAGAATTATCGGGCATATGTAAAGCGTCCTGACAAATGATTCACCCGTTTTCGCATTGTCGTTTCGACACAATCATCGTCAATGAATCCAATCCATTTTGAAACTCGGTTCCAAAATCGGTCACTGGACCCATCAAAGCGCGAATTTGCGTTTGCGACTAAAAAAATAGCCGACTACCAATAAAATGGACATGGCGAGAGACACATAGAAGCCTAGTCTTTGATCGCGTTCGAATAAAGCATACCCTGCCAATACAACAATGAGCACCATCGTCAGCCATGTCGTAAATGGTTGACCGAACGCTAACTTTGAGACCTTATTTTTGGCTTCCTTTCTTCGCCAAGCAATCAGCGTGGCTAACATGATCAACCAATTGAAAAACGTAAAGAAGCTGGAGGAACTAATCAATAGGTTATACACACTCGAAGGCAACATGTAAGAGACGCCGATGAAAATGGCGATGCCTATCGCCGTTGTGATTAATGCACCATAATGGATATGCCTGTTTTCACTCGTCTTTATTGTAAACTTAGGTGCTTCCCCGCCGTGACCAAGGCTTGCGAGGATTTGATTTGCAGAGAATACAGACCCTGCCATCACGCTAAATGAAGCAATCAGGATGACTGCATTTAGAACATTCGCCAAAAGCCCAAGGTGCAGCGACTGAATGGCCTGTACAAATGGACTGATTTGAGTACTGACTTCGCTCCAGGGAAGAATCAGCAGAACGCCGGCAATCGAAAGAAAATATAGCCCTATGAGCAGGCCCATTGTCGTAAAACCACCCATGTCAAGAAGTTTCGGGTGTTTCAATTCGACCGCTGCAGTGCCAAATACGCCAATGCCTGCATAAGCAAAAATCACAATCAACATGGATTGACACAGTCCGCCGAATCCATGGGGAAAAAACGATCCGGTGAATAGTGAACTCACTTTCGGAGTTGTCCCGGTTGCTTGAACGTGCCACCCGAATAAAGAGAGTGCCACAACAACAATAAATCCAACCAAAGCCGCAATTTTAATCACACTCATGAACGACTCAACCAAACCAAAGTCTTTCACACCAAATGCATTAATCAATAGGACAATCGCCGCAAATATGGACGACAGCAGCCAAATCGGAACGGATGGAACCCACAATCTAACAAAGATGGCTGAAGCCACAGCCTCGCTGGAAATGGTGAGAATGCTGGTTAGATAATAGGTCCACCCCTGCATGTACCCGATAAAGCGCCCGAGGTACATATCCGCGTAAACTTTAAACGCCCCTTCGCTGGGGTGATACGTGGCCAAGGTGTTTAAGGCACCAACCGTCTGTGTGGTGATAAAGCCACCGACTAGAAACGCGATGAGTACGGAGGGGCCGGCCGTTCGGATCGGAGAACCGGAGCCTAAGAAGTAACCAGCGCCGATAATTCCACCGACGCCCACGAGTATCAGTTCCCAGATGGACATCGACTGCTTGGTGGAGTTAAATTGTTGGCCGATATTCGTGGGATTCACTGCATCAAGGTGCCCTTTGACTTTGTTCAAGAATACCACCCTTCCTACATGACCGGATGCCGACCAGATGCTCGTTTCAACCGTTTATGAATTGCGATTTAACGAACCTAGGGTTCACTGATGTTCAGACGTGTATTCGAACTCCTTCCCAGGGGATGTTGGGATTTCCACGATATTTAAACTACCCACGCAACAACCCCGTAAAGTACGGCGCAGATTCCGGCGGCTATGGACGCACTTTTCGTTTTGTACTTGGCGTACTTCATCACGGGTAGTTTCATCATCGTGGCCATCGCTACGGTGTTGTCGCTCAGAGGTGATGCAAAACCGCCAAATGTACCACTTGCAAAGATCGCACCGGCAACCAACGGCAAACTTCCTGCTCCCGCGGCCGCCAGTGAGAAGCCCAACGGCATCAGCATTCCCCAAGTCCCAAACGACGACCCAATGAAGTACGAGATGATACAGCCAAAGACAAACAACGCAGGAACGATAAACGCATGTGGAATAAATCGAGTAATTTCACGCTGGCAGAACTGAGCAAAACCTAGGTCGGCCGATACTGCTGAGACAGCCCAAATCAAGACCAGCAAGACAATCACAGACATCATTTCATTGCCCCCTTGCATAAAGCCGAACATTGTCCGCTCTATGGGCTGCCGGCGAAATGCGTAGAACAGAAACATAAACACCAGCGTGACCACGAGTGCTTGCAGCATTGCCGCGGAAGCATTGGCCTGAATCAGTGCTTGAAATATCCCACGCCCACCATTCGCATACCCTGACCAATACGTGAGGGAGAGTGTGAGAAAGAGTAAAACTGCCAGTGGGAGAATCAAATTTAATGCGCTGCCTTGCACTTGTTCTGATATTTTCTCAACAGGATCGGGTACATTGTCCTCCTTCTTGTCGTTTCGAGGTTGGCCGATATGCTTTCCTCTTGGCATCGCGCCGATTGCACCCGTTTCCATGCTGACCATGGCGGCGACATTTCGCATTTGTTGTTCAACGTGGCGTCTGCCTCCAAATCCGATATGACTGGAATCGGGCATTTCACCCGGTTCATTTTGCGGTGCCTTTTCAGCCTTTCGCGCATGCACGAAGAACGTCAGTACAAAAGCCAGAGCAAGCATTACCCAGGCGAAGAAATTGTACGGAATGCTTTCTACAAACAGGCGGTAAGGAGATATTGCGGTTCCCGTGTGGTGAATAGACGTATGCATCAGGCCAACCATATAACCGACGAACGCCGTACCAAGAGGTACAATGGCGCAAAGTGGTGTTGAAGTGACGTCAATCGCGTATGCCACACGTTCCGGATTGACACCGAGTCGTTCAAAAATTCGCTTGACGACAGGTGCGATCGTGATAATCCGAAAGTCTGGTGCCATAAACGTAGCGAGAGCCGAAATCCAAGTAAGGCCGAACGCACTGCGCTCGCTCTTAATCCGTTTTTCAATCCACGCCGAAAATCCCTTGACGCCGCCCGTCACTCGAATCAGACCCACGAACGATCCGAAGCCGTATAAGAACAGAATAAGGTTCAGGTTGCTTCCGCTTGCTGTTTCTTTTACCACGTATGTAATGATGCTCTGCAGACCACCAAACAGAGTCGGATGAACCATATACGCCCCAATAATCAACCCCACCGCGAGTCCAGGAATCACCTGCTTTGTCCAGAGTGCGATAGGAATGACTACAAAAAACGGAATTAAAGCCACGATACTCCCATACATTGCCGGGACCTCCCTCGTATTGGTCCAAAGATTCATAACGGAGGTTAGGATACCGGGATGCATGGAAAAGCATACGCTTAGAACCGGTCACGTGAACGCAGAAAATAGAAAGGGATTTTTCGCGAAACGGGGACTTGAATTCGGGAAATGGCTTAAGATATAAAGGAAGTGGACGAGAGGCCGACTTGGGAACACCACGAAATGGCCTCTTTTTTGTTCCCATTGTTCCATTATATGGACTATAGTAGCATTATGCTTAAAGTCCAGGATGGATGTTCTTGAACGCAAAGGATATCCCATGGTTACAGGTGGTCCAAAAATAAAGAGGCGCATCCTCAAACTCAATGAACGAATTTCAGGAGATCAATGTATGGATATGTGCAGTTTTGGATTATCAATTCTTAATTGTATTGGTGAAGGTGTATTTAGCAACGATTTAAATGGTCTTTGCAACTTTATCAACCCGGCGGCGCTGGATATCCTTGGTTTTACAAAAGAAGAGGCTGTCGGACAGGATCTGCACAAGCTTATTCACCATGTTCAAGATGAATCGATGATTCTATACGATAATTGCCCTGTCCATTTGACTTTAAAGGATGGGAAACGTCGGATCGCGGAAGTTTGCTTTACTCGTAAAAATGGCGAACGATTCCCTGCGCGCTTGACAGTGACGCCTACTTTGCAGGGAAATGAAATAGTTGGGGTCACTGGGATCTTTCAGGATATTACAGAAAGAAAGAATGCCGAGAAGCAAATCCATTTTCTGAATCAGATCTATGCTTGCCTGTCACAGACGAACGAAACCATCGTTCGCTGTCAGGATGAAACGACGTTGTTTCGTGAAGTATGCCGGATTGCCGTGGAATTTGGCGGTATGGAAATGAGTTGGATCGGACGCAAGGACGAAGACAGTGACTTGATTATACCCGTATCAAAATATGGTTCTGGGGTGAAGTATCTAGACGGCATTGCCATTTCATCGCGCGCAGATGTTTTTGAAGGGCAAGGGTCGACTGGATCCGCTTTCCGAGAAAATCGTGTCGTCATTGTACAGGATTTTAACACGGACATAATCACGGTGCCCTGGCAGAAAAGGGCCAAAAAATACGGTTGGGGAGCATCCGCGAGTTTTCCCATTTCGCGAAACGGTCGTACGTATGCCGTCTTTTCGGTATACCACAAAGACAAGGACGCGTTTAATCCCAAGATCGTGGATTTGCTCAAGCAAATGGCGTTCGATATCAGTTATGCGCTGGATATGCTGGACGTGGCGACCAAGAGAATGACCGTTGAAAAACAAAATGAAGCGAAGTATCGCTTAATTGCTGACAATACGTCTGATCTAATCTGTGTTTTGGATATTAATGGGGTAGTCCTCTATATGTCTCCTTCGTATCACACAGTCATGGGGTTCTCCCCTGAAAAATGCGAAGGACAATTCGTTTTTAATTTTATACACGCAGAAGATGTGGCAGAAGTAAAACAGCAATTTCTTGCGATGCTGCAGACGAAAGAGACGACAAAAATGGAATTTCGCCAGCTTCATTCCAGTGGCCGTTGGGTAGATGTTGAAGCCAAAAGCACTCCTGTGGCGGATGAATTCGGCAATGTCGAGAACATCGTTATCATTGCACGGGATATTACAGAACGAAAGCAAACGCAAGAACAATTACTGCGGTCTGAAAAACTTGCCATTGTTGGGGAATTGGCGGCCGGAGTGGCCCATGAAATTCGGAATCCTTTGACCTCGTTGAAAGGATTTCTGCAACTGCTCTCGCAGAGAGAAGAAAATAAAGGTTATTGTTCAATTATGTTGCCTGAATTGGACCGAATTGACGCGATTGTCTCGGAGTTATTAATGGTTGCTAAGCCGCAGGCCCAAAACTTGAAACCCACCTGTATTCAACGTTTATTAAATCATGTAATTGAGCTGTTAAGCACAAATGCCATTATGAGCAATGTCCAAATCACATTCAGCTATGATGAAAACATTTCCTTGGTCAGCGGGGACGAAAATCAACTCAAACAGGTGTTTATCAATATCCTCAAGAACGCGATCGATGCGATGCCAAATGGCGGGGAGGTTTCTGTCGAAGCCCAAAAGTACGATGAGAACAGTGTAATGATTCGTGTCATGGATCGAGGGTGTGGTATCCCCAAAGAACGACTTGCCAAGGTTGGAGAACCTTTTTACACGACTAAAGAAAAAGGAACAGGTCTAGGATTGATGGTGAGCAAGAGAATTATTGAAATGCACAATGGCAAAATCCTGATTACAAGTGAAGAGGGAATCGGAACGACCGTTGAAATTGGTTTGCCTGTTGTGTTTCATGACTAAATTTTTGTTTAAGACGTCGTGGAGGGATTCAGTCCACGGACGAAAATGTCAGAAAAGACTTGTTCGATCTCGTCATCGGATAAGTGCGGATACGGATTTGGCCAATCACTGACGAGTCCCGTATATGTACGAAAGAGCACAAATGCCAGGGCTGTGGCGTTACAAGGAGCCACGTCTTTGCGCGATTGTGCTTTTTCAATTTCGGACGCGATGAAGTTGACGATGCTGTGCTCAACCTGCTCAAGGCCGCTGATTACTTTCTTTGTGCCGATTTCTTTAACCTCAAGACTCAATTTGGAAAACACTTCGTGTTTTGAGCGATTTAATAAAATCTGACGAATGGCATGTGATAATTTATCTAAGAAAGGACCTTCGGATTCTAGTGACTTTTTCGCGATTTCCTGCATGTCGTTTGCGATATCGTCGAGAATGTGCGTGAACAATTCGTCTTTACTTGAGAATACAAGGTAGATAGTCCCTTTACCGATATTGGCGATCTTCGCAATTTGATCCATGGTCGTTCCTTTATAACCAAACATCGAAAAAGACTTAATGGCGGCGTCGATGACTTTTTGGCGATTATCCATTCAAGATTTCACCTTCACTGTGCGTAATGTGACGTCTCGGGTTGTATGAAAAGACGCTCGTTGTCGAAAAGAACATGGTAAGGACTGCGACTACAATGGCCAGCAGCGCATCGACAAAGAATGTATCATCTACACCCATCGTAAACGTGCGGGATTGAAGCGCATTATACAAAGTTTGAACCGCAAAAAGATGGGCCATGGAAGCAGAGTAGCCCAATTGCTCAAAATGCGTTTGGTACTGAAGGAATTGCAATCCATATGGGGACCCAGGAGTGACAGTCCACCTAAGTTTGGCATAGTGATACCTTGCTCGCGTGAGCATATAGGACGCTAATACAGCCATTCCTAAGGACGAAACAACCTGACGAGACATATTTGAAATTGCGATGGACTGATCGGATAAGAATTCAGGTACTCTATCCAGTCCAACTTTCATAATCGGCATGATCGTAAAACCCATGCCGATACTGCGGATGACGAAGAGGGTTTGCAGGGTCCTAGCTGGTGTGTCCACTTGAAGTCCAGACAGCAGGTAGTCCGCAATCGCCAGCATGAGCAGACCCGGCAAGGCAAACGTGCGTGTACCTACTTTGGATTGGACTGCGCCGCTCAATAGCATTGCGACAGCAGCACCAACTGCCCCCGGCGTCATGAACTCGCCGACTTGCATGACGGAGTAGTTCCGTACGTTTTGTAGGTAGAGCGGAAGGATGAAGATGCCGATAAACAAAGCAACATAGATGACTCCCACAATGATAAGGCTCAACAGATAGGGTGTATCTGTCAGCACTCGTAGTTCGATCAGCGGCTGGTTGTTATTGAGTTCAATCCACACCATGAACAATAGCGAAGTACAACCGATAATGAGCGGGACTTTTACAATGGGAGAAGACCAACCATAGGAGTACACTTCACTGAATGCGTACAGCAAACAAAAAAAGCCGATGGTGGACCAGACAAAGCCCCATATGTCTAGCTTGCTCTTTACAGCGTGATCGAACGGAGAAAGCAGCCAAAGGGATAGAAATGTTGCGGCTAGACCCACAGGGACATTGATAAAGAAGATCAACCGCCAACTCTCTATGGCCACTAAGTAACCACCAAGCAGAGGACCAAATGCAGGAGCTGCAGCAATGACTAGACCAAAGATACCCATCGGGAGATTCCGCTGATTCGCAGGAAACAGTCGATATAAAATAGAGATGACCACAGGCATCATAAATCCGCCACCGACCGCCTGAAGTACACGGAATGAAATCATGGAAGCGAGGTTCCATGAGAATCCACACAATGCAGAGCCAATGGAAAAGACGAATACTGAGAATACGAACAGGTTTTTGGCGCCAAATCGGTCAATTAACCAGCTCGTTAAAGGGATTAAGACGCCAAGCGTTAAAAGATATGCGGTGATGACCCACTGAATCTGGTCCGTACTCGCCCCAAGCGAAGATTCTATATCGGGAATCCCCACGTTGACGACAGTTGTATCCAGTAAATCCATAAAAGCGCCGATGAGTACGATCAGTAACTGCCAATAGGCGCCAACTGCTGGAGAAGAAATGTTGTGTCGCTGCTCAGCGACAATCTCGTTCGACATCCTCAAACTCTCTCCTATGTACAAAACAAAACTGTGAAGTCTAATCCTATCCATGACCTATCTGAGTGTAAACCATATGACCATAAAAGTAAATTGGTCATTTAGTCACAAAACAGGCGACGGGGGCCAAAACTCACCTCCAGGATCAGGCGGGTATTTACATCAGCTATCCATCTCGTCTCATCGCCAGAACCTGCTCTGGAAATCCATCTTCGACGTCCAAGCGTGGAAGAATAGCCACCTGGCAGGTTTCGTCAAACAGCATGACTTCGCGGCGCTCTCGTGTGTACTGGGGCCACTGCGGCAGTTCTGGAATGCCCGGGCTCCCTGTTTTCACAAAGGAAATCCACGCCTTGTGCACGGCCGCAGCCAAAGCTTGGACAGGGCTGCTCCCGTGTTCCGCGCCCGTCTTTCGACCGATAGGGATGGCGAACAGCCCCTCGGTCCCAAAACTCTTGTTCCACACAAACGGCATGTCCTGAACGTGGCAAGCGCCATGTGGGCCTTTCCAATCAAACCGGTATCTCCAGACTGGAACCCCAGCAGCAGACAGCCCATCGGCAAACCTTTCAGACCCAATGCCATACATGTAGTCGGTCAGCACCTGGCACGCCGCTTCGGTGTGCGGCAAGGTGTCACAGAGTTTTCGATAGGCGCAGAGCACAATCCCGCTGTTGTCTCCGAACAACCGCGTAATAGCCTGCGGATTCATGTCTGCCAGCATGGGGTCCCTGCCCATGAGAATTCTGGCTTCTGATTTCGCCGTGCCGATGAGGATGGGGCCAGAAAACGCGGCTTCCGGCGCCAAGTGCTCTTCTTCGTTCCCAGCACGGATTCCTGTCGGAAACACGACGCCATCCAGGACCGGCCCAAAGCGATGAAAATTCTGCGGACCCTGTCCGATTTTCGTCTGGGCCGAAATCAGGTCCGATACGGGAAGGTCCAGGATTCGATGCGCCTCTGCTCGGCCGAGGCCGAGTGCGTCGAGAAATTCAGCGGTAATAACCGATGCGGTTTGCGTACTGCGGATGGTTTGGTTCGCTCCGCTTTGCAAGATGGTCTGCTGGAACAAACCTTTGGCGTCCGGAACGGCATGCAGGGTTGCAGCCAGTTTGGCGCCGGCGGATACTCCGCCGACGGTAATTCTGGAGGGATTGCCGCCAAAATTCGCGATGTTGTCCCGAACAAACTTTAGGGCTGCCGTGACGTCGAGCACTCCGCAGTTGCCAGAGGTCTGGTATTCCGGGCCAAGCATGTCCCCAAGGTAGAGAAAACCGAGCGAGCCGAGCCGGTAGTTCACAGAGACGAAGACGACGCCGTCCTCTGCAAATCCATCTCCCATGCTGTATGGGTCTGCGCCCGAACCCGTAATCAGACCCCCACCGTGCAGCCAGACGAGGACGGGCCTTTGTTGTTTGTCCAGCCCGGGAGTCCAGATGTTCAGCGTCAGGCAGTTTTCTGACTGGGGAAGTTCTGCCCGGGGAAGCAGTGTCGGCGCTGCGGGCTGTGGCGCCACAGGGCCAAAGCAGGCTGCATCGAAGACAGCCGACCAGGGGTTCGGCGCTGCGGGCGGTCGAAATCGAAGCGATCCCGTTGGCGGCTGCGCATACGGGATGCCTCGAAACACCGTCACCTTGCCTTCAAGGGTTCCTTTAACCGGACCGTAGCTGGTCTGTGCGACAGGCATTGGCCCACCTCCTGTTCAGAGCGTTCCATGGGATATCACTGCGTCCGAGTCACTGCAATCCGAGTCACTGCAATCCGATCGCGTCGTCCGATTCCGCCTATCGCATCTCGCACTCATCGGATCCGGGTGAACGGCATCACACCAGGGCAATGAACTTTCTTACAACATCATCGAGGAATGCCAGGGTCGGCGCGTCCGTCAGTTGTCCGTTTTCAAACTTGTCTTGGGAAAAAGTGACCAAAACCTCGTTCCCGCCTGGCGGCAACATGCGACAGGAGAGGCCGGGGCTTGAAAGGACCTCGCGCAGGTGCAACTGAGCACGCAGCGTCCCCATCATTCCGGTGGAGGCACCTACGACGAGCACCGGCTTGCCGACGAGAACCTTTTGCCCTCTCGACATCCAATCGAGGGCGTTCTTGAGGACGCCAGGTACAGACCAGTTGTATTCCGGGGTGGCGATGACGACACCATCTGCCTGGGCGATCCGTTGCTTGAAGGCTTCAACCACCGGAGGCGGGGAGTTTTCTTCGTCCTGGTTGAAAAACGGCAAAGTGGAAATGTCTGCGATGGACAGGGTGAAGGATGACTTGTACCGGTCAGCGACGGTATTTAGGAGTGCCTGGTTGTATGAATCCTTGCGCAAACTGCCTAACAGTCCGATCAGTTCCATGGGGTTCCTCCGCAATTCATCGTATTCTCTTAATGTTTTAACTATAGTTCTTAGCTGCCTTAAATCAAGGTCTTGAATCAAAAATCATTAAATAATATGATATTACCCAAGATATTTTCGAATCTTTCAGAATTCTATACTTCTTAGAAGGATACTTCTCCGAGAATGGAGGCTCACAATGCAGTCCCTGAAGCTAAGCGGTCAATTACTCCATGAACTCGGCCGCCAAATTTTGAGTGGAGCGCTGGAATCAGGTCAGGTACTCCCGACCGTCGAGACTCTCAGTGAGATGAATGGAGTGAGCCGCACCGTGACCAGGGAGGCCCTGAAAGGGTTGTCTGCCCTAGGTTTGGTGGAATCTCAGCCAAAGGTTGGGACCATCGTTTGTGCACGGGACCACTGGCAGTGGTGGAGTCGCGAGGTCTTGCAGTGGTCTGTGGACGCGAAGCCGAACCAACACTTTCTTTTGCAGTTAAGCGAAGTGCGGCGGGTTATTGAACCGGCTGCCGTGGCACTGGCTGCCCAGAACGGGACGGACAAAGACTTTCAAGTGATTCGGGAGGCATTCGAGAGGCTGGAGCAATCCGTCGGAAACGAAGAGGATTGGGCCAAAGCCGACTATGAGTTTCACGACAGCATTATTGCGGCTTCGCGCAACGAACTGATGTTGAGTCTGACCCGAGTCATGCGCGATGCCTTGCTGTACAGCCGCAAGACGACCATTCCGATTCTCAAGGAGAAGCGGGAGGAGCCTCCTGTGGCGGCTCTCAATCAACACAGGGCTGTGATGGATGCGGTCTGCAGTCGCGACGAGCAAGGCGCGTATCAAGGTATGACCCAACTCCTGGAGAGTGTCAAGGTGCTGATCCAGGACAGCGAGGAAGGGAGGAAGCAAAACAGGAACCCGAGTCGTTCGTTTCAGTGAAGGAATAAAATGGACGGATCGATTCGGGATGCAACCGAACCGGGTTGTCGCCGAAGCAATGAGTTGCAATGAGTTACTCAACGTAAAGTGAGTATTTTCAATTTCACTCTGGGGGGAAAACGTATGGTTCAGGTGTTTCGTTTGGCGTACGTTCATTTTGGGTCACAAAATCCTGAAGCGCTGCTTCAGTACTATCAGGATGTCATCGGATTAACCGTCACGCACAGGGACGCTCAACATGCGTATGTAAGCACTTCCATCGACCATCACAACATCGTTGTATCGGAAGCACCAGAGAGTGGATTGATTGGATTCGGGCTTCAGCTGTCACCGGGGATTTCCGTCGCAGAAGCTGCACAGACACTGAACGCAAACGGCATCGCAACCTCCGTGAAAGCGGATGCATTTCAAGGAATCCCGGAACTGGCAGAGTTTATGGATATGGACGGGTACGTTGTGCACTTGTTCTCAGAAATGGAGGTGGCCGCTCCGGGGTTCAACAGCCGCGGCATCCGTCCCAACAAGGTTGGACACTTGTCCCTGCGCGTGAACGACGCCAAAAAATCGGTGGAGTTTTACAAGCAGTTTGGGTTCTTCAACACGGATTGGATCGAAGATTTCTTTGGATTCATGACGTGCAATCGCGATCATCACGTCTTGAACTTCGCCACATCGGATTACAAGGCCATGCATCACCTGGCCCTGGAGCTTCGCGATTACAGTCACCTGGTGAGCGCCATGGACCACCTGGGAAGCCACAACATCCCGATTCTGTGGGGTCCGTCCCGCCATGGAGCCGGACACAACATCGCCACTTACCACCGCGATCCGGACGGGAACATGATTGAACTGTTCACAGATGCGGATGTGTTCATTCCCGAACTGGGCATCTTCGAGCCGCGGCCCTGGCACGAACACTTTCCACAAAAGCCGCGGGTGTGGGGAACGGACGAATGCATCACGAGGTGGGGAACGTCGTTCGAACAGTCGCTGGTCTAAGAAACACGGTTGTTGGAATCGACTCTAGTTCGACTCTAACAGGAGACGCGCGGGCCGTTCCTTCCTCAGGCGAGGTAAGGGCGGCCCTGACTGTTTAAGCAGTGGTGCTTTGAACAGATGGTTCTGCGTCCAATTTGCGATTGAAGTAAATCATGACTGCATTGGCCAATAGCACGACCATGGTCACGTAAAAGACGTTTCGGATGCCATAGGCTGCTGCCACGCTGCTACCAATCAAGGGACCAATGAGATTGCCCAAAAACGTGGACGAGGAATTGATTCCAAATGCGGTCGCCTGCAGCTCCGGTGGAGCCTTCTTCTTCACCAGGACATTGAGGGACGGGATCATGCCTCCGATGAACAGTCCCAGAAGGAACCTCCCCACCAACAAAACGCCGATGTTTTGAGCGAGGGCCTGCGGAACGTACATGACCGCTGCCGCGCAGGTCGCCAAAATCAGGACTTTGCGCTGACCGATGCGATCCCCCAATCGTCCCAATGTTGGCGCACCCACCAAGTTCGCGATTCCGCTTGTGGCCACCACGAGACCCGCAATGGTCGCCAAGTGAGCGCCTGTGTACAAGGTTTTCGCATAAATGGTCACAATCGGCTCAATACTCATCATGCCGACCTGAATAAAGGTGGACGCCGCAAAAACAGAGAACAGCGGTGCCAATTGCACGATTTCTTCTTTTAAGTTGTTACTCTTTCGAGCAATCGGTTGATGATGCTCATGTACGAAGAACAGGACGATGACGCTTGCAACGATCAGCAACGCACCCGTACAGAAGAACACGGCGCGAAAGCCAATGGTTTCCGCCAACACGCCGCCGATTAAAGGACCAATCAGATTACCTGCGATCGCGCCCGTTTGAAGGGTCCCGAGAGCCTGGCCAGAATGTTCCTTTGGTGTAATCGAGGATTGAAGAGAGACAGCCATGGAGATGAAGCCAGAAAAGACGCCGTTAAAGAGACGAAGTAACAGCAGTTGCCATACCGCTCCCACAGCACCCATTAAAGCAGTGACCACTCCCATTCCTAAACCCGCACGGAGAAGCATGATTTTGCGCCCGTGTTTGTCTGCAAAAGCCCCCCAAATGGGTTGGAAAAAGACCGATGTTACAAATTGGGCGGCGAACACGTACCCTGACCATCTTTCATTCGCCTGTATATTTTGTATGCCAAGCTTGTCGATATAGAGCGGAAGAAACGGGATGACTAGACTTGTGCCCGCCGTTACCGCGAAATTGCATGCCCACAAGATCCAAAGTGTGCGCTTCCAGTTCATATCACAATTCGACTCCCGGATGTGATTCGCCGCTGTCATCAGTGAGCGTTCAAGTTGATATGTCAGATTGAAACCCGTACCGTAAATCGGAACAAATCTATAATCCTAATCCTTATGTCCGCGTTGTGGCGACAGATCGCGCATCGCCTTTTGCAGTTTATTCCTTGTCTGCTTGTTATGCAAGGGGACCGCGGACAGCGGATTACAGAACCCGAAAGTGGATTGCACAACCATGTATAATCAATCGAGTTAAGATACTTTTACAGACAGAGAAAGCAGCAAGGAGTGAAGTGTTTGTGGAGGATGTCAAAGTCGCTGTACAGGGCCATCATTCCCTTTCGAACAAGTTGGTTTTGGTCCTCGCGATAACCGCTGGCATGGTGGTTGCGAATATTTACTACAATCAACCTCTTCTAGCGGACATCGGCAGAGGGTTTCACGTAGAGGTTCGCCAACTCGGCATCATATCGATGTTAACGCAATTGGGTTATGCAGTAGGCATGTTTTTATTTGTTCCATTAGGAGACATGCGGGAAAGGCGACGTTTAATTGTCACGACGCTGGCATTTGTGACGTTGTCTTTGCTGGCAACGACTTTCTCCCAGAGCGTGCTCTGGTTGGCTGTAGCGAGTTTCGCGGTTGGCGTTACCTCTGTCGTTCCGCAGATGGTTGTTCCCCTAGCTGCCAATCTAGCTCCTGCCGAAGAGCGCGGGCGTGTGGTGGGCATCGTGATGAGCGGTTTGCTGGTGGGTATCCTCCTGGCCCGAACAGTCAGCGGTTTCATCGGAGGCGTATTCGGGTGGCGGGTGATGTATGGTCTGGCGAGTGTCCTGATGCTGGTGTTGGCCGTTTCTCTTCGGGTTCTGCTGCCGAACAGCTATCCACAATCGCCCCTTACGTACCGTTCGTTGTTTCCGTCCCTGGGCCGGCTCATCCGTACTGAACCTGTTCTCCGCGAGGCGGCTTTGATGGGGAGTATGCAGTTTGGAGCCTTCAGTGTGTTCTGGACGACCCTGGTGTTCTTTCTTGAGCGCCCGCCTTATCATTTCGGGAGTGAGGTCGCCGGGCTGTTTGGTTTGGTCGGTGTTGCTGGCGCCATGATTGCCCCTGTTGCAGGGCGCATCTCCGATCGAAAGAGTCCAGCTCTGGTGACTGGTGTTGGGGCCATCGTGACGTTTTTTTCATTTCTGGTCTTTTGGCTGTGGGGCCATAGCCTTTGGGGATTGATTATGGGTGTCATTTTGCTTGACCTTGGGGTGCAGTCTTCACAAATTTCCAATCAAGCGCGGATCTACAGTTTGAGACCCGATGCGCGAAATCGCATCAATACGATTTACATGGTCACTTACTTTATTGGGGGTGCAATCGGATCGTCGGTTGGCGCCAATGCATGGGCGATATGGGGTTGGAATGGGGTGTGTGCCTCAGGTGCCATCATGGTCCTGATTGGCATCGCTGTCTGGACCCTTGGACGCATTCGTAGAGTAACGAATTAGACCGTCCTCTGGGAGACTCCGAACGGGCTGCCCCATAGGGTACAACTTATGAGGTCAATTCAAGACCAACGCCATGCTCGTTTATTGCTGGAATACATAGGTCTTGGCAATCTAGGAAACCCTCATGAGCGTACTGTCAAGGGGGAGCGAGCCGTTTTGCTATTGAATCCGTTGAATCGAAGGAACTACAAACACCGATACACTGACCGACCAAAACCCAAGGTACCGGACTACCGGGATGCGCCGAGGATCACCGGGAATTTGCGTCATACGTTGAAGTATATCCGGGAAACTGCAGGCCAAAGCGATGACTTTGTGGTCCGCAGAACGGTTGTCAAAGAACTGGAATCCGTCATTGTCTATTATCAGACGGTGGCCGACCAGAGGCAGGTCGAAACCGTGATGCAGGCGCTGCAGGACCACCAGTACCCTCGTCTGTCCGTCAAGGAACTGCCCTTTTATTTGATGAGAAGAGTCATCCCGATTGGAAACGCCATCTTCATGGACAATCTGTGGGAGATTCGAGAGGCTCTGTCTCGCGGTGTACTTGTTTTGTTGATCGACGGCTTGAATGTCGCTGTCACGATGGGCGAACGAAAGCTGCCGCACCGCGCGGTGGAGCCGCCACTGCTGGAATCCAGTACGCGCGGTCCCCAAGTCGGTTTTATTGAAAATGTGGACGTGAATGTCGGTATGATGCGTTGGGCGCTGACCAGTGATGCGTTGACGGTGAAAGAACTGCAAGTCGGTTATCGGAGCCGAAACCGGGTGGCCGTCTTATACGAACACGACGTCGCCAACCCGAATCTGGTGGATACCGTCATCAAGAGAATTCAGGCGGTGCACCTGGATAAACTCACCGGGAGCGCAACATTGGAGCAGCGCATCGTGGACAATCATTGGACGGTTTTTCCCCTGACACGGGCTACATCGCGGGTCGACAACTGTGTGAAGGAGGTCGGACAAGGAAAAGTATTGATTTTCGTGGATGGAGACCCTTCAGCACTTTTGGTGCCTGGGACGGTCATGGACTTTTTTCAGACGATGGAAGACGACCAACACAACTGGATTGAGGCGACCGTCGTACGCTGGTTGCGCATGATCGCGTTTGTTCTCGCGTTTTATCTGCCAGCACTATATATTGCGTTTGTCGATTTTAATCCCGAACTGATGCCTCAGACGTTGGCGCTGGCGATTGCGCAATCCCGAGAAGGAGTGCCGTTCAACGCCGCCACGGAAGTCGTGATCATGCAAGTGGTCATGGAGATTATTCGCGAAGCCGCCCTTCGAATGCCGAAGGTAATGGGGCAGACCATTGGCATCGTCGGCGGCTTGGTACTCGGGCAAGCCGCTGTGGAAGCCGGGCTTGTGAGCAACATTTTGATTGTGATCATTGCTCTGACTGCCGTATCCATCTTCGTCCTTCCGAGCTACGAATTTTCCACAACTTTGCGGCTTTTAATGTGGACGAACATCTTGGGTGCCTGCATATTTGGATTCTACGGAATCATGTTGGTCGTCATTGTGATCATGTTTCACGCCGCTTCTCTAAAGTCATTCGGAATTTCATATCTGGAACCGCTGTCTGGGGAGCACTGGAGAGATTTCTTTCTCGATGGCATTCTACGTATCCCCCTCCCCATGCTCGACAAGCGAGCGGCACACTATCACGACCAGGATGTTACGCGGGATGCCGATTATACGGACCCCGTGCAGCATCCGATGCTCGAAGTGCCACGCGGTCCGAAATTTCCGCGCAAGCGGAGGCAAACATGAAACCCGTCATCCAACGATCCGTTGCCATCGCATGCACAGCTTGTTCGCTGTTGTTTTTGCCCGGATGTTGGGATTATAAGGCGATTAATACGCGTTCCCCAGTCGTCGGGTTAGGTATTGACCCCGCACAACACAATCCAGAGAAAATCCGGGTGACGCTTCAGTTTCCCATTCTGAGCAACAGCGCAGGGGGTCAAACACAGGGCGAAGGTTCGGGGGAGACATCTGCGCTGCAAGACGTTTCTGTCGAATCCTACTCGTTGTCCGAGGCGTTCAGGAAGATTCAACTGAAAATGGACCGCGAAGTCGATATCGCCGAACTGCGCGCTGTCGTGTTGAGTGGACAACTGTCAGATAAGGCGTTGGACAGCGCAATTGCGCAACTCATGCGCACGCCAAAGATTAACCGGCTGGCCTATATTCTCATGACACCAGACAGCGCCCAAAAAATCTTGGCTACACAAGGAACTAAGGCAGTTCCATTGGATTTTGTCGAAAACGCGTTCAAGGTCAGACAACAGGGTTTTACCATGTATCGGGAATTGTGGCAATACTGGCGTGACACCACACAACTCGGTGTTGTACCGGTTACACCTATCATAAGGACAGAAGGGACCGGAGACGGCGGTCAGAAGACACTCGCCTTTGATGGAGTAGAGGTATACCGGAACAATAAACCGGCTTTTGCATTAAGCAAGGAGGAAACGTTGTACGTAAATTTTTTGATGGGAAAAGTTCGCGACATGTCGTTCAATATTCCAATTGGGCAGGGGGTGATGTCTTTAACGGATTTACGCGCTAAAAGTCACGTTCGCTGTATCGACAAGGGTACCCACCTTGTACTTGTTGACCACGTGCAGGTCTCTGGCACTCTGGCTAAGATTGCGGACTCCTCACCGAAGCCCCTGCCGCCGACCAGCGTAACTGAGCTTCAAACGAAGGTATCGAAATACCTCACGCAACAGCTCACGAGTACGCTCGAAAAACTGCAGCAGCAACAGACCGATGTGGTTGGATTCGGCAGGAGCTACCTTCAGGCGCATCCAGAAGAGGAAACGCGGTTAGAACAGCAGTGGAGCAGCATGTTCCAACATGCCAAGTTGGACATTAAAGTGAATGCCAGAATTACGAGTAAGGGGATGTTGATTTAGTGTATAAACTATCCATGTATCAAGTGGTCTGTGTTGTATCCACCAGTGTTCTTCCTCTGCTGTTTTGGATTTACCCTCGGTATGCAGCTTTTTACGGCGGCATTGATGGACAATGGGCAATCTTGGGTGCCTGTCTTTTCGGGTTGGTCAGTGCGTTCATTCACGGTCTGCTTACGACGAACCTCCGCACCCAGTCCGGTGAGGAAATGCTCACTTTGGTGTTTGGAAAATGGATGGGAAAGAGCGTGGGACTCTCGTTTGTTCCAGGGTACCTCCTGTTTATAGCCGTCAGCCTCTATTCGTTTTCGGTCACCGTTAAAGGGATACTGTCCAATACGCCTCGTTTAGCGACAGCCGGCGCACTTGCACTCGTGGCAGTGGTTGGGGCGCTGTACGGCATCGAAACCATTGCACGCGTGTCCTCCATTGCATTCCCGGTCGTCATGCTGATTCTTAGTGTGTCTTTTTTTCTGGCATTTTTTCGGGGGACATGGACAGGCGTTTTTCCGCATCCAGTCAGTTTATCCCGGTCAATTTCCGTGGCGGGATTGCTGTTGCCCATGTTTTTTGGCATAAACTTTTACCTGATGGTGAACCCGTATTTTGACCATCGAAAGCAAAACGCGATTTGGCTCCCCGTGTTAGCGGTTGGCTTGGGTTGTCTTTACGTGATGGGAGTGTTCTTGGTCAGCATTCGAGTCGTCGGGTACGAAGGGTTGCGGGTTTTGGTACACCCCGTTGACTTTGTGTTGCAATTGGTGCAGGTCCAGGGCTTTATCATCCAGCGCTTTGGCGTCTCTCTGATCTTTGTCGCAACGATGTTTCAAGCGGTGTTCTATGCCAGCCACTTATGGGGACTATCGGAATTATCCAGACAAATTCTCCAGTTGAACCAATCAAGTGACAAATGGTTTACCATTGGATACGCGGTGTTTGTTCTCGCTATTTTTGAACTCATTCCGAATCAAGAAGTGGGCGACTGGATTGTGATTCATATTTTGGTACCCCTGAGTTGGCTGTACCTGATCGTGGAGCCTACGGTCAAACTGATGGTATTTTACATACGGCGCAGGCAGTTGCCGTCGGCCGCAACTGAGTTTTAAGAAATGGGGAGATGGGATGTGGAACTGCAATTCAAGCGGAGAATAACATGAAGTCCATGAATGGATTGACGGGCCTTTTTTAAACCCGCTTGGTTTGCGTCCCGGCATTGGGCGAACCTTCCTTGGCCTTTTTCGACGCAATTCGGGCGTTAATTGTCAAACCCATTGCAACCATAACTGCGCCTACAGCAATAATCCACTGTCCGGCTGGCATCAGAAAAGTCGTCGCGTACAAACCTGCTTTCTTGTCATTGGTTGGATTGTCCACGTACGATCACCTCAATGATAGTTAATTCGAAAATAGGGTGTTTTTTCACGGCTAAAGGGAGATTTGAAGGGGACTTCATGGAATCAAAACTTGGCAGAACACGGGCTTTCGTCAAGCGCGGCCGTCCGCTGGCACATTCGCGCCTGTCTCGTTGTCGACCGACAGCGTAGCGATGCCAAACGCAAAGTTGTCCGACAGGGTTCGTTCCACACTTAGGGCGAGTGAATCGGTGCAATCTACCACTAGCACAACCTCAGTGTTCGAAGTCGTCGCTTTCCGGACGGTGCGTCGTCTCCAAATCAGCTTTGCCATCCACCCCAGCAAGCCGCCTGCGACAAAACCAATCAATCCCCACAAAACAGGACCCCAAGCCAGGACGTAGCCGTAAATGACCCCCAGCGCACTCAGCAATGCTGCCAGCAATGCGATTCCATCCAACGTGCTTTGTCCGTCCGAGGTGTGAAGCGAGTCGTAAGTGCGCGAACTGGCCGGGGTCCGGTGCAAGGGAATTGCGTAGATGTCACTCCGGTGAATCCCTAAGTCTTCAAGGCCAATCAGGGCTTTCTCCAAGTAAATGGTATGGTCAAAGGTGGCTACCACTTTCACCCTTTTCACCTTCTGCATGCCTCCTGCTGTGCGGAAACTCAGTGTCTGAAGATTCGTTTGATACTGCTCACGGAGAAACTTGGACTGTTCTTTTTCAAACAACCGATTGTAGTGGACGGTGGTGACGTACGCGTCGTAAAACGCAAAACCATACAAGGACGGAATGAAAAGCAGCCATTCCGGATTCGTCATGCGAATGGCTTGGGTAAATTGTCCTGTCATCGTCGCGTGCAAGGCTTGGGGCAGATGAGCCTGATTCGCGAAAACGATATACCAGGTCAAGGCCATTACGGAAGAAACCAACTTCCGATTGTAAATCTGGCCGAGTCCAGGAATCAGCAAGGACCACAAAGCCGCCAGCCATGGACTCCTTTTATCCAGGGAGTTAATCTCAAACGAATTCAGGGTCATGGGCTTGACCGGTGCGTCCTCGCGGTCTGCAAGGTCGTACAGGTTGCTGTTGTGCACGGCGTTTTGATAACTGCCAAAGAGGGTGTACACAAACACGGGAACGTACAGAACAATCCAGTGATTGTCCAGGACCTGTTTGGCCTTGTCGAATTGCCCGGTGAACGAATAGACAATCGCGGTATTGAGGTGTGACTTGGTGTTAATGAACACTTCCCATCCGATAAGCAGCCAACCGGTGATGAATTTTCCACCTAAGACGTGGCCGTATCCGGGGAGGAAAAACGACCAACACCACGGGACCCAGGGATTCATCCGGTGCGGCAGGTTCACGCCAAATATTCCAATAGAAGCGCGATCGCGACGTATCCGGTTCAACTTGGGAAGCCACCCTTTCGGTTTCTGTTCCTCAGGACACCAGCCTATATATGTACATATATTCCATATAATACCATTCAATTGCGGATTTCATACCTGCCTTGGTATCGACGCGGTCAACTAGAGGTGTTTGACTTCCCATCGGCCCGGCAGGCCATTTTGCCGATTCGTGTGTCTCGTCCAAACTATTCCAACTCAGCGAATCTGTGTCGTCGGCTGACCCAGTGCGCTGCGAGAAAGATGCATCCGTATACGGGAAAAGAGTAGATGTAAGGCCAGTGGAGCGGTTGATAAATGCCTGTTTTGTGCATCAGAGGCTCCATCGCAAATGCGTTGAACGCGCCGAAAAGAACGGCCTTCCAATACGGAGAAGCCTGGGGCTTCCACTGCAGCAACGCGAGGGCTTCGACTACAATCGCCGCCTCCCAGGGAATGAAGGGGGGCAGAACGGGGATGAGTTTGTAAGGGTAGTACCAGAGACCATAGCTGTTTCCGATAAAGTCCAACCAGGCGCTGACCAATAGAACGATGAGGCCGGTGTATGCCAGCCGGTCCGTGCTGTCGCGCTTGTGGAAGAGGCCCCAAAGCATGAGAGGAACAACTAAAAGTGCAACTTCAAACCACCACACCCCGCGAAAGAGAATGTGTTGCTTCCAGAGGACCAAGTATTGCCGGTTCGCCTCAACGCATTGGTCCACAATTTTTTGCACTTGTTGACCAAGGGGGATCAACACATTGCACCTTCTTTACATCCTCTTAGGTGGTAAAAACGGCTGCAATCGGCCGATAATAACGGCTTTAGGATACCCGTGATTCAGTAATTTATTACATAAAATGGATATCAAAGCGGGTCGCGGTTTACTGTGTCAACGCCCGTTTACCCTCTGCTGGAAATACATTGTATTGAGTTCCTGGTCACATCGTGGTACGATACCAACACAACATTTCCTGTGATGTTGGTGGGGCACTTTTGGTTTTAACCGATGCATATGAATAGGGAGTTCGAATTCCGGACGATGAGCACATGCCTCCGTTGAAGAGGACTTGCAAACCGTGCGTAAGGACACCCACCTGCGAGAGCAGGTTCAAAACCGTGGGCCTCACGGCAAAACGGGAAATGGTTGTTGTTTTTAACAACCCCCCGAGTACGTCAACGTTTTCACGAGCCTCAAGAGTCTTCAAAAGCGTTTTAAAACCCAGTTTTTAAACCACACTTAACAACCCTGCGTTTGTGGTGTTTTCCGCATGTAGGAGTTCAGTTCCGTTCATACCAAGCGGGGTATAAATGGTGTACAAGCTTCATATAGTGAACCGTGGTTTGCCACACAGTGCTGTGGGAAAGGCGGTTTACCGATTATGAGTCTGTCGCTGTTTATAACGTTGCTGCTCATAGGTTTTGTGGGTTCTTTTGTTTCTGGAATGCTCGGCATCGGCGGGTCCATTGTAAAATATCCGTTGCTGTTGTACATACCTCCCGCACTGGGTCTGGCGGCGTTTACAGCTCACGAAGTTTCTGGAGTCAGCGCAGTCCAGGTACTCTTCTCGAGTTTCTTTGGAGTAATGGCCTACAAAAAAGACCGCGTGCTCAACTTTGAATTAATCGCGTACATGGGAGCGTCCATTTTGCTGGCAAGCTTTTTGGGTGCGTATGGGGCCCGGTTTCTCTCCGGGGATTCGATTAACCTCGTTTACGGCGTCCTGGCCTTGATCGCGGCGGCCATGATGTTCATTCCTGTGGCGGAACCCGATGTTGTCGACAGCGATCGCTTCACGTTCAACAAACCCATTGCGATTGTTGCAGCGGCGTCCATTGGCGTGGTTTCCGGGGTTGTGGGTGCCGCAGGGGCGTTCATCCTCGTCCCCGTCATGTTATTGGTGCTGAAGGTGCCGACTCGAATGACCATCGCCTCCTCGCTGGCGATTACGTTTATTTCTTCCATAGGGACTACGACCGGAAAAGTGTTGTCCGGGGACGTCTTACTGGGTCCTGCCTTAATCATGATTTGGGCGAGTATCCTAGGAGCTCCCCTTGGAGCCCGTTTTGGCAAAACGGTGGACGTGCGGGTGTTGCGCACCATTTTGGGTGTGCTTGTCTTGTTGACATGCATGAAGATCTGGTTCGACATTTTTGCTGGAGGGCGCCTGTAAAGCCAGTTGACGTAATGCACCCTATTTCGTTATAATATTCTTACAATTAAAACCCATCATCGCTGAATTCCGTTACAGGGAAGCGGGGGAACCAATCTTTTGGGGTGAATCCGGTCTTGACCGGTAGGGCTATCTCTTCGGCCCGAATCCGTCAGCTAACCTCGCAAGCGCTCGAGAAGAGGTGTGAGCCTTTTGCTCATCCAAGTTATGATCGCGCCCCCCGTAGGAATTTGCCCCCGGGGGTTTTTTAGTGTCCCCCCAAACTTATGAAGGAGGAATCACAGTGAACCATCGGAACGCGTTGGAACAGGTTGCGGATCACTTGGCACTCATGATTGGGAAAGAGAAACAAAACGGAGAGTTTCTGCTGGCTTCTGTGGTTCAAGACTCTTTGACGTACAATTTTCACGCATACGCTGAAAGCCCGTTTCTCGTCGACATTGCGCACGATGCGGCCAAGGTGGCTGTCGAAACCACAGCAACGCACATGTACCTCAACGAATTCGCGGTTCGCGAATCCATACGAGGAGTGATGCACAGCATTGTGACTCTAAGCGGGGATCCCGTTTCCGTAAGCGTGGCTGTGACGACTGGGGCACTCAACGGTCTGGAACAGTTCGAACCCCAGGAAGCGGAGCTATTGCCGCTTCGGATCGCGGTGGTTAAAGGCGTGTGCGCAGCAGCTGAGGATATGGGACTGGACGCCGTCAAAATGAAAACGGTCTGCGACCACATCGTCCAATGGAAATCCGCTTGGCATGGCCGTGAATGGCGCGTGGAAGACCAACCGGAGGGAGAACGCCTCGCCTGAAGTTTTTCTGGGCAACCTCGTCTTTTGCCAACAGAGGCCCTCTCAAGGGACTGCCAGACCCAGCCAATAACGTATGCAAGACCGGGGAGAACCCCGGTTTTTCTCTTCACCCCTACATGAACCTCACGACGCCCGGGAATCCTTACAATCAAGCCGAATTCATGATGGAGAACCGGGTGAGTGATAACGAATCAATTGAAATGGGTATATTCAATAGCCGTCGTTGTTGCGGTCAATGTCGCATTACAAATGAACCAGAACACCGTGGCGCAAGCTGGCAGTCGTATTGCGGAGAAAACGGCGGCTTCCAACATTGTCCGCCACGTGGATACATCGAAAAAACTTGTGGCTCTTACGTTTGACGATGGACCCAGCGAAACATTTACGCCCCAGGTATTGGAACTGCTCGCCAAATATCACGCAAAAGCCACGTTTTTTGTCATTGGTTATCGCGCCAAACAATACCCTCAACTCGTTGCCAGAGAACTCGCGGATCACCATGAGATTGGGAACCACACGTATTCACATGTGATTCTGACGCACAAATCGGAACGCCGAATCCTTAAGGAGCTGCTCGATGGACACAACGCGATTATGGAATCCGTTGGGGCCGACGAGTCTCATTACTTTCGACCCCCACGCGGAAGATTTGACAAAAAAGTCCTGCAATTGGCCCGGAATGAAGGATACAAGGTAATCCTATGGAGCGTCGACTCAGGCGATTGGAGCAACCCGGGGGCGGCCAAGGTTGCACGGCACGTCCTCGCCAAAGTGCACAGCGGAGACATTGTGTTGTTCCACGACCAAGGAGGGAACAGGACCCAAACCATTGACGCTTTAAACCAAGTCATTCCAGCCTTGGAGCGTCAGGGATATCACTTCGTGACATTGTCGGAGTTAATGAAGTCCACAGAAGTACAGAAATAAAAAACGAGCCGGCCTGTAATAAACTCGTAAACAATGAAAACCTCGGCATACAGGCCGACTCGGCTCATACCTTCAAAGCCGCTCCAATCAAAAGGACCCTCATGAGAAGCAGGGTCCTTCGCGTTCAGAACGGCTTAGAACTGCGGTAAATTGTCGAAGTTGTTGCTCTTGTCTCCGTCCGCGTCTGACCGGATGTGGTCCTGTCCGTCCCGTCCGCGGAACGCATTGGCGTGATCGATTTGTCCTTGTTTGGCCAAGTCTATCGCTTCTCGGTAGTCTACTACCCGACCATCCGAAAATTGGAACTCGACGATATCCCCATCCCCGTTTTTACGGACAGCGACGACTTTCACTGTTTTGCATCCCCTTCGGAGGATGAGGTTATCGTCAAACGGCTGTTGCTGGCTGCGGCTTGCTCAATTCCGGGGAATTGCATTGTTCTTACGCCGTCGAGCTGATCGATGGTTCCTTCCATGTAGACATCGTAAAGCTGTTCCTGCGTCACGGCAGCATCTGCATCTGGATTTGCATCCCCGCTGTTTCGGAAACTGGTGTCTTCGGGCTGCACAAACCTCACCTCCGGATTCGTTTTGTCCTCGCATCGTAGCATCCCCGTTCTCCTTCGTTTCATGTGCCGCCGCACCGGCTGCGGCATCTTGCATCTTGCAGCGGCGAAAAACGCAGCGGTGCCAATGGTTCCAGAAACTCTTCCGAAATGCATAGTTTCCCAAACGGCGGTCACCCTAAGTACGCAGAAAGGGGAATTGGCATGCCGTTTTGGAGTCGGGCAAATAAACATGCGGGCTTAAATCGACCTTTTCCCCCAAGCAAACGGCTGGAGTTGCTTGGCGAGCGCAAAATCACAGGTGACAACGAGCAGACGGTTGCAGTCATGCGAGATTTGTTTGACAAAAACGACGACCTCAGTACGCGGACCATCGATATTCTTGGGCACTATCAAGCCAGCGTTTTATACCTGTCCAACTTTGTGGATAACGCGCGGCTTCATCAAGACGTGTTAAAGCCGCTGATGGAAACCAATACCTCAAGCCTGGCTGTGAAGCGCGCGAACGTCATTCAGTTCATTTTGAAACAGGTTCTGAGCTACGGAGAGGCGTACGTCGAAACCAGTCTCAATAAAATTGGCGAAGCGCTGTTTCGCGGAAACACCATCCTTCTCATTCAAGACCTCAAAGAAGCGATAGTGGTTTCTACAAGGTCTGTTGACCACAGAACGCCGTCGCAGCCAGAGACTGAACAGGCGATTCGAGGGGCTCGCGACGGGTTTATTGAGTCCATAGGCGTCAATATGTCCCTGATTCGCTACCGGCTGCAAACGCCCGACCTACGCATGGAGTCGATGGAACTGGGACGCCTCACGAAAACCAAGGTAGCGGTCTGCTACATTGAGGGCCTGGTTGACCCTGACGTGGTTCGCAGAGTCCGGGAACGCCTCAAAAAGATCGATATTGACAGTGTTTTGGACGCCGGAACCCTGGAACAGTTCATCGAGGACAACCATTGGAGTCCATTTCCGCAAATTCAGAATTCGGAGCGCCCGGACAAGTCCTGTGCGGCGCTGCTCGAAGGGCGCGTCGTCATTCTCACGGACGGGACGCCGTTTGCACTCATTGCGCCAACGACTTTCACACAATTTTACCAGGTGATGGACGACTATACAGAACGCTGGATCATGGGCTCCCTCGTCCGAGGAGTCCGCCTAGTCTCTCTGTTCTTTTCCTTGGTGTTCCCTTCGCTGTACGTGGCCGTGATCTCCTTTAACCCTGAACTGATTCCGACGAAGTTTGCTGTGGCCGTGGCTGGCGGACGGGCCGGTGTGCCGTTCCCTGCTGTGATTGAAGTGCTGATTATGGAGATCTCGATGGAAGTTCTGCGAGAAGCCACCCTGCGTTTGCCCCAACAGGTGGGCGGTGCCTTATCCATTGTCGGCGTTCTGGTTGTCGGCCAGGCCGCCGTATCGGCCGGGTTCGTCAGTCCAATTACCGTGGTTGTGGTGGCTTTGACGACGATTGGGTCGTTTGCAACGCCCGCCTACAATGCGGCCATCGCTTTGCGCATCCTGCGGTTTGCGCTCATTTTACTGGCTGGGACGTTTGGACTGTACGGCATTGTGATTGGTATGATTCTGATTTTCAACCACATGCTCGCTCTGCGGTCTTTTGGGGTGCCTTTTTGGTCTCCTTACGCCCCGTTCAAGGGGCAGGGCATGAAAGACGCCCCGATCCGGGCCCCGCTTTGGAGCCTGTACCTTCGTCCCAAGGAGTTGTCTCCCCAAAACGACCGCCGCATCAGTGAAGAAACCGTGGCGTACGCGAAATCCCCTCCGAACCGGCAGAGGCGCACCATCATCAGCGGCCCGCGCAAAGGAGGCCAATAATGGAACGGAGTATTACCATGTTGGAATTGGTCGCCATCTTATTTGGAAGCACGGCGGGCGTCGGTGTCCTTGCAGCCCCACGCCTTGCTGTGGAAGCCGGGGGGACGGCTGGCCCGCTGGTCAGCCTCATCGGCGTGGTGCTTGTCCTCCTGGCCGCTGCGGTGGTGACGATGCTGGGTCTCCGGTTTCCCGATGAGTCGATTGTGACGTACGCAGCCCGGATCATCGGAAAGTGGCCCGGACGGTTAATGAGCCTTTTCATGATTGTGTATTTTGCAGTGCTCACCGCGCTGTCCGCGAGAGAATTTGGCAAAGTGGCGGTAACGGCTACGCTGCCGAAAACGCCCACCGATATCACGACGTTGGTGATGATTGTGCTTGTTGCCGTTGCCGCGAGAAACAGCCTGAAGACGTTTTCGTACATTCACCTGTTCTACTTTCCCATGATTGCAGCACCCATTGCCCTCATCGCCATCCTGAGTTTAAAAAACGCTAACCTGCTGTATTTGCAGCCGCTTGGGGGAACCAAGCCGTGGACCTCGATGGGGAACGGAAGCTTGGTCATTGCCGCCTTGCTTCAAGGCGGATTCGTATTGACCCTGGCGATCCCCGGCTTGCGGCGCCCGAGCCAGGCGATGAAGGCCACCATCATTGGATTAGCCCTGGCCGGAAGCGTTTACCTGTTCACCGTCGTTGCCGCACTTGCGGTCTTTGGCCCCGAGGAAATTCAGTTGATTTACTGGCCCACCCTGGAACTGGCAAAAACGACACTGTTGCCTGGCGAAGTGTTGGAACGGCTGGACGCAATTTTTATCTCCGTGTGGGTCATAGCGGTATTCACAAGCATGTATTCGACGTACTACTTAACCGTGGAATCCCTTCGGCAGTTGACAGGCCTGGCGGACTCGCGGATGTGGGCCTTTCCGATTGCAGCGGCTGTGTACTTCATCGCCATGCTTCCTCCAAACATCGTCGAACTGTACCGGATTATCACTGTGGTTGGTAAATTTGGGCTGATTCTGACGGTCGGTTATCCTTTTGTATTGTGGATTGTCGCGATGGTGCGCGGGGTTCGAGGACCGGAGATGACACCATGAATACTGGACCAGGCAAAGTCCGCAAGGTCCTCGCAGTGCTTCTCTTGACAGTGCCATTCTTGAGTGGGTGCTGGGACCGCGTGGAAATTGAACAGCGCGCCACCGTTCTCGGGCTGGCCATCGATTTGCCCGGGCAGCAAGGAGAAAGTGCACCGTTGGATGTGACCCATCCGCCCGACAAGGCTGACACGCCAGCTAAGGTCCTCATCACCGCTCACATTGCGGTTCCCGGCCGGATTCCGCTGGGGCCGGGGGAAGGCGGGGGTGGCGGTGGTGGTGGCGGAGACTCAAGCAACAAGGCCATTTGGACGGTACAAGCCCGGGGTGAAGACGTCAGCGATGCACTGACACACCTGCAGCAGCAAGTCGCGGAACGAGTCTTTCTCGGCCACCTTAGGGTCATCGTGGTTTCTGAGGATTTTGCCCGACAGGGTTTGGAAAGCGTGAATGACTATTTTCGCAGAGACCCTCAAATTCGCCGCACCACTTGGCTCATGGTGTCCCAGAGCCGCGCAGCTGACGTGATGAACATGTCGCCGCCATTGGAACGCGTGCCGACGTTGTACCTGCTTTCCACGATGGACCGGGCAAAGGATTCTGGGAAACTTCCGAACGACTTTGTAGGCCGGTTTTGGACGTTGGAATCGAGCGACGGTCAGGAAGGATACCTTCCGTACGTGTCCATTAAGCAAGAGAACAACCTTAAGATTCAAGGGCTTGCCTACTTTCAGGGCAACCACATGGTGGGCAAGACGACTCCGTATCAGATCATGAATTTGATGCAAGTCATTGGGGAAAGCCCAGCCGGGTACAGCGTACCCGTCCACGTTCAGGGCCAAACAGTGGTCATTACCGCGTTCCGGCGCCTTGCCCGAATTCATACGTACGTCGAAAACGGCGAGCCTGTTGCGCGCGTTGTGATGCACGTCGATGCCAACGTCGCCGAAAACGACAGCCGCGCGTTGAATCTTCAAGACCCTCGGGTGCTTGAAGACATTCGCAACGAGATGAATCGAAACATGCAAGCGGGATGTCTCCAACTCATCGCACAGACCCAAAAAAAAGGTTCGGATATCTTTGGCTTTGGGGAAAACCTGCGTGCCAAACACTCCGATTACTGGAGTCAACACGTAAAAAACAAACAGGGATGGGAAAAACTTTACCCCCGGCTGAAAGTGCAGATTGAAGTGAGTTCGCGGATCCACCGGATGGGCATGAAAGACGTGTAGCAACGGTCCAGTGAACACTGCTCAAGGGATAAGGATAACCGCGGGTTTCATTCGGCCACAACCAGGAGGACAATTCATGGTCAACATCGATTTTACGCAGATGTATCCAACGTTAGCAGCAGCGATGATGATCCTGACGGGACTCTACAGTACTCTGGTTGAGCGCAGGGGCTATGTGTCTCGCAACTTGGACCGTGAGGCGAAGTGGGCGAAGTCCATCGGGATAATCTGGATTGCCGCCGGACTCTCGCTCTACGTGGCCGCTTGGGTGTGGCGGAATTTCATGTGGTAACCCAAAGGCAGGGGCAGCAATGGGTCGGTCAAAGTTGCTTTTTGCGCCCGATTTCCGCATATTAATAGTATATCTTGCATGAAAATGCAATGGCTTTATTTCGTAAGAATGGGAATCCAGGGTTGTGTTTCTCGGAACTTTGAGTGATGGGTGGGGGATAAATTGGAGATTCTTGAGAGCGGCAGCGTGACCAGCCCAAAAGGTTTTCTGGCAGCTGGGCAACACGTTGGAATTAAAAAGCAGGACAAAGACCTAGCACTCATTTACAGTCAAGTGCCTGCTGTAACTGCGGGGGCGTTTACGACCAACGTCATTCAGGCGGCTCCGGTTACCTGGTCCAGGCAGGTTGTCCAGCGGCAACAGGCACAGGCGATTGTTGTAAACAGCGGCAATGCCAACGCATGTACAGGAACCCGGGGAGACGAACACGCAGCCTGGATGGCCGATGCTGCCGGGCGCCGTTTGGGTGTAGAGGCAAATCAAGTCTTGGTCGCTTCAACCGGTGTCATCGGTGTACCGCTTCCGATTGAGGTGGTGCTTGCCGGGATCGAGAACACAGCAGAGCTGTTGGCGGATTCCGTAGCGGCTGGTTTGGAGGCGGCGCAGGCCATTCGGACAACGGACACCATGAGTAAGCATACAGCCGTGAAGGTTCAGTTGAGCACGGGTACAGTAACGGTTGGAGGAATTGCAAAAGGGTCTGGCATGATTCACCCAAACATGGCGACCATGTTGTCTTTTATCACCACGGATGCGGCCATCAACCCAGAGCTTTTGAGCAAGGCGCTGCGCGAGAGCACGGCCGGATCGTACAACATGATCTCGGTCGACGGCGACACGAGTACAAACGACATGGTGGTGGCACTGGCCAACGGCATGGCGGAAAACAAGCCAATTGATTCGGAAGATGAAGACTATCAGCGGTTTTTCGAAGCGCTGCACACTGTGAATACTTATCTGGCCCAGCAGATTGTGAGGGACGGAGAAGGAGCGACCAAATTTCTTGAAGTGCGCGTTCAAGGGGCTCGGGATGATGAATCTGCCCGCAAATTGGCCAAGTCCGTCATCACGTCCAACCTTGTCAAAACCGCCTTTTTTGGGGAAGATGCCAATTGGGGAAGAATTGTGGCCGCACTGGGTTACGCGGGAGTGGAATTTGCCCCCAGCGAAGTCGGCATCGTGGTGGAAAGCGCAAAGGGAACGCTGAATTTGCTTCGAAACGGAGAGCCTCTTGAATTCGACGAGGCCGCGGCACAGCGGATCCTGCACGAGCGCGACATCCAGATTTTCGCGACGGTTGGCCAGGGCTTTGGCAAGGCCGTGGCTTGGGGCTGCGACTTCAGTTACGATTACGTAAAAATTAATGGCAGCTACCGGACGTAATGGCAGCTGCCAGACCGGGTTTGAGTTTAAGTTTGGGGACGGCTTTGCGAGTTCCCGGACGATTCAATTTCGTTTTGATAAGCGACCAAAACGATGTTTTCGTCCGTGGCCGCGCGCAGTTCGGACTCCAATTGTTGGACGCGATGAAGCAGCTCTGGGTTTAACTCGGCTGGCGGAAAGTTGTCGCTGGACGCTGCAGGCATGGGGTTGGACCTCCTTTGGCAGTTTGGAACTACGACATGAAACGTGCCCAGATCTTTGCGGTTGTATACGCCAGGCACCGGTACTCGATAGGGGTTTTAGCTTTAGAAACAGTCGGGGGGAATGGGACAGTGCGGACACGGTTTGACGAGGTTGTGGATGTGACGGCAATTGGGAGACCCAATCCTTTGTCCAGCGAAAAGGTTCTGGAGCTTGCGGGCAGGGAACAGCTTACCCCGTCCAGCCAAGATGAAGAACGGGTTCTTGTGCTTGGGATTGACGTTCAAAATGACTTTATGGAAGGCGGAGCATTGCCTGTTCCGAATTCGCCCAAGGATGTTGAAAACTTTTCGCGCTTCATCTATCAAAACCTGTCATCCATTACGCGGATCGCGGTGTCCTTGGACACACATCGTCCTCAACAAATCTTTCATCCAGCGTGGTGGACCGACCGCGACGGCCAACCCCCTAAACCTTTCACGGCGATCCCCGTAGACGCCGTCCGGAAGGGAGAGTGGAGACCCGTCTACCACCGCGATCAAAGCGTGCAGTACGTGGAAGGCCTGTATCAAGTGGGGCGAAGAGAGTTAGTGATTTGGCCATACCACTGCCTGCAGGGAACGTTCGGGGCATCCTTAGAGGGACAGTTTGCCAACATGGTCTATTTTCACTCACTGGCTCGCAAGTCCACTCCCTATTACATTGTCAAAGGCCAAGACCCCTTTACGGAGATGTACGGCATTGTGCGCCCTGAGTTTGACCCGAATCACTACGTCAATCAAGCCTTGCTTGAAGAACTGTCTCGTTACGACAAAATCGTGGTGGGAGGGGAAGCCAAATCGCACTGCGTGCTGGAGAGCATCGGGCAAATTCTCGAAGCCTTTGAAGACCGCACCGGTTTTGGCGAACGACTTTATGTTTTGTCCGATTGCATGAGTCCGATTCCAGGGTTCGAGGAACACACGGAAAAGTTTTTTGAGTCGCTGCAAAACGATCGCGGCGTCCACATCGTAGACTCCACGTGGTCTCTAGCCGGTGCATGATTCAACCCGACCTGGACAGCCTAAGTCCGGAATCATCCGTAAGAAATTCCGGTCTGCCGGCCGGTCAGCGAGGAGGATTTCGAACATGAAGGACACCCGTTCAGAGCGGACACCCGGTTACTCGTTCCGTCGCATGGATGCGGAAAAAAACGAAAAACACCACTTAGATAATGTGCACGTCTACGATGTTCAACAGGACGGGGAACGGGGAATTGACGTTCGCAGCGCGACTGCCGACGACGCGAAGCGAAGAGGAAAGACAAAGCGATCGCCTCTCGTATGAACCCATGAACGGCGGCCAAGAGCGTCAAGAACCAAGTTCGTCTTCATCGCGTTTCAGGCTTCCCGCCCTCGGGAACCTTGGAGCGCGGTTTTTTCGTTTGCTGCCGAATTCACGGTTGAATTCCACTGCCGAATTTGGGAAATGGCTGTGCTTCCGGTTGATTCCTGAATTCTTCAATTGCTAAAATGAATGTAATCGGAATCGGGAGTGATAGGGATGGACCCGGCAACCAGGCAGCAGCAGCTGCGGCAGTTGGAGGACCTGATGGCCCGCTTACAGCGGTTGATGCATGTGCAAGTACAATCGGTCGAACAGGAATTTCATTTGACGACAAGCCAAATTTTTATTCTGCGGTATTTGGACAAGCAGGGGCTGGCCAAGGCGTCGGACATTGCAAAAGTTGCGGGGCTCAGTCCCGGTGCGGTCACGCAGGTGTGCGACGAGTTGGTCAAGGAAAACTGCGTGGAGCGAAAGCGATCGGATGATGACAGGCGCGTGGTTCACATTTCGGTGACAGATTATGGCCGGCAACGACTGGAACAAATCCGCCGTGCGCATATCGAAAAGCTCTATAAAGTTTTGACGCGAGTCGGGAACGATGAAGCCGACGCGTTTATCCGGATCTTAGAGAAGGTCGTTGGGGTTGTGGAGACGGAAGCATTAAAAGGAGATGTGAGGTGAGTTACGACGGATAAGATCGGTTGGATTGGTCTTGGAAGCATGGGGGCTTTAATGGCCCAGAACGTCGCGAACGGCGGGTTTTCGGTGACCGCCTATAATCGCACTCGGCGAGAAGTGGACTTGGGACCTGGCTCCGTTGTAGACAGCGTCGCCGAGGCCGTCGCTGGAGCAGATGCAGTGTTCGTTATGGTTTCGGACGGAGCGGCTGTGCGGCACGTGTTGTTTGGGCCGGATCAAGCGGCTGACAGCTTAAAAAAAGGCGCTGTCGTGGTGAATATGAGCACCATCGGCGTCGAAGAAACCCGGCAGATTGCATTAGAACTCGCCAATCTGGGTGTGGACTTCGTAGACGCTCCGGTATCGGGATCGGTTGGACCGGCCAAGACGGGCGACTTGGTCATCTTGGCGGGGGGCTCGGAGGCCACGGTGAACCAATTGAGACCCGTATTTTTGACCATGGGGAAGACGTTGTTTCATTTGGGACCTATCAGCAGCGGCGCAGCGATGAAGCTGGTCGTGAATTCGTATCTGGGGCTCACTTTACAAACGGCTTCGGAATGCATGGCCTTGGCCGACAAATCGGGACTAGGGCGAGAAAGATTTCTCGAGGTCCTGCAGAAGACGGGAATGTGGTCGCCCGTGGTGGGTGCGAAGAAAGCGATGTGGCTTTCTGATGAGTACCCGGCAGCGTTTGCCCTGAAACACATGACCAAGGACCTTTCCCTCACCTCTGCATTTGCCACCACTCTATCGGTCGGGACACCGGCAATTTTGACGGCACTTGCAACGTTTTTGGCGGCCCAGGCTCAGGGACTTGCAGACGAAGACATGGCCGCAGTTGCACAACACATTGCCAGGATGGCAGGGAACGATGACCAGGGCCGTCATTCTTGATCGCGACGGTGTCATCAACGACCACCGCCGCTTCGTGAACACCAAAGACGATTTTTTTCTGTTCCCAGAGACTCCTGAGGCGATTCGTCTGCTCAACCAAAGCGGGTTTTTGGTGCTCGTCGCCACGAATCAGGGCGGCGTTGGACTGGGGTACATGACTGAGGAAAACCTCGCGCAAATCCACGAGTACATGTTGAGCCGATTACACGAAGAAGGAGGTCGAATTGACGATATTGCCGTATGCCCGCATGCGCCGTCCGCCGGGTGCGACTGCCGCAAACCCAAACCTGGACTGTTGCTCGAATTATGGCATCGCCACCACTTCGATTTGGAACACAGCTACATGGTCGGGGACCGGGAAACGGACGTCCAAGCCGGCAAAGCGGCTGGGACGAAAACCGTCCTGATTGGACCAGAGACCAGTGCTGCCAGCTCCTCTGAATCCACGCGAGCGCCTAGACACGGAACAAAATTCGGGCCTGGGAAAGGACCTGGGAAAGGGCCTGGAAAGAAGACCTCGGCTGCCGACTTCGTGGCCACAAACATTTTGGACGCCGCTCGCTGGATTGTTCAGGACGCCGTCGTACCGCAACAATCGTAAAACGTGCCGTCGTACCCCACGAATCGTAAAACAGCTCTTCTCTTTTTCGGCGTTTCTGCAGGACCGGCAGGATGTACGACTGGATGCCACTGGGGCCTCCTTGGATAAGGCGAAAGAGGTATGGGCATTCGACCAGCGCCGGACATATGCTGGTGTAAGGTTTTAAGCGCCGGCCTGTGGAGGAGGGAGTACCCGTGGGTTTCAACGAATCTGGAAGCTCCTGGTTCGATTCAGAGAGCTCGTGGTGGATGGACGAATCGATGCATGGCATGTGGGGCAGTTCCGGGATAGCGTGGAAAATGCCCTTCTGGCATTGGCCCTATTCGCATTGGGATACTGCGTACCTTAGCCCTGTTGGAGGCTATAGTCATAGTGCCGTGGGTCATTTGGTTTTACCGTGGTGGTTAAGGTCGACACAGTGGCATGCAACTCATTCCGTGGTGCCGTATCGCTTTTATGATTGGTTCTCTGGAGCTTATCCTCACCTAGGTCCGTATTACCCTGTAGGGTCCCCGGATTTAAAATGGATGGACGCATGGAGCATGCAGCCTTACCACGGATTCTGGTCTTAAGGCGACGTGAAGCGCCTTTAATGCGACAACCTCGTATCCCCCTGAAGCAGCATGCAAGGAGACACGGCAAAGAGACATCGCGGAAGGGGTGCAGGTGGCAGAGGTTTGATTTTGAAGCGCTGGGCAAAGTATAAGGGTGTTCATCACCTCGACAACCTAAGAACCACGAAAATGCTCAGCGCGTGGTGTGTCAGGAGGAATCCTCATGCAGCACTTTCAAAATCAGCCCTTGACCAACTTTAGTTCACCGGAAAACCGTCAAAAGATGTTAAGAGCCCTTGAACACGTGTCTCGTCAATTAGGCCGGGAGTATCCCTTGATTGTCGGCGGCCAGCGCGTGATGACTGAACGCACCATTCGCTCCATCAACCCGTCGAACAAGGACGAAGTGGTCGGTTTTTCGGCGAAAGCCGATCAGAGTCACGCCGAGGCTGCCATGCAAGCCGCTCTCCAGGCTTACGAATCGTGGAGCCGCAAATCTTTTCCGGAGCGTGCGAGGTACTTGTTCAAAGCGGCCGCGATCATGAAAACCCGAAGAGATGAACTGTCGGCGTGGATGTGTTACGAAGGCGGTAAGACGTGGAATGAAGCAGACGCGGACACTGCGGAAGCCATTGATTTTCTGGAATTTTACGCTCGTGAAGCCATTCGGTTCGGGGAAGTTCAACCCATCATTGAAATCGAAGGAGAAGATAACGAGCAACACTATATCCCTCTTGGCGTCGGAATCGTGATCCCTCCATGGAACTTTCCACTTGCCATTCTCACAGGAATGACTTCGGCGGCGGTTGTCTCCGGAAACACGGTCATCCTGAAACCAGCCAGCGCCACACCCATCATCGCAGCAAAGTTCATGGAAGTCTTTGAGGCTGCAGGCATCCCGGCTGGAGTCATCAATTACCTTCCGGGAAGCGGTGCAGAGATTGGCGATTACTTGACGCAGCACCCGCAGACCCGCTTCGTGTCCTTTACGGGATCACGGGATGTGGGTGTGCGGATTTTTGAACTGGCTAGCAAAGTGCAGCCGGGGCAAAAGTGGATCAAGCGCGTGGTGGCGGAAATGGGAGGGAAGGATGCCATCGTCGTCGACAGAGAAACCGACTTGGAGGCTGCCGCAGCCGCCATTGTTTCGTCGGCATTCGGATTTTCGGGGCAAAAGTGTTCGGCGTGTTCCCGGGCGATCCTGCATCGAGACGTGTACGATGAAGTGACCCGTCGAATTGTGGAGTTAACCGGACAACTCCGAGTCGGGCCTGGAACGGAAGAATCCAGCCATCTCGGTCCAGTGGTGGACGAGGGGGCCTATCACAAAATCCTTGGATATATCGAGACGGGACGTGAGGAAGGAAAACTGTTGTTTGGAGGAAGTACCGCCCCAGGCAACGGCTACTTCATTCAGCCTACGGTCTTCGGTGATGTCGATCCGATGGCTCGCATCGCTCAGGAGGAGATTTTTGGTCCGGTTTTAGCCGTCATTCGAGCCAACGACTATGGCGATGCGATACGTATCGCAAACGCTACAGAGTACGGTCTTACGGGTTCGGTGTTTAGCCGCAACCGGGATCATTTAGAGTTCGCCCGCCAGGAGTTTCACGTGGGGAATTTGTACTTTAACCGCAAGTGCACCGGAGCCTTGGTTGGGGTTCACCCTTTTGGCGGATTCAATATGTCGGGGACAGATTCCAAAGCGGGGGGACGGGACTATCTATTGCTGTTTACGCAAGCCAAAGCGGTAGCAGAAAAGCTGTAGCTGCTTAACGGAAAGTTTAACCTGCTGAGCGGGCAGACGGTACATTCCAGTGTTTGAGATGCGGTGTTTTGAGCCGGTGTTTGCGGGTCAGTGAGGGACTAGAGGGGGGCCTTTGCATGGAATCAGAGAGACACTGGTTTCCCAGTGAATCGCCCCCCCTCACCACAGCGCTCTACGATACGCAGCGTATTGCGAACATTGCACAAAGGTGCGCCCCCGGGTCGCGGCTCGGCATCGCGCACATTCTGTTCATTCAGGGTGCTGAGGACGCGGGTCCTGGCCTGGCATAGTGCATATTCTGTTCATTTTTGTTACAGATACAGTGCCGTGGGAAGGCGGCTCCATCGGGGTGCTGCCGCCATAGTCAATTGAGCCCTACGAGCACTGGTTCGCCGCTGCCAATTAACGAATTCGCACCTGAACTGTATTTTCCGACCATCCTGCGCCCGTGCTGTCAGAAGGGCTGCCATTGGGCAGGGGGCTGCTGTTCCCCGGGGTGTTATACACCGGACTGCCATCTGCCTGGGTCCCGGCTGTTCCATTGTTCGCCGGAGCACTGCTGGGCGGACCACCGTTCGATGGGGCTCCGTTCGATGGACTGCCGCTGTTCCCCGGGGTGCTATTTGCCGGACCCCCATTTGCTTGGGATGTTCCATGATAGACTGGCCCTTGTACAGGAGGCACCCAACTCTGAGTAAAGTTGGGGTCTTGAACGGGGTTTTTCTGTACGGTACCGGACGCAAAGAACTGTTTTGCTACATACTTGGCTTGTTCCGGGTTGACAATCCAAAAACTTTGGTCGCGCGGTATGTTTGGGTCTGCGTTGTGAAACGAACCAGGCAGGGTCTCGTGAATGATCGGATATCGTTCATACTGTTCTGCATGTGCCGCAATGTCGCCCACTTCGAGCGCATTCATGTTCGTGTCGATGGTTTTCCACAACTGTTGAATCAGCGACGGAAGCTTGCGGACGTTATGGGCTTCCAATAATTGGCTGGTTAGCGCGGCGAGAAACTCCTGTTGTCGACCGGTCCTTCCAATGTCTCCCAAGGCATCGTGACGAAAACGAACAAACCCAAGTGCTTGGGCTCCGTCAAGGGTTTGTTGTCCTGGACGCAGGTTAATGAGGTTATACTGCTTGTCACCGGTATTGTAGTACATCCGTTGCTTGACGTTCACGGTGACTCCGCCGATGGTATCAATCATATCGACGAGTCCGTTGAACCGGGTTAGGGCGTAATAATCCACTCTTTGGTTCAACAACGACTGAACCAATTGCACCGTGAGTTCTGGTCCTCCGCGACGCAAGGCTTCGTTAATTTTTGCTGCTGTTCCGTCCGGAAAAACGACTTTGGTGTCGCGCGGAATCGACATCATTTCAATGCGTTTGTTTTGGTTGTCTAAACTGCATAAGACAATGACGTCAGTATTGCCTACCGCTTCCCCTGGGCGGGAATCCGTCCCGAGCAAAAGAAGATTGACGCGATGGGTTTCGCTAATGGTCTTTCGGCTGGGCAGTGGGCGGGCTGGTTGCGTATGCCCCTTAAAGTGGTCCAAGGGGGTTCGAAGCACCCGGTAGACACCCGCTGCGGCCACGAGGAGTCCAAGTATGATTCCCACTGCAACTGCGCGTTTCACATTCGAACGCCTGCGCGCTTTGGTTGCGGTAATGGGTGGATGGCTGCCGGGATGGTTCGAGTAGCGGTTTGACATTTTGGTTTAACCACTCCCTCTTTACAGATACGGCGACACAGATACGGCGACACAGATACGGCGACACAGATACGGCGACGACGATTCAACGGCACGGTGCGAACAATGCACAACGCAAGGAACCGGGTAAAGCCATAAGCCTGCGGAGATCTTGGTTGTGTGACGTACTTCTTTATCCTTCCCGATACAGGGTGTAGTTTATAGCGCCAATTTTGTTAGGAATATGACCTTTTCCAGAATGTCTGGCCGAATATTGCACGTGTTTTCAAAATACTTGCAGTTTGGCTTATTCTGTTGCACAATACTTATTACATCTCGAAAATTGCGGAGACGGTACGGGAAATGGCTTTTCTCGGAGGTGGGTCGTATTGGATCACAAAGTGAACGGGAACCTGTCTGCCCTAAAGCGGTCCCGTACGTGGGGGCAAAACGTCACAACGTACAATCGATTAGTCCGCGATCGAATTCCCGAAATCATTGAAGCCATGGGAAACGCTGTGGTATGGAAGGAACTGGACAACGAAGGATTTTCAAGAGCGTTGCTCGACACGGTCATGCGCGCGAGTCAGCAGTTTTCCGAAACGGAAAGTTTGGAGACCCTTTCGGACTTGTTTGACGCCGTGGATGCATGGTTGGAACTCAAAGGGCTGTCGATGGAAGAAGTAGCTCGAGCCAGGGCGGAGAAGCGAAAGCGGTGCGGCACCTATGATGGCCGAAGGTACTTGGAAGTGGTTGCCGATGCACAAAACTTGGACGTGTTGGCCTCGCGGGAACAACGCTGTTAGATGTGGGAGCCCTAAGGCTCCCATTGTTTTATAAGGACGCATTTACCGAGCTTGGCCCGCATTGAAGCAAGCAAGACTTACGAGCCCTAGTTGGAAATTATTCGTGGTGGCCTGTCCAAGGTTGGTTAAGCACTTGATTGCACTGGATGCAAACGTACCGGTATTGCTCTTTAATCGTCCGCGCAGGCACAGGCAAGTCTTCGCGAATTACCACCCCAGAATCCAACTCCACAATTTTTTCTTCTTTAAACAAGGCTCCTTGGCAGTTCGGACAGATTGCTGCGTGTATAGTAGATGCCATTCGTCAATCACCTCGTATGTATTTAAAGTCTGTCCTGATTATAGCGAATGGCGGGAACCGCGAACAAGTGCGCGCAAGGGGCCGGAATGAATCTGATACAAATGCAGGTGGCAGACCGAGTCGATCGCGATGGCCATTCCTGTATAGTTTCCTCATGGTATAATGGATGGGCTTAGCGAGGCGCCATCGAGAACCGCCGTCAAATTTGGCTTGTAATTTGGCCTGGAATTTGATGTTTTTCTGCGATTTTATCTCGCCCTACAATGATGAAGTCGATTGCAGACTTTAACCGTTTTTCAATACACGGACTAGGGGGATATACAAATGAGTAGTCCGTTTTTGCCTGATTGGATGTTTGCCGCGTTTGCCATTGGCGGTTGGGAACTTTTTGATTGGTTAGCACAACGTCTCCACCAGCAGGCCTTCCATTGGATTGGGGGCGGTATTGTTGCCCTTTGCGCTCTCATCTTAGGTCTGCGCTACGTGGTTCGTTTCGTCCGCAAAATGCGTCACAATGAGGAACCGGATCCTGAAGAATGGAAGCACTATTGAGCATCACCATGCGCCGTTGACTCCGTGCCTGCGCAAGTAACCCCTCCGACACTGCCCCGGCTATACGCACCCGGGGCACTTCTAATCCTCGGGTACGTTTACAGGCCGGATGCCGTCCAGCCATTGTCCATCCGCCGTACGGACGGGTCCGAGTAGGGAAGGGGACGGCAGACCCAGGTGTCGTGCAATTTCTGGATGAATCAGTGCGGTCAGTTGTTCCAGACCATCGACAAGGCGCGGTGAAGGTCGGCAGTACAGTCCTTCCGGTAAAATGTAAATCTGCTTTTTCTGGAATGCCGGTGTTTCAGACCAAGTGGTTCGGGCGAGAATTTTTTGCAGGGCGACCTTGTGTTGCGGCACCCCTGTCCAAACGGCTAACAGGTAATCGGGGTTGGCTGCGATCACCTGCGTGCCATCGTCTTGTACTTGATGACCCGGCATCTCGAAAAAAATGTTTGTTGCGCCCGCCAAATGGCTGATTTCGGTAAGCCAATTTTGTTTTGCGGGAGAAAAAACGGGCTTTGGCCACCATTCCCAATACAATTTCGGTTTGGCCTGCAGGTTCTGTGTGGCGGCAAAAACCGTATCGACTCGCTCTTTCAGTCCGGAAATGACTTCGTGCGTGCGGTTCGGCGGGATGAATCCAGTGAGTTCCTGGCCCAGCGTACGGAGGTCGTCAAAAATACCGTTGAGGTCGTGGGGGGACAAGACAATGTAGTTCAAGCCGGTTTGTTTGAGTTCCTCAACCACTCTTTCCATTCCCGGGACAGAGAGGGAGGCAACCGTCAAATCCGGTTTCAATGCGGCTAGTCGCTCCATGTCGATGTGCAGGTCTGGACCTAGTTTCGGAAGTTCCTGTACGAGTTCGGGAGGGTAGTCGGAATAGTTGTCAATGCCCACCAAAAAACGACCGGCTCCCAGAGCAAAGACCAACTCGGTGTTGCTCGGGCAAAGGGATGCAATTCGAAGGCGAGACGTCATTCACTTCACCTGCTTTCTGTCCATTAAATGACCATGATTCTGTACAAATGGAACGGTTTCTGTACAATGTAGACAAATGGTGCAGAACCACCGCCATGAAGACGTCCGTTGGGGGAATGCAAGCAGTGATCGCGTTTTGGTTCATGTTGTCTTTGTTGACCATCGTGACAACATTCGGCTTGGGTGTAACGTTTAACATGCTGTTCAAACGCTGGTGGCTGTCCATGGTATTGTACTTGCTTTTAGCGGTATTTGTCTTGATTCGGACCACATTGTCCATGAATTTGCCAGAGTGGATTCTGTTTTTCGTGGGAATGGTTGGGGCAGTCCTTGCAGCGTTTGGGACCTTGGCCCTAAAAAAACGCGGTTACCCGCTCTTTTCGTAGATTGCCCATCGAGAACAAGGCAAGGGGGCCTATGGAGCCGTCCTTGCCTTGCCGGGTCACTTGGTCACTTCTTCAGTTTGTGCCTCGTTTGTTTTCGCCCCTCAGCACAGCTGTGGCGCATGTTTTCGAACACGCTGTGCGATGGCAGCACTTCGGCAGTAGTACCACACCTCGGAAACGGCTCCATGCTCCCCTTTTTGGTAGTTCATCAGGATGTCTTTGATACGCCTCCGGTTCAAGGCACTGTATTTATCAGGTGAACCGCTGTTTCTTCAGCCGGTTTGGTCAACCGGTTTGCATCAGAAGTTCAGACAGTTGCCTGGCGAACGCCGGCGATAGCCGGGTATAAAAGGACACCCTGGACTGTTCAATGACGCGGTTTGGAGTAATTGAATACAGCAGCGTTGCCACAATTTTATACGGCTTGCCGGTGCCTGAAACCCGGGAACGGACGGAACGCAGCGGGGGAGCCTTAATTTCTTCCTCACTGCACTCAGTAACCCCGAGAATATGCTCCAAATCAATGCGGTACGTTTGTTCCGGCCGTTGCAGAATAAATTCCTTTGTAGTTAACTGATAGCGGATGCCTCCGCGAATTTCACTGCGTTTGAGCTCGCCTCGCAGCGATTTTACCGTAGGAAACCGAAGCAGGAAGACCACCGCCCTTACATAGTGAATGAATTCCCGTAAAGTTTGTGTTTATTGTATCATACCCGGCCATGTGACAGGCCGTAAACGGTTCACCCGTTGACGTATCGAGCATTTAAAACGTATGAAGAGACAGTTTTTGCCCAGGATATACCCTGTTTTTATCTCCGGGAACTTGTTTCAACCGACGACTTTGTTTCACCGTGAACTCTCATTCATCCAGAACATTGATTCATTGAGAATCGGTAAGCGATATCGAGAATCATGGGAGGGGTGCTTTTTGAAAAAGTGGGTTTGGCCGGGCACAGTGGTTTTGATCGCAGCGAGTGCTGCGGCACATTTTTTACATGCCTCTGTGCTTGCCGTGTTTTTACTCTCCTCATTGGCCATCATTCCCTTGGCTGGTATTATGGGGCGGTCTACAGAATCTATTGCAGCCCACTTGGGTTCTCGGGTCGGAGGACTGTTATCGGCCACGTTTGGCAATGCAGTGGAAATGATTATCGGTATCTTCGCCTTGAGGGAAGGGCTGACTTCCCTCGTCAAGGCCTCCATCACGGGATCGATGATTGGGAATTTGTTGTTTGTTCTCGGGATTAGTTTCGTGGTTGGGGGCATCCGTCACCCTATCCAACACTTCAACATCCGGGCGGCCCGCAGCAACGCGTCGATGCTGCTGCTGTCCGTTGGGGTTGCCTTTATTGTCCCTGCCTTTTTTAACGCGAGCTCGTCGCACGTGAACATGGCACTGTCGACCGTCGTAGCCGTCGTTTCGCTGTTTTTGTATCTGCTGGGTCTGTTCTTTTCACTGTTCACTCATCGCTCGCTGTTCGAGCACATCGAAGACGTGGCGAATGATGGAGACGGGAACGGAGACCACTGGCGCCTTTGGCCGGCAGTTGGCATGTTGCTGCTGACGACCGCCATTGTCAGTGTTGAAAGCGAATGGTTGGTCGGGAGTATCGAAAAGGTAGGCCACCTGCTGGGGTGGAGCGATTTGTTTCTTGGCGTGATTGTGGTAGCAGTCGTCGGAAACGCCGCTGAGCACGCGTCGGCCGTGCTTATGGCGTGGAAAAACCGGATGGATTTGTCCCTGGAGATCGCCGTAGGAAGCAGTTTGCAAGTTGCGATGTTTGTGGCACCGGTATTGTTTTTCGTGAGCTTGTTGTTTTCCCATCCGATGCCTCTTTTATTTTCCCGTCCGGAGCTCGCAAGCATGGGCGCGGCCGTAGTTCTGGTTGTCGTGCTGATGATGGATGGCGAGTCCAATTGGCTGGAGGGGGCCCTTGCCGTCGGAGCCTATTTAGTGATGGCCGTTGGATTTTTCACATTGGTTGCCTAGCCAGACGGTCTCGCAACCTGCCCTGGATTCATCCCTGGATTCATCCTGGCAATCCATCCTCGCACGCGTCATTCAAATGAAGCTAGCGGATAGCAGGCTGGTAACCCGCGGCCTGCAAGGACTCCAAAATGGATTGGATGTGGTTTTGGTCCTTGGTTTCTAAATCGACTTCCACTTCTGTTTCCCCCAGTGAGATGGTCGACCCCACGCGGCGGTGCAAAACCGACAAGACGTTGGCTCGAAGCCCTGCAAACACGTCCAACAGGTCCCGCAGGGCCCCTGGTGTATCTGCGAGGTTCAAAGCGAGGCGCAAGTAGCGCCCTGACTCGACTAAGCCATGTTCAATGATGCGCGACAACACGGTTACGTCGACGTTGCCTCCGGACAACACGACGACCACGTTTCCAATCCCAGGTGTCACTTTCTGATACAAGACACTGGCCAGAGCGCTGGCGGCAGCACCCTCTGCAACGAGTTTGTTCCGCTCTAAAAGCAGCACCATCGAGCGGGCAATTTCCTCTTCCTCGACCGTAATGATTTCATCTACGTACTGTTTGGCGAGTTCATAAGTCATCGTGCCAGGCCGTTTGACCGCGATCCCGTCTGCGATCGTCGCTCGTGCGTCCACGGCTGTGAGCACCCCGGCTGCAAACGACTGGTAAAAGGCGCTGGCGTTCGCGGCTTGTACGCCGATGACGCGGACATTTTTTTGAATGGACTTCACGGCGAGCGCCAACCCTGAGGCAAGTCCGCCTCCACCCATAGGGACAACAACAGCGTCAACACTCGGAAGCTGCTCGAGGATCTCCAACCCGACTGTACCTTGGCCCGCAATGACTTGCGGATCGTCAAAGGCGTGAACAAATGTATAGCCGTACTGGTTTTGCAGTTCCAGTGCAGTGGCATAAGCGTCGTCATAGGCGTGTCCAGCCAGGACGACTTTTGCTCCGTAACGCTGCGTGGCCGCAATTTTGGCCAAACTCGCGCTCTCGGGCATGACAATTGTGCAGGGAGCGTGGTGAACGCCTGCCGCGTAGGCCACGCCTTGGGCGTGATTTCCAGCGGACGCGGCAATGACTCCTTTGAGCCGGTCTTCATCGGATAAATGCGCGATTTTATTGAAGGCTCCGCGGAGTTTAAAGGAGCCGGTCTTTTGGAGGTTTTCCAATTTCAGATATACGTCATTGCCTGCAAGAGTTGAAAACGTATGTGAGTGTTCCAACGGGGTCACGTGACTGACGCCCTTTAATCCGCTCGCTGCGTCTTCGATGTCCTTGAGGGTGGGCTTTACGAGATGGGGTCCGGACAATGTCGCAGTCTCCTTTCCGAATAACCGGGGTGTTGCTGGTGTAACTTGCACTGTTTGAAGGATTTTATCTGTGTTACAATCCATTATATTGTAACAAAGAGTGCGGTATCGACCTAGCGTTACAGCGCAGGTGGACATGCCGCGAAGCAAGGGGGCAGCTCAATGCTGGACTTAGGACGCCGCATCCGGCCGGGGATTTCTGAAATTCAACCGTACGTTCCTGGCTTGACCGACGATCAACTCAAACATACTTACGGCCTGAGCCGCGTTGTCAAACTGAACGCGAACGAAAATGCATTGGGCGCTTCTCCCATGGCATTGGCTGCGATTCGAGAGGAAATGAATATGCTGCATCACTACCCGGACGGGAGCAGCGACCTCCTGCGCCGGGCCATTGCAGAGTTTCACGGGCTTAAACAGGAACATGTTCTCGTTGGGAACGGATCGGATGACCTCATTAAACTCCTGTCCGAAACCTTTCTCGATCCCGGTGATGAAATTGTGGTACCTCATCCGTCGTTTTCTCAGTATACTTTCGGCGCGTACATCATGCGGGCCAACGTGAAACCCGTCTCGTTGACAGCGGACTTCCGCTACGACGTCGAGGCTTTTTTGAAAGAGGTCAACGAGAAGACGAAACTGGTCTATTTGTGCTCCCCGAATAACCCGACCGGGGATGTCGCCACCCAAGAAGCCGTCGAGTGGCTGCTTGAGAGGCTGCCAGAAAATGTGGTATTGATTATCGACCTAGCCTATAACGACTTTTCGACCCGTCCTGACCGGGTGATGGAAACCTCCAAATTGCTGGAGGATCCACGCGTCGTTTTGATTCATACGTTTTCGAAACTGTACGGCTTGGCAGGCTTGCGCGTCGGCTACGGTTTAGCAAACCCTGAGTTGTGGAGTTTCGTCAACCGGGTGCGCGAACCGTTCAATGTCAATCGCTTAGCGCAGCGAGCGGCTGCGGCTGCCCTTGCAGACGAGGGGCATCGTACGGCCTCTGTACAGCACGCGCTGCGTGCGCGCGAATTCTACCGCGATCTGGCGAATGAACTTGGCCTGACAGCAATGCCTACGGAAGCTAATTTTGTCCTGCTCCATACAGGAGACGGGGCAAAAACAACGCAAAAGCTGATGGAACAAGGGGTCATGGTTCGGACAGGGTTCCGCGGACTTGAAGAATACGTCCGGATCACGTTTGGCACAGACGAAGAGAACGAACTGTGTGCCTCTGCTCTCAAAAAGACGCTCTAAAGTCCACATTTGTCCTGTTGCACGGTGAGCGCGTTTGAACGCAAGGAGGTGGTGCGGCTTGTGCCTGTCCGAGAAAAGCAGCCGCACCATAGCCGTTGCGCCGAGGATGACCATCATTTTTCCTCCATGTTAAAATGATGCACAGAACCGACAACAGGCAAGACGGGAGGGGTGGCTGTGTCGTGGTTGCGCAAGTTGCGGGATCGGACAAAGCTGGCCATGGGTGAACTGAATCACTCAAGCGATCCTCAAGCCAAAATGGACCAGGTCGTCGAACAACTGCAGACCGAGATGGCCGAGGTGCGGGTGAAAGTTTCTGAGTACCTGGCTACGGTCAACGAATTTCGCAAGCGCTCTGAGGACCTGGCGCGCTTGGCGGAAAAGCGGGAGACCGAGGCACTTGCCGCACTCCGGACCGGCAACGAAGACGTTGCCAAGCGGGCTTTGACGGAACAATCCGATCTGCTCAAACGGGCTGCACAGGCCAAACAGGTTTGGGAACAGGCGGAAGAGGCCGCAGCCAAACTGCGTATGCACTTAGAGGACTTGGAGTTTGAGGAAATGCAACTGCAAAAGCGCCGCGACGAGTTAACCGCAAGGTCTCAGACCGCTCAGTTGGACCGGCGGTTGTCAGACCTGGCCAGTGGCGTAGATGGCCGTGCTCGAAGTTTTGAGGTGGCAGAAGAGCAGGTGACCCGTTTGGAGATCGAAGCCGAAGCGCACCGCGAAGTCGCCCACATGAACGATGGAGACAGTGACGATGGTGCCGGATCGGCAGAGGGCAGTATTGACGCCAAACTGGAAGAACTCCGCCGCCGTTTGGGGACTCCTTCGAAGCCGGAATAAAAGGCAGGCGGCTCATTCCAACGAAAGCGGGTCGATGGACAGCCGCCAGTTGTCTGCCTTTAGTTTTGACCTTCGATACTTCCCTCTGGGGCATCGAACTCGGGTTCGTGGAGGACAGTTTTCCGGTCTGAATCCACCGGGTTGGAATCGCGGAACGCAGATACGGAAACTTGGCCAGGCTTCCATGGAGAGGTCTTTCCAAGTTTTGTTTCATTTGTGGCGGCCACATAGGGACCCTCGGGAAACTCCTCTAAGAGAATGTCGTCGTTCATCGCTTGAACCGTGGAGGATTCCGCGTTCGGTACATATTCGTTGTCTTGGACAGGGCCAGGGTTATACGACCCTGAATTCATACTCTGGACTTCGGAGCTGTTGTTCTCCTGCGTCTTATCGTGGGTCAATGAAATCACCTCACAGCTAGGATTTGTTGCAGGGAACGAAAGTATCCGGCGGGCCAAAGGGAACCGCGCGTCACGCGCTGATAAAATGCGCGCGCACGTCAAAACTATTGAAAACAGTCTTAAGAGGCATCGACGAGAAAGGAAGTCAAGTACATGGAAAGTAAAGTTCGGGTGCGGTTTGCCCCAAGCCCCACGGGGGCTTTGCACATTGGCGGAGCGCGGACTGCCTACTTCAACTGGTTGTTTGCCAGAAAACATCAAGGGGTTTTTGTCTTGCGCATCGACGATACAGATGCGGCCCGGTCTACCGACGAGTCCTATCGGCAGATTGTCGACAGCCTGCGTTGGTTGGGGATTGATTGGGACGAAGGCCCGGATAAACAAGGCCCGTACGCTCCTTATCGTCAATCGCAACGCCAGTCTGTTTATCAAGCTGAATTTGAGAGGCTGTTGAATGAGGACAAGGTCTATCCGTGTTTTTGTTCACCCGAAGAATTGGCCAAAGACCGGGAGGAAGCGCAAAGGGAGGGTAAAACCGCTCGATACGCGGGCCGCTGCAGCCACTTAAGTCCGGCGGAGCGGCAACGGCGAATTGAATCCGGGGAGAAACCGGCGTACCGGTTCAGGTCTCCAAAGGAAGGCGAAACAGTCGTTCACGACTTAATCCGCGGGGATGTGACGTTTCAAAATCAGGAGATCGACGACTTCATCGTTTGGAAGGCGGACGGCACTCCGACATATCACTTTGCGAGTTGTGTTGACGATGCAGCGATGAAGATTACGCACATTGTTCGCGCCGAAGAACATCTGTCCAATACGCCGCGACACATTGCGCTGTTTCAGGCGCTCGGGAGCGCAATACCTGTGTTTGCTCACGTCCCCATGATTCTTGCTCCAGACCGCAGCAAGCTCAGCAAACGCCATGGCGCCACCAGTGTTCAGGAATACCGCGACGCGGGCATTCTTCCGCAGGCCATCACAAACTATCTGCTTTTACTCGGATTTGCCCCGGGTGAAGACAGGGAGGTCGTTTCGCAAGAAGAAGCTATCGGGTTGTTTGACCTGACCCGGGTAGCCAAACACGCAGCGGTCTACGACGTCAAAAAGCTGGAATGGCTCAATGCCCACTATTTGTGGACGATGAACGTGGACGAGTTGTTGCAGTTGATCTTTCCCTCCCTGGAATCCAAAGGGTGGGTGGAAGCGGACCCGGGCAGGGAAAGGTTGGCTTGGTTGCGAACTGCAGTTTTGCTGGTCCGGGAGCGGGCTCGAAATCCCTTTGAACTCGTCGACAGTCTGAGATACTATTTCGAACCGGTTATCGATTACGACGAAAAAGGCGTCAAAAAGCACTTTCAATCTGATCAGAGTGCTTTGCGGCTGCGAAGTGCTGCGGACTTGTTGAGACAAGTGCAACCGTTCACGGCTCCGGGCATAGAGCGCCTGTATCGCAAACTGATTTCGGATTGGGGCATCAAAGGAGGCCAAATCATCCATCCTACGCGGCTCGCAATTAGCGGAGTAACCACGGGCCCCGGACTCTTTGACATGATGGCCTTGCTTGGCCGCGAAGAGTGTCAGATCCGAATGAAAAAAGCTGCAGATTTTATGGAAAGTCGTTTGTAATTCCGCAGAATTTGTGGGGTACAATGGCGTGGTGTGCCAGTCCTGGTTGACAACGACTCAACTGGAGCCTATAATAACATATCGTCGACGGGCACGTTGCCGAATGGTGTAATGGTAGCACGACTGACTCTGACTCAGTTAGTCTAGGTTCGAGTCCTAGTTCGGCAGCCACGTTTTAACGGCCCTATCGTCTAATGGTTAGGACGCCGCCCTCTCACGGCGGTAATCGGGGTTCGAATCCCCGTAGGGTCACCAGTAGCGGGCCATTAGCTCAATTGGCAGAGCATCCGACTCTTAATCGGCAGGTTGAAGGTTCGATTCCTTCATGGCCCACCAAAAATACGACGAGTTCCATTGAAAGAGTGACTCATTAGAAGAGTGACTCATTAGAAGAGTGACTCATTAGAAGAGTGACTCATCGAAAAGCGGCTTTCGGGAAGGTTTGCGACCCGAAGTCGCTTTTTCTATTTTGCTTTTGTTTTCTCCCTATGTGTAAACCTATCTGTAAGGTTCCCTTTTGTGGGGAATACTGTGTTCGAATGTCGTGAGCCCTGTATCGGCATTAAGACGCACGTGGGCATCGCGAACGATCCGTTTTGGGACCAGCAGGGTGTCGCAAAGCGAAGTAAAGCGGCAGAATCGTTTTGAGGAGGCATGGGAAGGTGAACACCCGAAGACTGTTGGCTATCAATATTGTGTTTATTATCCTTGTCATTGTGGCTGGTTTTGTAGGGTATTACTTTTACAACCAGTCTACGCTGTACCTCTCCACGGACGACGCGCAAGTAACCGGTAAACAAATTGTCGTAGCCGCTCCGGCGGCGGGCAAAGTGGCGAACTGGACCGGCTCGATGGGTACCTCGTTTCAAACCGGAGACAAAGTCGGGGAAGTGCAGGTGATGTCGGGTACAGCAACGAATGCGATCCCCATCGCCATGCCGCAAAACGGTACGATTGTCCAAAACAACGCCGTAGAAAACGAGTATGCTGGACCGGGTACGCCATTGGCCTACGCGTACGACCTGAACAATTTGTATGTGACCGCGATGGTCAAGGAGACCAACATCAATCAAGTCAAGGTAGGTCAAAGCGTGGACGTCTACGTCGACGCCTACCCTGGGATCTCGATTAAGGGGACCGTGTCGGCGATTGGATTGGCTACAGCAAGCACGTTTTCGCTGCTGCCTACGCAAAGCACGACAGCCGACTATACCAAGGTCACGCAGGTGATCCCGGTCAAGATTACTCTGACTGGATATGAAGGCATCGGTTTGGCGCCAGGGATGAGCGCGACGGTTCGCATCCACAAGTAAGCAAAGGTTTCAGTCACTCAGCTGTTCCCGACGTTCTGCTTTGGCGTTGGTCGGTGTTCTCTGAACGCATATCCGCATCCTTCCATGTCTTGGTGTTTCTTGCCGGCGCGAGGTGCTTTATGATTAAGTAAGAAGAAAAGTGCCGCGCGAGGCCGAACGGGCGTTACGCACCAGTCAGTGGAGGGAACGAAGTGCAAAAGCGAGCAAAGATTTACGAAGAACGGCGACAAAACATGGAGTCTTTGTTGGATTCCTATGGGGACACCGTGTGGAATTTGACTTTGGCCTTGACCGGAAACCAAGACCTCGCGCAGGCTTTGTTTATTGAGGCGTTTTTGGACATCGATCGCAAACTCTTCTACCGCAAGTGGCAAACCCCGAATGAAGCGTGGGTTCTGCGGCGCAGTGTCCGGGCGTTCGACGAGCTTTTAAAACCGCTCGTAAACTCAGAACACCGTCGCAGCGCCAAACTCACAATGAAAAAGACACTGGAGCCAAGGAGTTCGCATTCACAAGCCCAGGATGCGAAGACAGCCACTGCGCTTGGCGCACAAACGGGTATGGCGTACGCTTCAAGTGTTGTCGCTTCCCACTTGGATGAGGAAGAACTCAACCGTCTGGTGCAGTGGGTGGAAGGTTTGCGACGGCGGCGAGCTGGGGCCCTGCAAGTTACTGTCCAGGAACTTCTCGCCGCCTTGCCCGCCCAGGCCAGTGTCCCCGCTGAAATGCGCATCAGATTGAGTCACCTGCTCTATGCCGTAGATGCTGAGATGGAGGCCCAGCGCCGTCACTCCGGTCCGACGTGGACCAAGTACGCGCTGCCTCTGACCTTTGTCTTTGCGATGGGCACCGTGGGTTACGGGTTATACCGGCCCGTTTCACATCCCGCAGTGGCTTCTTCGGCAGCCAAGGTACCCACCAACGATTCGCAGCAACAACTGCCGGCGCCGCTGCAAAACCTTCCCGTCACAGTGGTTGGGCAATTCAAACTGAATTCGGGATTTGACAAGAATTCACTGCGCCACATGGTGCTTACAAAAAACATGCTGTACCTTCCCGTATTGCAGCAGTCGTCGGATACGTGGCCATCGATTGTTTTGCAAAGTGCGCCGTTGACCCAAGCGGGTCAAGGATTGCCCAACGCCCTGAAAAACGTGGCCGCCATTGACCTTATTCCTCCTCTGACGCCTCCGAAATCCGCCAAGGCGCAGACTGGTGTTGCGGGACTAGGATGGAGGATTGCGGATTGGAACCTGTACGTCACAGGGGAATGGGCGATTGCGGCCGTGCGCTGGGACCCAGTACACTCGAACAGTGGGAGCGTTACGCAACTATACGCATTATACCTTCCGTCGGGCGTTTCCAGTCTCGCAAAACTCCTAAACGACGCGCCAAACAATGCGAATTCGTATACGGTGGCGGTCGGGGGCGGTAAAGTTGCGATTCAAACGGGTTTTAAAACCCCTACTGCAGGCAATACCGAAGTCAGTTTGCCTGTCGACGTATATACTCTCTCCGGCACTTCGCCAGCCCGTGCTTTGGGTCAACCCAAGCACCTGCCAGCTCCTTTTGGGGTGATGGTGAATCCCGTCATCACAGGGAACACTTTGGTGTTCCAGGGGATTCAGGGTCACACTGAACCTTCCGGCACGACAACGGCCACTTGGTATCAACTGTCGTGGACAGGGCAAGTGGGGTCGCTGACGGGCCCGCCTTTGGACGGTCAACCACATTGGGCCGTGCGCGGGGCCAGCGGCCAGTTGTGGTGGGTGGAAACGACTCCGGACATGAATCAAAAAGGGTTTGTTCAGGTTTTGATGGGTCCTCTTGCAGCTCCGGGTTCGCAAACGCAGTCTCCTGCTCAAACGTTGAGCAAGTCGGTCCGCTTTGTGCGAGTTTCGGATCAGGACTTGGCTTGGGTGCAAACCGACGGTTCGGTCGATCAATTGGTTGTGACTCAGGTTCAATAAAAGAGGGGTCAATTCGAGATGAGGGAAACCATTCACAGTAAACTTCAGTTGCTTCCAAATAAACCCGGCGTTTACCTGATGAAGGATGTCCATGGCACCGTCATCTATGTGGGCAAAGCGAAAATTCTTAAAAACCGGGTGCGCTCGTATTTTAGTGGTTCGCACGACCTAAAAACAGAACTCATGATCTCAAACATCTGGGATTTCGAATACATTGTGACCGATACTGTCGTTGAAGCCCTGCTCTTAGAGTGCAATCTGATTAAACAATATACGCCGCAGTTCAACATCATGCTGCGCGACGACAAGAGCTATCCATACATCAAGATTACAAACGAAGAACACCCGCGTCTGGAGATTGTCCGGAGGGTGCAAAGGGACAAAGCCAAATACTTTGGTCCATACCCCAATGCGACGTCAGCTACGGAGACCAAGCGGTTGCTGGAGAGGCTGTATCCGCTGCGCAAGTGCAAAACGCTCAAGACGAAGGTTTGTCTGTACTACCACATTGGACAGTGTCTGGCGCCTTGTGAATTTTCCGTTCCGCCCTCTCGATATGCGGAACTCACCAAGGAGATTACAAGTTTTCTCAACGGCGGACACCGGGAAGTACAAGACGATTTGCGCAGGAAAATGGAGCATGAGGCTGAGCAGCTGCAGTTTGAACGGGCGAAAGAGCTCCGGGACCTCATCGCGCACATTGACCGGGTGATGGAACAGCAAAAGGTGACCGTAGACGACCGCGTGAACCGGGACGTATTCGGTTTCTATGCTGAAAAAGGGCTTTTGTGCGTCCAGGTTTTTTATGTCCGGAATGGAAAATTGATTGAGAGGTCTGTCAATATTCAGCCGCACTTTGGAGACCCAGTCGAGGACTTCATGTCGTATGTCGAACAGTTTTACTACGAAGAATCCAACGTCCCAAAAGAGATCTTGCTGCCTCAGGGCACCAACAGCGAAACCTTGTCCGATTGGCTTGGAGCGAGGTGTCTGCACCCGCAAAAAGGGTCGAAGAGACAACTCGTGGACTTGGCTGGGGAGAATGCGAAACTGGCCCTGCAAGAACGCCTGAGGCTCATGGAAAAGGACATGGACCGTACGCTGGGCGCCATCAACAGCTTGGGGGAGGCCCTGGCCATTCCCACGCCGCGCCGCATTGAGGCGTTTGACAATTCCAATACGATGGGGACTGACCCTGTGTCCGCCATGGTCGTGTTTGTCGACGGTAAGCCGCTGCGCAAGGAGTATCGGAAGTACAAGATTAAAACCGTAAAAGGACCGGACGACTACGAGTCGATGCGAGAAGTGATTCGCAGGCGTTATCTGCGCGTGCTTAAGGAAAAGCTGCCGCTGCCGGACCTCATTGTGATCGACGGGGGAAAGGGCCAATTGGCCGCAGCCCTAGACGTACTGGAAAACGAACTGGACCTCGATGTCCCCGTGTGCGGGTTGGCGAAAGACGACCGCCACCGGACCAGTCAGCTGTTTTTTCGCGACGAAGAGCAACCCGTTCAACTGGATCGGCATTCTCAAGCGTTTTACTTGCTTGAGAGAATTCAAGACGAGGTGCACCGGTTTGCGATTACATTTCACCGGCAAACTCGCCAAAAGAGCGGCTTTCAGTCGTTGTTGGACGACATTCCGGGGGTTGGTCCGGCCCGCAAGAAAATGCTGCTCAAGCACTTTGGTTCCCTGAAAGCCATTAAGGAGGCAACACTCGACGACCTGGCCGCGATTGGCATTGGAAGCAAACTGGCACAAGTCATTTTGCAAACCCTGAACCAAACCGAAACCGCTCAAACCCCGTAGTCGACATTCTCACATTTTCGACAAGAATATTAGTCGTTTCCTTGACGCTGTAATATCGAACCATTACAATTTACGTTGGTTCCGTAATACTACGGAGGCAGTCGATTTCGACTGCCTTAGGTATGTAATGCCTAAGTGCGCCGAGCGGCCGCCTGTAGTTCTAGAAGGGAGGCAAATGTGTGGGACAAGCACAAGATCATTCAGAGTTTCTACTGCGTCGCCTACATACCCTCGCTGGCGTGGTTCCAGTCGGATTATTCCTGCTGGAGCACCTCTTCACAAACGCCATGGCGACAACCGGATCGGCATCCTACAACAGTGCCGTAGATACCATCCAACATATTCCGTTTCTGCACTTCATTGAGTTCGTGTTCATTTTTCTGCCTCTGATTTACCATGGGGTGTTCGGTTTGTACGTGGCATTTACGTCAGGGTACAACGCCGGGCAGTACAGTTGGGCGCGAAATGTCCTGTTTGTCTTGCAACGGGTTACCGGCGTGATCACGTTCGTTTTCATTATTTACCATTTGTGGACCACCCGATTTTCCGGCAAAGCTCCGACGTTTGCGATGGTCCATAACCTGATGCAAAGTCCATTTTACTTTTGGTTCATGATTGTCGGCGTTATTGCGGCAACATTCCACTTTGCCAACGGACTGTGGTCGTTTGCAATCCACTGGGGGATCACGGTGGGTGCCCGTGCACAGCGCGTAACGGCGTATGTCACTATGCTCGTGTTCATAGTGCTTGCCGGGGTTGGCGTAGAAGCTATCATTGCGTTCGCGTCCAACGCAGCATGAGGAGGGTACACAGTTGAGTAACCAACGCATTATTGTGGTCGGCGGTGGTTTAGCTGGCCTGATGTCAACCATTAAAATTGCGGAAATGGGTACGTCGGTGGACCTGTTTTCTTTGGTGCCCGTCAAACGTTCGCACTCGGTGTGCGCCCAAGGCGGCATCAACGGAGCGGTAAATACGAAGGGGGAAGGCGATTCTCCTTGGGAACACTTTGACGATACGATTTACGGCGGAGACTTTCTCGCGAATCAACAACAGGTGTTGGGGATGTGCGAAGCAGCTCCAGGCATTATCCACCTGATGGACCGCATGGGCGTGATGTTCAACCGCACACCCGAAGGTTTACTGGATTTTCGCCGTTTCGGCGGAACCAAGCACCACCGTACGGCTTTTGCCGGAGCCTCCACAGGCCAGCAGCTGCTGTACGCGTTGGACGAGCAAGTGCGTCGTCACGAAGTCGAAGGTTTAGTGCAAAAATATGAAGGCTGGGAATTTCTCGAGGCCGTCATCGACGACGAGGGCATCTGTCGCGGGATTGTAGCTCAGGACCTTCGTTCCATGGAAGTTCGGGTGTTCCGTGCAGACGCCGTCATTATGGCGACGGGCGGCATTGGATTGATTTTCGGCAAGAGCACGAACTCGATGATTAACACGGGTTCCGCTTCCTCTGCGTTGTATCAACAAGGCGTAAAATACGCCAACGGCGAAATGATTCAGGTTCATCCCACGGCCATTCCCGGAAACGACAAGCTCCGGTTGATGTCTGAATCGGCTCGTGGCGAAGGCGGCCGCGTCTGGACGTACAAAGACGGAAAACCCTGGTACTTCCTTGAAGAGTGGTACCCGGAGTACGGCAACCTCGTCCCGCGCGACGTGGCAACGCGAGCTATTTTCAAGGTCTGTGTGGAAATGGGACTGGGTGTCGACGGCGAAAACCAGGTTTACCTGGACTTGTCCCACATCCCAGCTGACATTTTAAATGTCAAGCTCGGCAACATTCTCGACATCTACGAGAAGTTTGTCGGAGACGACCCGCGCAAGGTTCCCATGCGCATCTTCCCAGGCATGCATTACAGCATGGGGGGACTGTGGGTCGACATCAACCAAATGACCAATGTTCCAGGCCTGTTTGCAGCTGGCGAAGCGGAGTACCAATACCATGGAGCCAATCGGCTAGGGGCGAATTCACTGTTGTCGTGCATTTACGGCGGCATGGTGACCGGTCCGAACGCCGTGAACTACGCGAAGGGCTTGAAAAAATCCGTGGACTCGGTATCGGACACCTTGTTTGAGTCGTTCCAGAAAAAGCACGAGGACAAGTTCGACGCGATTTTGAATATGGATGGTAACGAAAACCCGTATCAAATCCATCGGGAACTTGGCAAGTCGATGACGGATAACGTGACGGTCGTGCGTTACAACGATCGCTTGCAACAGACCTTGGACAAGATTCAAGAGTTGAAGGAACGCTACAAGCGCATTGGCATGACCGACAAGTCCCGTTGGGAGAACCAAGCGGCCTCGTTCACCCGGCAACTGTGGAACATGTTGGAACTCGCTCAAGTCATTACGACGGGAGCTTTGCTCCGAAACGAAAGCCGAGGCGCTCACTACAAACCGGATTTTCCGGATCGCGATGACGAAAACTTCCTGAAGACGACGATTGCCCAGTGGAGCCCTGACGGTCCACAAATCTCCTATGAGGATGTGGACGTTTCGTTAATTAAGCCTCGCCTGCGCAACTACGCGGTGAGCAAGGAGGCGACCAAGGAATGAGTGAAGCCGGTGCGAGTCAAGCGACAGCCACTGCACAAAAAACGGTGCATCTCATTATTGAACGGCAAGACGGACCCAATTCGGGTTCGTATACCCAGGAGTTTGAGGTTCCTTACACTCCCGGAATGAATGTCATTGCGTGCTTAATGGAGATTCAGCGCAATCCTGTCGATAGAAGCGGGAAATCGGTGGCACCGGTGACCTGGGAAATGAATTGTTTGGAAGAGATCTGCGGCGCATGCATGATGGTCATTAACGGTAAGCCCCGTCAAGCGTGCACGGCCTTGGTGGACAAATTGGAACAACCGATCCGCCTCAAGCCTGCCCGTACATTCCCAGTCGTTCGCGACCTTGTGGTGGACCGCAGCCGTATGTTCGATGCTTTGAAAAAAGTCAAGGCCTGGATCCCGATTGACGGAACGTATGACCTGGGTCCTGGACCGCGGATGCCCGAAGTAGACCGGCAGTGGGCGTACGAGTTGTCGCGCTGCTTTACCTGCGGCGCCTGCTTGGAAGCGTGCCCCAACGTCAACGAACGCACGAGTTTCATCGGTGCTTTTGCGATTTCCCAGGCCCGTTTGTTCAATGCGCACCCCACAGGTGCGATGCACAAACAAGACCGTCTCGAAGCGTTGGCAGGCGAAGGCGGCATTCACGAATGCGGCAACGCACAAAACTGTGTGGAGGTATGTCCAAAGGGGATTCCTTTGACAACTTCCATTGCAGCTATGAACCGACAAGTGACTTATCACGCCATTGGCGCCTGGTTAAAGAAATAATTTGCTTTTTCTCGATCGGTTTAAGGCCCGTGGTCAGAGCGCATGCGGATGACCAGGTGTGTGTTTTGGATAATTTATGAAGCGACCCTGCGGTTGTACAGCGCAGGGTCGCTTTTTGCGCACCGCCTTTTCATGCAATCGGCGACGAAGGAATTGGCAAGCTGAATGGACCCCGGAATCGACAACGCATTTCCGTTTAAGTCCAATGCGCTCCGTCGATACTGTAAGCTGAAAGAGGTGTGCGATTGTGAGACGTGTCCTTGATTTTAGCTTGATTCTTGCGGTTTCGGCCCTGACCATCGTGGCCACTGCATCTGCCATCCACGACTTGAATGCACATACCCCGGACGCTTTGGACCGGTGGCTGGGCAGAGGGTGGAACGCCGTGTCCTCGTGGATGAAACAGAGTCCTGCCGGCATGCCAGCCGGATTGCCGTCTGCTGGACCCTCTCCTTCGAACGGAATGCAGCCTCCCTTCATGGGAACAAAGTCTCCTTTGGCGGGTGGACAATCGACTTTGAAACCGAGTCTCGTTTCGTCCGGCTCGCCTTCCTCGTGGACGCCCCAGGACGTTCAGCGCTTGGCCGCGATCGGACAACAATTGTTCTTGTCCCTGACCCCAACGGATTGGCAGAAACTCAGCCAAGCTTTTGCCAATTCGAGCGACCAAAAAACTCAAGCTGTGCTCCAGACTGTCTTAACCAAGTACGTTTCCAAGTCGGACCAGCAGTGGTTAAACGCGCAGTTCGCAGGTTCGCAATCTTTTACGACCGAAGATATCCATCTGTTAAAACAGGCTTTCGCCCAGATGCAGTCCGAATTGACGCCCCAGGAAAGCCAGCTATTGGCACAGCAGGTTCAATCGGCCTTGGCCAACCATTCGTTACAATAGGTTTTTTTTCAAGGTTTCTAAATCTCTTCTTTCCGATTGGACAAGCAAATGATACACTAGCTTTCGGGTTGAAAAGTTGTTTTTGAGAGGGGATTTCAATTTGTCCGAGCGGAGCCAACAACTATTCAGTTTCTTGCTGGATATTTCTCAGAACCTGGAGCAGGCTGCGTCGTTGTTTGAGCAAAGTCTCGATAACCTGGCAGACCCGGTGCAATTGGCTGTCGATATGAAAGCATTAGAAGCTCACGGAGACGAATTGACCAATGCGTTAACGAGTCTTCTCAAATCAAGTTACGTGATGCCGCTCGAACGCGAAGATTTTCTGGCGCTGGCTGTGCACATGGACGACATTGTGGACGGGTTAGAAGCATGTACCGTGCGTTTTGACGTTTATGGCGTCAGTGACGCGACGCCCGTCATGCGTGAGTTTGCCGCCAACATCGTAGAGAGCGTGAAAGAAATTGCGCAAGCCATGCAAAAACTACGTGCCCACGATTACTCATCGATAAGGGAACACACGTTGCGCTTGAGTCAGCTGGAGAAGACTGGGGACTTGTTGTTGCGAAACTCTTTGCGAATTTTATTCAAACCCGGTTCTTACGACGCATTGTCTGTGATTAAACTCAAGGAGATCTACGAAATCCTCGAAGGCGTTACGGATAAGTGCAACGCGGTCGGAGACGTGTTGGATTCGGTGACTTTAAAGAACGCATAAGTTGGTCTTACACCGCCCTGATGGACTCATTGCACTCTTGATACACTTTTATGGATACTTGGACACTGCGCCGCTTTTACCGCTTTCGCGGTGAGGGGCGCATTTTTTGTGTCGTGACCAGGTTTGTTGGGGGATCTCAGAGAAATTCCCTACATTCGTAGGGTTTCTGTGCGGCTGCGGAAGTCATATAATTCAGAAACATACAAGGGTTTCACTCGCTGGATGGTTCTTCTCCAGCAAGTCTCAGACTTTCCGGCGGAGTTGCAGCAAAAATAGCGCGAGGAGAACCCATGAAAAGCGCTTGTCTAGCAGAGGTGGAGAGGCCAAATTGAGATTAGGTGGTGTGGAACATGACTACATCTGCAGAGCGCGATGAACAAGAACGGCTGACGATGCAGCAGCGCATCGATGCATTCTATCGGCAAAGTGGAGGTCCCAACAACCCGGAGATTAAAAAAATCCTCGAAAAACACTTGCTGTACGGGAAAGACCACGGAATGCCGGGATATAAGGAAACCATTGAGGACGCTTTCATCGATACCGTGGTGAACGACCCGTCTCTGTTGGTGATGCTGCAAAGGTTTCAGAGTTGGCGCAATGGGCGCAATAAGGCTCAAGTGCAGGGTGAAGCGTCGAAGCTTGCGGAACAAGTGCGAAAACTGGAGGGAGAAGTTCGGACCCTTCGCCAGGAAATTCGGGAGTTGACGAGTCAGATTCGTCAAACGGCTGCCATTCGGGAGGTCGAAAGCTAACGCGGAAAACCCGCAAAGATTGCTGGAACGTGCAGGTTCATACTGGGCGAGCAAAAGGCGTCCGTGCGGGCGCCTGTTTTCCGGCTCTAGACACGATAGGTTACAGCCTGAGTCTGCGGCCTGTAGCGTGGCGAGTGCCGGGTGGCGAGTGCCGGGTGCCGTCCCGTACGGGCGAGGCGGCACGGCATCGCGAACCTGGGCTATCCGCAATCCCTGCGGGAAAAAGGGCTTGATGGCGCGCCCAAAATTGGAAGGCGAACGGCTTTGTGTTAGGATCGGAAACGGAATACTATTGTTACAAGAAGGGGTGGTCCATGATGAGCGAAGCCGTACAGACTCTGGACGGGTGGTATACATGGCACGATTTTCGGACAATCAACTGGCCCGCTTGGCGAAGTGCAAGCGAGCAGGTCCGAACAAAGGCTGTAGCCGAATTACTGGAGTTGGCGCGCTATTACAGCGGGGTCGATCGCGATCGCCAAGGAAGCTATGGGCAGTATACGGTAGCGGGTCACAAGGCAGACCTGCTGTACATTCACATGCGCCCGACATTGGATGAACTGATTGAGTTAAAGTCCGAGTTCAACAAAACCCGGTTTGCTGAGTTTACCAGCAACCCGTACTCGTACATATCGGTCGTCGAACTCAGCACGTATTCCGGTGCGCCAGGTCAGGACCCCATGGCGGACCCGCGCGTTCAGGCCCGGCTGAAGCCCAGTTTGCCGAAAGGAAACTACGTCTGCTTTTATCCGATGGACAAGCGCCGTCAGGGCAACGACAATTGGTACATGCTGACCATGGAAGAACGCCGTGGGATGATGAAGAGCCATGGTTTGATTGGACGCTCGTACGCCGGGAAAGTCACGCAAATTATCACCGGTTCGGTAGGGTTGGACGACTGGGAATGGGGAGTCACGCTTTACGCCGACGACGCATTGCAGTTTAAAAAACTGGTGTATGAGATGCGGTTTGACGAAGTAAGCGCGCGCTATGGCGAATTTGGTTCTTTCTACGTCGGAAACGTGCTGTCGGAAACGGCTTTGACGCGGCTGCTGAGAGTTTAGGCTGCCACGGACCGCAGCGCACTCCACAGGGGTCCGCGCAGATTGGGAGGCCATGCATGAAATAAGCACCTGGTGGCTTGACGGCTGGTCGGAAACTGCGCGGGCTCCGTTTGCGGCGACATTTTGCGCAAAGGCATTTTGCGAGATCTGAAACTGCACGCCCATGTTTCATGGAATCAGCACATGAAATGAAGCGAATTCATAGTATACCCTGACTGTATCCCATTCTTGTACACCGATTGGCAAGGAGGGATAAATGGGGATGGCTTCAGAAAATGACGGACGTGTAAAGTCTCTGCTGACGAACCGGGAACGGGAAGTCTTCGAGTTGCTTGTGCAGGACAAAACAACGAAAGAAATCGCCGCACAACTCTTCGTCAGTGAAAAGACAGTTCGCAATCACATTTCTAATGTCATGTGTTCATTGGTGATGAGCCCGCCTCTCGTTTTTCCACTGTATTTTCCGTTTGCAGCAAGAACCCCGAGGGTGTGCGCTGTTGAACGGCCATCGTCTTTTCTTTCTCCACGCTGACTTCTTTGCAATTCCATGACCCTTCATGAATGCCCACGGAATCCCATACAAGTGGAGTTCAGTGCAAATCTCAAGTTCGGTTTGAATAATTCTCGCAAATGCTGCGCGCCTTGTCTTGAGAGCCGGGAATTTGGCAAACATAACAAAGGAATGGCTTGCATAGAAAGGCGGACAACTATGTGTGGAATTGCGGCAATCGTACCCACAGCCTACAAGAAAGGGATTGACCCTGGTGTACTCGAGACCATGTTGACGGCAATGAAGCATCGGGGTCCTGACGGCACAGGGACGTGGGTGGATTACAGTGTCGCACTCGGGATGACTAGGCTCGCCATTGTCGGAGGAGAATCCGGGCAACAGCCCATTTGGAACGAGAACCGTACAATCGCCGTCGTTTGCAATGGTGAGATTTATAACTATAAATCCTTAAAAAGTGAACTTGCAGGTTCGGGGCACCAGTTTAAAACCCGGTCTGACGTCGAGGTCATCGTCCATCTTTATGAGGAGCATCGAGAACAGTGCGTCGACTATTTGGACGGTATCTACGCTTTTGCACTGTGGGACTCTGAGAGACAGCTTTTGTTTTGCACACGCGACCGTTTAGGTGTCAAACCCTTGTACTATGCGAAAACAAAAAGTTCATACGTGTTCGCTTCGGAAATACAGGCATTGTTGGCCCACCCTGATGTGGACTTAAAATTGGACCCGCAAGGACTGGCGATGTACCATACCTTTCGATTCGTTCCGGCTGCGGGCACCGTTGTAGAAGGGGTGTTCAAAGTTCCCCCCGCACACTACGTGCGGGTGCAAGGAGAAAACATGAGTTTGCGGCGGTACTGGTCTCCGGTTCAACGGTTGGATGTGCCGCGAATCAGACCTGTTGTGTCCACCCAACGCACGGCGCCGAACGTCACGAATGGCAGCGTTGTGGTGGGGGACACCGCGATCGACAGGAATTCACACCTCCATCTAAGCAGACCTCCTCAACGTGAGGATTCCGAGGAAACGCGTGCAGCCAAGTGGATTCAGACTCTGTTGCGCGATGCCGTCACGAGTCAGCTTGCTTCAGAGGTGAAGTCCGGGGTGCTGTTGAGCGGAGGATTGGATTCCAGCATCCTTGTCGCCTTACAGAAAGAAGCCTCAGACCAGCGCGTTCACACCTATACCGTAGCCTTCGAACCTCCACGCGGGCACGCTAGGGTTCACGAGTACACTGAGATCCACGAAGCGGCCCACGTCGCAAAGCGATTCGATACCGTTCACCTGGCGGAGTCCTACACGGCGAAACAGGTTCTTGAAGCGCTTCCGCAGATCGTGCGGAATTTGGACGAGCCGATTGCTGACCCCACGTCCATCCCGCTGTGGTTCGCTACCCGACTGGCCCATGACAGCGGCTGCAAAGTGGTGTTCAGCGGCGAAGGATTGGACGAACTGTTCAACGGGTACTCCGTGTATCGTCAAGTCTATTGGAACCAAGGTCTGCGAAGACTTCCGTTTTCACTGCGTGTTCTAGGGCTCAAGGTGTTCCAGAGATTTGGGCTTCCAGGGCAAGGGGCCCTGCGCCGTTCCATTCAACCCTTATGGGTTTGGTATCAAGGGATTGGCGGCGTGTTTTCCGAAAGCGAGCGCGCGGCGTTGTTCCGGTCGCCTTATGCGTCCATTGCCACCCAGTTAAACCCGCACGAGTACGCCCGCAGGCTCCTGTCCGCCGTAGAGGAACGAAGCATGCTGAGTCAAATGACGTACTTTGACGTGATGGCCTGGCTGCCGGATAATACCCTCGCAAAATCGGACAAGATTGCCATGGCACATTCCATCGAACTCCGCGTTCCCTTTCTCGATTCGGCGTTGGTAGAGGAAGCTTTTAAATTGCGCGATCGCGACAAACTGCGCGGCGGTGTCGGCAAATGGATGGTTCGCCAAGCTATGGCGGGGATCTTGCCTCATGCTGCGTTAAACCGGCGCAAAGCAGGATTCCCCGTTCCCATTTCTGCGTGGATTTACGCGGACTGGCGGGATTTTGCGATGTCGGTTCTATTGGATCCGAATGCGTATACTCGGGGATTGTACGAGCGACAGGCAGTGGAGGAGATGTTTGCGGTGCCCCAGGCACATCAGCGGCGGACAGCCCGCTTGTTGTGGACCTTGTTGACGCTTGAACTCTGGTACGCGCAGGCTGACCGTGCAGGCAAGTCTCAAAACCTGTCGGAGAAGTACCGGAACAACGGACTGAATATGAGCGAGGTATGGCGTGTGAAGTGACGCAAGTGGCCAGGCTGCGAGGGCATAGAAATGAGGGGAAGGCGTCGCAGAGAGGAGGAAGCATGGTTGGAGGAAAAGGCAGCCGCTAAAGACTCTTCCGCTCAAAATTCTTCAGACAAAAGCCCATTCGACAAAAAGACGTTGGAAGGAAATTCGACAGACCCAGAACAACAGACGGTGCCTCGGACGGAACTACGAGGGGCACAACGCACACTCGCCAGTGGTCACGTGGTCGTTTTCTGCCTCAGCAGCACGTCGGACTCGACCGTTCGTCAGACCATGGAAAGCATCTGGCAACTGGCTGCAAGAGCGAAATGTCTGTAGACCTGCAGGCACATCACCGGACGCGGACTAACCTTAAAGAGGTGAGCCGATGGGAAAAGCTGCGATCTACGTTCGCGTTAGCACAGACTACGCATCGCAACGAGACAGTCCGAATCACCAGATTGCGACTTGCCGGGAATACGCTGAAAGCCTTAGACTCGACACTTCCGAAGAAACCGTGTACAACGACGCCGGATTTTCCGGAACCGAGATGGAAAACCGCAGCGAGGTCAAGCGCTTGCTCGAGGACGCTCGGGCGGGAAAGTTTGACGCAGTGTTGTTTACGGCCATCAGCCGCTTTAGCAGGGACATGACAGATGCGTTCAATTTGAAAAAGAGGTTAGAACGCATCTACGGAATCCGGCTGATTTCGATTGAAGAGGGCTACGATTCGCAAGTTGAGGGCCGCAACAACGATATGGTGTTTACAGTGCACGCGATGCTCGCTGCGCACAAGTCCAAGGAGATGTCGCTCGCCATCCGACGGGGGCTGCGTCAGGCGGCGAAACGCGGCCGGCATATCGGCAACACCTGTCCGTACGGTTACGTAAAGACGCCGGACAAAACGTTGGTCCCAGATGCCGCAGCGGCGCAGGTCGTTCGCCGGATCTTCAGCATGTATCGGCAGGGCGACAGTTGCCGGACCATCGCCGGCCAGCTCAACAAACAGGGCATTCCAACGCCCAGCGCCAGCCGCAAAAGCGGCATGGCCCAATGGCAGCCCTCGACGGTCAACGCCATCCTGCACAATCCCGTCTATATAGGGAGGATTGTCGCGAATAAATGGACAGTCGCACAAGACATCGAAGCGTCTCGGAAAAACGACCGGCCTTTAAAAAAAGCCGTCGTACGCGACGAAGGGGAGTGGGTCGTGGTCGACAATGCGCACGAGCCGATTGTTTCCATGGATTTGTATACGGAGGTTCAAAAACTGCTGAAACAAAAGGCTGGAAAACGCCAAATCCGAACCACGTCCAACTTGCTTGCTGGGCTGCTGTACTGCGGCCGCTGTCACGGACCCATGGTCGTCACCGGTTCGTCCCGGCCTGCGAAGGAGGGGCGAAAGCAGTACAAGTACATTGTGTGTTCAAACCATCGCCGCTTTGGGCGCGGGGCCTGCGCGAATCGCCAAGCTGTGCGCTACGACTACGTCTTGAATGCCGTTCTGAGCTATTTGGCGGATGCTTTCGACGCATCCTTCGATGCGGCAAGCGGGAAAGTTTCGCAGGAGCTTGCGGCCGGTGCAGCACAGTGGGTAAAGCAACGCGATCGGAATCTCGTTTCGCAAGTAGAAGCTTTAAGAGCACAGCTGCAAAAAAACCGTCATGAACAACTGGAAAACTTGCGAGCGTATCGCGAAGGTTTGTTTTCCCGCAGTCTTGTCATTCAAAGTCAACGCGAACTTGCAACAAAAGCGAAACAAATGCAGCAGGAAATTGTGCGACTGCGCCGCTCGAGGCAACAGTCCTTGACTCTCGGTGAACCCAATGGACTGCAAGAGCGTTTGAATCTGTTTCGACACAGTGCAGATTACGATGAAGTGACGGTGCGGCTCGCGATCCAGCAGGCGCTTTCAGGCATAACGTTTGATTCGGGCCAAACGATCCGCGTGATTTTGTCGTGGAGTTCCGCCAATTAGCGTTTTGGCCCCAGTAGTGACCACATGACTAATGTCATGAAGAAGCTGAATGTTAAAGGCCGTTCACAAGCTGTCGTCGAATTGGTGCGACTGGGAGAACTGACCATCTAAGGGTGTCACCCCTACTCTGTCGGCGTAGGGGTGTTTTGCTCTTACGCTTCTTTACGTACTGCACAGGGCACCCTCGCGTCGTCGTGAGAGAGGTGGGTACCTCGCGTTGACGGCTGAATCCGCGCGGTGTTAAACTGTAGGAATCAGTGTCCGATGAGGAGTGCCAATCGTGGAGACCAACTTCCCTGAACATGTTGTGGATATCGAACAACGTTTGCGCCAAATCGCGGCCGTTGTGCGACGTAAAGGGCGTGCATTGATTGAGAATTACGGTCTGACGCCACCCCAGTTTGATGCTTTAGTCATTCTCAACAGGGACGGAGACTTAACGATTGGCGACCTGTCGAACCGGTTGTTTACGGCCTACAGTACTACGACCGACTTGGTGGATCGCCTGGAGCGGGCTGGATTTGTGGTGCGGCAACGCGATCAAGAGGATCGCCGCGTCGTCCGGGTGAAGCTTCAGGAACTCGGCTCTAACCTCATCGAGCAAGTGTTGGACGCTCGGCGTGCCTATCTCGGCGGGATATTACAGTCCTTGAACAGCGAACAACGCAAGGAAATTTTACGGGTCCTCGACGTACTTCACGACAAGATGTCAGATTGATGAGGCGTTGTGCCGAGTTGGCACGGCGCCTTCATTGCCTGCTTACAGGGAGAGTTGAAGAACAGTGTCAAATCACCGGCCAATTGGGGTTTTTGATTCGGGTATTGGCGGCTTGACGGTGGCTGCTGCCATTGCTGCGGAATTGCCCAATGAGCAAATTTTTTACTTTGGCGACACGGCCCGCTGTCCGTATGGAGACAGAGATCCGGCGGAGGTAGCGGAGTTTTCGATAGAAGTGTTGGATTTTCTCTACGCACAAGGTGTCAAGTTATTGGTCGTGGCGTGCAACACAGCGACGGCGGTGGCGTTGCCGATTTTGGAAAAACGCTACAAGGTTCCGGTGATCGGCGTGATCCAACCGGGATCGCGGGCCGCCGCCAAAACGACAAATCACAAGCGAATCGGCGTCATCGGTACGGCAGTGACCATCCACACGGGGGCATACGAACGAGCCGTCAAGAGTCTGGATCCAAACGCAAATGTACATAGCCTGGCGTGCCCGGCTTTCGTCCCTCTCGTGGAAAGCGGACAATGGTCTGGGCCGGATGTGGAAAAAACAGTTCTCCAGTCGCTGTTGCCTTTAATGGAAGAGCGTGTGGATACTCTGATTCTGGGTTGCACGCATTATCCGTTACTCCAGGAAACGATTCAACAAGTGGTTGGCAACGACGTTCGCCTTATCTCTTCCGCTTACGAAACCGCCGTAGAAGTCCGGGCGGTGTTGACGGCGCGGAACGAATTGCGAGAGCAAACCGGTCATGTGCAGAATCGATACTATACCAGCGGCGATGGGACCAAGATGCGCGCTGCGTTGCAGCACTGGTTGAATTTATCGGACGATCGAGCCGAAGTGTTGACCGTGCCGATCCCGGCGTCTTCTCCAATTGACGCGGCGCTGTAATGGGTTCTTGTCCGGCCGCTTCACACGACGGGCGAGGTGGATGATAGGAAAGGAAAGGGGCACATGAGTACTCTTTTTATTGCTTCAAAAAATCGCCATAAGGTGGACGAGTTTCGCGACATGCTGGCCGAGTTGGATTTGGCCGTGCTTCCGTTGCCTGACGATTGCCCGGAAAGTCCGGAGACCGGTGCTACCTTTGCCGAAAACGCGGTTCAAAAGGCCAGGTTTTACAGTGCATTTGTAGACGGGTTTGTACTGGCGGACGATTCAGGTCTGTGCGTCGATTACCTGGGCGGCGCGCCTGGGGTCTTTTCGGCGCGGTATGCGGGCGATCACGGCAACGACAGCGCTAACAATGCGAAACTTTTAAGGGAGCTTGAGGGTGTTCCGGATGCCAAGCGAACCGCACAATTCGTCTGCGCACTGGCTGTACATCATCCGCAATGGAACGCGGACTTGGTTGTCGAAGGAAGCGTACCCGGCTTGATTTTAACCCATCTGCGGGGAGACCAGGGGTTTGGCTACGACCCGTTGTTCTACCTTCCGGAACTCGGCAAAAGCGTGGCTGAACTAGAGCCTTCGGAAAAAAACCGGGTCTCACACCGGGCCCTGGCAGTTCGCCATTTATTGCAGCGGTGGAGGGGTGAGGTCGATGCGCCTGTGCATCGTCAGTGACACTCACCGACGCCGGCATGAGTTGTTGGCTTCGGTCAAAACCGTACAGCCTATAGACGCCATTTTGCATGCCGGAGATGAGACATCCGATGCATCTTGGCTGTCCGAACGCGTAGATTGGCCGGTATTGGGAGTGGCCGGAAACTGGGATAAAGCCTCTGAACGATATCCGGTCGAGCGCATCATCGATCGATACGGACCGCGTATCTTGTTGACGCACGGTCACTTGCTTCGCGTTAAAGACAATCTCGCAGGCCTTTCGGAAAAAGCTGCAGCTCACCAGGCAGACATTGTGATTTACGGACACACCCATATCGCGGCGGTCACTGCGGAGTCGGGGAAGCTCTTCCTGAATCCTGGGAGCCTTGCGGAGCCCCGCGGGAGACGCGAACGTACGTTTGCTCTGTTGAGTATTTCCAAGCTGCCCAACGGCGGTTACACTGTGGATGTATCTCTCGTTGCCCCTTCGGGGGCGCACATTGACGATCGCGTCGTCGTCGTGGGGGCTGCCCAGTCAAGGTGACCGCGAGCATGTGGACCCAATGTTGCAAATCAGGGTCTTTGTCAGGGTCAAAGCGTGATAAACGCCGTTCTAAAGCCGTTTGGCCGGCGAGAGTCGGCTTGATTTTGGATGGCGATTTTGTTAAACTGCCTGAGTGTCGACAAAAACGCGGGTGTAGTTCAATGGTAGAACTCCAGCCTTCCAAGCTGGTCGCGAGGGTTCGATTCCCTTCACCCGCTCCATGTCTCAGTAGCTCAGCAGGATAGAGCAACAGCCTTCTAAGCTGTGGGTCGGGGGTTCGAATCCCTCCTGAGACGCCATAAAAAAACTTAAGCAGAACAAGATTTAAGAATGACCACGATGGACGAGTGGTCATTTTTCATGAATTGTACTCCGAAGGTTGCAGCGGCTGAACGGAGCCGGAGCCCTGCTAATCGCGCAGCTCTCTGTACATTTGAATGGCTTCCTGTTCCGGCGTGATGATGAAAAAAGCAAGCAAAAGAAATGGAATCCCCCATCCTAGCCACGTAGCTGTGACTTTACGGCGTTCTTCCTCTGTTTTGTACGACATGATGTCTATACCTATCAGAGAATAGATAATTAGAAAAACCACGACACCGTGTCGCGCTGAAGATTCAGCTCGCTTCCATGCTTTCATTGCTTGGCCTTTATTCATTGTCACTTACCTTCCTTGGAACCGTCATTCTTTATAGTGTAGTGTGTTCAAACTTTTGGGAAACGGCCGATTGCCTCCCCCCAGCAGCATAAATTTGAGAAGTTGACCAAACGGCTGGTGCGCAAAAACCGGGAAGACAGGTGTCCATCCCGGTTTTTGTGTTGTTGCGTATTTGCGGTCAAGCTGCTTAGAGAAAGATAACGGTTTGTTGGAGTTTGTTGTTTCTTACATGAACGAACTGCGGTTGTACGAAGCGGCTTGACGGTCGGCCTGCATGACCTGATTCAATGCCGTTGAGTTAAACCCCGTGTTCATGTTCATCGACGACGGGTTGTTGTAGTTACGCTGGGACGGCTGGCCGTACTGACTGGCTTGGTGGTCAGCCTGCATAACCTGGCCAAGCCCTTGAGATGCGTAACCACTGCTTGCGTTTGAGGTGTACGCCCGGGACGTGTTGTAGTTGTGCTGACTCGGTTGCCCGAACTGACTGGACTGGTGATCGGCTTGCATCACTTGGCTGAACGCCCCAGAACCGTAGCCGCTGGAGGTGCCTCCCGCGTAATTCGCGGACGTATTGTAGTTGCGTTGACTCGGTTGTCCGTACTGGCTGGACTGGCGATCCGCTTGCAGCACTTGGTTCAACGCCCCAGAAGCGTAACCGTAGCCTGCACTGGTACCGTACGAGCCCTGCGTGTTATAGTGTTGTTGGTTTGATTGCCACTGGTTCGCTTGCCGATCTGCCTGCATCACTTGTTGAAGTCCGCCGATGCCAGTTGGCTGGAAGGAAGACCCCATCGCAGTGGCACTATAAGTGGAAGCAGCGAGGGACTGTTCCACTTCATGGCACAATTGGATGCACTGCTGCAGTTGTTGGGATGCCCATGTTTCGTGTTGAGCCATAAACTGGTTCCCAGACTGTTGGGCGAGCATTTGGGCGTTTTGGCGTTCCCCTTGAGCCAGTTGTTGTAACGTGCTGCGGATTTGCTGAATTTGTTGGATGGCTTGATGCATATAACGACCTCCCCATTTTGGATAATGTACAACGAGGATAGTATTTGCGTCCGACACGACATGCCACTATGACAGTTAGAGTAATTACAGTCATAAAACGGAAAATCGCGCCCGTCCCCCTAGGTAAGTCCCCGTCAGTTTGGCAATCGAAAATTCACTATGCGGTTAGGGCCAACGCCCGTGAGTTTGGGCCGGTAAGTCAACCGGTAAGTCAACTTGGGAACGGGCATCCTCTCTAGAGGTCAGCGCTGAATGCTTTTGCTTGTACGGCCTTAGGATAGTTCAGGCTAATCCAGGTTTGGTTAGAGATGTCATGATTCTAGAACGTCTTTGCAAGGAGGACGACATGGTTCGTTTAGAGGTACAAAAAGCTGTAGTGGAAAAAGCGCTTAAGGAAAATCATGCTGCTTTCGAAGATCGAGATGGTGAGTTCCAGTGGACGGGAACGACTCGCGTGAAAAGTAAGCAGAGTGGTCGAGCGTACGATGTCGTCGTCGATATTTCCGTGCAATCGACTCGTCGGACAAAGGATCAAATAGCCGCTTGTTTATTGAAGCCCGATCTTCGCTTTGAGGATTTGCTCATCGTTTCCATGATTGATTCGAGGATTCCAGGGCATGTCAAGATCTCTGGATTACCGGGTAAGGATGTTGAACACGACTTTATGAAATTCCTGAAGAGTGTCGGAGCCGCGAAGTAGCTTGTACAATAGAGATTGGCATTGTCGGCTGTCCGGGATACCATATACGATGAACGCGTGAATGGCCATCTAAAGGACAGCCCAACAGCATGGCGTCTTAACAACTTTTTGAAACACCAGCAACATCGGTTGCGGTTCTATGGACCGCGTCGGTGTAGGCCATTGGTGGGTGGGGGAGAAGCATGACAAATCAGAGTTGCACCATTGGCATTGATATGGGGACCACCTCGGTTAAAACGGTTGCCTTTAACGAACGCGGAAGGGAAATTGGACGGGGTTCGAAACACTTGGATTTGTTCCATGAAAGCGATGGGCAAGCGGAACAGGATCCTCAAGCTGTATACGACGCCGTGATGGATGCTTTGACACAGACAGTCAACCAAGTTCAAAATGCAGGGTTTCAAGTGCGTGCCGTAGGACTAAGTGCAGCGATGCACAGCCTGTTGCCCGTGGGAGCCGACGGACAACCTCTGGCTCGGGCGATGACTTGGATGGACACCCGGGCTAAGGAGGAAGCCGAGAGGCTATGGCGTTCCCCGGCAGGTCAACAGATCTACCAGGAAACAGGGACTCCCGTTCACGCGATGTCCCCGTTGACGAAACTGTTGTGGATGCAAAAAAATCGACGTGAACTATTCAATAAAGCAGAAAAATTTGTGTCATTAAAAGAGTGGGTCTGGCACCAGTGGTTTGACGAATGGGTGGTCGATGCTTCGATCGCAAGCGCGACCGGGTTGTATCAATTGACGCGGCAGACGTGGGACGAAACGGCCCTTAACGTTTTGGGCCTCGAATCCTCGCACTTTTCGCGCGTCGTTTCTACCCGGTACATCTGCAAAGGCCCTAAAGATACCCGGCTGCGTGAACTTGGCCTTGGTTCCCAGGTTGCTTTTAATATTGGCGCGTCCGACGGCGTCTTGGCCAATCTGGCTTCGGGCGCTATCGATACCCAAAGTGTGGCCATTACAGTCGGGACAAGCTGTGCCGTGCGTCTAGGCAGCAACACTCCAGTAACAGATGTAAAAACACGGTCTTTTTGTTACGTGCTCGACGATTCCCAATACATTGTGGGAGGCCCGAGCAACAACGGAGGCATTGTCTTGGATTGGCTGTTTCATCAAGTCGTGGGCAGCGGCTGGAAAGACAGTGATGAACAATTCTCGCAAATGTTAGAAGCAGCTGGAGATGTCACGACAAACGGGCTGTTCTGCCTGCCTTACGTCGCTGGAGAGCGAGCTCCGCTGTGGAATGCCGGTGCGCACGCGTCTTTTATTGGATTGACGCTGGAGCATACGGGGACTCACCTTCTGCGGGCTGCCGTGGAGGGGATTTTGTACAACGCATACTGGATCGCGACGCGCCTGTTCGAGCAAACAGGAGTCCCAAAGCGGCTTGTGGTCTCCGGAAAGCTGTTGGAATTGGCTTGGGTGCGTCAACTGGCCGCGGACATTTTCGGGATTCCAGTTCAATTTGGGGAAGCCGTGGATGCTTCCGTGGCAGGGGCCGTGATTCTTGCAAACAAGGCTCTCCAAGGGGAATCTTTAGAAGCTCGGTTTGACGAAGAAAACGTGCAAATTGTTCCGGTCGACCAGTCAGCTCACCACGAGCACGAAATCAAATTTGCAAGATACGTTCAACTCGTTGAAGCTCTGGGTTTGGATGAAAACAGGGCTTAAGCGAAAACCTGGTTGGAGTAAAGCACTCCGGTGCAAACGATGAATCCATGTCATGGTAATACGTGGTTCTTGTTGAGAAACCGGTTGGGTTGGACAATCTCAGTCATTGGACAATCTTCATTCTCTGGGCAATTCGCATAAGTTATGGGCAACTTTGTCTGTAGCGAGGGGACCTTGAATGATGTTTCGCCAACCGCAGGATGTGATTGTCCAACCCGGAGAGAGCTTATTTCGGATTGCACGGCGATTTCAAACGACTCCGGAAGCCATTGTTCAATATAATAAATTGGATTCCATGTCCCTTAACGTGGGTCAGCGCCTCAGAATTCCGGCATATACCGAGGCAGTGGTCAACGCGGACTCGGTCACTGTGCGTTTAGGTGCTGGGACGGGATCCCCAGTCATTGCCCAAATGGATAAAGGAGCCCGTCTTCCGGTCTTGGGAGGCGATCAGCAGTGGCTTCGGGTGCGTCTTTACAACGGAAAGCGCGGATGGGTAGCGCGCCGCTCTGTCACGCTGGCGGTCTACAACGGTTCACGCCCTGTCCAGGAGGTGCTTGGTTTTTACACCGAGCAGGAAGGACCGACGCTTCCCAGCTCTTATGAAGATTTTGTACAGCACGTTTCTGAAATTGCTGAGATTGGTTTTTTTCACTTCCGAATTGACCGAGAGTTGCCGACGAACGTTGAAAAGTTTTATTCGTTCACGGACGAATACTTAAGGAATGTCGTAAACTTTGGCCACCGTCACAACATTTTAATGGTACCCATTGTTCACAATTTGCTCTACGAGCGCGGAAACCAGGAAGTCAATAAACAAGTATTGCGGGAAATGCTCAAAACCTCCACGACCCGCTCAGAGTTTATCCAAAGTATTTTCCGCACCATTGAGACGTACAATTTTGACGGTGTTCACATCGACTTTGAAGACATCTACTACGAAGACCGCTTTTTGCTGTCTGACTTCTACCGGGAGCTTGGGGAAGCATTGAAAAGCCGGGGTCTATACTACGTCGTCAGCACCCCAGCCCGAACGTCGGACCGCCCGACAAATCCATTTTCCGCGGCTTTTGACTATGCCTTACTGGGTCAAGTAGTCGATGAATTATCCATTATGTTGTACAACGAACATGGGTGGCCGGGAAGTGGACCGGGTCCTGTGGTCTCTATTGGGTGGATGGAAAAAGTGCTTCGTTACGCGTTGACTAAAATGCGGGCGGCAAAGATTACGGCGGCAGTGTCGGTCTTTGGATTTGACTTTAATCTGACGACGAAAAAGAACACTTATGTCACGTACAACATGGCTCTGAACATCGCCCGCAAGTACAATCAGCAGGTGAATTTTGATCAACCGACTCAAACGCCCATGTTCTCTTACCAGGACGAACAAGGCAACCAGCACGAAGTGTGGTTCGAAAATGCAGACAGCATTCGCGCGAAACTTCTTTTGGCAAACCGACTGGGTACGCGTGGAGTGGCGTTGTGGCGCTTGGGCATGGAAGATCCAGCTATTTGGCCGATGATTCAGAGTGAATTTACTGTGAGCTTGGAAGCAGGAAGGCGCCCCCCAATCCGTTTCTGACGTTTCGCGATTAATAAATCTGAATATTCCTATTACGATGAAGAGAGAGACAAGCAAGGTGATAAGGAACGAGAAGGAAGGTCAGTAGCTAGGCAGTGAGGCTGTTTAGATGGAACTTTGGGGGATGATGGTATGGATCAGGCATTCGAAAAGCAAAGCATTCGCGCAGGGGTTGCCGAGAAAATGATCTATGCGGCAGTTGCAAAAGCGGAAGAAATCGGAGTTCCGATGGTGATCGCGGTCGTCGACGAGAGCGGCGTTTTAAAAGCGTTTCGACGGATGGATGGCACGGCTCTTTTAAGTGTGGATATCGCGCAAAACAAAGCGTGGACCGCCGTTTCTTTCGGAATCAGTACCGATGGATGGTATGAATTCATTAAAAATACTCACCAGCATTGTCCATACACCAAGGCTGACGGCCTTCGGCGGAGGATTTCCAATTAAAATCGACGGAGTGCTCGTCGGCGGGATTGGGGTCTCTGGTGGGCACTATACTCAAGACATGATGTGTGCTCAGGCAGGATTGGCTGTTTTAGAGATGGAATAGGTGTATGAGCACGTGCTTTGATGCGCTTTGGAATAAACGCGCATGGCCAAGGCATGGAAAGCTTCCAACAGCAACTAAGCTCGAGACCTCGAACAGATGGGAAGTGTGGATTTGAACTCGCAAGCCCATTTAGGCAGGCAACTGCGTGAACTGCTTCGACGCCCCGGCGGTGTTCTTGCACCGGGTGTTTACGATGGAATTTCCGCACAAATTGCACGGAAATTGGAGTTTGAAGCGCTTTACATGACGGGGTTCGGAGTGTCCGCAACCCTGGGTTATCCTGATATTGGTTTGACGACTTTGACGGAAATGGCAGCCAGTGCCAGACGGATCGCCGACGTCACCGGGTTGCCGGTCATCGCGGACGGAGATACGGGTTATGGGAATCCGAGTAACGTGTATCGGACGGTCCGAGAATACGAACGCGCGGGTGTAGCGGCGATTCAGTTGGAAGACCAAGTTTTTCCGAAACGTTGCGGACACATGTCGGGTAAGGAAGTCGTGCCGGTTCGGGAGCATGTAGAAAAAATTCAAGCAGCCGTTAAGGCGCGGACAAGCGAAGACTTTCTCATCATCGCAAGAACCGACGCGAGGGCTCCACTTGGACTCCAAGAAGCGATTCGCAGAGCGCAACTGTACGAACAAGCTGGGGCGGACGTTATCTTTGTGGAGGCACCGCAGTCGGAACAAGAGATGGCTGAGATTCGTGCCTCGGTTTCCAGCCCTCTCATGGCCAACATGGTGGAATTCGGGAAGACTCCGCTATTCCATCGCGATCGTTTGATTGAACTCGGTTACCAGTTGATTATCTTTCCGGTTACAGGTTTATTTTCTGCCGCGCAAGCGATTGAACAGTCTTTCACAGCGCTGCTGGAAAAGGGTACCACTCAGGAATTGGTGGAATCGGGACACATGATGGAATTTAACCATTTCACAGACCGGATGGGGTTGGCATTTTACCGAGGGCTGGAGCAGGAAGTATCTGAATCGGACCGCGAGAGTTAAATCCCCGCGAACGCTTGAAGCAGACGACGGTGAATGGTGTGGGTCAACAACTGCCAGTGCGGCTGCGGGATCCTACGGCAGCCGCAACGGTCATTCCGACGCTTGCCAGAAGTTGTTGGTCTCGGTACTTTTCGCTTAGTTCGCTTCATTGTAATTTGGTGACGCTTCTATGTGGTTGAGCTTATTGAATTCGAGTCATGATGTAGAAGTAAAGCGCCAGCAAGACGACTCCGGTAAACACAGCAACGACCGGCAAGCGCAGGATTAAGAGCCACTCCGCAAAACCCAAAAAAGGCAGAATGAAGACAGAAGCTAAAGCACGCATAGTCCATTTTTTGCGTAAGAACAGTTCAGGTCGAAACCAGGCACTTCTTGTGCGCAGCATGTGATTCGCCTCCAGTAATGCGTTGTATCGTGCGCGTTGTTCCGGTGTTCAATGGGCCCGTCTCCACGGATTAAAGTGTAGTATCGCATCTTCATTGGAAGGCAATGCGTTGATCGAGCGACTTGATGAATTTGGATGGAGGCGATGGAGGCGATGGAGGCTTAATAGGAACGGCCGCTGAGAACACCCGCGCAGCATTCAGCTTTTGGCGGTACTCTCGCAACGGAAGTCCGCGATACCCTTAAAATACCAGTTGCATTGGTAGAGCGGGCGTAGTATATTAGTCGATGTCGCCGCGAGAGCGGCACCGCAATAACGCTTCAAAAACCCCATCACAGCAAGGTTCTTTTCAAACCCTCGAACCGGGCAAGTCGCCAAGTTCAAACGGTTGATAGAGATTGTTCCGCAAAGCTCATTGAGCTTTGTGCGCTGAGAACAGCGGGCGATTGAAACGCGGATGCGTGAAAACAAGTGGTTCCTTGAAAACTGAACACTGTAAGAGAGACGCAAAGTGCTCGAAGTGAGCAAAGGATGTATATTTGAGAGTT